>NZ_JBYEIQ010000013.1:0-1022 GCF_058386955.1 Fodinibius sp. GM21 | reverse complement strand
GGGCTCTTGTGTTGACCCGATTGCTTGGGAAATGGAGCACTGCCGGCAAAACAGGCCAGTTGCCGCCCATTGCCAAACCGGGTAAATCCTTCCGTATAGACCAGCAGCCAACCGGCGATGATTGGACCAATGCCGGGAATGCTTACCAGTAGATCATATTGGCCTTCGGTGGTATTGTACCTGCGGAGGAGCCCATTAATGGTGCGATCGACTTGTTTTAGCAGGATTGTTAGTTGATCATGTTGCGCCTGCATCTGATTGTTAATTTCGCTCAAATCTGCTACTTGACTCGTTAGGGTATTTGCTTTGATGCCATTGGCAAGGGCCGTCCGCATTTTTACCAGCTTCTCACGCCATATTAGCCAACTGCGCAGCTCCAGCAGCGTCTTGGATGGCAGCCGACTGGGAGACAATCGGTCCCGGAAACGCCACAGATACTCAGCCAGGCGCCGGGCGTCAATGGGATCCGACTTCCCACGGCGAATGGCCAACGAAAGCTGTACCTGGGCGGCCGAAACCATCACATAACAAATTGTGGCTTCTTCTAAGATAGTAGCTAGCAAAAGCCCGTAGGGGCCGGTATGCTCAAAACAAACGATAAACTCATTCAGGCCATTTTTTCTTCGCTTCCATTGGGCTATCATCTTGTTGATCCCCTTTGGGGTGTTTGCTGCTTGGCCGGTTGCAAGTTCTGTGTTCCTGGCGTCGATCAAGTGCCAATCTAATCGCCCTTTGGAGATGTCAATACCGATATAATAGCTGGCTTCCATGAGATTTTCTCCTATATTTATTAGTGAATGACTACCGCTTACTGGATAGGACCAGCCACTATTACCTTTATGAGCTCGTTGGGCTTATATTCTAACTAGTGCCTTCTGGTCTGGAACCTGCCGGGGACTCATACGCATGATAGCTCGAAAGCTAGCGGGTTAGCTAGGTCACCCCGGCGGGGATCCAGTGGCGGATATACCGCCAATGTACGTCATTTTTGGGTAGGAGTAATCTAAAGGCGGGTTAGGCGT
>NZ_JBYEIQ010000012.1:0-1324 GCF_058386955.1 Fodinibius sp. GM21 | reverse complement strand
CGAGAGTGTAAATCTAACTCTGTCTAGGTTGGTAATTTAAAATCTACTAACTTAGACAAATCATGACACAAAAAGAACTAGATAAACTACAAGAAAAAGCCTTGGCCCAGCTCAAGTCTGGGGAGTCCCTATTTGGCAAAGAGGGCGCCTTTGCTCCGATGCTTCAGAGCTTCATCGAGGCGGCCCTAGAGGCCGAGATGGATGCTCATTTGGATACCGAGCAACGCAAAGGCGGCAACAAGCGCAACCGCAAAGGCCACAAAACGATTAAAAGTTCAGCGGGTAGTTTCGAGATCGAGACTCCGCAGGACCGTCAGAGCAGCTTTGATCCTCAGCTGATCAAAAAGCGGGAAACCGTTTTGGCGGATAGTCTCCAGGACAAGATTATCGGTCTTTACGGACTCGGAATGAGCCTTCGAGACATCTCGGCTCATATCTCCGAAATGTATGACACCGAGCTTTCCCACACCGTACTCTCTCAGATTACCGATCGCATCATCCCCGAGGTGAAGGCCTGGCAATCTCGTCCGCTGGAAGAGGTTTACTGTATCGTGTGGCTGGATGCCATGCATTACAAGGTACGGGATGAAGGACGAGTGACTCACAAAGCCCTTTATAATATTCTGGGCATCAACCGGGATGGCTACAAGCAGGTGCTGGGATGCTACGTCTCCGAGAGCGAAGGGGCCAACTTCTGGCTGCAAGTGCTTTCCGACATGCAGAACCGAGGGCTCCAGGATATCCTCATTGCCTGTACCGATAATCTCACCGGCTTTAGCGAGGCGATTGGGAGCGTGTATCCAAAGGCCGACGTGCAGAGCTGCATTGTTCACCAGATCCGCAACTCCCTGAAGTACGTAGCCAGCAAAGACCAGAAGGAGTTCATGCGGGACTTAAAGCGCGTATATCGAGCAGACACCAAGGATTTGGCCAAGCTGGCCCTGGATGAGTTGGCTAATAAATGGGAGTCAAAATATCCCGTTGTCATCGCCTCTTGGCGCGACAATTGGGAGAAGCTGACGACCTATTTCCAGTATACTCCCCCGATTCGTAAGCTCATATATACGACTAATGCGGTAGAAGGCTATCACCGGCAGCTGCGAAAGGTCACCAAGACCAAAGGTGCTTTCACCAGTGACATGGCCTTGCTCAAGCTGGTGTATCTGGCGACCAAAAACATTGAGAAGAAATGGACGAGTCCGTTGCAAAACTGGGCCTTAACCGTTCAACAGCTGGCCATTCGATATGGCGATCGACTGCCACTGGACTTAACCCGTAACCATGAAAAGTAAGCAGCCCGGACAGAGTTTAGTTTACACACCCT
>NZ_JBYEIQ010000011.1:2500-5518 GCF_058386955.1 Fodinibius sp. GM21 | reverse complement strand
ACCAAGATTTAAGACCCAAAACAAAAAAAACGGTGACCCCGCGTGGGATCACCGTTAGGTAATAAAAAAAGAGCGGGCGGGGACCTACGCTTCCTCCCTGTCGGGAAGTACCATCGGCGCTGCCGGGTGTCACGGCCGTGTTCGGGATGGGAACGGGTGGAGCCCCGGCGCTTGGCCCGCCTGCTCAAAACTCGTGGAAATCAATATGTCAAAATGTCTTCGACGTAGGGATAGCTGAGGGTAAGGGCAAAGATCGGTGGTTGCTGTATGCTCGTTGCCTCGCTTGGGCGGCTTGCGGCCGACCGAATCGGTCGTGCAAGCCATATAAGCGGAAGCCGGTAGCCTTATTAGTACGGCTCGGCTGAACGTGTTACCACGCTTACACCTGCCGCCTATCGATCTGGTCGTCTTCCAGAAGGCTGCAATAGGGAATGTTTATCTTGGAGCGTGCTTCGCGCTTAGATGCTTTCAGCGGCTTATCACTTCCGCACATAGCTACCCTGCGATGCCCGTGGCCGGACAACAGGTGCACCAGCGGTGCGTCCACTCCGGTCCTCTCGTACTAGGAGCAGCTCTCCGCAACATTCCAACGCCCACAGCAGATAGGGACCGAACTGTCTCACGACGTTCTGAACCCAGCTCGCGTACCGCTTTAAATGGCGAACAGCCATACCCTTGGGACCTTCTCCAGCCCCAGGATGCGATGAGCCGACATCGAGGTGCCAAACCTCCCCGTCGATGTGAACTCTTGGGGGAGATAAGCCTGTTATCCCCGGAGTACCTTTTATCCTTTGAGCGACGGCCCTTCCATTCGGAAAACCGCCGGATCACTAAACCCTGCTTTCGCAGCTGCTCGACCTGTATGTCTTGCAGTCAAGCACCCTTATGCTTTTACACTCTGCGCACGATTGCCGACCGTGCTGAGGGTACCTTTGGGAGCCTCCGTTACTGTTTAGGAGGCGACCGCCCCAGTCAAACTACCCACCATACACTGTCTTCCCTGTGGGGAATTAGAATTCAGCGGCCCAAAGGGTGGTATTTCACGGACGACTCCACGCCAGCTGGCGCTGGCGCTTCCGGGTCTCCCACCTATCCTGCACATCGGGCAGCTAAAGCCAATGTAAAGTTGTAGTAAAGGTTCACGGGGTCTTTCCGTCCCGCTGCGGGTAATCGGCGTCATCACCGATACCACAATTTCACCGAGCTCGTGGCTGAGACAGTGTCCAATTCGTTGCACCATTCGTGCAGGTCGGAACTTACCCGACAAGGAATTTCGCTACCTTAGGACCGTTATAGTTACGGCCGCCGTTTACTGGGGCTTCAGTGGGCCGCTTCATCGCCGAAGCGATTAACAGCCTTCCTTAACCTTCCAGCACCGGGCAGGTGTCAGCCCCTATACATCGTCTTACGACTTAGCAGAGGCATGTGTTTTTGGTAAACAGTCGATTGGACCTGGTCACTGCGCCCCGCACGCCCCGAAGGGCGCGCAGGGGATCCTTCTCCCGAAGTTACGGATCTAATTTGCCGAGTTCCTTAGCCACGATTCGCTCGAGCACCTGAGGATCCTCTCCTCATCTACCTGTGTCGGTTTTGGTACGAGCGCTATGCCAGCAGATGACGACGGGTTTCTTGGCAGCCAGATTACCCACGCTATCGGTTTGCCCGTAGGCTCCCCGTACTGTCGGCGCTCAGCCTTGGTGGTGGGCGGATTTGCCTACCCACCGGCCTACTGCCTTTAACCTCGCATTCCATCGCGAGGCGGTGGTGTCACTTCTGCGTGACGCCTTCATCTATAGCTAGATAGCGGTACCGGAATATTTAACCGGTTTTCCATCGGCTTCGCCTGTCGGCTACGCCTTAGGTCTCGACTAACCCTGATCCGATTTGCGTTGATCAGGAACCCTTAGATTTTCGGTGGAGGGGGTTCGCACCCCTCTTATCGTTACTCATGCCTACAGTTTCGCTTCCAGAACCTCCACCGGCTCTTACAAGCCAACTTCGATGGCGCTGGAATGCTCCTCTACCACTGCATCCGAACGGATGCAATCCACAGCTTCGGCACCAAACTTATGCCCGCGAATTATCGACGCCGGGCCGCTCGACTAGTGAGCTATTACGCACTCTTTCAAGGAATGGCTGCTTCTAAGCCAACCTCCTAGTTGTCTGGGCAACCCAACTTTCTTTGTTCAACTTAGTTTGGATTTAGGGGCCTTAGCTGGTGGTCTGGGTTGTTTCCCTCTTGCGGGAGGACGTTATCGCCCCCACGCTGACTACCTGGCAACACATGCCGGCATTCGGAGTTTGTCTAGATTTGGTAGGCGGTGAAGCCCCCTAGTCTAATCAGTGCTCTACCTCCGGCATGCTACACGCCAGATGCTATACCTAAATATATTTCGAGGAGAACGAGCTATTTCCGAGTTTGATTGGCCTTTCACCCCTATCCACAGCTCATCCGGGGGCTTTTCAACGCCCGTCGGTTCGGACCTCCACGTGGTCTTACCCACGCTTCATCCTGGCCATAGATAGCTCACTCGGTTTCGCGTCTGCCCCGCCGTACTTTCGCCCTGTTCGGACTCGCTTTCGCTTCGGCTGCTCTCCTGAGGAGATTAACCTTGCACGACAGGCGCAACTTGTAGGCTCATTATGCAAAAGGCACGCCGTCACCCCCAAAGGGGCTCCGACCGCTTGTAAGCGTATGGTTTCAGGTACTATTTCACTCGCCTTCTCGGCGTTCTTTTCACCTTTCCCTCACGGTACTTGTTCACTATCGGTCATAACCAGTATTTAGCCTTACCGGATGGTGCCGGCAGCTTCAGACAGGATTTCTCCGGTCCCGTCCTACTCAGGGGATCCCACCACCGCGCCTCGCTTACGTCTACAGGCCTGTCACCTTCTGTGGGGCGGCTTTCCAGTCCGCTTCGTCTTCGCTTGGGTTGGCTTATGTGGGCCCTGCAACCCCCTGCCGCCGTAGCAGCAGGGTTTGGGCTGTTCCGCGTTCGCTCGCCACTACTTGCGGAA
>NZ_JBYEIQ010000010.1:0-7267 GCF_058386955.1 Fodinibius sp. GM21 | reverse complement strand
GGCGATCGACTGCCACTGGACTTAACCCGTAACCATGAAAAGTAAGCAGCCCGGACAGAGTTTAGTTTACACACCCTGTACTCCATAGCCAGGAAGAAGTTTAAGTCGACACTTCTTTTTGTGGGATAATCAATCTACTCAGTTATTAATTTGAGTGTAAGCTTCTCTGTGAATCGTTGAATATCAATTATGGGTTTTGCTCTGAAAATAACTCCTCAAGTTTCTCTTCAAGTTCCCGGCCATGAATGTCTTTTGCCACGATGACGCCGTTTTCATCGACAAGGAAATTTTTAGGGATTGCCGTTATGGCATATTCTTCAGCAATCTGGTTTGAATAGCCGTCAACCGTAGATACATTGATCCATGTTCGGTTGTCTTCTTTAAGTGCCCGAATCCATCGGTCTTTCTCGTACTCAATGCCAAATCCGAAAATCTCGAATCCGGAGCTATGGTATCGGTCATACATTTTTCCCAAGTGGTCACTTTCTGATCTACAGGGTCCGCACCAGCTGCCAAAAAAGTCTATTAAAGTGTACTTGCCCAGATTATTATAAAGGGAACGTTCTACGCCCGAAGTATCCGGTGCGACAATTTCTGAGACTTTGCCGCCGAGTGACACCTGTTTTAAAATTCTTACTTTCTCTGATACGAGCTTTGCTACTTCAAGTCCTTTATGACGTTCAGCAAAATCAGTGGCAAGCTGATCATAGTAATCCATGTGTTTATCGCCGTTCCAGCGAACCATGGTCGGGTAGATGGCGATAGAGGTTCCCATCTTTTTAACTGCATGTATCAGAGTATCTCGATACTGTTCTTCTGCCTTTAACACCCGGTCCCCAAGCTTTTCAATCCGGGCAGCATTTTCTGGGTTATCTTCTTCCAGCAAATCTTCCAATTGCGTCCTAATCGGATACACTGTGTCTCTCAAAACCTGCATTCGGAATTCTTCATACTCTTCAAAAAGTTCGGTGTCCGGCGAATCCGATACCTCATATTTATCTTCGCCATAAAAGTTGATCGAAATCTGTTGTCCGGAATCAGCAATGAAAGGTACATGCAGGGAATCGTGAATGCGCAACCGGTAATAATGAGGCTCAAGACGGTAGGATGAGGAAAATGTGCTGTCGGTCTGTACCGACAAAGTATCCACGATATCGAATTGAGTGGCATTTAAACCTTTTGCCTGTTGTAATAACACACTCTCGGTATCGATGTTATTGAGCTTTCCTTCTACAGAAAATACCGGCTCTTCTTTTTGTGTTGTACAGGAGAAAAACAGAGCTATTGAAACAGCCAGGATGGTTAGAGATGTCTTCGAAATCACGATGTAATAATTAATTTTAAGTTGAATATTGATGTAGACAGCTATAGCGAAATGTTTCCTGTCTTAGGGCGTCATCAGAATCGAGGGAACGAATTGTAGTATATGCCAACTGCTAAGATAATATTCAAGACTTTTGTGCAACCATTAAAAAAATAGGGAATGTTTTGGTTTCACCATGGTCATTAATCTCTCGTTCCATTTTATAGGCTGTTGAAAAGGCTATATTCGTAAAGCCTAGTTTTTCCGCCAACCCTGCCAGCTTTTTTCGGTCAAATCCTTTATGGACATCATCAACATCATGACCATGAAAAGATCCATCTTCTTTATCAAGATCGGCTACACAAAGGTATCCTCTGGGATTTAGGAGCTTATAAAATTGGTTAAGGATAAGTTGGGTGTCTGGAATATGGTGAAGAGTCATCATGGTATACACCAAATCAAATTGCCTGTCCGGCAGTGGATCCTTGGTCAGATCAAGATTGACTGGGTGCATATTATCTATCGTTTTATCCTGAATCTTATCACGAAGTACTTCCAGCATTCCAGTTGAAGTATCGGCTAAAGTAATAGGCCCTATTTTTTCACGGAGCTCAAAACTTAGCTGGCCGGTTCCACAACCATACTCAAAAGCAGACATATTGTTTGATAATGGAACATGTGATTTTATTTCTTCAGCAATATTTTCTGCGCGTTCTTGACTTTCAGGGGTATCCCAATCTTGGGCTTCTTCATCAAATCGAGACATAAATAGATGTAATAAATTAAATTTCTGGCGGGATATTTATAATTAGCAATCAATATACTTCAATCTTCTGTTAATTTTCCAACTCTCTAACAACCTTTCAGATGTGCTGCGTTCAAACGAACGTTAATTGCCAAGATGTAATTCATAATTTGGAACTTATAAATATGGAAACAGGCGTTTATTCTTTGAGGCTTCAGCAGGGAGAAAGGCGACCCTCGGGGATTTCTGAACACATGAGTAATACTACTCAGATTGCATTATCCATCTGCCATATTTTAAATAATAATTTGCTATGTCATACAGTCGATCCAATCGAGTGCCATGTGGATAAGTAGTCCAAGACCTGCCAGGTGTAGTAAACGAGTGGAGGAGTGGAAACCCTGCCTCTCAGCTTTTCGTCCAAAAACAAGAGGAAGAGCAAACATCAATACATAGATTGTGATGGCTGGTGCAGTGTGCAACGGATGGAAACCGATGGAGCATCGACTGGGATCATATATGGGCTCAGCCAGCAAGTGATCTAGATCAACAAGCAATGTCGCAATCATGATCACCGTCGCGTTTTGCCATCGGCTATGATAAAATGCGAAAGCGACAATCAGGGGAACGATGAAATGCAGAACGATATGAATCATCTTTTGAGAATGGTTATGGAGTAAAGCAATATAAGGGTTGGTGCTTTTACGGAAGGTGCCCAGATGTGGAATTTAATTAAAACGAAACATTAACTAATAAGCGAAAGGAAGAAAAGAGAGACCGATGTAAGTCCGAGCCAAGAGCACAGGTTATAATGCGTTTTGTAATAAGGAAAGAAGTTTCAATGGTTCGTATAGACTGTGTGATAATATGTAATAGTCACGACTTGATCTGACAGTCAGCCGTTAAAAGCTTTTTTAATATTTGTTTTCATCGCTATTCTCATTTTCTTGTTCTTGACCTATAGTGATACCAATTGCTGTACCCAGCGCTGTCCCTAAGCTAATCCATAGAGCTAAATCATCCGTTAGAACGCCTATTACAGATCCAATTGCAGCACCGAATGCTGCCCCTAAAACCAAAGTTTTTTCGTTTTTCATATTTTTGTCATTAGAATTACCTGTTACATAACACAAAAATTTCGCATGTTATGTCTATTTTTTTCTTTTTATTTCTGTTGGGTTTTTAAGATTAGTTTGTTTTTTATTTCTCATCGTCAAAAATTTCTTCGATCTGCTTATCAAAAAGTCTCGCAATGCTAAATGCCAAGGGAAGACTTGGATCATACTTTCCGTTTTCAATTGCATTAACGGTCTGCCGTGATACATCTAATGCGCTGGCCAGATCAGCCTGAGTCCAGTCACGTTCAGCCCGAAGTACTTTCAGTCGGTTTTTCATTTGTATCGTCTTAGGTTTATTAGCAGAGAAATGAAATATGAAAGGGCAATCAAAATAATTACTCCAGCAATTTCCGCATCAAAAGGGATCACATTTGTAGCATCTAACATTGAATAACTAATGCCGCCTACAACGGCCAGGCCCAATGAAATGCCCATCGACTCTAAGTGAACTTTTTGCAGCATCTCATCCAGTTCCCTCAAATGTTTGATGTTCGCTATGATCATACCGATTCCAATACCAAAGTTCAGAAGTATGATAAGCGTGTTTATCAGATCATTTGCTCCCCAGAATAACTGATGTCCGAAGGCTGCCAGGGCAACCGATAAAACCCAGAGCAAAGTCCAAATTGCAAGAGAGACCGTTTTCTTTCTGGTCCTCTTCTCCTTATCGCTTGATTGTCCTTTATTATTCATTTGTAATCCTTATCTATCTTTATGTTAAGTAAGCTTTACATATAGTATTGCTAATTTTAATTAATGTCAATCATGCTTTACATATTTATTAGGAGGTCAATATTTTTAAGGCGGCAATGAGCTATTTTTAAAGGGCTCTTGAGAAATTTTTTGACGTAGCAAAATCTGTATGATAAAAGGCTTCAGCCCATTAGTGAAGTGAAATGGACTGTGATTTTAAAAGAGCATCCACCTCGCTACCTTGTAGTGCAAATAACTGCATTACAGGGGGATACCAGCAGAATGGGTGGTATCGAGTACCTAAGAAAAGTTCTCAAATGCAAAGTGAATATATCTTCTATGAGGTAAATTCCTTCAAAGTATGAAGTGATTTAGCATCTAGTCCCTCTTTTTTCATGGCTTGCTTGGCTTCATCCGATGCCATAAAAGTTTGAAACTTATCCATATCTGGTATATCCAGTAGCAGACTTGTTGTATTAGGATTTTGTTCATTTCTGAAGGTGCGTGCCTTGACACCTATTTTAGCAAATATCTCATGTCGTCTTCCCGGTAATTTTTTCCATGCTTTTGCCTAGTGGTTTCTATCTTTTACATCGTGATAAATAATTACTGTTGCCGTAAATACCTCGCCAATTTATTTTTTTGATATGAAGAAAGCCAAATCTTTCTTTTGATGTAAATTTAATAAAAATTACAATTTAGGGATTAAAATACTACCTGTAAGACACTCTGAAACGGCCTAAAGATTGCAAAAATAGTGGGCCTATTACGCTCTGGCGTATAAGAGGTCCTTGTGGAATCCAACAAGGTCGGGCTACGCAGTGGCATTCCACGGGCCACCTTAATGTGCGGGATCTTTCCAAAAAGGAAGTCCTCACTTCGATTAGAGATTATCAATCGCAACTAATCCAAGGAGGACTCCATGACCTAAGTAGGAATAGATCTCCACGCAAATAATATGGTAATTGTAGCGATTAACGGCAATGGAAAGGTGGTAAGAGAGGCGAAGCTGCCGACTTCAAGCCGTTCATTAGAAAACTTTTTCTGTGACTTGGAAGCATCCCTTCCGGGCTGTGGTCGAATGCACCAGCAGTCGGTACTGGTTGAGCGATTGGTGCCGGGCCAACGGCATCGAGCTGACCCTGGCCCACGCAAAGATGGTCAAGGCGATCAGCTACGCCAAAGTAAAAACCGACACGGTGGATGCGAAGACCCTGGCCGAGTTACTACAGGCCGACCTGATTCCGGAGGCTTATCAAATTAAACATGACCGACGCGAGCTTCGGGAGCTGACCCGCGGACGCCTGCGGATGATCCAGTGGCGGGGGAAGCTGCAGTCCGCGTTGTGGGGCCAAGCCATTAAATACAACGTGCAGATCAGCGGAAGCCAGTGGAGGCAGCTGGATAAGCTGCAGGCTTGGCTCACAGTTGCCACCGGCCGCAAACCTGCAGGCCCGGCTGTTATTTGAGCAAATGAGCCAGTTGCAGACCCACATCCATCGGATAGAAGAAGAAATTGAGCGACAAGTTCCCTTTGAAGCAGCTGCCCAGCGTCTGATGGAAGTGCCCGGGCTGGGCAAGGTAGGAGCCTGGACCATTTTGGCCGAGATCGGAGATATTAGCCGATTCCCCAGTGCCAAGCAATTTACCAGCTATTGTCGGCTGGTACCGGGGGGCCAAAGACAGCGGTGGTTCCCATCGGCATAAGTCAGCCGACAAGAATGGCAACACCTACCTACGAGCAGCCTTGGGGCAGGCAGCCGTCTCCGCCTACACGCACTATAAGGTTGTGAAGAAATTCTATCGCAAGATTAAACGCCGTAGTGGTCGCTCGGTAGCCCGAGCCGTGGTCGCCAAGGAACTGGCCAAAGGCGTATGGTATATGCTGACACGAGATGAAGAATACAAAGGATTTAAGGGGCAGCCAGTAAGGGCTGCTTCCCAAACCTGCTGGCCCCAACCGATAAGTCCGAACGCCTAAGAGGGACACGTTACGTAAGCCCGTGCGTGGGATTGGGACATCGGTTGGTGGGCCGGTTAAAGATCTGGGATAGTGGCTCTGCTTGAGCTACAGTCTCTGTCCATTGATGGAGAATAAGCCCGTAAAGGGGTTTGGATGCCAGTAGGTAATCCGAGCTTGATCACCGACACCGGTTGCCAGCTATAGGTTTGAACCAAGGATTTATTGAACGAAGACAATGCTAAGGTAGGTGAGGACTATCTGCTTGACATTTTCCTTTTTGAAGGGGTTAGGTACACGTGCGGACTGTATTTGAGAAACAATAACTTATTTGCGAAACCATTTAGGCATTTAAACGTAACAACGACCTTATGAAATATACTATTATATTACTTTTACTTTTACCGAATTTATGTTTGGGGCAGGATTCGGTTACTATAGAGGGTAAAGTATTAGATGCTGAAAACAGAGAACCAATATCCTACGCAAATATTGGATTTCCATCCGTAAATATTGGTACAGCCTCCCAGAGAGACGGTAGATTCAAGTTAAAGCTTCCAAAAGATCTAAAAGATGACAGTCTTCAAATATCTGCGATTGGATACAATACTGATAAAGTTCATGTTTCTACTTTTTTAGATAATGGAAGAGTAAGATTCCAATTAACTCCCAAAACCTACCAATTGGAGTCAATTACAGTCACTGATCGGAAAAAATCTAAATGGATTGGTAAAAAAATACCTCCAATTATGGGAAGTGCATCTTATGGATTTCGAACCCATCCAGAGAGGTTGGGAGCAGCTTTTGCCTTTAGGGTTACGTGGGATAAGAAACTACCAATTAAAATTCTTCACTCAAGAATCTTGCTAAAAAGAGCTAGTAATGATTCGTTAAAAATTCGCTGTGGAATAGCAAAAGTTGACCCCGATACAAAATTACCTGCCAATGAATTTGTTAATAATCGAGTAGTTAGCACAGCAGCAAAAGAAAAAGGATGGATGACCTGTAATTTTGATAAGGAAAACGTTTTTATAGATGAAAGTAAATTTTTTATTGTTTTTGAATGGCTTAATAAAGAAGATGAAAGAGTAGTACCAATGATTGCAACGGGACTATTTTTTAAATCGGATTCCTATAAAAGGCATCATGCATTGGCAAAATGGGAAAAGTCTAGTGCAGATAACTTAATCTACAGTGTAAAAGTAGAATATTAAAGATAAGCTTTAGAAGTGTACCTAACGACATGGCGCATAAGCTGCGCCGAGATTATTGACGGTTTATAAATGACAAAATTTGAACTGTAAAAACAAAAACCGGAAACAATGGGCGAGCGGCGTCCGCGTTAATGCGAATTGGCGAGGTGCGTCCGACTTAATGCGTATTCTAAGACTAAGTCAACTCATTTTATTGCCTCATGTTGATGTATCTTTACATATGGGGTGCCTCGA
>NZ_JBYEIQ010000001.1:0-868184 GCF_058386955.1 Fodinibius sp. GM21 | reverse complement strand
GGCGATCGACTGCCACTGGACTTAACCCGTAACCATGAAAAGTAAGCAGCCCGGACAGAGTTTAGTTTACACACCCTTTTGAACCGCTAGATGCGTTTACTCAACTACTGAACCAAAAGCAGGTAACAGGTGCAGATCTTGTGTTGGGATTGTTTAAGACTGACAAACCGGAAAAAGCTGATATGGTTGTTTTTGACTAAAACGGCCGTCTAAAAGACATCATTATAAAACCCGAACGATCTCAACAAATCTATACATGGATTATTGCTGTTTGGACTCCCACCTTCACTAAGTTTATGCACAGCCATCTGAATGATAAAAATAGCTCCTTACAGCATACCCAAGGTGAATTGCATACTGGCGATGTGGTAAGAGCCGCAATAAAAGCTGATATGAAAACCTCCTATGTTCAATTTGATTCATGTTCATTTTTAGATATCGGGACGCCTGCTGAGTTCAGGAAAACTAAAAGTCAGGACTGGATTACCCCATTCAATAGGAATTAAAATAATTCCCTTATACTTTAGGATAATTTTTATGCATACCTAAAATGCTGTTTCCCTTGTGCTTAGTAGTTAATCTGCGAGTAATAATTACTCGGAATTGAAAAATTTCGACACTACTATTTGATTAACACCAATCTGACTAAAAAATACTCTATTAAACAATAGCGAAATTGCCCTTTCATAATCGCGGTCTGACTGTTCAGAGTTGAACTTTTCATTTTTGTTTGAAAATGACTTTGAAGCCTTAAACGAATTGGCATAACAGTTGTATACCTAAGGATGAATTTGGCAGCTCACACTCAATAGCTTGAGGATTATTAGAAGGGTGAGACATTAGTCATTCAAACTACTGGATGGGCTTGGGGTAAAAGATCGAAAAATTTAAAACGAGATCTAAGATGTGATCTCTGTTTTAAAATATTGTATTTGTTTTATAAACCAGTTGGCATTTTTAAAATCATTGAAAAGGATCACTATGAAGAGGCTATTAATATATGGTTGTGGGTATCCATCTATAACGAGTTTAATAAAATATTTGAATCAAAAAGGGGGAGAGTGGCAGATTGAAGGTTATCTTGACGATACAAAATTTGGCAAAGAAGATCAGTATTTTGGGTATCCGATAATAGGAGATGAGACATCTATACCGGGATATGTAAACCAAGGCTATTACTTTTTTAACAATGTGGCATCCTCACCTAATAATATGGAAATTGTAGCTGAAAAATTGGCAAAGTATAACGCCAATCTATGTACGCTAATATTTCCTGAGCCCCCAAGTATTGATTATGACACGGTTTTGGTTGGTGAGGGGTCCTGTATATCCCCTGAAGTAATAATTGGGACGGATGTAGAGATTGGAAAGAATGTAATAATTCGCCCCCAGTCTATTATAAGCCATGGCACTACTATCGGTGACTTTTGTTTCATTGCTCCCGGGGTGGGGATGATGGGCAATGTTAAGGTTGGAAAGAAAACATTCATTGGTGCAAAAGCTCTTATTCGAAATGAGATAACGATCGGTGATAACTGTGTTATCGGGATGGGAGCAGTGGTAACTAAGAATGTTCCGGACAATACAACCGTAGTTGGAAATCCTGCTAAACCACTCAATCTCTTAAAAAATAAAAACAAAAAAGAGACTATGGTACATAATCCGTCGAAAACGTTATTCATCACGAACAGTTAGTATACGTATGCCAAAAAAGATAGCCATATCACAATCAAATTATATTCCCTGGAAAGGGTATTTTGATTTCATAGCCGGGGTAGATGAATTTGTGCTTTATGATAATGTACAGTACACCAAAAGGGATTGGCGGAACAGAAATCGTATTAAAACACCGCATGGACTCAAATGGCTTACAATCCCTGTCAATGGTGGGAGCTCCCATACTATTAATGAAGTTGAGGTGGCCGATGCCGACTGGAATAAAAAACATTGGAAAACAATTCATCACATGTATGGTAAAGCATCCCATTTTGAGACATTCGCCGATACCATTGAACAACTTTATATGCAGGCAAACTATGTAGTGTTAAGCGAGATCAATCATCATTTTTTAGTTGGCTTAAATAAATTACTAGGAATTGATATACCAATTAGCTGGAGCACTGACTACTTTTCAAAAGGGGATAAATCTGAGCGATTGATTTCAATTTGTAAGCAGGCCAATGCGGACGTGTATGTTACTGGTCCTGCCGCTAAAGCCTATTTGGATGTTGATCTCTTTAACCACGAGGGCATTACTGTTGAGTGGATGAATTATGATGGCTACGAAGAGTACACGCAGCTTTACGGCGATTTTGAGCACGCAGTTACGATTCTTGATCTATTGTTTAACACGGGATTAGATGCCCGACACTATCTCAAGTCAACAGAAAAAATTGAGACATGATAGAAAAGCAAATTCTACATATAACGCATGACGAAAAATTCATCAATGGGGCATACCATCTGTTTGAAAAGGCTTTTCCCGGACAAAATACATATATGGTTATTAAGCCCCCTGCTGATCCCCCCATTAGATATTTGAGCAAATCTCTTGTCGCAAATGCTCGTTTTGAGATAAGATCAAAAAGTTCGGTCGCTCGTTTGGTAGAAATGAGTAATCATTATGCTGTTACTGTTTTGCATGGAATGAACAAATTCAATGCTGCGGTATTTTCCGAAGCACCCCATAAAGATCGTTTTATGGGAATTGTTCATGGTGCTGAAATATACAACAGCGGCTTAATGGAAAACGACTTAATGGGGGAGAAAACCCATAGACTTTATCAGGATACAACAAACCGATATACGATTTATGATCGCTTAAAAGATGTCTACAGAAGTATTAAATACCAAAATCATGAGTCTTTGAAAGAGATTGATCTGGCCAAAATTCTTTATGAAATGAAGGTCTTTGGATCGCTTCCGGGTACGAACCATGAGGAATATATTGATAAAAAGCTTTATAACCCTTTCGTGCAAAAAGTACCCTTTACCTATTACCCGATTGAATACATCGCAAAAAATAAGTCGTTAAGGGCTTCTGGTGGTGATATACTTTTAGGAAACTCGGCCTCAGCAACGAATAATCACCTTGAAGCTTTTGATTTACTTTCGGGATTCGATTTGAAGGGTCGCAAAATTGTTACTCCATTGAGTTATGGATGTGCAAGATATGCCCGTGAGATAAAAAACGAAGGTACTAAACAGTTTGGTGACCGCTTTGTACCGTTAACCTCATTCCTACCCATTGAAGAGTATAATCGAATTATGAGCAATTGCGGTATTGTGATTATGAATCATTACCGTCCCCAGGCCGTCGGTAACATAATTGCGGCCCTTTATATGGGTTCTAAAGTGTTTCTCAATGATACAAATATCTACCAATATTTTAATGATCTGGGATGCTATATCTATTCAATTAAGAGGGATTTTATAGCTACAAAGGGTGTTTTTCAGCCACTAAGTGATGAGCAAGTAACTCATAACAGAACGACATTGAGTAATACTTTAGGCACATCTGTTTTGGTAGATGGGATACAAGAAGCTTTTACAGATATATTTGATTACGAAGCAACGAACAGAAAGAGAGAGGCGATCTTATGAGGAAATTATCTCCAAAAAATAATCAGGCGATGAAAGGTATTATTTTGGCAGGGGGATCGGGAACTCGGCTGTATCCCGTTACAAAGGGTATATCCAAGCAGTTGATGCCTATATATGACAAGCCCATGATTTACTACCCTTTGTCGGTACTCATGTTGGCCGGAATAAAAGATATTCTAATCATTACCACACCGGAAGATAAAGCTAGTTTCGAGCGATTATTAGGAGATGGTTATGAGTGGGGAATTTCTATCAGCTATAAAGTACAGCCACATCCGGAGGGACTAGCACAAGCTTTTATCATTGGAGAAGATTTTATTGGCAATGATGATGTATGCCTGATATTGGGTGATAATATCTTTTATGGCCACGGTTTTCGTCCTCTATTAGAAAATGTGGTTAAAAGTTTTAGAGGAGCCCGGATTTTCGGGTATCGCGTTAGCGATCCTCATCGTTTTGGAGTAGTCGAGGTGGATAACTGTGATCGAGTACTTAGCATTGAAGAAAAGCCTGATCATCCTAAAAGTAACATTGCTGTAACCGGGTTGTATTTTTATGACAACCGGGTAGTAGAATTTGCAAAACGTGTAGAGCCATCCGCCCGTGGCGAACTTGAAATTACATCGATTAACAAGATGTACTTGGAACGGGAAGAATTACGCGCAGAAATTTTGGGACGAGGTTTTGCCTGGTTAGACACCGGAACGCATGCAGCGATGCAGGAGGCTTCGCAGTTTGTTGAGATCATCGAAAAGAGACAGGGCCTAAAAATATCTTGTCCCGAAGAGATCGCCTGGCGAAGAAAATGGATTGATGATACACATCTACTTGGATTAGTCAGTGATATGAGTAAAAATAGCTATGGAGAATATCTGAAATCTCTGCTGATAAACGATGACAGAATTAAGTGGGAACAAAATTCGGAATATTCTCGAAATAGTTCTTTGGAAGTGGTGCCAGGCTGGGGATAAAATTAATAACGTAGAAGGGGAAATTACTTATGATTCCATTTAATAAACCATATTTGACCGGCAAAGAGATGCACTATATGTATCAGGCAGTATATTCGGGAAAAATTTCCGGGAATGGGATTTATACCCAGAAATGTCAGCAGTTTTTTGAAAAAAGGTATGGCTTAAAAAAAGCGCTGCTTACAACCTCATGTACGGATGCATTGGAAATGTGTGCATTACTGATTGATCTTAAGCCCGGTGATGAAGTGATTGTTCCATCTTATACATTTGTATCAACAGCATTAGCATTTGCGCGACAAGGTGCAAAAATTGTGTTTGCTGATAGTAGAGAAGACCATCCGGGTATCGCGGAAGATTCACTTGAAGCTCTTATTACTCCTCAAACAAAGGCGATAGTGCCCGTCCATTATGCCGGTGTAGCCTGTGATATGGACAAAATTATGTCTCTGGCTAATCGATATGATCTTATTGTGATTGAAGATGCAGCCCAGGCAATTGAGTCAAATTATAAAGGTAGGCCTTTAGGTAGCATTGGTCACTTAGCGGCGTTTTCATTTCATGAGACCAAAAATGTTATATCAGGAGAAGGGGGATTGCTTGCAATTAACGATGAGCAATTTATTGACCGCTCTGAAATTATTTGGGAAAAGGGAACAAACAGGGCTGAGTTTTTCAGGGGAGAGGTTAATAAATATGAATGGATAGATACAGGATCTTCCTTTTTGCCCTCAGATATGACGGCTGCCTTCTTATGGGCACAATTAGAAAATATGGAAGATATTCAAGCAAAAAGGAAAGCAATTTGGAATACATACCACAGAAAGCTGCAACCATGGGCAAATTACAATAACATCAAACAGCCAAGCATACCTTCTTATGCTGATAATAATGCCCATATGTATTATCTCTGTTTTGAAAATTTATCACAAAGGCAACGAGTGATTGAACAGCTCAACAATCTAGACATCCATACTGTATCTCATTATTTGAGTTTGCATAGTAGCAAATATTCAAAGAATGCAAATTTTAGAATGGATAAGGCACTACCAATGAGTGACCAATACACCGATTGTTTGCTGCGATTACCACTCTTTTATGAACTGACAAAAAGAGACCAACAACGGATTATAGAAGCACTTAAAAAATGTACACTTTGGGCAACTTCTTCTAATGGCAACGATAATCGTTTTCGTAAAATGGCCATGGAATCAAAAGCCTAACCATGAACTGTAGTGTTGCTGGACGGTGTAATATTTACTCAATAAATATTCATGTTGTCGTTTCACACAATCTGATCATCAGATACTTCCTTGTTTGATTAGCTTCAAAAGTGTAAAGAGGATTTAACAGCTGTGATGGCACGCTTTTTGAGATATATCTAACCGTAACAAAAAAATTACTTTAGCTTAGAGAGCATTTTATTATGAAAATTTTAGTTACGGGTGCAGCGGGATTTATAGGGTTTCACTTAGCAAAGCGGTTAGTTTCAGAAGGGTATGAAGTTGTTGGGCTTGATAACATCAATGATTACTACTCTATGGATCTTAAATTTGCCCGGCTGGCACAATTGGGATTAATTAAAGAATCTATTACGGATGAAGTAGTTATAGAAAGTGCAACGAAAAAAAATTTCCGTTTTATAAAAGCTGATCTTGAGAGTGGCAATATTATAAATGAGTTGTTTGCGGAGGAAAACTTTGACGTGGTAGTAAATCTGGCTGCACAGGCGGGAGTGCGCCATAGTCTCAAAAATCCCCACCAGTATATAGATAGTAACATTACGGGCTTTTTAAATATCTTGGAGGCTGCTCGTAATTCTTCATTGCAGCATTTGATTTATGCCTCATCGAGTTCCGTTTATGGGGCAAATACTAATATGCCTTTCTCGACAAAAGACAATATTGATCATCCAATGAGTTTGTATGCTGCTACGAAAAAAGCAAATGAGTTGATGGCACACACCTATTCCAATCTTTTTAAAATTCCTACTACAGGATTGCGATTTTTTACGGTTTATGGTCCGTGGGGTCGTCCGGATATGGCGCTGTTTTTATTTACGGATGCGATCGTTAACGATGAGCCGATAAATGTTTTTAATTTCGGAAATATGGAGCGTGATTTTACCTACATCGATGATATTATTGAAAGTATACACCGATTAATTCCTAAACCGCCTACTCCTAATCAAAGCTGGTCAGGTAATAATCCGGAACCATCAACCAGTTTTGCCCCATACCGGGTATTTAATATCGGCAATAGCCAACCTGTGAAATTAATGGATTTTATCCATGAGATTGAAAAGCAGCTGGGATTTGAGGCAGAAAGGAATTTATTGCCATTGCAACCCGGTGACGTGCCAAAAACGTGGGCAGATGTTGATGACCTTTTCAACTATATAAATTTCCAGCCGCAAGTTGGGTATGAGAGAGGAATTAAAGAGTTCGTTGATTGGTATAAGGATTACTTTCTCAAGGCTGGGAAAACAGCATCGGTTTTAAAAAGTTGAAGAAGTGATTTTAAATGATGGGGAAAATAAAAAGGGCAGAAAACATTTTTGTTTTCTGCCCTTTTGTATTCTATTCAAAAATTTATCCCAAGTAATGATGCCATGCATATATAATGATGGCTAATACAATGAAATTCAGGATACTAATGGGAAGCATGCGTTTCCAGCCCAATTTCATCACTTGGTTATATTTAAATCGTGGAATAGTCCAGCGTACCCAGATATAGACAAATGCCCAGAAAAAGGTCTTAAGGGTAAAGACAGAAACATCCAATATTGATTTTGCCAGAGAACTCATTTCCGGCAGCCAATAGCCTGCAAAAGGTAAATGATATCCGCCAAAGAAAAAGGTAGTGATCAGCATGCTGCCAATCATTACGTGCATATATTCAGCAAGGAAAAACATTCCGAATTTCATTCCGCTGTATTCAGTATGAAATCCACCCACAAGTTCCTGTTCCGCTTCAACCAAATCAAAAGGCGTTCGGTTTGCTTCAGCAAAAGCAGCTACAATAAATATTACAGCACCAATGGGATTGCGAAAAATGTTCCACCAGATTTCTTGTGAATTTACAACATCAATCATGCTCAATGAGCCCGCAAAGAGTATACAGGAGGCAACAGCCATTCCCATAGGCAGTTCATAACTGATCATTTGTGCAGCAGCACGTAAGCCTCCCAACAACGAGTATTTGCTGTTAGAGGCCCATCCGCCGAGCGTTACCCCATAAACACCGAGCGAGTTGACAGCAAGCAAGTATAGAACAGCAGCATTAATATCAGTGGCATATAATCCATCTCCGAAGGGTATCACGGCAACCGTCATGAGTGCAGTGATAACCGGAATCATAGGAGCAATAGCATGTATTGTTTTAAAACCACGGGCCGGAGTCACATCTTCTTTGAGAAGAAGTTTTACGACATCTGCGATAGGTTGTAAGAGACCAAATGGACCTACACGATTAGGGCCAAGTCGATTTTGAATAGAAGCCGCTATGCGCCGTTCTGCATAAACAGCAATGGCTGCAGAGTTAAGCAGCATAAATAATGCAACACCTAAAACAATATATGACGTTGTTGTTACTGGTTCCATTTAAAGGTCTTATTTAAGCTTTTACTTCTTTTTGTTTGATTGGTAATTGAACGCCGTTTTCTTCATCCATGCGCTCGTAAGTAATATCACTGAGTTCATCGATTGAATTTCTGAGCTCAGCGAAAATTTCTCGAGAATGGTCGTACTTGAAATTGAGTCCCAAACGGTCCCCAAGCTTAGTGAGAAAATCCCAAACGGGCAGGCAATCTACCTTGTTTTCTTCGCTGACCCAATTATCAAAGTTAGTTCCAAAACGGTCAAGACGTCCTTCTGACATCTCAAGGTTGAGTCGTCGATTTGTATACTTTGTTTCTTTGGCAGGGTAGGAGCGTTGAATGCGGCCATCCACATTTACATAACTAGCGGCATGTTCAGCAACGCATGTTATAGGAATGACCAAGTCTGAAGCTTTGGTAGTTTCATTGTGATTGGTTGCCAGCGAAATGGTATAGGATTCATCGAGATTAGAGGCCGAAAGAACATCGCGTCCTATCAAATCATCTGATAAGATGATGACTACTTTAGCAGCCTCAGCGATTGTCTGTATGGATGATTCTTCCGTTTCATCCAGATTAATTACCCGGCAGCCATTGGTGTTTGGAGCCTGGTCATCAGTAATCAAAAAATCATCGCCTGAGCCGGGGATGACATGCGAAGTGAACTTGGCATTATCCACTCCCAAAAGATTAAAAAACTTATTGAAAACGTAATTTTCTTCTACCGATGCGTGAGGACTTCCGATGACAGCAATATCATTGGGGTCGTTGGCTTCTAATACCTCAGCAAAAGTTTCAATGGCGTTATTCCATGATGTATTCGATTGATTATTGCCATCAAGCTTGATAGATGGTCGGTCAACACGATTCTCGTTAAACTGTTTATAGGCCTGACGTCCCTCATCGGGCATCCAATAATCGTTGACTTCTTCATTTTGTCGGGGAGTGATCCGGAGCACTTCATTGTCTCTTGTCCATAAGTCGATATTACATCCTTTTCCATTTGTAATATCAATGCTGGGGGTTTGATTCATTTCCCAAACACGAGCCTTGAAACGAAAATCGGTCGAGGTAAGTGCTCCTACAGGGCAGATATCAACAGTATTGAGAGAGTAGGGGTCATCAAATTCTTCGCCGGGTGCCGTTGCAGGATAATTATCATCACCCCGCTGAACGATCGTAAGCTGGTGCGTTTCGCTAATTTCCTCAGTAAAGCGCACACAGCGAGTACAGTTGATACAGCGTTCGGCATCAAGGGTAACACGAGGACCTAAGTCTACATGCTTGGGTTTATGTACCTTTTTAACTTCAAAACGACTTCCCTCAGGTCCGTATTTATAGGTCTGAATTTGCAGCGGACATTCACCAGCCTGATCACAGATAGGGCAATCCAACGGGTGATTGATAAGAATAAATTCCAGGGTGTCTTTTTGTGCACGCGCTACTTCATCAGATGATTCTTGTGTAAGAACTACCATTCCATCTTGAAGACGGGTAGAGCAGGAAGTTTGGAACTTTGGAAACCAACGAATTTTACGTTCGCCATTTTCATCCAGTTCATATTCCCCGGTTTCTTGATCTTTTACAGGGGTACCGACTTTGACCATACACTGCCGGCAATTGGCAGGTATCGACATAGATGGATGATAACAGAAAAAGGGAACTTCCAATCCCTGATCCAGAATGAACTGGAGCAGCATTTCATCCTTTTCCTCATCATATTCGTAACGTTTACCGTCTATAAATACTTCTGGCATAATGTTGAGTAAATTTCAATTCACAAACCGAATTGCGCTCATGCAATTTGATATTTGTGATTTGTTATTTAAATCACGCAACTGCGTGAACAGATTTCTTGCATCGTTCTTCAAATTCGTCTCTAAACCGGTTGATGGTATGACGTACAGGCCATACGGCAGCATCGGCAAGGGCACATATCGTACGACCCTCCATTTGGTTGCCAACATCAAGAAGAAGATCAAGATCTTTCATTTCTCCTTCTCCGTCTTTGATCTTCTTTAAGACTTTTTCGAGCCAGCCGGTACCATCACGACAGGGAGTACACTGCCCGCATGATTCATGGTGGTAGAAATGGGCAATTCTCCAAAGCACCTCTACCATATCGGTATCTTCGTCCATCACAACCAATCCGGCTGTACCCATCATCGACCCTACATCTTTAAGAGAGTCAGAGTTCATGGTTACGCCATCAAGTTGATCGGCTCTTAAAGGAGGAGTAGATGAACCTCCAGGAATAATGGCTTTAAGGTCTTTACCACCTCGAATTCCACCTGCCACGTCATTAATCAAGTCCAAAACAGGTACTCCGGTTGGGTATTCATAAACTCCCGGCTGATTTACATGACCCGAAATTCCGTAAAGAACCGGTCCGGGATGTTCTTCGGCTCCAATATCACCATACCAGTCGGCGCCATTGTTGATCACCAGCGGAACATTAGCCAATGTTTCGATATTATTGATCGTTGTCGGACGTCCCCACAAGCCGTTTTGGGCTGGGAAGGGGGGCTTGGTACGAGGATATCCTCGTTTACCTTCAAGTGATTCAAGCATAGCTGTTTCTTCACCACAAATATAGGCACCGGCCCCGTAAGTAACTTCTAAATCAATAGAAACATCAGTGCCTAAAACATTTTCACCTAGGTATCCTTTTTCATAGGCATCATCAACAGCTTTTTGAAACATGTCAACCCATGAGATGTATTCCCCGCGGATATAGACATAAATAGTATCAATGGTCATTGCATATGACGCAATAAGTGCCCCTTCAATAAAAAGATGGGGATTGTACTCAAAGATTTTGCGGTCTTTGAAGGTCCCGGGTTCAGATTCATCACCATTACAGGCCAAATAACGGGGGCCGCCATCGGGCTCGGGCATGAAACTCCATTTAAGTCCGGCGTTAAATCCGGCACCGCCTCGACCACGAATATTTGCTTGTTTTACTTCTTCAACAACACTTTTTCGCGACCATGTATCACGGTCATTTAATATTTTTTTGAGCGCTTCGTAGCCACCGTTTTCCTCATATATATCAATCTTTTCCAGATTGGGAATATCAGGAATAAGCAGTGGTTCAAATGATTTCCAGTCTTGAGCCATTATTTTGAGGCAGCTTGATTTCGTTTTTCCAATTCCGGCATTGCCATCGATTCAAACTCCGGCATATTACCGTTTTTAAGATTCTCTAAGAGGGTATCAACCTTCTCTTTAGTCAGGTTGTTGACATAAACGCCATTTGTTACCTGTAGCATGGGGGCATATCCACATGCACCGAGGCATTCAACTTCCTGGATGGTAAACATGCCATCGTCAGTTGTTTCGCCTGCTTCAATACCTAATTCTTCTTCAAGGTGATGTAAAATATCATAGCCTCCACAAAGTTGACAGCTTAGACAGGTACAGACGTCCAGAACAAATTCCCCTTTTTCTTCTTTATAATACTGTGTATAAAAACTAGCTACACCATGTACGTGAGATTTAGGAACGTTCAGTGTATCAGCAACTAAGTTTTGTACTTCTGCTTCTACATGCCCGTATTTTTGCTGAGCAACCCATAAAACGCGAAGGGTGGCAGCTTTGGCCGTTGGAAATTTAGCCTTAAGGCGTTCTATTTCTTCAAGTTCTTCCTGTGTAAATGACAATTCAGCCATTAAATTATGCTATCTTATGATTCGAGAAATGGGAGAAAATTCCCACTACTTTAGTTTTATTTATCTGCTTCTCCCAACACGGGATCCACTCCACCAATAATTACAACTGTATCAGCAACCATCTCTCCATCAAGCATATCTTCAAGAGCTTGTAAGTTTTTAAATGAAGGAGAGTTGATCTTTAGCCGCCATGGATGCCCGGTTCCATTACTTTGAATATAATATCCCAGTTCACCTTTAGGACCTTCAACGGCATGATAAGCCTCGGCACCTTCGGGGGGACAAATTCCGGTATCCGTCATCATAAAATCATGAATCATACCTTCCATCGAGTAATAAACTTCATCCTTCGAAGGATAAGCCTGTTTGGCGTTATCCGTTCTTACGGGACCTTTCGGAAGCTTATCAAGACATTGACGGATGATACGAATACTTTCGTGCATCTCTTCCATCCGTACATAATATCGTGCAAGATTGTCGCCCTCGAGTCGGGTTGGGATTTCGAAGTCCACCTCATCATAACGAGCATAGGGGGAAAAATCACGGAGATCATAAGCATATCCCGATGCTCTGAGGGTAGGACCGGTAGCCCCGATTTCTAAAGCATCCTCAGGTTTTAAAACTCCAACTTCGCGGTTCCTGTCAAAGAAAATTTTATTACGATCGAGCAGTCCGTGAAAATCTTTAAGCTCTTGCGGGAACTCGTTAACAAAATCTTTTATCATTGCGAGAGCATCATCAGTAAGATCATTGGCAACACCACCGATGCGAGCATGAGAAATCGTGAAGCGATGCCCACCAATATTATCAAAAATATCGTAAAGTTTTTCACGCTCTCGGAAGGTCCAAATAAAGAATGATACAGCGCCGGCATCCATGACCATAGTGCCAAGCCAGAGTAGATGAGAAGAAATACGGGCCAGCTCACAACCGATCATCCGTATGTAATGAGCACGCTCTGGTACGTCAACGTTTGCAATTTTTTCGACTGCAGTACAAAGCGCAACATTATTACTATACGGAGAAAGGTAGTCCATGCGATCGGTATAAGGCATGAACTCCTGGTACGTTTTATTCTCTGCAATTTTCTCCACCCCCCGATGCAGATATCCGATATCGACTTTTGCCTTTTCAATAAGCTCTCCCCTCAATTGTAGAATAAGGCGCAACACTCCATGGGTGGCGGGGTGCTGTGGACCCATGTTAAGCACCATTTTAGTATTGAGCGGATCATCCTCATCAAGCATCTCGATTGTTGTGTGTTTATCTTCGAGAGCCTGATAGAGCTTGTTCTGATGCTCCTCAAAAAATTTTGAATCTAGCTGGTCGACAAGTCTTGTTTTACTCATAATTAAAACTACTCAGTGTCAGGCGTTGTATTTGGCAGTTCAATAGAACCCGGAATGCCCAACAGTGGAAACTCTTTGCGCAAAGGATAATAGTTGTAATCCTCGGGCATAAAAATGCGACGAAAGTCGGGGTGATTATCAAATTTCACTCCAAACATGTCATAAACCTCACGTTCCATCCAGCTGGCAGATTGCCAAACATCCGTAATAGAATCCATAACCGGCTCTTCTTCCGGAAGACGTACTTTTAGAAAAAGTTTTTCACGGTTACGCAATGAAATGAGATTATACACAACCTCAAAGCGATTTTCTGAAGTAAATCGATCAATGCCAAAGATGTCGGTTAAATAGATATAATGTAGTTCTTCTTTAAGATATCGACATATATCTACAATGTTTTGAGGTTCTACAAGGATAAACGTATCCCCGGTAGATTGGTAAACTTTGATAAAGCTATCCTCAAATTTCTCGGATAATTTATCAACCGTGTTTTGGAGTGTTTTAGATAATTCTAATTCCATATTAAGTATCGAGCGTTACGGAGTGTTCGGTACGTATTTTGTCTTGTATTTTCATCAGGGCATGCAAGAGAGCATCAGGACGCGGTGGACATCCGGAGATGTACGCGTCTACCGGTAAAAAATTGTCGCAACCTTGTACTACACCATAGCAACGATGCATGCCACCGGTTGATGCGCAAGCCCCCATAGCAATGCACCACTTGGGATCGGGCATTTGATCCCAAATACGACGAATAGCATGTGCCATTTTATAGTTTACCCATCCTGCAACAATCATGACGTCACTCTGGCGGGGGGAAAAACGCATTACCTCAGAACCAAAACGAGCAGCGTCATATTTTGGACCGGCAAAAGCCATCATTTCGATGGCACAACAAGCTAATCCCATTGGCATAGGCCAAGCCGCATTCGAGCGTGCCCAATTTGTAAGTGCATCAACTTTAGTGGTGAGAAAACCGTCACCAAGTGAACTTTCAATACCCATAAGTGTATAGGCTAAATTTGATTAATTAAACATTCCTTGCTTTGCATCCCAGTCGAGCGTGCCCACTTTAATGGTGTAGAGCAGACCGACAAATAGGATAAGAATAAATACAACCATGGCAACAATAGTTCCAACGCCGTATTCGAGAAAATTCACTGCCCATGGATAGATAAATACAACTTCAAGATCAAAGACAATAAATTCCATTGCTACCAGATAAAAAGCAATAGAATAGCGGTCGGCCGCATCACCAACAGGATCCATGCCACTCTCATATGGATCAAGTTTGTTTTTGTTTGGGCGAAATGGCCCCAGTAGACGAGATAACCCCATCAAAACGATAGCCAAAACGACTGCGACACCGGCCAGAATTACAATTGGTAAGTAGTTCTCAAACATTGGTTATGTAGATTAATTTTGATCAGTCTGAAATTAGTGGCAATGGGTCGTAATGTCAATGAAATTTAGGCAAAGAATATAGGACATCTGAATCTGAAAACATACAAATTTTGGACACCTTTCTTATTTAAAATGAATATACATTGTTACTTGATTTTTGTTTTGTCTAGGTTATTTAGCAGGTGGAATGAATGAGTGCCCCTGCCAAATTTTCTTCGCGGATCTCGTTGTATTTTTCCACAGCTTCTTCCGTGCCTAATATATAAAATGTTACGCCATTTTCGTTGAGAAAATCAGTTGTTTGTTCACTTATTCCCAATCGTCTATAAAATCCTTTCGATAGAACAATGACATTTGCGCCTTTTGTCACTAATTCCTTGACATCAGCGGGTTGAATGCCGGGATTATGATGGGTGCCCGTTTCATTCCAATCCCATTCGCGTGAACCACCGGGGAAAAGTTTTGCATCCTTATAAATATTTCCATCACTTGTTTTGACGGTACCCCATTTTATGGAATTAATTTTCGGTGATTCTTTTTTAATAGCCATAATTAAGCATTAACAGTTGATCTGTATTTAATCAAACATTTAGCTCGAAAAATACGTTTATTAAACCTGATTCTAAAGTTTACGGGTACCGTAAAAATCAGTAAATTTACTTGCAATATTTTCACATCATTAATTAAAAGAAAACGATTTACCATTGGATAAAGTCAAGATGGACATATTAGGGCTTTCGACAAGCCCAAGCAGCGGAGGAGCTTATGCGCTAATCTTAAATGAAGTTGATGGCAACCGCCGGTTGCCAATCATTATAGGGACCTTTGAAGCACAGGCCATTGCTTTAGAATTGGAACACATAAAGCCGCCCCGACCCATGACACATGATCTGCTAAAAAATATGATCCAGAATTTTGGGTCGAATGTACAACAGATATTCATAAATGATTTAAGTGAAGGTACGTTCTTCGCAAAAATCATCTATGATGACAATGGCCAAGAGATGGAACAAGATGCACGTCCCAGTGATGCCATTGCTTTGGCTGTTCGTTTTGATGCTTCGATATACGTTGCAAGTGAAATTTTGGAAGAAGCCGGTATTGTCTCGGAGGGGGAATCAACCGGAGATTTAACAACCAGTTCGCAATCTCAGGATCAACCTAAAGAAATGAGCAAGTTAGAGCGTCTTGAGAATGAGCTCCAAACTGCTATTGATACCGAAAACTATGAAAAGGCTGCTCGGCTTCGGGATGAAATTCAAAAACTTAAAGGATAGGGTCATTGCAGATTACCAATTACTCTTTTCAGGATCTTCCATTTTCGAAGCTTTTTAAAACGTATATTCACAATTTTGATGAGGTCAATAACTTTTTTGAGACCAATCCATTTGATCATAAAGCCATCTCACAACGAGTAGATGATTTTGGATTTCAGGGTGATCGGAAGCAGACCGCGTCTATTTTATTTGCTTTAAACAAACAGTTTGATGTCCATGAGGCGGCCATTCGTAACATTGAACGCCTTGAAAAGGAGAATGCATTGGTTGTTGTTACTGGTCAACAATTGGGAATTTATGGCGGTCCCTTATATACGGTCTTAAAAACCATAAGCACTATTCACATCGCCCAAAAACTCGAAAAAGATTATGGTCGTCCGGTTGTTCCGGTGTTTTGGCTTGCGGATGAAGATCATGATTATGAGGAGGTTCGTAAGCTTACTATTATTGAAAAAGATGAGCCTAAGTCCCTTTCTCTACCCCCCAAAAATAACCATCTGCCAACCGTTGCAGATTTATCGCTTCCCGATGAAATATCTGAGATCAGAAATCAGCTTAAGGAATCGTTGTATGATACCGATTTTTCCGATGATCTCTGGGAGTTGCTGGATGAATGTTTTCAAGACGACCATTCATTTTTTGAAGCATTTGGATTATACATCAGCCGTCTGTTTTCAAAGCACGGCCTGGTATTAGCCGGCAGCAATAATCACGATGTTAAAGCTGCAACAGGGGCATATCTTAAAGCATCAATAGAAAAAGCTGATAAAATTAGAGATGAGCTCGAAAGTAAAAGTGCAGATCTTTCTGAGGACTACCATCAGCAAGTCACTCTTTATGACTCCAACCTTTTCTATCTTGATGACGAAACCGGGCGTACAAAAATAAGTCGAAACGGTGATGGCTGGAAAACTGATGGAAATGTCGAATGGAGCACTGCTCAACTTATAAATGAAATAGATGCTCATCCGGATCGCTTTTCTCCCAATGTGTTTTTACGACCTATCGTACAGGATGCCCTGCTGCCAACGGTTGGATACGTTGCAGGCCCCGGAGAGACCGCGTATTACGGGCAAATGAAAAGCATGTACCGAAGTTTTGATATGGAGATGCCGATTATTTTTCCACGGCTAAGTGCCACACTGGTTGAACCGGCCATCAATCGTATTCTTGGCGAACTACCATTCGAATTTCATGAATATGGTAAACGGATTGAAGATCTGGAATCTGATTATGTGGACAGAACCGATCAGCATGATATTGAAGCCATATTTGAAGACTGGCAGTCGCGGGTGGAGGAACTCTCGGATAATAAAAAGAAAGATATTGCGGAAATAGATCCTACACTTGAGGCAGCAGCTGAAAAAGCAACTTCTGTATATGTTAATGAGCTGAATAAATTGAAAGGTAAGGTTTACCGTTCAGTGAAAAAGCAAGATCAAACACAGCTGAATCGAATTCGAAGAATTAAAGCCAATTTGTTTCCGGGAGATGGGCTGCAAGAGCGAACCGTTGCGGGCATATTTTTTATGAATAAGTACGGCGTTGACATTTGGGATAAACTGTTAAATACTCTTGAATCGAATGAGGATTTCGATCACCATAAACTAATATATCTGTAGTTTTGGATATTCATAAAAAGAAGGAAGAATTACGGCAGCAGTTATTAGATCAAAGGAAGACAATTTCTGAACCGGAATTCTATGGCGCTTCTGCAGATATTGTTGACGAATTAAAAGAGCAGAAAGAGTACCGTAATGCTGAAACAATCCATTGTTATGTATCCATGAATGAGCGCCGAGAAGTCGAAACCAGGGTGCTCATCAAAGAAATGATTGAAAAAGGGAAGGATGTTGTAGTACCAGTGACTAATTTTGAAAGTGGTACGCTTACACATCTTCGACTAAAATTATTTTCCGATCTTGAAGAAAACAAATGGGGAGTTCTCGAACCCAAGAAAGGGGAGGAGGTAACGCCGAAAAAAATTGATCTTGTGATTGTCCCCATGGTTGGAGGAGATGAACAATGTAACCGCATTGGATATGGAGAGGGATTCTACGATCGTTTTTTAAAAGACGTTCGATGTCCGAAAATAGGACTATCGTTTGATATTACTATTGTTGAACAGCTGCCAACTGAAAATTTTGATATATCACTGGATAAAATTATTACAGAAAAGCGTATCTTACTTAAAGATTAATTTGCTTGCACATAGTGTAACACAGCCCCATATTTATACGTAATACTTGCTGTTAACAATATAACAATGGGCATAAATTTATGGCAGATCACATGAAACAGCGGACCAAGCAACAGCATTCGGATTCTTTGTTAGACTTTGAGGCTCATGAACTCCAGGCCACGATGAATGAGTTTCTCGAAGATGAGAAGAAGTCAAACACAAATATCTGGAATTTTTCAACAATTGCGGGTATTGCCATGTTTTTCGTTGGAATGGTTTTCATAATTCAAACGATAGGATTATCCATCGGACCTGATCTTTCCGGCCTTATTGAACTATTGCCGCTCGTTGGGGGTATTATCGTTACAATGGTGGGATTTGGATATTTCGTAGGCGACAAAAAGAAGTCCAAGAAGAAGCAACAATCATCAAGAAGCTATGATTTTGATTATGATTTTGGGCAGTCGCAAGATCAAGAAGAAGATTTTACCTTAAATAATGATTTGGGATCCAAAGGTAAGCGTAAGAATCAAAAGAAAAGTAACTCCTCAGGTAGCAAATCACAATTTGATAGCTATGCTTTTAAGCAGACTAAAAAGCTTTACAAGTCCCGAACGAATAAAAAAATTGCGGGTGTTTGTGGTGGATTGGGCAAATACTTTGGAATTAGCGCGGGAGTGATACGAGCATTATTTATAATTACTATGTTTGCAGGCGGGGGAACCTCGCTTCTGATTTATTTGGCACTTGCCATAGCATTGGACAAAGAGCCCCCGGAAATGATGGACGATTTTGAATTCTAGTGCTTTTGGGTTGCCTTATTCCAATCACAAAACAAGTTCGTTGAAACTTAGATGATTCTTATATTCAGAAGACAGTTTTTTGAATATAAAATGTGATAACGTGTTTATAACCTTCGAAGGGATTGACGGAAGTGGCAAATCTACTCAGATAGAGAAATTACGTAAGCGTCTTGAAGAAAAAGGTGCTCTCGTAGATGTCTATAGAGACCCGGGAGGTCCGGTTGTTTCGGAACAAATTAGGCAGATATTACTAAATCCAGATCTTGAAATCGATCCCGTTACAGAGCTTCTATTGTTTTCTGCTTCTCGCTCTCAGTTGATGGCAGAAAATGTGTTGCCGGGACTTGAAGAGGGAAAAGTCGTTATTTTAGATCGGTTTTTCGACTCCACAACCGCTTATCAAGGGCATGGGAGAAAATCGGTGCCTCTTCAAGAGATACAAAAGCTAAATACCATCGCCAGTCATAAACGTAAGCCTGATTTGACCATTTACATGAAATTGTCATTGGTTGATGCCAAGAAAAGAATGGCTAGAACAAAAGACAGAATGGAGCTGGCGGGTGACGATTTTTTTGAAAAAGTGATTGCGGGGTATAATAAATTGGCAGCACGTGAAGATCGTTTTATTACTGTTGATGCAACAAAACCTGTTGACAAAGTTCATGATCAAATTTGGCAATATGTTGATCAAAGGTATTTCTCTTAGGTAATGGTTTTCCTTTAGGTTTTTTAGTGACAGGAGGGAGAGGGGTTTTAATATTTTTTTCACAAGCGATAATTTTGGGGATATAGAGACTCTCAATGCAGAAAAGTTAATCGATGTCTTAAAAATAGATTCAAACTTAAGCGCGAAATTTATTGCTGAAAACAGATAAAATGCTTATCTTTATCGCATTGTGGATTAACCTTACTACAAAATTGAAAATCTCCTTAGAATATCTTTCAATTTTTAATTTTAACCAACTCTGAAGTATAAATTATGGCGCACGAAAGAATTGAAGTTGACCTGCCTCTAGCCAAAGTCTATGAATACTTAAGTGATCCAACTTACTTTCCTCACTTCTTTGAACGAATTGAAAAAGTCAACAAGATAAATTCTCAGACATTCGAATTTTCTACTACACTCGGTGGCGAAAATTTCGAATGGACCACTAACATCATTGATGATTTACGAAACACTCGTTTCGCTTGGATTACTATCAATGGTAATCTAAACCAAACCGGGACGATTCGTTTTACGCCACTTGATAATGGAGAGCGTACACGAGTTGATTTTAGTCTCGATTACCGAACGTTTTATGGTGAGCCTGACGAAGAATTAGCCAATTTTATCAAGGGACTCCCTGCCCAGATGAAAAAAGATCTCCAGCGCTTTAAGGAAGAGGCTGAAGATGGAACATTTAAACAAAAGGCTGATGACACCATTGCAAAAATTGAAGAAGAGGAAGCTGAAGCTCAAGCAGAAGCCGAAGAAGAGGCAGCAGCATAACTAATTTCACACTTAGTAACTTTTTAAATGCGCACTGAAAAGTGCGCATTTTTTTTGTCTATAAATTGTATGACCCTTTCTCAATTTGTTCAGAGTACCGATAGTGAACGTCCTCATTATTTGCTCCTCGGCCATCCGGTGGAGCATAGTTGGTCTCCAATGATGCATAATATTGCTTTACAACATCATGGCATCGATGCAAAGTATTATGCCGTAGATGTACAACATAATGAGCTCACTGATTTAGCTTCTTTTTTTAATAGTGATCTCTTTTTGGGGGCAAATGTTACTATTCCTTATAAGCAGTCGATCGCTGATTATATGGATGATATCGACTCCTCAGCCCGAGAAATTGGTGCCATTAATACAATTGTTAAAAACGAATATCAGCTCAAGGGATACAATACAGATTATGCCGGATTTATTGACCCACTACAAGCTTATGAGTTTGAGCTGGAAGGGGCGTCAGCTGTAATTTTTGGGACGGGGGGAGCAGCCAGGGCTATTGTGTATGGATTAACTAAGATGGGAGTTGGGGAAATTTTTTTAGTGTCGCGATCACCGAGCCGTATTACTTCTTACAGAGATTATCGCCAAGTACAAATTGTGTCTTACGAAAACTGGACCTCCTTTGCCGATGAAGCGTTGTTGATTGTCAATGCTACCCCTTTGGGAATGCATCCCAAAACGAATTCATCTCCGGTTCGTGATCAGGAGAAGCATTATCTTGAAGCAAAAATATGTTATGATATTGTGTATAATCCTGTTGAAACAAAATTTTTAAAACAAGCATCAAAAGTCGGAGCCCAAACGATAGATGGATTGGAGATGTTGATTCAACAGGGTAGTAAATCTTTTGAGCTGTGGACCGGTCATCCGTTCCCCGTTAATATTATACGAGATACCCTTTATGAAAAACTTGAAAACTGAATTCTCTGTCATTATTCCTCAAATTGTGCAGGAGGATAAAGATATCCGGGCTTGGTTTACCCTTAAAAACCAAGCGTTTCAACGCCCCGGGCAGGGCATTGCAGGATTAAATTTGGGCTTTAATACCCCCGAGAAAAAAGAACAGGTTGCCCAAAACAGGTTGGCTTTACTCAATAGCTTAAATATTGATGCTGATTGGGTAGCCTATGCTGACCAAGTTCATAGCAATAGGGTGCAAATTGTAACTGGTGGAGGTACCTATCCTTCAACAGACGGATTAGTCACGAAGGTACCGGGGTTAACGCTTGGAATTCAGGTGGCAGACTGTGCCGCAGTTTTGCTATGGGATGACGAAAATAATGTAATAGCAGCGCTCCATGCAGGATGGCGTGGAGCTGTAGGAGATATAATTCCCGGGGGAATACAAAAGATGAAAGCGCAGGGAGCAGTTCCATCAACTATAAAAGCGTTTGTAAGTCCCTGTATTTCACTAAAGAACTTTGAAGTAGGAATGGAAGTTGCAGAACAGTTTCCGGACCGATTTGTAAATTATGCCGATTTTGAGAAGCCCCATGTTGATTTAAAGAACTTCATAAAGCATCAGCTTTTGGATGAAGGCATCCCCGATGCTCAGATAGAAATACGAGAAGAATGTACTATTAGCGAAGCCGATAAATTTTATTCTTATCGCAGAGAGGGAAATCAAAGCGGGCGGATGCTAGCGCTAATCCAAATTTCAGAATAAGTAGCTGAATATTGTGAGAGTTTCTTACGCTCCGGGATATTATGCACCTATTCCCGATGAACATATATTTCCAATGAAAAAATTTAAAGGACTGCATCGATATTTGCTGGAAGAAAATATTATCGCTTCTTCTGATGTTGTCGCTCCGTCAATGGTTGATATGGCCAATTTACAAATGGTGCATAGTCAAGATTATGCCAATGGCATAATGGAGGGCAATCTCAATAAAAAGAAATTACGTCGCTTAGGGTTGCCTTGGTCAAAAAGATTGGCGATCAGGTCACGTTTGGCTGTACAGGGAACAATCAATGCAGCGATAATGGCTTTGCAGGATGGTATTGCGGGGAATCTGGCCGGGGGCACACATCATGCTATGGCAGACTTTGGTGAAGGGTTCTGTGTCTTTAATGATGTTGCCGTTGCAATCAAGGTGTTACAGCAATCAATGTGGGCAAGAAATATTCTAGTTATTGATTGTGATGTCCATCAGGGAAACGGGACTGCTGCTATTTTCAAGGATAATCCCAATGTCTTTACCTTTTCCCTTCACGGTGAAAAGAACTATCCCTTTAAAAAACCACCTTCTTCGCTGGATATTGGATTACCGGATAACACCAAAGATGACCAATATTTAAAAACCCTCGGTGATGCCCTGGATGTGATTTTTGAGGATTTTAATCCCGATTTGGTATTTTATTTAGGTGGAATTGATCCGCTTGAGACTGATCATTTTGGACGGTTGTCATTAACGAAGAAAGGATTACAACGGCGTGACAGATTAGTAATTCAAAAAGTTGTGCAGCAGAATTTGCCACTTGTATTATTACTTTCAGGGGGATATGCACCTACACTTAAAGAAACTGTTTTGGCCCATGGCTTGATGTACAAAATGGCCAAAGAAATGGAATATTAGCTGAACTTTTTTAGGTGATAAATGATTCTGAGTTCTATCTCATTTTATCTATCTTCAGAGCTCTTTTGAAATTGAATTACTGCTTTTGAAACAGAAGAATATTGTCATATTGGGTTCCACCGGTTCGATCGGTGAACAGGCACTGCAAATTGTTCGGGAGCATCCTGATCGTTTTAATGTGCTGGGTATCAGCTGTAACAGCAGTTGGCAAAAACTATTGGAACAGGTACGGAAATTTCAGCCGCGGTATGCGCTGGTTGCTAGTGATCAATATGCTGATGAATTAAGAGAAAAAATGCCCTCGAATACAGAATTGCTTGTTGGGCATGAGCAGTTGCTTGAACTTGCTACGCTTGAGGAGGCTGATGTAATACTAAACAGCTTGGTAGGATATTCAGGTTTTGAGCCTACCATTGAAGCCTTAAAGGCAGGTAAAAAGGTGGCACTGGCTAATAAAGAGTCCCTGGTTGTTGGGGGAGAAATCATAAATGAGCTAATTAAGCACGACAGAAGTCAGCTCATCCCGGTAGATTCTGAACACAGCGCAATGCTTCAGTGTTTGGTGGGAGAACCCATCGACAAAATAGAAAAGCTGGTTATCACGGCCAGTGGAGGACCATTTCGTACTTGGTCAAAAAAACAGATGCAAGATATTACGGTAGATGATGCACTTGACCATCCGAACTGGTTGATGGGGGCAAAAATTACCATAGATTCGGCCACGATGATGAATAAGGGGCTTGAAATAATTGAGGCTCACTGGATGTTTAACATGCCGTTAGAAAAAATTGAAGCGGTTGTTCATCCCCAAAGCGTGATCCACTCGGTGGTTACGTTTACAGATGGATCAAGTAAAGCCCAGCTGGGGCCCCCAACCATGCAGGTTCCTATTTTGTATGCGCTTACGTATCCGGAGCGTATAACGCTTGATGCTCCTCGATTGGATTGGCAGTCGGCTTTTGATTTGACGTTTGAACCGGTTGACTACGATCGGTTTCCCTGCTTACGTTTAGCAAATGAAGCTATTCAAGAAGGAGGATTAGCACCGGCTATTTTGAATGCGGCCAATGAGATAGCAGTAGAGCGATTTCTGAATAAAGAAATTACGTATATTGACATCCCAAAAATCATAGAATCGTGTTTGGATCAATTAAATAATTCGGGACCAGTTACGTTAGAATCATTGAAAAGCGTAGATCAACGAGCCAGAGAACTGGCACTAACTATATAAGAATTATCTTGTTTCATGGAGTGGATTGTAAGTTTATTATCAACGCTGGGAATTTTTGCGGCAGCCCTTTTAATTTTGGTGTTCTTTCACGAGTTGGGGCACTTTTTAGCAGCTAAATTGTTTGGAATGCGGGTAGAGCGCTTTTCGCTCGGATTTCCTCCTCGTATTTGGGGCTTCCAAAAAGGAGAGACGGATTACTGTATTGGGGCTACTCCATTGGGCGGTTATGTAAAAATTTCGGGTATGATCGATGAAAGCATGGACGATGATTACCTGGACGAAGAGCCTAAGCCCTGGGAATACCGGAGTAAGCCGGTGTGGCAGCGTATTATTGTGATTACGGCAGGAGTCATTTTTAACATGATTCTAGCCGTTGCTATTTATGCAGGATTGGCGTTTTCGAATGGAGAAACAAAGGTTAAGCTCGATAGCGTAGACCGTATTTACGTCGCAGAAAACTCCCTGGCTGCTCAAGTGGGATTTCAATCCGGCGACAAGTTGGTAGGTGTGAATGGGGAAGAAGTGCCTTATTTCCAGGATCTGTTTTCACCCAATAAAATGATGGCTTCTTCGCTAAGTTACATGGTCATGAGAGATGGACAGCAAGTTACAGTTCCTGTGGCTGATAGTCTGCTTGATGAGATAGGTCAACAGGGATTAATTACAGTTGCCAATGTTCTTCCCAGCAAAATTAGTCAAGTTGCTGAAGGAACACCTGCGGACAAAGCAGGTTTACAGGCAGGAGATCGTATCATAGAGATCAATGGGGAAAAAGTATCACACTGGTCTCACTTGGTTCAAGAAATAGGGAGCGCAAAAGATACTGTTTCTCTTGTTGTTGATCGATCAGGTCAGCAATTAGAATTTTCTATCCAACCTGGTGCTAATAATAAGTTGGGAATATACGCCCCTTCAGTAGCAGATGTTTTTGAGGTGGATAAATTTAATTATGACCTTTTTGCCTCTTTTGATGTAGGTGTTGATCGAACAAATCAGACTGTTTCGGCCATTATTGGGGGTTTCTCCAAGCTATTTTCTGGGGACATCTCAGTTCGGGACAATTTAGGTGGTCCGGTTGCTATTGCACAGTTAACGAAACAGGCTACTGATAGTGGTGGGTTTACTGGCTTCTGGAATATTATGGCATTTCTCAGTGTTACTCTTGCCATAATGAATATCTTACCCATTCCCGTACTCGATGGCGGTCATTTGGTGTTCTTGATCTATGAAGGAATTACCCGGCGCGAGCCTTCTCCCAAAGTACGAATGGCACTCCAGCAAATTGGATTTCTGCTCATCATAGCTCTCTTTATTTTTGTTACCTTCAATGATATTCTGCGACAGTTCGGCTAACTAAATATACCTATATATGTTTGCACGCGAGGGATATACAACTATATTTGTAACTGTTATCTTTGCATTAATCGTTAGTGGAATTGCTCGATACATTGAGCCCCATTGGACAGCCTATCTTCTGTATACGGCCATGGCCTTGTTGGTTGCTTTTATTTTGTATTTCTTTCGTGATCCCGATCGGGAAATAACCGTAGATGATAATGTGGTACTTTCACCGGCTGATGGAAAAATTGTACAAATTAAAGAGGTCGAAGAGGATAGATATATCAAAGGCCCTGCTACCCAGATTAGTATTTTTCTTTCTCCCCTTGACGTACACGTGAATCGGATTCCGGTAACGGGGACCCTGGAATATCTTGAATATGAGCCTGGGATTTTTCTTGCGGCTTATGATCACCGGGCTTCGGAGTTAAATGAGCGTGCTGATTTTGGAGTAAAGCATCCGTCAGGGGCAAAAATATTTTTTAGACAAATTACCGGACTTCTTGCACGTAGAATTGTTTATCATATCGAAAAAGGGGATAAACTCGAGGTCGGAAATAAATTCGGAATGATGAAGTTTGGTTCCAGAATGGATATACTTGTTCCGCCGGAAGTCGAGGTGAATGTCTCGGAAGGCGAAAAAGCCGTAGCCGGAAAGACAATTTTAGCTACTATCACCCCATAAGATGAAATATCCCATACAAAAGTGGAAACGATTTCGTCGTCGTAGAAAGCGTAAAAAAAGAAAAAATGGTCGTTCAAGGAAGCAGATTCCTCGCACCGTCATTCCCAGTTTTTTTACGTTGATGAATTTGTTCTGCGGTTTTTTGGCTATTATCAGTATTGCTGAAGGACGCTTGTTTTTTGGGGCATGGCTTATTGTTTTTGCGGGACTCTTTGATGCGCTCGATGGATTTATGGCACGCCTCTCTAACGCCACCAGCCAATTTGGTATCGAGTTAGATTCTATCAGCGATGTAGTCTCATTTGGAGTGGCACCGGGTTTTCTGTTGTATTCATTCGGACTGGCAGAACTCCCATTTGTAGGAATTATTCTAAGTGCCTTGCCACCACTCTGTGGAGCAGTACGTCTGGCTCGCTATAATGTGGATGTTCAGGAAACGCAGGAAGATTTTTTTAAAGGACTTCCCATACCGGGGCAGGCCATCATGATTGCTGCTTTTTATCTTACTTTCTATAATCAGCTTGAGTTATTTGAAAGCTTTGAATACGGAATAAACGCCATTTTAATTCCATTGATTATTCTTCTTTCCTTTCTGATGGTTAGCACTATTCCCTTTGATAAAATGCCAAGTTTTGATAAACAGTCAGTTCGAAAACATAAAATTAAGCTTTCCCTTTTTATTGTGTACGGAATACTAATTCTTCTTTTTCAGGAAGTGGGATTAATGATTGTATTTTCCATTTTTATCCTGAAGGGGATCTTAGTAGGAGCTTACCTGTTTTGGAAAGAGGCTTTTGGTGACGATGAGCTTTTTGATGAAAGCGCTGGCTAAAATCGGTAGCTTAGGCCTAAGGAGTGCACGGTCCCAAATCCCGTCTTAAAAGGAATAATAGCATAATTTGCTGATATTGATTCCATATCCAAACCCAGGCCCGCACTCCAGGGACGAACGGTATCTCCGGTTTTATAACCTGTTCTTAAAGCAATAATATTTGCCAGTAAAATCTCTACTGCAATATTGGTATAGAGGTTATTAGAGCTATTTGTCTGAGTGGTTTGCTGAGAATCCTTTAGCGGATAAACGAGATCATTTTTTAATGCTATGGATATTGGAAAGTTTTTATTCTGAGGTGGTGTAAAGGAGAATAACTTAGCACTAAACCCAGTTCTGAGCGTAGTAGGAAGTTCGGTTGATTGGTTTCTGAGCTTGTTCATTTTTCCAAGGTTTAATAAGGCGGCGCCGATCCGAATACGACCATTCAAAAAGTCCCCCGCGGTACCCAAACTAGCAGTATATCCTGATGCGTTATAAATGTAATATTCTTCTCGCAAATATTGCAGTGTGATCCCCAAGGCTAAAGGTCCTATCCGGTGGGCATAGCCTCCGCTCAGTGAAATAGTGCTAATATTAAACGTTCCATCGGGCGGACCCGGTTGGTTTCCTCGCAACGGTATATTATCGGCCTCTGAGGTCAGGAATCCAAAGGCAAGAGCCCGATGGTTTTTGCGTAGGTTTACACCGGCATGAGTGTTCGTAAGGTCGCCAATCCACAAAGTATAGTCGGCATTGAGGGTTGAACTGTTTTCTATCGCTAAGTTGGCAGGGTTGGAATACAGACTGGTAGCTCCCAAGAGTTCTGCGGTTACGGCCTCATTTAATCCCAAGGCTTGTGTGCCCGGACCAATGCTCAAAATATCGAGACCAGAATCTTGGGCAGTAGCAGAAATTCCTAAAAATAGGAACACAAAAAAACTTAAAATGCTTGTAGAGTTACAACTCATGGTCTTAGGTTTCTTCCAATGTGGTTTTGGATCTTATAATTGTTCGTTTTATTCGACAAGTGATACTTCCCGTGGGAAGAAAAGTATTCTTATATTGGAATTATCATTATCCTAGCTATCTAATTAGCACTCAAATATAGTTGTTATTACTTCGAAATAAACTTTTTGATTTTCGGTTTGACGGATACTATCTTCAGAGCGTTATGAAAAAATCGACTCATAAAAATATCAGTTGGTGGTGGCCTGTTAAGCAACATATGCAGGCAGTGGCATTTTTATGAGTTAGTTTGAAGAAAAGAATTCTTTAGAGCCCACTGCAGGAAACTGGAGTGGGCTTTTTTGTTTATTGACTGAGATATAATCAAATGGTGTGCTGAATTTGTTTCAGCATCTATAACAGAAATTTTATGCAATTAGCTAAATTTAAAAAATTAGCAAAAGATTATACGGCCGTGCCGGTTTATCGGCGACTAATGGCCGACGTACTAACGCCGGTTTCACTTTTTCTATCACTGCGTAAAGGTGCTGATTATCCATTTTTGTTGGAATCTGTAGAAGGCGGAGAACAAGTAGCACGATACTCCTTTTTGGGACGCAATCCCTATCAGGTTCTAAAATACGATGGGGAACAGGTAAGCTTGCAGCAAGATGACAGCAAAGCAGTTCTTGAACGGCCGTATTTTGATGCGCTTAAAGAATTAACAACTCAGCACAGTGAACCTAAACTGCCTGATTTGCCACGATTGACCGGAGGGGCTGTTGGTTTTTCATCCTATGATACGGTACGCGAAGTAGAAGAATTGGGCGATGTTCCGAAAGACGATCTGAATATCCCGGAGGCTATCTGGGCATTTTATGATGAAGTGTATGCTTTTGATCATGTAAAACAGCAGGTGATTATCATTAAAACAGTTTTTGTGGATGATAAGAACGAAAAATCTGCTGAGGCTTTGTTCAAAGATGCACAGCAATCGCTTGATGATATGGAGGAACTTGTTTATCAGCCCGAGCGCTCAACCGATTCGTTCTCCATCAATCCGGATAATCTTAGCAGTAATATTGCGAAGCCTGACTTCGAGCAGATGGTTGAAAAGGCCAAGGAGTATATTTATGAGGGTGATATCTTTCAGGTAGTGCTATCTCAACGATTTGAAACGGATTTTAGTGGAGATCGCTTTATGTTATATCGCGCGCTTCGGATGGTAAATCCGTCGCCGTATCTGTTCTTTCTTGATTTCGATGATTTTGGATTGGTAGGTTCATCGCCAGAGGTATTGGTCCGCGTGCAGGATGAAACCGCACAGTTACTGCCAATTGCAGGGACACGTCCCCGGGGTAACACGCCAGAAGATGATTTAAAACTGGAGGAAGATCTCAAAAACGATCCCAAGGAATTAGCTGAGCACGTTATGCTGGTCGATTTGGGACGCAACGATCTCTCACGTGTCTGCAAACCTGCCACAGTAAAGCCGGTCCGCGAGCAGGTGATCGAACGGTACTCTCACGTTATGCATATTGTGTCGGACGTGAAGGGAGAATTGGCCGATAATAAAACAGCGGTTGATGCCCTTAAACACTGTTTTCCGGCAGGGACGGTCAGCGGGGCGCCTAAAATCCGGGCCATGGAAATTATCGACGAACTGGAACCCACCAAGCGCGGTCCGTACGCAGGTGCTGTTGGTTATTTCGATTTTTCCGGGAATATGGATACCTGTATTGTGATTCGAACCATGCTTGTTACCGAGTCAAAAGTGTATATTCAGGCCGGTGCGGGTATTGTGGCTGATAGCGATCCTGAAAAGGAATATGTGGAAACACAAGATAAGGCTGGGGCACTGGTAGAAGCGCTTAGCGTTGCTTTGTCAATAACAGATGGAGATTGAATAGATTTAAAATAAAAAGTGTCATGCTGAACTCCTTTTAGCATCTAGACCATAATTATTATAGGTCCTTAAATAACTCCTAGATGACACAACGAACAACTTTTTAAAATAATTAATTAGAAAAACTAGCACCAATGAAAACAATATTATCAGGCATACAATCGTCGGGAAAACTTCATTTAGGCAACTACTTTGGAGCGCTGCGACAGCATATTCAAATGCAGGAAGAAGGCGATGCCTTTTATTTTATTGCAAACTATCACTCTCTGACATCCATTAATGACGGGGAAGAAATTTATCAGAACACCATAGATGTTGCACTTGATTACCTGGCACTGGGATTGGATCCCAATAAAGCGACGTTTTTTGTTCAGAGTGATGTGCCTCAGCACGCCGAGCTGGCGTGGATTCTGGGAACTTTTTGCCCGGTAAGTCTAATGGAAAAAGGCGTTGCCTATAAAGATAAGGTAGCACAGGGACTGAAACCGAACATTGGTTTGTTTACATATCCTATTCTACAGGCGGCAGATATTTTGATGTATAATGCGGACTTAGTGCCCGTCGGACAGGATCAGAAGCAGAATATAGAAATTTGCAGAGACTTGGCCGGCAAATTTAATCACAAATATGGAGGTGAGTATTTAAAGTTGCCTGAGCCGCATATTTTGGAATCCGTGGCAGTTGTGCCGGGCATCGACGGACAAAAAATGAGTAAATCCTATGGCAACACTGTTGGCATTTTTGATGAGGGAAAGGAGCTAAAGAAAAAGGTGATGTCTATCCAAACTGATTCGACACCATTGGATGAGCCCAAAGACCCCGAAAGTTGCAATGTATTTGCGCTGATTAAACTTTTTGCTGATGAGGAAAAACAGAAAGAAATTGCACAGAAGTACCGTGATGGAGGTTATGGTTATGGGCATGCTAAGAAGGAATTGTTGAGCATGATTGAGGAGTATTTTGCAGAGGCACGGGCCAAACGCAAAGAGTTATCTCAGGACTTAGATACCGTTCGGGATATCCTCAAAGAAGGAGGTAAGAAGGCCAGAGAACGTGCAGAAGAAGTCATGGAACCGGTCCGTGAGGTTACAGGATTGTTTAAAACCTACGATTTCACAAGTTAAAAATTATGATTTTAATCATAGACAATTACGATTCCTTTACTTACAACTTGGTGCATATTGTTGCGGAGTATACGGATGATTACAAAGTGATCCGTAATGATGATCTTACCGTGGAGGAAGTAAAGGAGCTGAATCCCGACAGGATACTAATTTCACCCGGCCCGGGACGTCCGGCTGATGCGGGCATTACCGAGCCAATAATCAAAGAGTTGGGTCGAGAGACGCCCATTTTAGGGGTGTGTCTTGGTCACCAGGCGATTGGGGAAGTATTTGGAGGAAAAATAATTCATGCTCCCAAATTGATGCATGGCAAGACTTCCCAAATAAATCATGATGGAAAATCGGTATTTCAAAATATACCGGATGGCTTTACTGCTACACGTTATCATTCGTTAGTGTTAGATCCCGATCAAATTCCTGAGGAGTTAGAAGTGTCTGCTCACAGTGAGGATGGGGTAATTATGGGAGTACGCCACAATCAATGGCCCCTTGAGGGCATACAGTTTCATCCCGAAAGTATCCTAACTACCGAAGGACCTAATATTATCAAAAACTGGATGCTACAGACCGATAATGAATTTAAAACTGCTATAAAATGATTGATTTTAAACAGATTTTAGAGAAACTGGCCCAGCGCCAGGATTTAACTCCTGAAGAGGCGCGATCAGCTCTGCAGGCTATATTGGAGGGAAAAGTAGAAGACGAGAAAACCTCGGCTTTTTTACTGGGGATGCGTTCAAAAGGGGAAACCATCGAAGAACTCACCACCTTTGTCAAAGTAATGCGAGAAGCAGCGGTCAGTCCCGAAGTAGACGTTGAAGGAGCTGTTGATTTGTGTGGCACCGGAGGCGATGGTCTGGGAACATTTAACATTTCTACCGCTGCTATGTTTGTGGTTGCCGGGGCGGGTGTTCCGGTACTAAAGCACGGTAATAGAAGCGTATCGAGCAAGAGTGGAAGTGCAGACGTGCTGGAGGCGCTCGATATTGTGGCTACATTGCATAAGAAACAGATCGAGCAGGTTTTTGAGGAGGTAAATGCCTGTTTTATGTTTGCGCCTAACTTCCACCCGGCAATGAAACATGTAATGCCGGCCCGTCAAATTTTAGGTATCCGATCTTTCTTTAACACGATGGGACCGCTACTTAATCCAGCCGGGGTACGTCGACAGGTGGTGGGAGCTTTTGATAAGCGAACGGCGAAGCAGATAGCTATGATTCTATCTAATCTGGATTCAGAACGAGTATTTAGCGTTCATGCCCGCGATGGGTTGGACGAGTTTAGCCTGAGTGCTCCTACATTTATTCATGAAATTGAGGATAATTCTTTTGTGGAGGAACGGGAATTCAACGCCTCTTCATTAGGTTTCGAACCTGTCAGCTTGCAAGAGTTACAAGGTGGTGATCAGTATTACAATGCTGATATTATTCGGTCTGTTCTACAAGGGAAGGGGGAAGATCCTCACCGCAATATCGTGTTGCTTAATGCAGCTTTTGGAATTCACGTTTCGGGAAAGACAGACTCACTTGAACAAGCGAAACAGATGGCCACAGAAAGTATTGATTCTGGTGCTGCTCTGAACGTTTTACAACGGATGAGTGAGGCTACTAATGATATTATGGAGTCGACCCCGTAAGTTATGGCAAATATCCTCGAAGAAATAGTTGAACAGACAAAAATTGATCTTAAAAAGCGGAAGCGTAAAGTAAGCTTTAGTGATCTGGGAGATATGGAGCTTTTTGAACAGAATCCGCTAGATTTTTCTAAAGCGCTGCAGCTTGAAAACGATGTGGCTATCATTGCAGAAATTAAAAAGGCTTCTCCGTCAAAAGGACTAATTCGCCCCGATTTTGATCCCCAAAAAATAGCCGGGCAATACCAAGAGGGAGGAGCTTCTGCGATATCTGTATTGACAGATGAGCCGGCTTTCCAGGGAAGTTTGGAGTATCTGGAGATCGTTTCACGCGAAGTGGAGCTTCCGGTATTGCGCAAAGATTTTATCGTGGATCCCTATCAGGTAAAAGAGGCAAAATCTTATGGAGCAGATGCCGTTTTACTAATTGCAACTATTATGGAGGGCAGCCAACTTGATGAACTTCTGCATGCCACAAATGAGTTTGGCTTACAAGCTCTGGTCGAATGTTATTCGGAAGAGGATATCGAATATGTTAACTTTGATCATGCTGATATTTTGGGTGTAAATAATCGCGATTTGCGATCGTTTGAGGTTAATCTTCATCGCGGTATTGAGTTACTGCATAAAGCTCCAGAGGATACAGCGCTGGTATCCGAAAGTGGACTTGGGACACCGGAAGACTTGAAACTGCTTTATGACGAGGACATTCACGCCGCATTGATTGGAGAATACTTTATGCGTCAGCAAGATCCCGGCGAAGCGGTAAAGGAAATGAAATCAAAATTAATCAATTTAATTACCAAAGAAGGCAAAGAGTAAATGTTTGCAGATCCGGAAGAACGAACAAAAGTAAAAATTTGTGGAATCACTACGCTAGAAGATGCTCGCTTTATTTCAGGAGCACTGGCGCACTATATGGGGTTTGTTTTTTATGAAGATAGCCCGCGGCACGTTACGCCCGCAAAGGCGGGTGCGATGATCAATTGGTTGCATGGACCGGAATGTGTAGGTGTTTTTGTGAATCAGCCGTTGGATGATGTGAATATGATTGCTCGTCAAACGGGGATTGATTTTGTACAGCTGCACGGTAATGAAAATCCGGATTATTGTTCACTGGTTGATAAACCGGTGATTAAAGCTATCCATGTTTCGGAAGAAGATAATGCATCAGAGTTAGATGATCGTATAGAACCGTATCTTGACCATGTGGAGTATCTGCTTTTTGATACAAAAATTGAGGGCAAGTGGGGCGGTACGGGACAGGCTTTTGATTGGTCTGTGTTGGATCAGGTTTCTCAGGGCATACCGTATTTTTTGGCGGGTGGGTTGAATCCGGATAACATTCGCAAGGCTTGTGAGGAGGTTCATCCGTTTGCAGTAGATGTTTCGAGTGGATTAGAGGGTAAACCGGGGGTAAAAGATTTTGACAAGGTTGATGCCTTTATGGAAGAGATGCGTGATATCTGGGAGAAACAAGAGGTTGGGGAATTGTAGTTTTGAGTGAGATTAGAATTTTAACAGCAAGCATCATCCTGAACTTGTTTCAGGATCTATAGAAAAAATGTGATTATGAAATACGATTTACCGACGAAGGAAGGATATTACGGCGAATTTGGAGGCAAGTTTGTCCCGGAAATTTTGATTCCCGTACTGGAAGAACTGGAAGAGGCGTATAATGATGCCTGGAATGATGACAGTTTCCAGAAGGAATATCGGCAACTGCTTAATGAATATGTGGGCCGTCCGACAAAGTTAACTTATGCCAATCGTCTGACCGATCACTATGGGAAAGCCAAAATATACCTAAAGCGGGAGGATCTTTGTCATACCGGAGCGCATAAAATCAATAACGCCATTGGCCAGATTTTGCTTGCCCGGCGCATGGGCAAAGATCGAATAATTGCCGAAACGGGAGCAGGTCAGCACGGTGTGGCCACGGCTACTGCTTGCGCAAAGTTTGGTGTGGATTGTATTGTATATATGGGTGCTGAGGATATGGAGCGTCAAAAATTGAATGTTGAACGCATGCGGTTGCTGGGCACGGAAGTGCGTCCTGTTACTAGTGGATCCCAAACGCTTAAGGATGCTACAAACGAAGCTATTCGTGATTGGGTGACCAATGTTGAAGATACGTTTTATATTATTGGGTCGGTTGTTGGACCACATCCGTATCCCAAGATGGTTCGAAACTTCCACCGGGTGATTGGAGATGAAACCCGCAGACAATTAGCTAAGGCAGAAGGACGTAAATCCCCGGACTACCTCTTGGCTTGTGTGGGAGGCGGATCCAACGCAATAGGCATTTTTTATCCTTTTATTGAGGATGAATCGGTGCAAATGTATGGACTTGAAGCTGCAGGATTAGGTGCAGATACCGACCAAACGGCTGCTACACTTAGTATAGGGCAACCCGGTGTGCTCCATGGGTCTATGAGTTATTTGCTACATAACTCCGAGGGGCAAATTCAGCTGGCTCACTCTATTTCAGCGGGTCTTGATTATCCCGGTATTGGTCCTGAGCATTCTTACCTACATAAAACCAAGCGTGTGCATTATAAAGCTATTTCTGATGATCAGGCGATGGATGGCGTCAAACTCCTTTCCGAAACCGAGGGTATTATTCCGGCGCTGGAAACAGCTCATGCTGTCGCTTATTTGGATGAGCTGATGCCCAGGACATCTAAAGATGAAATTGTGGTGTTGAATTGCTCTGGTCGGGGCGATAAAGATATGAGTACGATCTCAAAGAATTTATAAGCTGAATAAAATTTTAGCGTGATCTTGAAATAAGTTCAGGATCTACAAATCCCTTAATCTATGATTCAGACAGAAAATAGAATAGCACAGCTTTTTGAACGTCATGATGGTTCAGAAAAAATCATGAGCCTGTTTTTAACGGCCGGATATCCCGATCCACAAGCTACCGTTGATCTTATTTTAGGGTTTGAGGAAAATGGGGTTGACCTGGTTGAGTTAGGCATGCCCTTTAGTGATCCCTTAGCCGATGGTCCGACTATTCAATATTCAAGCAATGTAGCAATAGAACAGGGGATTACGATGAAGAAGATTCTGCACATTGTAGAGCAAGTGCGAGAGAAGTCACAGATTCCCATTATTTTAATGGGATATATTAATCCGGTGCTACGGTATGGTGTGGAAGGATTTTGCGAAGATGCTGCAAATGCCGGCGTTGATGGACTCATTATCCCCGATATTCCGATAGAAGAATCGGGAATTTTAAAAAACGAAGCCGATAAAAACGGGTTACCAATGATTTATCTTGTGGCTCCCAATACCTCTGATAAGCGAATGCGCAAGATTGATGAGCAATCACAGGGGTTTGTATACTGTGTGTCGGTTACGGGGGTTACAGGAGCACGGGAGGGCGAAGAGGTTGCAAAGTCGGTTCAGCGGTTTATTGAACGCGTCAAAGAGAATGTAACCCAAAATCCGAAAATGGTTGGGTTTGGGATTAAATCCCACGAAGATGCCCAGCGCATAGCAGCCGATATGGATGGCTATATTGTAGGAAGTGCGCTTATTGATACCATTAGGGAACATTATCCTGAGGAGGGATGGAAGGATGAGGTGTTTGCTTTTGTTAGAAGGTTAAAGTATGGTAAAGAATAAAATTTTAATGTCATTATTAAGGCTATGAAATCAGTATTAAAATTATCAGTATTTATTCTTCTTGTTACTGTTTGGGTTGGCTGTGAGGGTGATTACCGCCAAAAGGCTCGAGGTAGTTTTGGTGAAGTTGTTGTAATTATGGACTCTACCCAGTTTGAAAGTGAGACGGCCAAAGCTTTGCGCGAAACGTTTGGGGGATGGATTCAGACGATTCCGGGAAAACCGCCGCGCTTTGATCTTCGATTTCAGGATTTTAATACAAATAAGCAGCTGGAACAGCTTAAGCGATATCGCAATTTGATTGTGGCTGCTCCCATCGATGACACCACAAATACCGGAGAACTGCTTCGTGCGTTATTAGGCGATGAAATTGAACGACAGGTTCGAGAAGGTGAGTCATTTGCGTTTCCACTCAAAGATCACTGGTATCGTGATCAGTGGCTCATGCTGTTATCCGGGCAGTCAGATTCGACACTTGCACAGCAGATTCGAAATTCTCAAGAAACGCTAACCAATAATTTAATAGATAAGGAGATTCAGCGCTATACTCGCGAGATCTATGATCGAGGCGAGCAAGTGGCCCTGGCCGATAGTATATGGCAAGCAGAAGGGTGGAGAATGCGAATTCAGCATGACTGGATTAAAAATATTGATACTACCTACTCTCAAAATGGCCTGGAACAACATTTCATGACCATGCGACGTCCGCTCCCCGAAAATGATCGCTGGTTTTGGATGTGGTGGAGAGAAATGGATGATGCTACCCATGTTGATGAAGAGTGGATTAATACCAAACGAGATTCCCTCAACGAGCAGTGGATTCGCGGTTCGCGTGAGGAGTCGTATGTAACTACGGCATACAACCGTCCGCATGAGACTGAGCAGTTTATGCATAACGGTGATTTAGCATTTGAGACCTTAGGCGTTTGGACCATGACAAATGATGCCATGGCCGGCCCATTTGTTAATTTGACGGTGTATGACGAAGAATCACAGCGCTTATTTATGTTGGAGTTTGGTCAATTTGCTCCCAAATATGATAAGCGTCGTTTTGTGCGCCAGTTCCGAGCCATGATTCGTACCTTTAAAAGCGATTCTACCTGGCAGTAGGATCAAGGTAATATAGCATCAGAGGAATAAGATATTCGTTGATTTTTAGTTTATGGATGACCAACATTCCCTAACTGATAGTGGAGTAAAGGCAGAAATAGCTGATTCTTTCGGTAGAGCTGCTTCATATTATGACGAGCATGCATCGGTACAAAAAGAAGTGGCAGAGCGGCTTATTGCCTCGCTTCAGCCGTGGAGAGATATTATACCATCTGGTCCAATTATCGAATTGGGAGCGGGAACAGGATTTGTGACGAAGGGGGTGGCTGACTTATATCCCGGTAGAGAAATCCAAGTTACGGACCTTTCAGAAGGTATGACACAATTCTGCCGGACCAAGTTTGCCGACTATGATAATTTAACCTTTAAGGTAGGTGATGCTGAACGGGTACCCGAAGTTGATGATCCGTATTACGCTATGACGGTGAGTGGATTTACTGCACACTGGTTCAATCATCCGGCCCAAACGTTGGCAAAATGGTTAGAAATTACGAAACCTGGCGGATTATTATTGGCGTCCTTTCCCGGGAATGAGAGCTTCCCGAAGTGGAAAAAGCATTGCCAAGAGTTGGGATTGCCATTTACAGCTAATGAACTGCCCGATGTTGAAGAGATGGTCATCAAAATGTCGGTAGGTCCAGCACAGGTGGATTACTATGAAGATACCATAACCCACGAGTATGAAAGTGCTAAAGACTTTTTTGGTCAACTTAAAAGTTTAGGTATGAATACCCTGAAGAAGGGCCGACAGTTAACATCAAAAGAGCTCTCACTTCTTGTTGACCACTGGGATTCTTCAACAGAGGGAAAAATTTCTGTTGACTATCATATCGTCTTTTTGGCCGTAAAAAGAGATTACGACTCGTAACAGGTTAATATCCTTCGGGATTTTGTGATTGCCAGCGCCAGGAATCTTTGCACATATCTACGATGTCTCGTTTTGCTTTCCAGCCGAGTTCTTTTTCGGCTTTGGTGGGATCTGCATAGCAACTGGCGATATCTCCGGGACGCCGATCGGTTATTTTATAAGGTACGTCTTGTCCTGAGGCTTTCTCGAATGCATTTACCACATCCAGAACACTGTATCCTTGTCCGGTACCGAGATTATAAGTTACTACCCCCGGATTTGTTTGTAATTTTTTAAGTGCCTTAAGATGTCCTATGGCCAAATCTACAACATGAATGTAATCACGAACGCCTGTGCCATCGTGGGTTGGATAATCATCCCCAAAAACAGAAAGCTCGTCAAGCTTGCCCACTGCCACCTGGGTGATATAGGGCATCAGATTGTTGGGTATATCGTTTGGATCTTCCCCAATACGGCCGCTTTCATGAGCACCCACGGGATTGAAATACCGGAGCAGGGCTATGTTCCAGATGTCGTCAGAGACATGTAAATCGCGTAGTATCTTTTCAATAAAGAGCTTAGTGCGTCCATATGGATTAGTAGCTGTCAATGGAAAATCTTCTTGGATAGGTACTGTTTCGGGATCACCGTACACCGTGGCCGAAGAGCTGAAGACAATATCTGTAACATTGTGTTGGGCCATCACTTCGCATAGGTAAATGGTGCCGGTAATATTGTTGTGATAATAGGAGAGAGGTTTTTCTACGGATTCGCCCACTGCTTTAAATCCCGCAAAATGGATTACCGAGTCGACCTCATGGTTGGTAAAAACCTCATCTAGCCCTTCCTTATCAAGGAGGTCAGTTTTGTAGAATGTTAGTGACTTGCCCGTGATTTCTTCTACCCGATTAAGAGCTTCTCTCTTACTGTTGCTGAGGTTGTCAACAACGATGACGTCTTCGTTATTCTCTAACAGTTCTACAACAGTATGACTACCGATAAAACCGGCACCGCCGGTGACTAAAATGCTCACAATTTATTGGGTTTTAAGTTTGGTGAATTCTAATGCATACCAAATATAGATACTATCTGGTAAAAAGCATTAATTCTGTGCTTTCGCAAGGTGGGTTAGTTCTTCTTGAATAGTTGAACAAATACTGCTCATCTTATCAACGGATTTTTCAAGTTCTTCATTGTCGGCATTATCATCGAGCAAATTTTTGGCGTGCTCATATTCATCTACGACCTCATCAGCTCCCATCATTTGCGCACCCGGCTTAATTTTGTGTCCGGCTTTTCGAAGATCGGTCATATTTCTGTCTAAAAGATGTATGCGATAATTTTCGATAAACTCATCAAAAGAAGTAACTCCGGCTTCACAAAATTCAGCGACATACTCTGAGTCCTTAAAAAGCATATCGATAATCTTATCGGCATCGATAAACTGATAATTCATGTACGATCTCCTGTCTTAGATGATATTGCTTTTCTGATGTTTAACGCTGTGTTACAAATAACGCAGCGCCTCAAACTAACAAAATGAAATCGAATAAGCTTAAATATTATTACATTCTCACTCATATTAGAGAATTTAAATATGCTATTCGTTTTGAGGTTCATTAATACCATGAGGTGCCGGTTTTCCATCTACAAGATGTACAAATACAATTTTGTCGATCTTGATGATGGTTTCTTTCGTAAACTTATGGCGTACCTCACATCGGACTGTTATTGAACTCCTGCCGAATTTGACCGTTTCCATACCAATTTCAATGATATCTCCAAGTCCTGCCGAGCTAACGAAATCGATTTCAGACATATATTTGGTTACAATGTTGCCTTTATCGAGCTGACAGGTAACAAATATTGCTGATTCCTCATCAACCCAGCTAAGTACAGTTCCACCGAACAATGTACCATGGGCATTTAAATCCTGAGGTTTAATTAGTTTGCGACTAAAAAATTGCATAGCTAAATACCGGTTTGAAAATTATTACAAATCTTTTGTTTACCAATCTATAAAAACTAGATGAAGATAAGAGTCTGATAGTGCATTATAAATACTTTTCTATACTATGCATTGACATTTATAATCCATTGCAGTAATTCCCGCCAGAGCGTTTTCCGAAGGTCTTGTTTCAAAGATCCAAAATGCCCAATAGATTTTCTATTATAAGATTCGGGTCTGATTTGCCTAAAGGTCTGTTGGGTGGAAGGGTAGTATTCGAGTAGCTTTTTAACGGCTTTTGGCGGACCAAAATAATGATCGTCGGCAAAGCCTAATGACAGAAGCGGAAAGTTAAGACTCCGATACTGTTGAAACTCATGTTTGGAAATAAAATCCCATAAATAATTTTTAGATTTTCCCCAATCGGCCCATTCTTTGGCTACTCCCGCGGGAATATTGGTAGAAGAAAGTTGTAAAGTCCGCGCAGGAAAATCCTCAAACCAAGGTGCTATAAGGGTTATTGAATGCCAAACCCCCAAGAGGCCCAGTTGATGTGGAAAGGGCCATAACTTCCAATAGCCTGATCCTGAAGCAATAAAGATGGCAGCATCAATTTTGGAAGCTTGGTTTGCCAATCCTAAAAGTTGTCCCCCACAGCTGTGTCCTAAGTAGATAAGTTTATTGGGATTCCAATATCCAATGGACCATTCTAATGCAGCGTTGATATCAAGATTCCCCCAGTCGTACATGCGGATTTCTGAACCGGAGAATCTATTACTTTGTGATTCATGCACGCCGCGGTAATCGAAACAGAGTACACAAAAACCATGTTCTGCAAAGAATGAGGCCAGCTTAAAATAAATATATCGGGGAACCCCCAGCGCCGAACCGAATACCAAAGCTCTATTTTGGTTTGTCATTTTGGAACTGAATGTCGTAGCTCTCAGTGGAAAGCCGTCTTCAGCTTTAATGGTAACATGATTTTGTATTACTGGCGCGATGACAGAAGTTTTTATGGTGAGATTAAGATAAATCCTTTAGAGTGTAGATTATGCATCCACAGGCTCCCAAAGTTCAACCTTGTTTCCTTCCGGATCCATAATCCATGCGAATAACCCAAATTCAGTATCTTCAATATCTCCAATCAGGTTAATTCCTTCCGACTTTAGTGCTTCAGCCAGTTCTTTCAGATCATCCACAATAAAATTAAACATAAAATCTTTATTGCTGGGCTCTAGGTATTCTGTATCATTATGGAATGGACTCCATATAGTATACCCCTTGGAGGGACGCTCGGTATTATTGTTCCAATTAAATGTATACCCACCATAACTTTTATCGATAGGAACGCCAAGATGGGTTTTGTACCATGTAGCCAATTCTTTAGGATTATCCGCTTTAAAAAAGATACCTCCAACACCTATAACTCTTTTCATAATCTTATACACTAAATATTTATGTGTGGTCAAATGCCATTTTATACTAAAATTACTTGTATCCCAAATAAAAAAAGCCGCCCGATAACGGCGGCTTGTGAACCTGGTAATCAGATTGGATTATAAGTAGTAGGTGCCCGATTAAGGCAGCACCCGTTGAGAGGCAATCACCACCGTTATCATTAATCAGAAAATTGAGTTACGCTTCTACTCCAAGACTAAAATGGGTTCCCGGGAAGTATTCTCCACCTCCCGTTGTTCCATGCAGAAAATCGTTGTCTTTGGGACTCAACTCAGGAGTTTTGTAAAGCCTTTTGGCAGGCTTCTAAATCGTTCTTTGCCGGCTCATAATCGGGTGCAATTTCCAGGCACTGCTCAAAATAGGAGATGGCCTCCTCATACTGTTCGAGGTGCTTTAACAAATATCCGATATTATTATAAGCCTCGTGAAATTCGGGATCCAGCTCTATAGCTTTTTTGTAACAGCGACCCGCTTCCATGCTATCATTACTTCGTAGATAATGGTTACCCAGATTGAAATATCCCATGGGATCTTCGGGATTTATTTCAGTGATGTACTCAAATAATTCACGGGCCTTTTCATCTTCATTTGCCAGTTCATAGATATCCGCAAGATTATTTAAGGCAGGCACATAATCGGGTTTGATATCAAGTGCATCCATGTAGTGAGTTATGGCCTTTTCAATATCCTTTTTCTCATAAAATGTATTGGCAAGGTTAAAATGAATTCTAACAGCTTTAGGTTGTTGTTTGAGGGCCTGTTGATAGTAGTCTATGGCCTGATCATAATCTCCGAGCATGTGATATCCAATGCCCAGTTCGTTAAGCAGGTCGCCGTCGTTGGGGGATTCTTCAAGTTCTTTTTTTATTTGCGCGATCTGTTGTTCAATTTTTTTCATAGTCGGCTAAGATAATAAAAGATGCAGATGAACTCATTCGATAATAGTGCTTAATTTTTTTTACCAATAAACTGAAAATAATTCCAAAGTCCGAGGTAGGCCCGGTGAAAACTTATTCGGTTTGGCTCGAAATTATTTTTCAAGCGGGGATATAGATCACCCGAAAAATCCACGTGATTAATTTCCATCCATGTTTTAAACCATGAAAAAGGGGAGGTATGGAAATCAACGACCGCAAGATATCCATTCCGATTGAGATTGGTTTTTAGCTCACTTATCAGCTTGGAATATTCTGTTCCCATCATAGTCAGTGAGTAGGAAAGTAAAATGAGATCGTAGGTTTCTTCATTTAGGCTACCGGGGCCATAACGCATTTTTTTAAGTTTGATAGAAGAACCTGCATTTTTTTGCCGTGCCTTTTCAAGCATATGAGGAGAGACGTCCACTCCCGTAATTTGTGCATCAGGAAACCGCTGTTTCAGCTGAATGATGTTTTTACCTGTTCCACATCCCACCTCCAGAATACTTGGACTGGTCGGTAAGGAGGGGATTTGTTTAATTAGTGCTGATCGTCCGAATAAAAAACTCCATCGGGTTGCATCATATATCCGGGAGTGGAGCCGATAATAGTAAGTAATATTATCTATATGCTTCTTTTTAGTTGATACTTTGGAATTATTACTCATAATACTGTGGCAAGATGGGTGGATTCGTAGGTCCCGACGCGATCCTTTTTGTGCAGGGATTCTGTCAATTCCGGATGAAAGCGAGTGTTCTCAAAAACGAACTTCGGCAGGAAGTTAGGTTTAGGCATGGCTGATCGAAATAAAATGCGTGCACCACTTTGGGCATGGTCCAGTATTTGTCTCCATTGGCTGGCAAGTTGGTCAGGTTTCGTAAATGCCATCCAGTCTTGATGGTCCAACAATACAAAATGAGAGTAGGTCTTCTTGCTTTTTTGAAGAGCTTGCAACAGGGAAGAGGTTTGAGTTTCAATACGATGGGTGCGCTTTTCTAAAGTCCGAAAGTTTTTTCTTAGTAAGTACTTAGGACAACAATCAGAGGTATAATGCCCTGTCAGGTACACGCGCCAAAAATAATTATCTGTGATCGGCAGTTTTGTAAATACTTGTCGCAAGGATTGGCGAATAAATTCCAGCAGGCCGTTTTCGTACTGTTGTTCAATCATCTTCCGTTGACTGGCCGGCACGCCAAGCATCGTCATGGTAGCATGACGTTCAATAAGCCATTTTGAAAAGGGATTCCAAAGCTGCGGTTCAATTTCGTGAAAATAATACGCTTGTTCTTCTAAACTTGCGGCGGATAATAGGTTTTCTACAGCTGGTGTTAATCCTTTTCGTTTAATCTGATTATAAACAGTGCGGGCCACCTTTCCGGAAGTACCGCTGAAATAGAAGCTGTCATTTGATGACCGAGGACTAAAGCTGTAGATATTTCTATCCCAGAATTGCTGTCCTTGCTCTGGTAATAATGTTCTTAATTGTTGGCGATAGATGAACTCAGCTCCAGATTTTTGCCCCTGCCCAAAAAAATCCCATAAAAGGGTATGGTTGCCGTTTTTAAAAACAGCTTTTTTAAGTTCCAGCAGGGCATTTTGGGTGGGATTAATATCAACGCAATGAATATGAGCAACGTCATCAAGCAGATAGTCCAAAGCGTTATCTCCTGCGCTGGTTAGCATCAGGATATTGCTTTTGGAGTCAAGATTTAACAGAGCTCGATCTATCCGTGGATCCTCCCAACAGGTGTTGTATACGAGGTTGCCAGAGGTGATCGTGTCAAAGATACGCCGCTGTAGCTGCTGAACAATGTCGGATATTAGTTTCATGGAACGGCTTAAACTAACGTTTTCATATGTAAATAATATGAATCACTTTTGAGAGTTTTTACTGGCAAAAAAATATAATTTAAAAATGTGATTCGATGCAGAATTTGTATCTTTGAGTAACCCGAAAATAAAGGACTACAATTATGGCTGATAATAAGGACAAATCGAAAGAGAAGAGTGAAGCAACAACCGAGGAGAAGGAACACGAAAAAATTAAAGGCTATAAAAAGCTGATTGATCGACTGAAGAAAGAACGTAATGAGCTTGAGGATGAGATAAACCGGGATTATCGTGAAGCCCGGCGATACGTTCGTTCTCATCCTGAAGAAGGTGTTCTTATTGGTTTTGTAGGAGGTATTGCTTTGGGATATATCCTGGGCAAACTGGGACGAAGGTAATTAGCATTAAATTTTAAATGGAATAAAAGAAGGGTTATTGTGAGTACAACAACGATTAATTCAGAGAATATTGACGAATTATTTGAGCGCGTTGATGCGCTCAGGGGGTATCTTTGACTATGATCAACGCAAAGTAAATATTATCGAGCTTCAAGAGCAGACGCAGGATCCAAGCTTTTGGGATGATCCCGATGAGGCCCGTCGTATAATGAAAAAGCTGGATCATGAAAAGAGTATGGTCAAAAGCTGGGACCGGTTGGATGAGCTGCGTGAAAGCATCAAGGTCTATCAAGAGTTTCTTGATGAGGGTGAAGATATAGGCGATGAGTTGCAAAATGAGATCAAGAAGCTTGAGAAAGGTGTTGAAGATCTTGAATTGCGAAATATGTTGCGCGGCGATGATGATCACCGTGATGCTGTTCTCTCCTTTAACCCGGGAGCCGGCGGTACCGAGAGCCAAGATTGGGCTGAGATGTTGTATCGCATGTACACTCGGTGGGCAAAGAAGCATGATTATGAGATTTCCGTAATGGAATATCAGCAGGGCGATGTTGCCGGTCTGAAAAGTGCAACCATACAGGTTGAGGGAGAGTTCGCCTACGGATTTTTGAAAGCAGAAAGCGGGGTGCATCGATTGGTGCGTATTTCTCCCTTCGACAGCAATTCGCGTCGACATACCTCATTCTGCTCGGTGTTTGTATCTCCATTGGTAGATGATACTATCGAAGTAGATATTGATGAGAGTAAAGTTGAGCTGCAGCGTTTTCGTGCGAGCGGTGCGGGCGGCCAGCATGTGAATAAAACAGAAACTGCAGTCCGGCTAATTTGGGAAGGAGAGCTTTCTGATGGTACCGAGAAGCGGGTAGTTGCAGAGTGTCAGCAGGAACGATCCCAGAAGCAGAATCGCGAAAAGGCGATGACATTGCTGAAGTCGAAGATTTACGAGTTGGAAAAGCAGATAAAAGAACGCAAAAAGCAGAAGCTCGAAGACTCGAAAAAAGATATAGAATGGGGTTCACAGATACGGTCTTATGTATTTCATCCCTATAATATGGTGAAAGATCATCGTACCGATTACGAAACCTCTAACACCGATGCGGTTATGGATGGGGAGCTCGATGAGTTTATCAACGAGTATCTGCTCACTATTTCAGCATCCGACCAAACAGAATAATGATTACTGTAGGCGTTACCGGTGGTATTGGTAGTGGCAAGTCCACAGTGTGTGACATTTGGGCAAGATTAGGGGCTTATGTTCTTAATGCTGATGATCTTGCAAAGCATGTAATGGCAACTAATACCGAAGTAAAACAGCAGTTGGTTGATCGTTTTGGATCAGAGTCATTCTTAGAGGATGGGAAATTAAACACCGAGCATCTGGCAAACGAAGCATTTGAAAAAGGACGTGTTGAAGAATTAAATGCTATTGTTCATCCGAAGCTGCCGGAAGCAGCTTCCCGGAAAGTGGAGGAAGCTGAAGCACAGGGGTACGACATTTTTGTTTACGAAGCCGCTTTATTGTTGGAGAATTTAGAACCCGGTTCACTGGACTATATCGTACTGGTATTAGCTGACGAAGACCATCGAATTGAGCGTGTAAAAAAGCGTGATAACAGCTCTGAAGATGAAATAAGACAGCGTATACAAAAACAACGTAATTTTGAGAAAGTGACTGATCGGGTAGACTATGTTATCCGTAACAATGGAACACTTGAGGAACTGGAAAAGAAAGCCGAAATTATATATCACAGTTTTTAATCTGAGCGTGAAACAAAGATACATAAAAATCATAAATATTGATTAGCAAAAGAGGGAAGGTATGGTAGACCGTAAAAAAAATCGTGTCATTACGCTTGAAGAGTATATCATTCAGGCACAGAATAAATTTCCCGGTGCCACGGGTGAACTATCTCAATTACTCCGCGATATTGGTCTGGCAGCGAAAATTATTTCAAGAGAGGTAAACAAAGCTGGAATCACAAATATATTGGGAGAAGACGGATCAACGAATGTGCATGGCGAAGAAGTAAAGAAGCTGGACCTTTTCGCCGATAAGCAACTTATTTCGGCGCTGAACCGGTCGGAAATTACATGTATGGTCATTTCCGAAGAAAATGATGGAATTGTCGAACTTGATAATGAAGGGGGGAAATATATTGTCTACTTAGATCCGCTTGATGGTTCTTCAAATATTGATGTAAATGTCTCTATAGGAAGTATTTTTTCTATTTATATGCGCCAAAACCCCGATACCAAGCAGCTGAGTGAAGAAGATGCGTTGCAATCAGGTGTAAAGCAAGTGGCGGCAGGTTATGTGTTGTATGGGTCGAGTACCTTAATGGCATATACAACAGGCCTCGGAGTTTCGGTATTTACCCTAGACCCAAGTATAGGTGAATTTATTTTATCAGATGATGATGTAAAGATACCTGATCACGGGACTATCTATAGCGTGAATGAAGGTAGTTACCACTCTTGGGATGAAGGACTAAAAAAATACGTGAAGTATTGTCAGGTTGAAGATCCGGATACCAGCAGGCCTTATAAGGCACGGTATATTGGGTCGATGGTAGCGGATGTGCATCGAACACTTATTACCGGTGGAATTTTTATTTATCCCAATAGCAGCCAATACCCAAGCGGTAAACTGCGTCTGATGTATGAATGTAATCCGTTAAGCTTTTTAATTGAGCAGGCAGGTGGAATGGCTATTGATGGGGAAGGGCGTATTTTAGAAATTGAACCTGAAAGTATTCATCAAAGGACCCCAATTTTTATTGGATCAAAAGAGAATGTTTTAAAAGTGAAAGAGTTTCTTCATGAATATAAGCAAGAAACAATTAATGCATAAGTTCTCGTAGGGGATAAATTGGCAACTCTGTAATCAACGGAGAAATTACTTATTCAAACCGTACTTTTGTCCCTTCTTGAATGTCATGGGAAACTGAAAATCCACCATTTGTTTCAATGACATATTTTGCGGGTTTCTCCGATTCAAAACTTTTTTCGGAATAAGGTTGAGCGTTTTGGTGGATACGCACAATTTCAAAACTTTCATTTACAAACATGATATCCAATGAGAGGGGCGTGTTAGCCATCCAAAAGCTTCGGGGTTGGTTTTTGTCAAAAATAAATAACATGCCTTTATCGGATGGCATCTCACGCACATCCATTAATCCTTGGCTTCGCTCTTTATCGTTATCGGCTACTGCTACATCAATGGTAGCCAGGGTATCATCATCGGCATCTAAAAAAGCAACTGATTTTTCGTAGGTAAGGGTGCGGCCGATAGTTTTTTTGTTGTCATTTGTTTTTTCTTGCTCCGAGCAGCTGAAAAAAGTCAGGGAAGAAAACAGGACGGCTATCAGTATGAAGGTATTTCTCATTTTAGTAAAATGGGTTTCAATTATTTTTACGACTGTAAGTATAGTAAAGTTTGATCAATGCTTGTAAAAAGTTAATGGTTACTTTGCTACCTATGAAACAAGTGGGAAAAGAGTTCCCAGGTCAGTTGTTTTTTAGACGTATTAACGGTATCTTTGATCACTTAAAGTGAGCGCCGAGAGGTCCTCACTTTTTTTTGTACCTAAAAATCAGAAAATCGTGCAAAACGAAGTTACAAATAAGATTTCAGAACTTGCAGAATCAGTATTATCAACAACTGATTTTTTTCTTGTGGATGTTGAGATTAAAGGCGGAGATACACCCGAAATTTGGGTGTCGATAGATGCCGAAGATCGCGGTGTAAACATGGATGAATGTGCGGAAGTTAGTAATGAGCTTAGTTTTTTGATGGATGCTCATGATGTTTTTTCTGGCAGATACCGTATTAATGTTTCATCTCCGGGATTAAGCCGGCCGCTGGTTGATCGTCGTCAATATCCCAAAAATGTAGGGCGCAAAGCAAAATTTAAGTTTAAAAACGACGGTGAATACACCAAGGTTGAAGGTACTTTAAAAGAGGTTGACGATGACCACGTTGTTGTAGGTATAGATGATGAGTCAACGAAGAAAATTTTATTTGACGACCTGGTTGAGACAAAAATAATTCCTTCATTTAAATAATTTTAAGCAGACAGGAGCTAACTGATGTCAAACGATATTTCCAAACAGATTATTCAATCTTTTGCCGAGATTGCCAAAGACAAAGATATTGATAAGGATCTTCTTCTATCGATCCTTGAAGATGTTTTTCGAACCATGATTCGCAAAAAATATGGTTCTGATGAAGCGTTTGAAGTTATTTTAAATGCTGATCGCGGCGAAGTTCAGATTCTTCATATTCGCGAGGTTGTACCGGAAGAGGAGCTGACCGATGAAGTACAGGAAATCACATTGGAAGAAGCTCAGGAGCATGACCCTGAGCTTGAACTTTATGACGAGTTTGCACAAGAGCTTGATATACGTGATTTCGGACGGCGCGCAGTAATGATGGCCCGGCAGCAGTTGGCCCAGCGTATTCGCGAAATTGAGAAGGATAATGTATTCGAAGAATATTCTGATCGTGTGGGAGAAATTGTTCTGGGGGATGTTTATCAGATCCGCAACCATGAGATGTTGGTGAATCACAATGGCGTAGAACTTACGCTCCCCAAAGATGAACAGATCTATAAAGATCGTTATCACAAAGGTGATACTATCCGTGCTGTTGTTAAAGAAGTGAAGCGTCATCACGGAAACCCCTCGGTAATTATTTCCCGCACTTCACCGCTATTTTTAGAACGATTGTTTGAGAATGAAATTCCAGAGGTTTTTGACGGAATTATTGACCTTGAACGCATTGCTCGAGAACCAGGTGATCGATCAAAGGTGGCCGTAATTTCGCATGATGAGCGAGTAGATCCCGTGGGGGCATGTGTGGGCATGAAAGGAGTTCGTATCCATGCTATTGTGCGTGAGCTTCAAAACGAAAATATTGATGTCATTAATTATACCGATGATAAGCATGAGTTTATTAAACGAGCATTGCAGCCGGCAAAAGTGTTGAGTGTAGAACTGAGTGATGACGGTGAACATGCTAAAGTATTAGTTCCTGCTGATGAAGTTTCAAAAGCCATAGGAAAGGGAGGAGTAAATATCCGACTCGCTTCCAAACTCACCAATTGTGAAATTGATGTTTATCGCGAAGTGGAAGAAGAGGACGATATTGATCTCGGAGAATTTGAAATTGATTTTGGTCCCGAAGTAATTGAAACGCTTCACGAGATTGGTTGTGATACGGCACGACAGGTTTTAGAACTGGATGAGGAAGAAATTGTTCGGCGGACAGAAGGTAAAATTTCTGAAGATGAAGCCGAGCGCATCATCGATATTATCGCTTATGAGTTTGATGATGAAGAATAATTGAACTTACATTTCCAAGAATCCTGTTTTACCTTATACTAAAGGTTCTCACAAAGTGTAACAGATAATAACGAACGTACTTTTTCAGAAACAAATATATATGTCCAAGAAGACAAGAAGATTATTCAAAGTTGCATCCGAATTTAATGTTTCTACCTCCTCAATAGTAGATTCGTTATCGGATGAGGGCTTTGAAATTGACAATAAACCAAACTCCAAAATTACGCCCGAAATGTACGAGGCGCTGGAAGAGGTTTATGGTGTTGATAAAGCAAAAAGCAAAGAACATGAGAAAGCGAAAGAAGAGTATGAGAACCGTCGTAATCAGATTCGTGCCAGCCGAAATCAAAGTGTTTCTGTAGAAGATTATCTTGAACCCCTTGAGGATGAGGATCTGCCTATTGAACCCCAGGAAGAGGAAGAAATTGAGGGGATCAAACCAAAAGATGAGGAAGAGCCTGAAGAGGAAGTTCAGGAAGAACCAGAAGAAGCTAAGGGTTCTGAAGAAGATCAGTCTGAAGATACAGATGAACCTGATAAAGAAGAGGTAGAAGTTGAGGCTGAAGACGATTCTGAAGAGGAAGATCAGGAAGAGGAAGAAATTGAAGAACCTCAGGAAGCGGTAAAAGCTGAAGAAAAAGATGAGGTTGAGGAAGCTGAGGATACCTCAGAAGAAGAACCTGATGAAGAAGATATTGAAGAGGACGATGAAGATTATGATGAAGATGAGGTAGAAGAAGATCAGGATGAAGATGACGATAAAGAGGATGAAGATGAGGAAGAAGAGGATGAGGACGAGGAAGAAGAGGACGAAGACGAAGAACAAGAACATGGCGTAATACGTGGACATGCCGGTCGGTTAAAGGGAACAAAGGTTGTTGGAAAAGTTAAAATTGATGAAAGCAAGCCTAAGCGACGTAAGAAACGTAAGCGCAAGAAGGATCGACAAGACCAAGAGGAGGACGGATCTCAAAGTAAGTCGTCAAAGCGAGAGAAGAAGAAAAGCAAAAAGAAAGGTAAGAAGAAGCGACGCAAGCGTGGTAGCCGAGTTGATGAGGAAGATGTAGAACAAAAAATGAAAGAGACGCTGCAGAAAATGCAGTCGTCTGAAACCGTTGGTAGTAAGCGCCAGAAACGTCGTCGTCAACGCAAAGAAGAGCGTGAGGAGGAAGAGCAGCTGCAGCAGGAGCTCGAAGAACTTGAAGATCAAATCATTGAAGCTACTGAGTTTATAACCGTCAGTGATTTGGCTGAACTGATGGATGTTAAAGCCAATGATGTAATTACGACCTGCATGGATCTCGGCATGATGGTCTCTATCAATCAGCGATTGGATGCCAGCACGATTGAGCTTGTCGCTGAAGAATATGGCTATGAAGTTGAATTTGTTGATGCCGATGATGCCATTGAAGAAATTGAATTAGAAGAAGATGATCCTGAAGACCTTGAACCTCGGGCGCCTATTATTACAGTAATGGGGCACGTTGATCACGGTAAAACTTCTTTGCTCGATTATATTCGTAAATCACAGGTTGCTGAAGGTGAGGCCGGAGGTATTACCCAGCACGTAGGTGCTTATGAGGTAACGACTGATGATGGTCGTCCCATTACATTCCTTGATACTCCGGGTCACGAAGCTTTTACCGCAATGCGTTCGCGTGGAGCTCAGGCAACAGATATTGTTATTCTTGTAGTTGCAGCTGATGATGCTGTGATGCCGCAAACAATCGAGGCGATCAATCACGCTAAAGCAGCGGGTGTTTCGATCATTGTTGCAATAAACAAGATGGATAAACCCGGCGCAAATCCCGATAAGATAAAACAGCAGCTTGCCGAACATGATGTAATTGTTGAAGAGTACGGCGGTACCAATCAGGTAGCAGAGGTATCCGCTAAAACCGGAGAAGGTATTCCTGAACTGCTTGAAAAAGTTCTTATTGAGGCTGAATTAATGGAGCTGAAGGCCAATCCTAATCGTAATGCCGATGGAGTGGTTCTTGAAGCTCGTGTTGATAAAGGAAAGGGCATTGTTTCAAATATTCTGGTGCAAAATGGTACGCTCGAAGTTGGTGATCCATTTGTAGCCGGACCATGCTTTGGTCGAGTACGTGCGATGGAAAATGAGCTCGGAGAACGGATTGAATCTGCAGGGCCTTCCACGCCACTGCAGCTAACCGGATTTGATGATATTCCACAGGCCGGCGATAAGCTGGTTGCCCTCGATGATGAGAAGAAGGCCAAGGAGATTGCCAATCAGCGACAGCAGATTAAGCGTGAGCAAGAGCTGCGACAATCCAAGCATATGAGTCTTGATGATCTTTCTCGTCGTCTTGCACTGGGTGAGATTGAAGATCTCAATCTTATTATTAAGGCTGATGTGGATGGCTCAATTGAAGCTCTTTCCGGAGCGTTACAGAAACTAAGCAATGAGGAGGTTTCTGTGAATATCATACATACCGGAGCTGGAGCTATTACCGAATCTGATGTGCTGCTTGCATCTGCTTCGGAGGCAATTATTATCGGATTCCAGGTACGACCAACCTCGAATGCGCGAAAAGTAGCCGAGGAGGAAGAGATAGACATCCGACTCTTTAGCGTTATTTATGATGCCGTTGATGAGGTTAAGGATGCAATGGAAGGCATGCTTTCACCTGAAATTAGTGAACGACTGTATGGTAATGCAGAGGTGAGAGAAATCTTTAAAGTATCCAGTGTGGGTACTATTGCCGGCTGTTATGTCACGGATGGTAAAATTAATCGCAATAATCCTGTCCGCGTAGTTCGCGATGGCGTTGTGATTTATGATGGGGAGATTGATGCACTTAAACGCTTTAAAGATGATGTTAAAGAAGTGAAAAGTGGGTACGAATGCGGTATCAGTATTGTAAACTATAATGATATCAAAGTTGGTGACGTTATCGAGAACTATGAAGTTGTTGAGGAACGCCGTAGTCTCGAGGATGTTAAAAGCGACGAAGACTAACGCATTAATTGGAATTTAGGAATATGAGTATTCGTACAGAACGGCTGAGTGCAGTAATTAAGCGCGATCTTGGTAAGATTATACAGAAGAGTTACCAGCAAAGTGGATCGTTTATTACCGTTACAAAGGTAGATGTTACTCCCGATCTTCTTATTGCCAAGGTATTGCTGAGTGTGTATGCTCCCGGAAAAGATGAGGATGCTATTTTTGCCTATCTGGAAGAACAAAATGCGGCTATCCGCAAAGAGTTAGCCTCTAAAATTCGTCATCAGGTGCGTCGTATTCCTGAATTGCATTTCATCAATGATAAAACAGCTGAACACGTAGAGAAAATGGAAAAGCTGTTCCAAAAAATCCGGAAGGAAAGAAAGCAGCGGGAAACCAATGAAGACGATGAAGAGTAGGCCTGCTCATGGCAAAAGCAATTCCGCTCGAAGAACTGCCCATATTTTCTAATCAGAACTTGCCTGACCCCAATTTTGATTACGATGAAGGGGCTGCCTTCCTCATTGACAAGCCCAAAAGGTGGAGTAGTTTTCAGGTTGTTAAGTTTTTGCGGAAATGCACAAATATTCGAAAAATAGGTCATGCCGGCACACTTGATCCTATGGCTAGAGGTCTTCTTATATTGTGCTGTGGTAAAGGAACGCGAACTGTTTCAGCTTTTCAGGAAGCCGATAAAGAATATATAGCAAACATTACATTTGGTTCATCAACACCCAGCCTTGATGCGGAGACAACGCCTGACAAACGCGTTTCTTTTAATCATATATCCAGAAAGAGCATACAGGAAAAATTAGATAATGAGTTTTCGGGATTGATTGTTCAGATCCCCCCCATGTATTCGGCATTGAAGCATGAAGGTGACCCGCTTTATAAGTTGGCCCGTAAAGGGAAAGAGGTAAAACGGAAGCCCAGACAGGTAATTATCGAAGACACAACCATATTGGAATGTAATTTGCCACGATTAGAGTTGTATGTAAAATGTAGTAAAGGAACGTATATTCGTACGCTTGCTGATGATTTGGCCACTTCACTAGATAGTGCTGGACACTTAGTTGGACTGAAACGAACCGCCATAGGTACATATAGTAATACTGATGCTTTGACGATTAAGGAAATGGAGCAGATATTTTCCATCGAAAATTATGCATCAAATATTGATCTCCATTAACTCGAGACATCAAATTTTTATAACCAATGTCTGAACTAGTTTTTTTAGAAAACGTTGAACGAGAAGGAAATACAGTTTTAACAGTTGGTACATTTGATGGAGTCCATGCCGGCCATCGGGCAATAATTGATACTGTTGTTGCTAAGGCCAAGGAAAAGGAGGCCAGAAGCGTTTTAGTTACGTTTGATCCCCATCCAAGAAATATTATCAATCCGGGTGATGATGGTATCAAACTATTAACTACGTTGGAGGAGCGTTGCGAAATTCTGGAAGAATTAGGCATTGACCGAATGGTTGTTATCCCGTTCGATCGCGACTTTTCTTTGTTGAGTTCTGAGGAGTTTATTAGAGATATTATCCATAAAAAAATTGGTGTCAGCGAATTTGTTATTGGGTACGATCATCATTTTGGTCGCAATAGGGAGGGGACCATCGAAACCATTGAAAAACTTGGAAACGAACTTAATTTTGATTCTTATGTGGTATCCAAACACGAAGTAGGAGAGAAGACAGTAAGCAGTACGGCTATTCGAAACGCAATTAGTGAGAATGGAAATATTGAGCAGGCTACTGAATTTTTACAGCGTCCATATCGTCTTAACGGTACGGTAGTACATGGTGATAAAAGAGGAAAGAAGATTGGTTTTCCTACCGCGAACATTAAGCCCGAGCATGTGAATAAAATTATACCCAAAGAGGGGGTGTACGCTGTTAAAGTTCGTATTAATGGTAGTTGGTTTGATGGAATGATGAATATTGGGACCCGTCCGACATTTGATGGAGATCAGCAGACCTTGGAAGTACATTTGTTTGAATTTGAGGAAGATATTTATGGTAAAGAGGTACAGGTGCGATTTTTCAAACGTATCAGGGATGAGAAAAAATTTAGCGGGAAACAAGAATTAATTGAGCAGTTAAAAGCTGATAAAGAGCAGTCACAGGAACTGCTTAGCAAGTATTAAAATATTGCAAAATACAGCATGAACGCTTATCTTTGCTAGCTATTATAAGAACATTTTACACAGTTGTAGAAAAGACAAAAAGAATACAATTATCACATGGCGATAACAAAGAAGCGAAAGCAGGAACTTGTTGAAAAATATGGTGGATCAAAAGAGAATACCGGATCTACTGAAGCTCAGATTGCAATACTTACTGAGCGCATTAATGATCTTACCGATCACATTCAGGAAAACACACAAGATCACCACTCACGAAGAGGATTGTTAAAACTGGTAGGGAAACGACGAAAACTACTCGACTACCTTAAAGATAACGAAATCGAAAAATATCGAGAACTTATTAGCGATTTAGGAATTCGCAAATAACTTTTCAAGGCACGTTATCAATAACGTGCCTTTTTTATACTGCACTTTTTGCAGTATCTCCCTTCCTAATTGATCACCTACAAAGTTTTGTAATCATTACCTAAGCTTTGTTGATTATTATAATTTTGAATTGAATACCGTATTACGATGAAAGAAGATTTTAGAAGTGTAGAATTTGCACCGGGCAAAACGTTATCTATAGAAACTGGCCGCATTGCAAAGCAGGCCGACGGTGCTGTTGTGGTTCGCATGGGTGATACCATGGTTTTATGTACCGCGGTAAGCTCAAAGGAGCCTACTGATAAACCCTTTTTCCCTCTAACAGTTGATCTGAGAGAAAGTTTTTCTGCCGGCGGAAAGTTTCCCGGTGGATTTATTAAGCGAGAAGGACGTCCCAATGACAAGGAAGTTCTTTCCAGTCGACTGATCGATCGCAGTCTTCGACCACTTTTTCCTGATGGATACCGTTTCGATACGCAAATAATTTGTTCTGTACTCTCCTCAGATGGAGAACATGACGGTGATGTGTTAGGTGGAGTAGGAGCTTCTGCCGCTCTGCACATTTCAGATGTCCCTTTTGCAGGACCTATTGCTGAAGTTCGTGTTGGACGTGTGGATGGAGAGTTTATCATCAACCCAACCATCAGCGAGATGGAAAAGAGCGACATCGATATGATAATCGGTGGTACGGCTGAAAGCGTGATTATGATGGAAGGAGAGATGGAAGAGATTTCTGAAGAAGAAATGCTCAATGCCATCAAAGCTGCTCATGAATCCATCAAAAAGCTTTGTGCATTTCAAGAAGAACTTCGCAATGAGTTTGGTAAAGAAAAGCGTGAATTTGAGCCTGAACCTGTTGATGAAAACCTCAAAAATAAGGTTCACGAATTAGCCGAAGAACGTATTCGTGAACACGTGAATGTTGGCCTTGGCAAAGAGAAATACAGCGAAGGACTTCAAGAAATTAAAGACAGTGTTGTTGAAGAGCTGACGGAAACCGAAGAGTACGCTGAAGAAGGCGGTACGATTAAAGATATCCTCAGTAAAATTGAGAAAGAGCAGCTCCGTAATATGATTCTCGAAAAGAAGAAACGTATTGACGGGCGTTCTCCAGAAGATGTTCGGGATATCTGGACCCAGGTTGGATACCTCGCTCGTACGCACGGTTCTGCAATCTTTACCCGTGGTGAAACACAGGCGCTTGTTTCTGTGACACTCGGTACACAAAAAGATGCCCAGGCGGTTGATACGCTATTGACTGAGGAAGACAAGAAGTTTTTCCTCCATTATAATTTCCCCAACTACAGTGTGGGCGAAGCTGGATTTATGCGTGGACCCGGCCGACGTGAAATTGGTCATGGGCACTTAGCCGAGCGCTCAATCAGCAAATTAATGCCTTCATTTGATGAATTCGGTTATGTAATTCGTGTAATTTCTGATATCACCGAATCCAACGGCTCTTCTTCTATGGCTTCTGTTTGTGGAGGTTCCATGGCACTTATGGATGCTGGCGTTCCTCTTGAAAAGCCTGTTGCCGGAATTGCAATGGGTATGATTGTCGGCGATGACGAGGAAGTAGTTCTTTCTGATATCCGGGGCGAAGAAGATTTCATGGGCGACATGGACTTCAAAACAGCCGGTAGCCGCGATGGAATAACCGCATGCCAGATGGATATGAAAGTAAGTGGTATCTCTTTTGAGAAGCTCGAAGAAGCTCTTGAGCAAGCTCGAAAAGGTCGCCTGCATATCTTGGATAAAATGGCAGAAACCATTTCTGAGCCACGTGAACAGATTTCTGAATTTGCTCCACAGTTCGTTAAAATGGAGATCGAAGCGGATGATATTGGATCTGTAATTGGACCAGGTGGTAAAGTTATCCAAACGCTACAGAAAGAAACCAACACCGAAATCTGGGTTGAGGAAGATGAGGAGCGTGGTAAAGGAAAAATTACCATTAGCGCTGATCAACTTTCTAACGCTGAAGAAGCCAAGAAACGCATCCAGGGTATTGTGGGACACCTCGAAGAAGGTGCTACCTACCAGGGAACAGTAAAAGCGATTAAAGATTACGGTGCTTTTGTTGAGATTGTGCCTGGAAAAGATGGGTTGCTCCATGTCTCAGAAATTAATCACTCACATGTTGACAATGTACGTGATGTACTTTCTGTAGGTGATGAGCTCGAAGTCAAACTGCTCAAAGTTGAGCACGGTGGAAAACTTCGTCTCTCACGAAAGGCGTTGATTCCTGAAGATGGAGATAACAACTAAGCGTATCAGATCTTCATAAATCAGTTGTATTTTGCGCCATCTCGATTTGTCGGGATGGCGTTTTATTTTATTGCTATTATCTGGTCCCGATGCTCTGCTTCGGGACCTATTAAACACTGAACTTAACGATTCGCAGCAGAGCTACGGATCGAGAAAAATTTATTAAAGGATTTATTTGTATGAGCTCAAGGCAAAGCATGAAAGAAAGCGACTTTGTAAATAAGACGACGCAAGACAACGGACTAAAAATCGTTACCGAACACGTCGATAGTGTAAAAAGCGTAGCCGTCGGAATTTGGGCTAAGACCGGCAGCAGAAATGAATCACATAAAATGGCCGGGGTTACCCACTTTTTGGAGCACATGCTTTTTAAAGGAACCGATAATCGTTCATCACTGGATATTGCCATGAGTATGGAGTCCGTCGGGGGATATTTGAACGCTTTCACTTCATCGGAATATACCTGCTACTATTCGCGGTGCCTCAACACTCAGCTTGAACGTGCCTTGGATGTACTTACGGATATGGTTTTGCATCCTTCATTTCCGGAAGATGAAATAGAAAAGGAGAAAAAGGTAGTCATCGAAGAGATGAAAATGTATCGGGACAGCCCTAATGACTACCTTTTTGAACAGTTTAGCGGACAGGTTTTCAAGGGACATCCATTGGGGAATTCCACGCTTGGATTTGAAGACACAGTTTCTGCTTTTGAAAGACAGGATTTGTATGATTATATGGATGATCGTTATCAGCCATCAAATTTATTGGTGTCTGTGGCAGGAAATGTAGATCATGCTAGAGTAGTTGAACTTGTTACTGAATATTTTAGCGAAGTAGAGTCAGATAATACAGTTGACAAAAACCCACCGCTCCCGGATTATGAAGCTGCTGGTTTAGAGTTAACTAAGCCGATCGAACAAACGCATTTGATAACAGGGCGCCGGGGCTTGCATTATGATCATGAAGATAAATTCAGGCTATTGCTTGCCAACACGGTATTGGGTGGAGGAATGAGTTCGCGATTGCATCAAAATGTGCGGGAGAAATATGGCTATTGTTACACGATTACCTCCTTTAATCAATCGTATAGCGATACCGGTTTATATGGCATTTATGTGGGCACCGACAAGGATTATGTGGATCACGTTCGGGAGTTGATTGAAGCCGAACTCGATAAACTAAAGCAGAATCCCATCCCGCAAAAAGAGTTGGCTGAAGCAAAAGCACAGCTTAAAGGAAAGTTGATGCTCTCGGTAGAAAGTATGAGCAATCGCATGTCGCGACTGGCCAAGAGTGAAATCTATTTTGATCGCTTTGTTACACTTGATGAGCTCCAGGAAAAGATTGATGCTGTGGAGGCTGCCCAGGTGCAGGATTTTGCCCAGGATTTCTTTGATAATGAGCTATTCTCCGAGGCACTGCTGTTGCCTGAAGCATAGGAATTTTCGTTTCGAGTCTGATCAGAAATGATTAGTTTCGAGCACCATCATTTTACTAAAAGTATTAACAAAATTATTCGTTGAAGCATGGTTTATATCAGCAATTTGTCTGATCACGTTGATGAAGAAGTAACGCTCAAAGGATGGGTGTATAACTACCGAAGCAGTGGAAGTCTCTATTTTGTGGAGATGCGCGACGGTTCTGGGATCTGCCAATGTGTGGTAGCGCAAGATGCCGTGAGTGAAGATGTTTGGGAGCAAACCGAGTCCCTCCGTCAAGAGACATCACTTGAAATTACGGGAAAAGTAGTTGAGGATGAACGCAGTATCGGTGGACATGAGCTGCAGGTTACCGATCTCAAAATTTACCAAGTGGCTGAAGATTATCCCATTACGCCCAAAGAGCACGGCGTTGAATTTTTGATGGAGAACCGTCACCTGTGGCTGCGCAGTCAAAAGCAGTGGGCGGCCATGCGCGTGCGCAATGAGATTATTTATGCGATACACACCTTTTTTCAGGAGCGCGGTTTTGTGCAGATGGATGCGCCAATCTTTACCGGCAATGCGGCCGAGGGCACAACAAATCTTTTTGAGACGGAATATTTCGAAGATCAAGCATATCTGACACAATCTGGTCAGCTTTACGGCGAAGCCATGGCAATGGCGCACGGATTGATTTACACATTCGGACCGACATTTCGGGCCGAGAAAAGTAAGACCCGTCGCCACCTCACCGAGTTCTGGATGATCGAACCCGAAATGGCGTTTTACGATCTGAATATGAATATGGATCTGGCAGAGGATTTCATCAAGTTTATCGTTAAGCGCGTGCTTGATCGTCGTCCTAAAGAGCTCGAGATCTTGGAGCGCGACACCTCTAAGCTGCGCAAAACGGTGGAGGAGGATTACCCTCGTATTTCCTATACCGAGGCCGTTGAGCAGCTCAAGAGCGATGAAATGGCGGAAATGCTGGATCAGATGGTAGAGGATCGCAAGCAGGAAGCGGAAGATCTTAAGGAAGAACGGGAAGAGATTGAGAAGGAACGTGGGCAGGCCAAGAAATGGCGAAAGGCTCAGATCGATGAGCGCGTCATAGAAATTGGCAAGCGACTGGATGAAATTGCAGAAGATCTCCGAAATATCCCCGATTGGAGAGAATCGGCGCTTAACTTTGAGTGGGGCGAAGATTTTGGTGGCAGTGATGAAACATTGCTCACAATGAAGTATGATACCCCCATTTTGGTCCATCGTTTTCCTGCTGAAATTAAAGCCTTTTACATGAAACGTGATCCCCAGGACGAAAAGTTGGCACTGGCTTGTGATATGTTGGCCCCCGAAGGCTATGGCGAAATTATTGGCGGAAGTGAGCGGGAGGATGATTTGGAAACGCTCCGGAAGCGGATTAATGAGCACGGATTAGACGAAGATGTGTTCAGTTGGTATATGGATCTGCGACAATATGGATCGGTACCACATTCTGGCTTTGGCTTGGGATTAGAACGAACCGTAGCCTGGCTGTGCGGCTTGGATCACGTCCGTGAGACAATCCCGTTCCCACGTATGATGGGACGACTCACGCCGTAGTGATTTGTTAATCGTTATTGGTTATTAGATTTGCCTATTAACCAGTAACAAATAACCGATAACAAACATGGCCAAAAAGACCAGCATAGAACTCTATTCCGAAATTCTGAATGAGCTTCGTTCAGAGAACAGGAAGCCCGTGTATTTTTTCTATGGCGAAGAGGAGTTCTTTCTGGATAAGTTGCAGGAAGTGGTTGAGGGACTCATCCCCGAGGATCAAAAAGACTTTAATTTTGATCTGCTCTACGGTCGGGATGTGACGCCCGAGAAAGTCCTCTCAATCATTCGTAGTTTCCCGATGATGGCCGAGCAGCGTGTGGTTATCCTCCGGGATTTTAAAGAGCTTAGCGGCTACGGAGCACAAGCCGAAGGGTACCAGGGAGAAGTGAATGATTTGATCCCTTATTTGGAGCAACCCAATCCCACAACGCTCTTTGTTTGCATCGATACCAAAAAGCCTTCCGGTCGTTCAAAAATTGGCAAAGCATTTAAGAAACACGCCGGATTTTACGAATTTGAAGAAGTGCCCGACTATCGCCTACCTGATTGGATCATAAGTTGGGCTAAAAAGCATCACAATAAAAAGATAGAACCGCCGGCAGCCCAAATGCTGGCGCAATATGTGGGCAACAGCTTGCAGTTACTGTCCACAGAAATAGATAAAGTGTGCACTTTTGTGGACACTTCTGATACCATCACAGAGAGCGAAATAAAAAAAATAATCGGCCTATATCGCGAATATTCGGTGTTTGAGCTCAAAGACGCTATCTTTTCGCGCAATCTGGATGAGGCCCTGTTTATCGCGGAACAGATGTTGCAACACTCTAAAGCGAACACGGGAGAAATTATTCGTTCCGTGGGGTTCTTTTACAATGTGTTTTCAAACATCTGGCAAATACGCCGGTTAGCTGGACAGGGTAATTCCAAAAAACAAGTTCAAAATACCTTAGGTATCAACAACAATTGGTACTTCAACAAGCTTTGGAAAGACGCTTCAGCTTTTCAACTGGCCGATATGCCCAGAATATTTGAAGCATTGTTAGATGCCGACAGGGCATCCAAAGGTTTTACCAAGATGGACCCCTCCACGATACTTCTCCTGATGATCAAACGGATCATCGGCTAGTACAACATTATTATTTCGCCTGGCGGAACGCTGATGATCCCCGCAATTATTAACTGCAATCAAATAGGGGTCATTATGCAAGCTGTTTCTAAGGCCGAATTACGTAAGATGTCGGATGAAGATTTAATGGAAAAGTTTCAGTCCGGGTACGAACAAGCATTCAATATTTTGGTTGATCGCTATCAGGATCGCCTGCACAATTTCTTGTATCGTTATACGCATGATCATCAGGATTGTGAAGACTTAGTGCAGGAAACCTTTTTTCGCGTGTTTCGCAGTCGCCATTCCTATGAACGCATTGCGAAATTTTCGACGTGGATGTATACCATTGGTATTAACCTGGCTAAGAGTTTGTATAAAAAGAAAAAGCGCATGACTAAAGTAACGATCCACAAAGATCCTGATGACTCTGAAGATCGTCCTATGAAGTTGGAAGATTCAGGAATTCTGCCGGATGATTCACTACACGAAAAAATGTGTATGGATCAGCTTGAAAAAGCATTGGAAGAGCTTAGTGATGATTTCCGTGAAGTTGTAGTGCTTCGGGATATTCAACAATTATCGTACGAAGAAATTTCTGAAATAGCGGATCTGCCGATGGGTACGGTAAAGTCACGAATCAACCGTGGACGAGCACAATTGCAGGAATTATTAGAAAATTACGTCTATCCGGAAACAATTTCTGCATAGTACAGTAAGAGGGTAATAGATAAGGTATTGAACTTGTACAATAATCTATTACCCTTTTTACTATGAAACCTACAGCATTTGACAGTGACAAAGTACTCACTGACTTCTTAACTGATTACCTGGATGGCAACCTGGAGCGAGCGGAGAAACAGTCGTTTGAAGAATATTTATCCCAAAACGAAGAAGAGAGAGTGTTTGCTCGTAAAGCGATGAAAGGTAAAAAAGCCTTGGCTCGATTTGCTTATAAACTTAATGTACCCTCAGTAACAGCGTAGCTCCGGAAAGGCTTTTATATTATCGGCTAAAAAATATCCTAATGCAAAACATTGGGATGAGATATCGAAAAGAGCAACGTGTCATCCTGAACTTGTATCAGGATCAATCAATATTGATCAAAAATTTTATTTAGCTCACTATTGAAAAAATTGATATCAATAGGGGTTGGTTCAAACGATTTGCCGGTAAGTTTCTCAAACAGTTCGGTATACCGGTTATATACTTTGATTCGAAATTCATCGGGGAGATCCGGTAGTGTTTGTCCTTCTTTACCTTGAAAGCCGTGATCCATAAGCCATTCACGGAGAAATTCCTTGGATAACTGTTTTTGAGGCTCCCCCTTTTCAAGACGCTCCTCATATCCATCCGCATAAAAATACCGCGAAGAGTCTGCGGTATGCACCTCATCAATGAGGGTGACCTCTCCGTTATACAACCCAAATTCGTATTTGGTATCCACAAGGATTAGCCCCTGTTTATTGGCTATTTGCTGGCCGCGCTCAAAAATTTTAAATGCTTTCTCTCGTATTTCCTGCCAAATATTCTCATCAACAATACCGTGCTCTAATATTTCTTTTTCTGAAATATCTTCGTCGTGACCTTCTTCGGCTTTGGTTGCCGGTGTAAGGATAGGCTCTTCAAATTTCTGATTTTCTACCATACCGTCCGGTAACTCTACGCCGCATAGCGTTCGCTTCCCCGCTTTATACACACGAGCTGCATGCCCCGTTAAGCAGGCCCGAATAACTACCTCCACGGGAATAGGTTCGCACTCTTTTGCGATTGTAACGTTCGGATGGGGTACGTCAATAATATGCGTGTTTACAATATCATCCACTTTCTGAAAAGAAAATTCAGCCAGAGCATTAAGAATTTGTCCTTTGTAGGGGATTGCCTGTTTCATGATGTAATCAAAAGCCGATATGCGATCACTGGCCACAATTCCAATCTGATTATTTCCTAACTTGTACACATCACGCACTTTGCCTCGGTATGGTTCAGGGTAGTCGGGAACATTTGTTTTAGTGATACAGTTGTTAAGTGCTTTGGCATCAATTTGAGATGAATTATCCACGAGAGTAATATTTTTTTGTAAAAGAGATCAGTAGAAAATCATAAAAACTTGTCAAGAATAGAAATGAATTTATTAAATCATTCTAATTCGAAGGCCGATAAAAATTTACAGGAACTATTTTATATCATTTTAGCATTTTGATAGGTATAAAAGGAAATTAATTGATATTGATGACAGATCTTTTTCGAATACCATACGCGTTGCTTAAGCCTCTGTATCAGCGTACATCTTTTCATCGCTCGGTTATTGAAGAGCTGAACGATGAGCGTCTGAAGGAGGCCTATGCCGAGTGCAGGGCAATAACTCGTTATCATGCCAAGACATTTTACATGGCGACGCGCTTTTTACCTAATCATAAGCAGCGTGGTATTTTTGCCATCTATAGCTTATGCAGGTATATTGATGATCTGGTGGACGAAGCCGAAGATTTACTGGAAAAGCGTGAACTTACCGAAGATGATATCCGCTTTAAACTGGAATCCTGGAAACAGAAACTGCGGGATACATATGAGGGCAAAGCTCATGATAATGATATATTGATTGCATTTTCCGATGTACTGAGGCAATATCATATCCCTATAGAAATGCCGTTCGAACTTATGGAAGGTGTTTGCATGGATCTGTTTAAAAACAGATATGAGACCTTTGATGAATTGTATGATTATTCGTTTAAGGTGGCCTCGATCGTAGGGTTGATGACCAGTCAGGTTTTTGGGTATCAATCACAGGAAGCTTTGGGATATGCAGTAGATTTGGGTATAGCCATGCAGCTGACAAATATTTTGCGGGATGTTGGGGAAGATCTGCAACGCAATAGAATATACTTGCCGCAAGAAGATCTGGATCGTTTTAATGTATCAGAAGAAGAGCTATTTAATCACCTGCGAACAGAAAATGTGATTGAATTATTAAACTTTCAGATTAAGCGAACGCGCAGATATTATCAGAGATCAGACAAAGGTATAGGCTTGCTTAGCAGTGACAGTCGCTTACCGGTGTATTTGGCCCGACAAAACTATGGACGTATTCTCGATAAAATTGAGGAGAATAACTACAATGTGTTTAATAAACGAGCATATCTTAATGCTACAGAGAAATTTTCCATTCTTCCCAGGGCATATTATCAGATGAAAGTAGCGCAGTCCTAATCTAACCTAAGAATTGGAGGATCTGCGTTTACACTAATCAATATGAACTGTTATATTCCATTCAAATTTTATTGCCGATCTTAACAAAATGGAGACGAATGGAAGCTAAAATTAAGAAATGGCGGAGTCCCAGTTTGGGAAAAGACATGGAACTGGCTGTTTATGGAGAGTCGGGAACGCCGGTAATTGGGATTCCTACAAGAGGAGCTAGTTGCAAGCAATGGGAAGAATTTGGGATGACGGATTCAATCTCGTACCAGCTGGAAAACGGGTTCAATCAATTATTTGTATTATCGTCGATTGATGATGAAGCTCTGTTGAATAAAAATGCATCTCCTGAACAACGTGTTGTTCGCCAGCAACAGTACGAATCGTATATTGTTGAGGAAGTAGTACCCTACATTAAAGACCAAAACAGTATAAAATTTATTATCATCGGTGGTGTTGATTTTGGCGGATATCATGCTGTTACAACTGCTCTCAAATACCCTGAAGTTTTTGGCAAATCGATCGGTATAAGCGGTATTTACGATATCAGACCGTACATGGATGATTATTATGATGACGACGTTTATTACAGTAATCCAATGGATTTCGTACCCAATTTGAATAAAAAGTCTTTGCTTGATAAAGTTCAGGACATTGATTTTCGGTTGGTAAGTTATGAAGGAGATAAGCGAATCGACGATGCGGTTCGAATGGATAAGGTAATGCGAATGAAATTTTTAGATCATGACCTCGACATTTGGTCTGATGGAGGAGATGAATGGAAATTATGGCCACAAATGTTAAAAACGCACATCATTTAAAAGGTAACTATGGCAGACATTAATAAAATATTGGTCGCTAATCGCGGCGAAATTGCGTTACGTGTAATTAGAACGTGTAAAGAGCTGGGTAAAAAAACGGTGGCGGTATACTCAACGCCTGATGCCGATGCCCCGCATGTGTTACAAGCTGATGAATCGATACATATCGGTCCTGCTTCTTCTTCAGAAAGCTACCTGGTTATCGATAAAATTATTCAGGCTGCCAAAGATACCGGAGCAGATGCTATCCATCCCGGCTATGGATTTTTAAGTGAAAATGGTGATTTCTCCGAGCGATGCCGAGAAGAAGATATCATTTTTATTGGGCCCCGGGCGAAATCTATTCGATTAATGGGGGATAAAACCGCTGCTCGCGAAATTATGAGTAAAGCTAACGTTCCATTTCCACCGGGCACCAAAAAGGAGCTCGAAGATGTTGAAGAGGCCGAAAAAATAGCCGACGAAATCGGTTATCCCGTGCTGGTTAAGGCAGCGGCCGGGGGCGGTGGAAAAGGAATGCGTATTGTAAATAATAAAGATGAATTTCGGTCTGGTATTAAAGCCGCAAAGTCGGAGGCACGTAATTCCTTTGGTGATGATCGTGTATATATTGAAAAATACTTGGTTGAGCCCCGTCATGTTGAGTTTCAGATTATTGCCGATGAACATGGAAATACGCTCCATGTGTTTGATCGGGAGTGCTCGATACAGCGTCGTCATCAGAAGGTGATAGAAGAAGCGCCATGCTCCATTTTGACGCCTGAATTACGTTCAGAAATGGCGGAAGCTGCAATTGCTGCTTCCGAAGCGGTAGACTATGTGGGAGCAGGAACGATTGAATTTTTGGTAGATGCGGATCGTAATTTTTATTTCCTTGAGATGAATACGCGCCTGCAGGTAGAGCATCCGGTAACAGAATTAATTACAGGACTGGATTTAGTGGAACTACAGATATTGGTGGCCGAAGGAAAAGAATTACCCGTCAAGCAAGAGGAGATTCAGATGAAAGGTCATGCTGTGGAATGCCGCATTTACGCTGAAGATCCGCGTGATAACTTTTTGCCAAGTACGGGTACATTAAGCAAGCACCGTATCCCTTCTGGTAATGGTGTGCGTGTTGACTCCGGAGTGGAGGAAGGGCAGAAGGTGACTATTAATTATGACCCCATGATTTCGAAGCTTTGTACTTATGGCACGGATCGGGATCACGCTATAAAGCGAATGTTACGTGCTCTGGATGAATATGAGATTGCGGGTTGTAGAACGACAATTCCATTTTGTAAATACGTATTACAGCACGAGTCATTTACCTCGGGTGATTATGATACCCATTTTGTTCCTGATCACTTTAGCAAAGAGAAACTGGATGCTGAAAACACTGATGGCTCTGAAGTCAAGGCGTTGGCCGCAGCACTGCTCAAAATGGAAAGTGATGGTCAGGATGAGAAGCAAAATTTCAAAAGTAATTCCCCAAACGGTGTCCACTCAAAATGGTGGAAACACCGCAGCAAACAGAAATAATGCGAATGCCTATTACATTTTACAAGCCGGCGATATTTTGATTCGTCGGCTTTTAATTTTGGTATTAGTTGAGAATCACTTGTATTGCTTTTTTGGTATCACGAAACCAAGTAATTTAAGTGAGTAAACAAATCGTATCAAGAATAATTCTTACAAGGTGAACGAAGAAGACCAAGAGCTTTTTGATCAGTTAAAAAAATTGGATACCGAGCAACGGAATCCCAATACCAAGAAAATTGATGTTGCCGATTCCCTGAAAATAGCTCGTCTTATTAATGCCGAGGATAAAAAAGTTGCCGACGAGGTTGAAAAAAAGCTACCGCAAGTTGCACGAGCTATTGATTTGGTCAAGAAAGCATTTGATGAGGGAGGGCGCTTGATCTATGTGGGAGCCGGTACCAGTGGACGGCTGGGAATACTTGATGCTGCCGAATGTCCTCCCACGTTTGGATCTGATCCCGAGCAGGTTGTAGGACTGATTGCCGGGGGTAAAGAAGCTATGTTTGAAGCCCAGGAAGGGGCGGAAGATTTTGAGGCTAATGGACGCAAAGCTCTGCGGGAGATTGATCTTTCATCTGGCGATATTGTTTGCGGATTGGCTGCCAGCGGGCGTACGCCTTATGTGCATGGAGCTCTAAAAGAAGCTCGGGAAAATGAATGCAGTACGATTTTTGTGACAACTGTGCCGGGATCTCAGATTTCTCTCGATGTAGATGTGTTAATTGATATCCCGGTAGGTCCAGAAGTTATCATGGGTAGTACTCGCATGAAAAGTGCTACGGCCCAAAAGATGGTGCTAAATATGATAACTACGGGAGCAAATATTCGGAGAGGCAAAGTATATGAAAATGTGATGGTTGATCTACAGCTTTCCAATCAAAAATTACATGAGCGTTCAAAACGGATTGTTATGATGTTCACTGATCTGGATTATAAGGAAACAGAAAAACTGTTGTATTCGGCTGACGGACATGTTAAAACTGCATTGGTTATGGCATTGGGGGGGCTAAACAAAAAAGAAGCTGAAAACAAACTAGAGGCTCATGGCGGTTTTATTCGTAAGGTGTTGGAAGACGTAAAACATGACTGACATGATTTAGTGTATATATGTCTCTAAATGTTTATTACGTCCAACCCGATTTGCAGTAAACGTAAATAGTGCAATACACCATTGAATGAAACCACCTTGTTTATTCGTTAATACAAAAAACTTCTACATCCACAATCAGTTTAGATATCCGATACTATAAATTTGTCTGATCTTAAAAAATATACCGACGACAGTAAAAACGGATATCGGATTCGTGTTTTAACGGCTATAGTCATCGTAGAATTAATGATGATCGCCGTATTCAATCTTTGGCCTGTTAACGAATCAACTTCATCGGATCAGCAAATTGATTTTTCGGATGATGCTATTGCTCTCGAAGACGTTGTACGAACGGAACAGCAAAATAGTCCGCCTCCTCCGCCCAAACCACAAACACCAATTCCCGAACCTACCGATGAGGTGATTGAGGAAGATCCTATTGAGTTGGACGATTTAAATGTTAGTGAATATTCTGATTCGCTCTCTGTTGAAATGATTGGCAGCGAAGGTGATGCCGACGAACCGGTATCAAGTCCACAGATAGCTCCACAGGTCATCCATATTGTAGAACCAACGGTTCCCGAGGCCGCAAAAAAGGCAAATATTAAAGCTGAAATATGGGTTAATTTTTTAGTGGATACAGATGGTAAGGTTGAGGAGGCCAGTATTACTGAAATTGTCTTATATGATCAAGAGTCGGGAGAAAAAAGAAGGGTCGATCGCATAAATTATGGACTTACAGAGGCTACATTGACCGCTGCTTTACAGTGGAGATTTCGTCCGGCACGAAATAAAGGTCAGCCGGTCAAAGCATACTCCAGGCAAATTTTTACCTATGGATTTTAATATTGAAATCAGGTAGAAATTAGCCTATATTTGCGACTCTTTATTGGAGAGGTGGCCGAGCGGTCGAAGGCGCACGCTTGGAAAGCGTGTGTGCGTCTAGCGCGTACCGAGGGTTCGAATCCCTCCCTCTCCGCTCATCGATGTGAAGGCTTTGTTGGGCAGGCTGTTAAAAGCTTGTCGGACAAAGCCTTTTCGTTTTTTGAGGATAATTTCATGTCTTAACATTGATCAAGAGTAATAAAATCAAAAAATAAATTGGGTTTGCGCTCAGCATTACTGATTTTATTAGCAATCATTCTACAGGTAAAATTTTATTATTTAATGTCATTTTAATTGAATTGAGGATATCAATTTTAAGTACATGATGTTAAATAAATTATATCACTAAACAGACGGTTAGGAAAGATGAAGAATTCACTTCCCTTTATACTTATTTTCACGTTTGCATTTTTTAATTGGTCCTGCGAACGTCCTAAGTCTCCAGATTTTAAAGTTAAAAACCAGTTTGAAATTCCGCTTACGATGGAAAAAACCTACCCATTTCTGGGAGCGGATGAAGCGTTAATTGATACAACTTCAGAAGATTTTACAAATCTTTTTTCTACCGGTGGGAACGGACTCGTTAGATTGGTTAAAGAAGAAGAAGTCAATTTGGGAGATCTCAATGATGTAATTCCGGAGGTAGATGTAACGCCTGCTACATTAAATGCTGAAGTAGGAGAACTGCGACTAACCAATTTCAATTCCGGAGCAGGAAATGTGGGCTCGGCAGGATTCGACAGTTTTACGGGTTTTTCTTCACCTCCTGCCGGACAACAAATACCTGGCGGTTCCGGAACGGTTAATATTAGTTTTAACACCGACTATTTTGAAAGTGCTGTTATTAAAGAGGATGGAGCAGTTCAGATCACACTTACCAATAACCTTGGATTTAATATTGATGAGCTCGAGTTAGTATTAAATTCGGGGACCAATTTTGTTGGAAGCGCAAACATAGGAACTAAAGGTGATGCCACAGACAGTTTTTTCTGGGATGATCCGAGTAGAACGACAGAAATTCAAATTCCGGCTTCTACACAATTATCTGATTTAAGTTTGGATGTTACGGTTAGCTGGAATTCGCAAGACATGAAGGAGGAGGGATCCGACTTAGTGGTTAATGAGGTTTCCGGACAAAATCTTGTGGCTTCACAGGTGACTGCAGCAATTGAATCCCAATCATTTAACAGTTCGGGAATTTCTACTGTTGGTGACGACAGTTTTGAGTTTCAAAATGAGAGTCACTTTGTAGAATTGAGTGGTGGAGAGTTAGCACTTGATATTGCCAATAATATAGATATTGCAATTGAAAATCTGGCTATCACGTTTCCCGATATTATTGATTCAAATGGAAATTCATTTGTAATTGACTTGTCAAATATCCCAAGGAACGGTACGCTAAATAATGCATATGATTTATCGGGCTATCGTATATATGCTCAAGGAAATACGGTGAATTATGAGATAAATGCTACTACGGAAAATACTCAGGAAGGATCGGGATCAGAAACCCGCACCATTGCAGAAACGGATCAGATACAGGCTGATGTTGATATTAATAACCTCCAAATTGGTAGGGCTGAGGGATATGTGGTTCCAAAGCAAATCCTACTTAATGAGGATCAAACCAACGATTCTGTCGAAAATATTGATGTATTTAACGATAATGAAGCCGAGCTAACAGAGATAGGCGGCATTGATGAAATCTCAGATCGGGTTTCAAATATTACTTTTGAGAATCCGGTGTTAAATTTGCTTTACGACTCGAACCTTGGAGTACAAACGACGATTTATGCTGTTATTGTTGGAACGGATACAGGCGGTAACACGGAGTTTTTAACAGGTACCGACGGATCACCCTATCAAGTAGAAAGTGAGGAAATTCCTTCTCAGTTGCAGGTCAGCGGTCAACCGGCTAATGAAAATCAGGTAATTAAATTTGATCTGCAAAAAGTTGCCAATCCGGACCCTATGGACGGAGCGTCTGGGAGTAATATATTTGATGCTACAAATACGAATGCTTCGGCATTCTTCAGTAACCTGCCTACCAATATTCGTTTTGTTGGCGTGGCAGAGGTAAATGCAGCAGAAGAAACAGGCACTGTAGTCAATCCGGTCATTTTTGATCCCTCGTTCGGGGTGGAAATACCATTTGATTTTTCAGCTGATAATGCCACTTATCAAGATACTGTAGATGCCAACTTTGAAGATATTCCCGAGGAGGATGAAGATCGCAAGCTTTCTGAGGCAACGATAACTATCAATTATACCAATGCACTACCGCTTGATATGATTTTGAATGTGGTTATGCTGAATTGGAATGGAAAGAAGATTACCTCGAAAAGCGATATTGCTATCAACGGAGCTTCAACGAATCAGGATGGTTTTTCTTCTGATGTCGCACAAGGTGAATATGAGATTAGCTTTTCTGAGAGTGAGATGAGTGAATTACATCGCACGAGAGCGGTGGTCATGGATATCACCATTAACAGCCCACAACAACAGTCGGTGAGTTTAAGAGAGGACGATACAGTTACCTTTAAGGTGAAAGTGAAAGCTGGCATAACCTCAACAATTAACTAAGGGAATAGGGATTAGGTCATGAATTTTTTAAAGCAATTAGCATCGATTCTTGTGGCAACAGGTTTCATTTTGGGATGGGGAGCAATAGCCCAGGCACAATCGGGTCATTACTCCGCCCAGAGTTTAGGATTGGGGGGCTCGGGCACTGCCTATATTGATACGTATCATGCAAATTTTGTTAATCCTGCGAATCTTATGCTCAACGCGGATACGAAACCCTCAACTTCTATTGGCGTTTTAGGAGGAGTTTCGGCAATGGCGGGGGGACCGTTGATGAACGTTTCTGTATACAACCAGCACTTTACCACTGGGGATGTTGTTGGCCCCGAAGCACTTGATGAATGGTTTGGTACAGCCATGGGAAATAGCAGGGCCATGGGCATGGAGGTTGATGTAATACCACTCGCAGGGGCATGGCGAGGAGAAAACATGGCTTTAAGCCTTGCCTTTAGAAATCGAGCACTTTTATCCGGGTCGGTAAACAGAGGATTTTCGGAAGTGTTGCTCACCGGCATAAGCCAAGAGCGTTTTTCTGAGCCCGAACCCGTTAATTTTCATAGCAAAGGTGTTGCCTTTAGTGAACTTTCGGCGGGATTTTCGTATCAGCTGTTAGAAATTCCGGCTCTTTTTGGGATTGGTGAGAATATCAAGGTATTTGCCGGGGTAGCACCAAAGTATCTTATAGCTCATTACACTTCGAGCATTGATTTCAATTCTACTTTGCAAGTTACAGATAGTGAGGTAATTCACGATTTTGCCTACACATTTACTTCAGTGGGAGAATTGACCAATCAATTTGAGGATTACTATCAAGCCCGGCAAGATCCTAATTTTAACGGAGAAATTGGCGATTTTGTGGATCCGGATGGGGCAAGTTTTACTGAGACACAGGGTTCAGGTCTTGGTGTTGATATAGGCGGAACTATAGAAATGGATTTGGCGGGACCTTTGAAAGGGGCTTTTGCTTGGATCGATGGGAAAAAAAAGTTACGGGTTGGTCTGTCGATAACAGATGTTGGAAGCATTACCTATGACAGTAATGCCGGTCAATTTTCGGCAGACGAAACGTTTACCTGGGATGGTATTGACATAGAAAATGGGCTGTCGGACAACTTCGCCGATAGTGTACGTCAAGAAATCTATCAGAGTTATGAACCGTCTGGCAATAAGGAAATTACTGAAAAACTTCCTACCAAGCTCAATTTTGGAGCCCAGTTACAAGCTGGAAAACTTGGTTTTGTTTTTGATCTGCAAAAGGGGTTGTATGAAGCAGGTATGAATAGTCCTCGTTTGGCTTTGGGATTAGGAGCTGAATACAAACTGTTCGATATTATTCCTTTGCGAGCAGGGTATAGAACAGGGGGACTAACATCTTCGAGCTTTACTTTTGGAACGGGTATAGAGCTGCGTAATTTCGAATTTACCGTAGCCGGCTTAACGGTACCGAATTCCGAAAACAGAGGCTCGGGTATGGGTGGAGCCTGGAGTGGTCTGATAATTCGATTTTAAGATCTACGAGATATTTTAAGTAAACCTGTTTATATCTACTTCAGGATATAGGGGAGTACTTTTAATAAGATGGTTGGCATAGTGCTCTGCAAGAAGTTTTCCGTAAAGTAGGCCTTTTGAACCAAGTCCTGAGAATAGATGAAGGTTAGAATAGGCAGGGTGCATCCCCAATATAGGTTTGAAATTAGGGGTAGATGTACGTACACCGGACCATTGGTCAATAAGTTTAGATTGCTCTTCAAGCTGAGGAAGCGTTCGCCGCAACCGTTTTCTAAGATACGATTCCCCCTCCGCATCCGGATTTAAATGAGTAAAATCGTGTTCGTAGGTACTACCCTGTATAAACGAATCTTCTTCATCTAAATTAGCAATATATCCCAAGCTTGAAATTGAATGAGAGAAAGGAAGAGAACTTTGTTCTTTTTTAAATTTGGCTACTTGCCCCTTTATAAGTTCGAGTGGGATCCAGTCCCAAAAAGGAGAGGTGGCAATAGAATGTCCCGTCGCAAAAACCAACTGGTTGGCTTTTATCGTTACTTGGTCGAGTTCAAGAATCCAATAATCATCTTCTGAGATAGGATATGGAGATTCTCCACAAATTATTTCTATGCCGGAGGCCTCTAAATAATCGGCGTAGGACTTTATATATGATCCGATATCCACCGTTAGCCCAATGGGCAGCCACAGTCCCCCGCCTACACATTTTATCCCCGGATGAATTTCCTGGATTTCTTCCTTACTCTTCCATTGGCACCAGCCATCAGGCCAGGTGGTGGCTTCATGTTGAGCTCTCATTTTTCGAGCCATTTTATCCAGTAGGGCAGGTCGGAGTAAACCGTTATTCCAATAAAAGTTTGTATCAGAATGGGACTGTATTTTTTCGAGATTGGCGGCAATGGCCTCGTAGCACCACTCAGCTTTCCATACCTTTTTAGCTCTTCGACCCGTAGCGGGATTTACTAAGCCTCCGGGAGTTCCTGAGGCCCCTGATCCGACAGCGTTCTTTTCAACAAGAATGCAGCTTATATCATGGTCAGCTAAAGCATCAGCGAGTGAAAGCCCTGCAATACCGGCTCCGAGAATACAATAATCTGTTTGATGGGGCATACTCAGGTGAGCAATTCTTTTGAACGGACTTTTTGGGCTCCCTTTTCAAGCATCTGATCCCAAGCCTGATCCACAGAGCCTTCAATATCAATTCCTTTTACGGCATCTTCTACTACAAAAACCTTAAACCCTTCTTTGATGCCATCAATAACGGACCATTTTACGCAAAAATCGGTCGCTAATCCTACGGCAAAAAGAGTATCAATACCGCGTTCCTTCAGGTAACCTGAAAGTCCGGTAGTGGTACTGTTATCGTTTTCAAAAAAAGCTGAATAGGAGTCGATTTCTTTACGAAATCCCTTGCGGATGATTAATTGGGACCGGTTAGTTTCAAGATCAGGATGGAAATCGGATCCACCGCTATTTTGAACACAGTGGTCGGGCCAAAGAACCTGTTCTCCATAAGGCATTTCGATGGTTTCAAATGGTTCTTTACCCTGATGGGAGGAAGCAAAAGAAGAATGCCCCACAGGGTGCCAATCCTGGGTTTGTATGACAACATCAAAGTGTTCAGAAAGTCTGTTAATAGCTGGAATAATCTGATCACCGTTTGGAACTTCGAGTGCTCCGCCTGGACAAAAATCATTCTGAACATCTATAATCAAAAGAGCTTTCATAGTACAATCGTTACCTTTTGTTCTTCATTTTTTGAGTTAGATCGTCACGCAAATTCATCAATTTTTTGCTGATACCCACTTTATAAATATGTGGATTGTCAAAACGCTTATGCTCGGGAATTACTTTTGTTAGTCGCTGTTTAGCGTATGTAGCGCTTTCTTTTGGGGTAGGAATATCAATGATCAATTTACCATTTTGCATAACTTTGCTTAGCAGATACTCGGCGTTAAAGTTTGTAACGGTGGCATGCTTGGCTGGATAGTGGGGATGATATATAGTTTCAACATTTTCTTCGTTGTTGAGAACAATGCCATCGCCATAAAAAGTGCCGTCATCACCGCTGTATCGGATGACCTTTTTGCGTCCCGGAAGCGTAATTTTCTCAATATTTTCAGATATTTTTAGCTTTGGTTCATTATTAATAGATGCCAGCTTATATACGCCATCCAAAGCGGGACTATCCTGACCGGTGACAAGACGAGTTCCAACACCAAAAAGGTCAATTGGGGCATCCTGACTTATCAAACTTTTTATAAGTCGTTCATCAAGTTGGTTGGATGCTGCTATTTTAACGTATTCCAACCCGGCTTCATCAAGCTGTTTGCGAGCCTGTCGGGAAAAATAAGCTAAGTCACCGCTATCTAATCGAATCCCTTTCAGATTATACCCCTTTTTCTCCAATTCCTTACCCACTTTGATTGCATTGGGGACTCCGCTGTTAAGCGTATCGTAGGTATCGACCAAAAGAATACAATCATCAGGATAATATTTAGCATATTGACGAAATGCTGTGAGTTCATCGTCAAAAGATTGTATCCAGGAGTGTGCCATAGTGCCATTAGCTGGAATATTATCCCGGAAAGAACTGAATACGTTTGACGTGGCCTCAACGCCACCGATATAGGCTGCTTTACTCGCTTGAATACCGCCATATCCCTGGGCTCGTCGTAATCCAAAATCGAGTACCTTTCGATTACCTGCAGCATATTTCATCCGTGAAGCTTTTGTGGCAATTAGTGACTCGAAGTTTAGAATATTTAACAGCAGAGTCTCTAATATTTGAGCCTCGATTATATTGCCCTCTATGCGGACAATAGGCTCGGTAGGGAAAACAATTTCTCCTTCTTTCGCGGAAAAAATATCGGCTGATAAATTAAAGTTGCGCAAGTACTCAAGGAACTCTTGTCTAAACCCTTGCTTGGCCAAATATGCAATTTCATCTTCGTGAAAACGGAAGTCTCGCAACGTTTTGAGAAGATCTCCAAGACCTGCAAAAATAACATAACCTCCTTTAAACGGGAGATCACGAAAGAAGTAGTCGAAGGTGGCTTCTTCATTTTGTCGTCCTGCCAAGAAGTAACCCTGAGCCATTGTAAGCTCATAATAATCAGTATATAGCGCTGGGCGCTCAAGTAATGTTGAATGGTCGGGTTGTACTAAACTCATAATATATATGCTGTTACAAATTAAAACCATCGGAAGATAACCAATACAATATAGAAGCTGTAACTATTTTGGTGATTATTCAGTTACGATTAAGGCACGAATGTAAATGACTGATTGTACATATGCTTTGCTATATTTACTTATACTAAAATATATAAGTTCTGATTTTTGGTTGGAAAAAGCTGTTTTTATATCTGTAAAGGTGGTTATAATTTGTATATTTGCACCCAAATTTTACTAATTGTAAGAACTGGTGTTTGTGAACTTTAATAGCAATTGGCTCATTGTCATATTGGTTTTAGTGGGGGTTATGCTTGCAAGTTGTGCTACCCCTACATCTCCAACAGGGGGTCCTGCTGATGAAAAGGGACCAGAAATTATCCGTACCGAGCCTGAAACGGGCACAACTAACTTTAAAGGACAAAGTATTACGCTTCATTTTTCTGAATTTGTGGAGCGCTCTTCGCTCAATCAGGCCATAGTTATCGAGCCTGATATTGGCATTTCATATAATATTGACTGGGGACGGAAGTCTGCTGAAGTGGAGTTTGAGAGCCAAATCCCGGATTCAACTACACTTATTTTAACTGTTGGGACTGACTTAACTGACACGAATAATAATGGGATGTCTTCCCCCAAAAAGATTGCAGTTTCCACAGGTTCAGAAATTGACGAAGGAGAGATTATCGGGAAAGTTATTGATGTAGTGACGGGAGAAGGATCGGAAGGTAAGCGCGTCTTACTTTATCGTGAGCCGTATGATTTAACCTCAAAAGCTGATTATATAGCCTCTACAGATACATCGGGACAGTTTCAATTCTCTTATCTTCCACAAGGGAAATTTAAACTTTTCTGGGTAGATGATCGCAATAGAAATAAAATTTGGGATCCACAGCAGGAAAGAGCACAACCGTTCAAAAAAGAATTTGTGACCTTGGGAAAAGGGGAAAAGGATACCCTTGGAACACTATTTTCCACCTCAGTAGATACAACTAAGCCGACCTTGCAAGGCGTGGGATTATTTTCATCAAATCGCATGCGTATGCGGTTTAGTGAAGATATTGTACTATCTGACACTGCCAATATTGTTATAACAGATACTTTGGGCAATGAGTATGGTCCTGCCTGGCCGCTATATACTCAGCCAAATGGACCTTACATCTTGTTCGCTCACAGCAGGGATTCATTGGCAGAGGAGACGAGTTACAGCCTAAGCATGAACGGTATTTTTGATGGATCAGAAAACCCGGTTGCCAATTATACCGGTTCATTTACCGGTTCCGCCCAAGAAGATACTACGCAACAAAGAATCATAAAAAGAAACACAGTGTCAGGTTACTACCCCGGGGAACCGTTTAAAATTACTTATGCCAAGCCTATAAATGAATCTACAATTATAGATTCGCTTAAAGTTGTGGAAGGAGATTCCCTTATTGATATCTGGCCAAATGTTGATACTGAACAGAATGTGTTACGTATAATCCCTGATAAACAATGGAAAGACGGGGTAGAGTATGAGGTTCGAGTCTGGGATCCGGCCGTGGAGGATTATCGTAAGTTTGATCCTGAAATCTGGCATTCCTCACAAATGGGATCGTTGAATATTATAATGGAAGATTCAACACGTAGTAATATTCGGTTGAGTTTAGAAAATGAAGAGTCGGGAATTAAAAGGGATACTGTGTTTACAGATCAAATTGAAATCGATAATTTACCGCCCCTAAGTTATAAACTGGCGGTGTATCACGATGAAAATACCAACGGCCGCTGGGATTATGGGCAGGTAGATCCATTTGAAAAACCCGAACCTTACTATATTAGAAGACAGGTACCGGTAGAAAAAGGACTTACCGGCGACCTTACGATCAAATTCCCCAATTAGATCAGAATTTGTAGTCTCTCTGTTTGATGAAAAAGAAGCTCAAAAAACTAACGCCATTCATAAGTATAATCTTCTTCGTCTTTGCGTTGTGGTTCCTTGATCAGGAACTGCAGCAGTATGAGATGTCTGAAGTGTTGACCCAACTTTCGGATATTCCCAATCAATATATTCTGTTTTCGCTGGTACTCTCATTTTTGAGCTATCTGCTCTTAACAGGATATGATGCTCTTGGTGTACGATATATTGGAGAAAAGCTCGAGGCGGGTAAAATTATTCGCGCAGGCTATGTAGGTTATGCATTTAGCCACAATATCGGTCTGGCTTTGATAACAGGTGGTTCTATCCGATATCGTATTTATTCGGTTTGGGGATTTACGGGCATGCAGGTTACCCAAATTGTTGCATTTAGCGCATTCACCCTTTGGATAGGTTTTTGCTCGATTGGGGGCCTTGCTTTACTGTTTGCAACGCCCAACCTGCCGAATAATGTAACGGTACCATTTGTCTCGCTTCGGGTACTGGGGATAATTCTGTTGGTAATGGTAGTAGGATATGTGATTGCAAGTGCAAAGGTTAAGGATGAAATTTCGTTTAAAAGCTGGACCTTTCGGTTTCCTAACCTCAAACTTTCACTCCAGCAGGTAGTTATTGCGTCGATAGACTGGCTCTTGATGGCGTCTGTACTGTTTGTGTTGTTGCCCGATGTAGGGATCAACTTTTTTAGTTTTGTCGGCATATTTATGCTGGCTCAGATCGCAGGGTTATTTAGTCAAGTGCCTGGTGGACTTGGTGTATTTGAATCGATCATGCTGATATACCTGGGCAACTTTATACCGGGATCTCAAGTGTTGGGAATCATGGTAGTATATCGCATTATTTACTATATACTGCCGCTATTGGGGGCAATAGTTGTGTTGGGTTATCAAGAGTATATCGTCAATCGACGCAAAGTAAAACTATTGCAGCGCAAAGCCGCTAACTGGGTTCCTCGTGTTGTGCCCCAGGTGATGAGTTTTTCCGTGTTTATCGGAGGGGCCATTCTACTTTTTTCAGGGGCCGTCCCTTCTGAAGTTCCCCGTATGGAGTGGCTTCAGCATTTTGTACCGTTGCCGGTTATCGAGATGTCGCACTTTTTTGCCAGCTTGGTTGGAGCTGCGTTACTGGTATTGGCCAGTGGGCTCCAGCGTCGTAGTGATGGTGCGTACCACTTAACGGTTGGGCTGCTCGTATTCGGTATATTGTTTTCATTGCTAAAAGGAGCTGATTACGAAGAGGCTTCCATGTTGTCAGTGATGCTTGTTGCGCTGATCCCCTGTCGTGATGAATTTCATCGCAAAGCATCATTAATGGACCAGTTCTTTTCAGCTCGTTGGTTTACCTTAATTTTGATGGTATTGGCCAGTGCCATTTGGCTTGGCATGTTTTCCTATGGACACGTTGAATACCAGAAAGAACTTTGGTGGCAGTTTTCTTTAATGGGGGATGCCCCTCGATATATGCGGGCAATGGTTGCAGTATTGGGGTTTTCCGTTATTTTGGGATTATTGAAATTAATTAGACCAAAGCATAAAGAAACAAAGGAGCCGGGTGAACAGGAACTTCTGGTTGCAAAAGATATTAGTAGCAGATCACTGCATTCAATATCCAATCTTGTACTGCTCGGGGACAAAGAATTATTACTCAATGACTCCAACTCTTCTTTTATAATGTTCGCCAGGGAAGCGCAAAATTGGGTAACGTTAGGAGATCCTGTGGGCCCCGCCAACGAGGCTGAGGAGTTAATATGGGAATTTTATGATGAGTGTTCTAATCAGGGATATAGTCCCATATTTTATCAGGTGGGGGAGGATTATTTAGAAGAATATGTGGATTTAGGGCTTACTCTTTACAAGTTGGGTGAGGAAGCGCATATCGGTTTGCCCGGTTTTGATCCGGAAAAATCCATCCATAATAAAGTTTGGTCGGGTTACCAAGAGCTTGAACAACGAAATTACAGTTTCGAAATCATACCGCAGGAGTCGGTACCCTCTTATTTATCTGATCTGAAAGCCATTTCAGACATCAGCCTTCGGGCAAGAAATAAAAAAGAACGAGGATTTTCGGTTGGATATTTTGATGAAGATTATCTAAGCCAATTTCCTATAGCTGTGGTTAAACAAGGAGAAAATCTGCTTGCGTTTGCTAATGTTCTGCAAGGGGCTGGCAAATACGAGTTGGCTACCGATTTACTTCGTTATCGGCCAGAATCACCGGCAGGCATTATTGATTATATGTTAATTCATACGATGCTTTGGGGAAAACAGGAGGGATTTAAATGGTTCAATTTAGGTATGGCACCGCTTTCGGGAATGGATGAACATGATTTTTCACCGGGGTGGAATAAGTTGGCCAGCTTTGTGTATACCTACGGTGAAAATATCTATGGCTTTAAAAAGGTAAGAAGATATAAAAGTCAGTTTAATCCAACTTGGAAGCCTAAATTTTTAGTTGGTCCCGGAGGGTGGTCGATGCCTCGTGCACTGTCAAATCTTACCAATATTGTTTCCGGTGGTTTTGATAGCATTATGACAAAGAAGTAAGGTAGCTTATGAAGTTCCAGCCGATAAATAATGTCCCTTAATTTTCTTACCTTCCGTTCTAAAGCATACAACAGAAATTGAGAAAAATATTATGTCTGAAGACACAATGACCTCTGATCAAGCTACCGAATCCGCTGCAGAAGAGCACACAAAAACAAAAAATAGTAGTCAGCAGGAAGTTTATGATGCCAATCACAAGATTCGTTTTGTAACGGCTGCCAGTCTCTTTGACGGCCATGACGCCAGTATTAATATTATGCGTCGTATTTTGCAGAGTAGCGGGGCCGAGGTAATTCACCTCGGGCATAACCGATCTGTACAGGAAATTGTTGACTGTGCCATCCAAGAAGATGTACAAGGTATTGCCGTAAGCTCGTATCAGGGCGGACATATGGAGTACTTCAAATACATGGTGGAGTTGCTTGAGGAGCGTGGAGCTTCTCATATTAATGTTTTTGGTGGCGGCGGCGGTGTCATAGTAGATGAAGAGATAGAGGAACTGCACGAGGCGGGAGTATGTCGCATATTTTCTGTTGAGGATGGAAGTAAAATGGGGCTACAGGGTATGATCAATTTCATGCTCGAAAAATGCGATTTTGATACCGCTGAGGTTGAAGAAGTAAACGCCCAGGATATTACTAAAAGGGATACAATAGCGATTGCTCGTTGTATTTCAGCCTTAGAGAATAAGCACGAAGATGTCATTTCTTTCAAGGATGACCAGCTGTTTGATGGCAAAGGAAATTTGATACCATCTCAAAAGAACGGGAATCCCATCCCGTTGATCGGAATTACCGGAACGGGTGGAGCGGGAAAAAGTTCGCTCACGGATGAACTCATCAGGCGCTTTCTAACGGAATTTGACGATATAAATATTGCGGTTATTTCCATTGATCCCTCAAAAATACGCACGGGTGGAGCGTTGTTAGGTGATCGAATCCGCATGAACAGCCTCGATCCAGAGCGTGTGTACATGCGAAGCCTTGCAACCCGGGCTAGTAATCGAACTACCAGTGAGGCCATAAAAGGTGCTATTGAAGTTTGTAAAACCGCTGGCTTTGATCTGGTAATTGTGGAAACCAGTGGCATTGGTCAAAGTGATACTGAAATTGTAAATATTTCGGATATCCCATTATATGTAATGACCAGTGAGTATGGGGCGGCAACGCAGTTGGAAAAGATAAATATGTTGGACTTGGCCGAATTGGTGGTCCTCAATAAGTTTGAAAAGAAAGGCTCGTTGGATGCACTGCGTGATGTTCGCAAACAGATGAAACGCAACAGAGGGGCCTGGGATCTTGATCCCGAAGCAATGCCGGTGTATCCCACGATAGCAGCTCAATTTAACGATGAGGGAGTCAATCGTCTTTTTAAAGCAATCGTGGATAACGTTAACGATCATTACAGTATTAATTGGGAAACAGAGTTGTATACCAACCCTGAACCGGCAGAAGATATACAGGCACAATCTATTATTCCCGGGAAACGTCAGCGTTATTTGTCAGATATTTCTGATACCATTCGTGATTATCACAGTTGGGCAGAACAACAGGTTGATATTGCCAGTAAACTGGAAAATGTAACCGGTACCATTGAGCAAATTGATCGCTGGGATCCTGATGAGAAGGATGAGCTAAAAGTAAAGCTTAAATCGATGCGGGAGCATTGGCTCAGTAAGTTGGATGCACGTTGCAAGAAGATCCTTGAACAATGGGACGATCTTTATGAAGAGTATCAGCAAGAATATGTAGAAGTACAGGTTCGTGACAAAACCTTTAAAAATAAAATGTATCGGGAATCACTCAGTGGGCTTAAAATTCCTAGAGTGGCTCTTCCCAAAACAAAACACAAAGGAGAACAGCTCAAATTTGCTCTTAAAGAAAATCTACCCGGATATTATCCCTTTACAGCCGGCGTGTTTGAATTTAAGCGCGAAGGAGAAGATCCTACTCGGATGTTTGCCGGAGAGGGAAATCCCGAGAGAACCAATAAACGTTTTCATTATTTGAGTGAAGGAATGCCCGCAGCGCGATTGTCAACAGCATTTGATTCAGTAACACTGTATGGCGAAGATCCTGACCATCGACCTGATATTTATGGAAAGGTGGGTAACTCCGGGGTTAGTATTTGTACCCTTGATGATATGAAGAAGCTCTACTCAGGCTTTGAGCTTACCTCTCCGAAAACGTCGGTTTCAATGACGATTAATGGTCCGGCCCCGATGATTCTGGCGATGTTTATGAATACGGCTATTGACCAGGAAGTAGAACGATATCTCAAAGAAAATGGTAAGTGGGAAAAGGCAAAGGAAAAAATTAAAGAACATTTTAACGAGCGGGATGTAGAAGCCCCGGAATACAATAATGAATTGCCCGATACCAACGATGGCTTTGGATTAGGTCTGTTGGGTATTACCGGTGATAAGTTAATAGATGATGAAACGTATGAGGAAATCAAAGAAGAGGCGCTTTCGGTGGTTCGCGGAACTGTTCAGGCGGATATTCTGAAAGAAGATCAGGCGCAAAATACCTGTATTTTCTCTACCGAATTTGCGCTGAAAATGATGGGCGACATCCAGCAATATTTTACAGAGCATGAGGTGCGGAATTATTACTCAGTGTCAATTTCAGGATATCACATTGCTGAGGCTGGTGCCAATCCTATAACCCAGGCGGCCTTTACACTGGCTAACGGGTTTACATATGTAGAATATTATTTGTCTCGCGGTATGGATGTGGATGAATTCGCCCACAACCTGTCTTTCTTTTTTAGCAATGGTCTCGATCCCGAGTATGCGGTCATTGGTCGTGTGGCACGACGTATCTGGGCGGTGGCAATGCGGGAGAAATATGGCGCAAACGAACGATCACAAAAGCTGAAATATCACATTCAAACCAGTGGGCGTTCATTACATGCACAGGAAATTCAGTTTAATGATATTCGCACGACCTTACAGGCGCTCATGGCTATATATGACAACTGTAATTCATTGCATACCAATGCTTATGATGAGGCCATTACCACTCCCACTGAAGAATCGGTGCGACGTGCCTTGGCTATTCAGCTGATCATTAATAAGGAAATGGGACCGGCCAAGAACGAAAATATTAATCAAGGTTCTTACTTTATTGAAGAATTAACCGACCTGGTAGAAAAGGCTATTCTTTCCGAATTTGATCGTCTTACTGAGCGAGGCGGTGTACTTGGGGCTATGGAAAGCATGTATCAGCGGGGCAAGATTCAGGATGAGAGCCTGCATTATGAGTCTAAAAAACACAGCGGTGAACTTCCGATTATCGGCGTCAATACCTTTAAAAATGAAGATGCCGAAAGTGCAGAGGACGAAAAAGAAGTTGACTTAATCCGTTCTACCAAAGAAGAAAAAGAACAACAAATCGATAGCGTAGAAGCCTTTTGGGAGCGTAATGAGGACGAAGCAGAGGAAGCGATCGAACGCCTGAAAGAAGTGGCTCGCCAAAATGGTAATATCTTTGAAGAGCTTATGGAAACAGTAAAAGTGGCATCGCTGGGACAAATTTCAAATGCACTTTATGAAGTTGGTGGACAGTACCGCCGAAATATGTAAACATTTCTAATTATCAATCGGTCAAAATGAAGAAAATATGCATTTTTACAGGATTACTATTTCTGTCTTTCGGCATTGTACAAGCTCAAATAACTGATTTTGAGGCAAAAATATATGCAGACAGTACTGGGAATGAACTGAAATATCGGCTTTTAAAGCCTGTTGACTATGATAGTACCAAGAATTATCCGCTCGTTTTATTTTTGCATGGGGCCGGAGAACGAGGGAATGATAACTATAGCCAATTAAAGTGGGGGGTATCACATTTTGCAGAACCCAAATTTAGAGAACGATATCCCGCTTTTGTTGTTGCTCCACAAGTCCCAAAAGAACAGTATTGGTCTACATTAAGCTCTGTTCGAGACACAAGTTCTTTTACTCAGCCTATGGCGGAAGAACCGAGTCCACCAATGAGAATGACGATTGCATTGCTGAAAGAGCTTCAGGAGAAGTACTCCGTGGATTCTGATCGTCTGTATGTGACTGGTCTTTCGATGGGAGGATTTGGTACGTTCGATCTGATACAGCGTTTTCCCAATAAATTTGCTGCTGCCATTCCAATTTGCGGTGGAGGAGATTTGACCCGAGCTTTTATGCTTACTGATATTCCTTTATGGGTTTTCCACGGGACGCTGGATGAAGTTGTTCACCCTGCGTTTTCCCGTTCTATGGTCGAAGCTATACGAATTGCCGGTGGAGAACCCGGCTTTACAGAGTATCCGGATGAGGACCATATCGGAGCGTGGGTTCAAGCGTATCGAAACCCACATCTTTATGAATGGATGTTTAGTAAAGAACGATGACTCGACGGGTGATTAATAGTTTAAATACCATATAAAAGATCTCTCGAATTTGTTGAAGCACATAAAAAAGCCCGAACCTGATAATAAAAGTTCGGGCTTTTTAAATAAAACAAAGAATTACATTCTACTTTTCAGTAGCTGCGAGCATACCCAGTAATCGTTCTGCTTCTGTTACCTGGTCGCTGTTGCTATATTCATTTATAATTTTTTGAGCATATTGCTGGGCTTTTTCAGTACTTCCCGCATCTTGGTAAGCATTTGCGGCTTCGAGGTAATTATAAGGAGTGGTAGAATCATTGACATCCCATTCTGCTGCTTTTACATACAGTGCAGCGGCTTCAGCATGATTCCCCAGCTCGGTATGAATAACGGCATGGAAGGAGAGAGGACCCACTCCCATAATACCTTCAGGCACTTCATAATTTTCTATATACTGTAAAGCTTCCTTTGGATTACCAAGTTTATAAGTACTCACAGCGGCATAATAGCGAGCAAGATTTGCGGCATCCGTCATGCCGTAGTTATTGATGATCTGTTCAAACCCTACTGTGAAATCGGTATCAGAGCCTGTCAGGGCTTTTTCGTAGTTGCCTTGCAGGTATGCTTGTGTAGCATATCCCATCAGTTCTTGTGCTTCACTTTCTTGAGCTTCAGCGTAGTAATAATATCCCAAGGAGCCTCCAATAAGAATAATGAGTGCTATAGCTGTGCCAATGACAGTGTTTTTATTTTGATCATAAAAACTCTGGGCCTTTGAAAAAGTTTCAAGGAGTACGTCTTGTTCTAATTCTTCTTTTACTTGTTTCTTACTCATGGTTTAAACTTGTTGTCGGTTGATTTCAGAAGTAGCTGAAAATATGATTGTTTTCTTTGATAGTAAAATTTAAAGGATCTCTAGCTTGCCTTTAGAAAGTTGATAAATGGTATCAGATCTGTTGGCGATTTCTTTTTCATGGGTAATGAGGAGAATACTGACATCCTCAATTTCCCGCAGATTAAAGAGATAATCCAAAATCACAGAGGTGTTGTCCTCATCAAGATTACCGGTTGGTTCATCAGCAAGGATTAAGTCAGGGCTATTCATTAGAGCACGGGCCATTGCCACACGTTGTTGCTCGCCCCCTGATAGTTGTGTAGGGCGGTGTTCGGCCCGATCGGGGATGCCGAACTCGCTTAACAGGAAGCGAGCTCTCTGTCCGGCTTTTTCGGGGGTTTCCCCTCTGATAAGGGCAGGCATCATAATATTCTCAAGCGCAGTGAACTCGGGTAACAAATGATGAAATTGGAATACAAACCCTAACTTGTTATTTCTAAAACTAGCCAGCGATTCTCGATCCAAATCATAAATAGATTTCTCTTCCCATAGTACGGTGCCGGCATTGGGTTTATCAAGTCCTCCGAGGGTATGAAGCAGTGTGCTTTTTCCGCTACCGCTGACGCCAATTACAGTTGAAATAGATCCCTTTTCAATACCTATGGAGGTATTATCCAAGACGGTTAACGTACCATTACCGGACTCCGTCTCGTACTGCTTGGTAATATTTTTTCCTTCTAAAATAATCGACATTGGAAAATATTACTCTTCAAGGTTGCTTCTGTTAAATCCGGGGTAAACAATAGGCTCAATGTATTCGCATTTGGCTGTGTCGGTGTCTACTTTCGCAAGAAGGGCACAAAGGTGATTATTGCCATTAGCTAACCGATAGCGATGAGGTGTAGCCAATTTAAAACGATTCATAGATACATTCTTGTCCATACCCAAAACCGAGTCAAACGAGCCGGTCATCCCCACATCACTGATATATCCCGTTCCCTTCGGAAATATTCGTGCATCGTTGGTAGGAACATGAGTGTGTGTGCCCACCATTACCGAAACATCACCATCGAGGTGCCAGGCCAAAGCCAGTTTTTCAGCAGTGGCTTCGGCATGGAAGTCTATAAAAACGATATCAGTTTCTTGGTTCATCCGCTCGATAACCCAATCTGCTGTATTAAATGGGCAGTCAATATCCGGCAAAAAAGTACGGCCCTGCAGATTAAGTACGCCAATTTTATGGTCGAAATTGGGAATATCATAGACCCCAAAACCATAGCCGGGATTTCCTTTGGGATAATTCATGGGGCGCAAAATATTACCGTCCTCTTTCATGTAATCAAAAACTTTCCACTTGGCAAAAGAGTGGTTCCCACCTGTGATGACATGAACGCCCAGATCGTATAGACGCTTAATGATAGATCTGTTAATGCCTTTTCCTTCGTGCGAATTTTCACCATTGGCGATAACAAAGTCAGCGTCATACTTATCAATAAATCCGGGTAGTACCGTCTCGAGTAAACTCAGCCCCGGCTCACCTACAATATCACCAACAAAAAGTATATTAATCAGATCTTTCGACATGCTGTTGATAATTAAAACAGAAATAGCTTCTAAAATGAAGCTGTAAAAGTAAGGAAAATAATGGCCTTATCAGAATTGAATTGAGAGACTATTGGCGTATCTCTTCAATAAAATTTTCAAGAGACTTATTGACATTTTTCAGTGTTTTATCCTCTTGCTGGTTGAGCTCCCGGTTTCTTTTTCGTTCTTCAAAAAGTTCTTCAGCGATGCTGAGGGCAGCAAGGGTCATAATTGTAGTATCAGGCTGTTTGTTGAGCTCCTTTTTATATTGACGAAATTTATCGTCAACGTATCCGGCAATACGTTTCATTGCCTCTTCTTCAGATTCTTCAACCTTAAGCGGGTATTGCTTGCCAAGTATCGTTATTTTTATCGATTTCATTGATTGTCCTCCAGATGATTATCAATTTTCGATATTAAGCCTAATACTTGGTGACGCAGGGAAAGCCGCTCCGATTCCGAGATAGCAGAGTAGATATCGGTCTGTCCATCCTGAATTTCTTTCAATTTAGAACGCAGATCGCTGTTCTCTTTTTTAAGGTCCTTGATTTCATCATTCAGAGACTGAACCTCCTCACGAATTTCGTCAAGTAACTCGTGGAACTGCTCCTGATATGGACTTTCGTTTGATAACACAATTCGGAATTATTGTCGAAGTTTTGCTGAATACTGCTTTTCAAGAACCTTTAGAACTTTATTAATTATAGGTTCTACATCCTTGATAGTCAATGTCTTTTCTTTATCAAGGAAAGAAAGTCTGAACGCAATACTTTTTTTGTTTTCTCCAAGTGATTCTCCCTCGAAAACGTCAAAAACATCCAGTTCTTTAAGTGAATCTCCGGCTGTATTCTCAATAGTTTCCAGCAGGTCACCGGCTTTGACGTGGGAATCAACAACAACGCCAAAATCAAAATCAAAAGCCGGGAATTTTGATACTTCCTGGTATTGCTTGATGCTTATCTGCTGATGTACTTCTTGGATTTTTGTAAGCGAAAGTTCAGCAGCAAATGCTGGTAGCTCAATATCGTAATTTTCTCGTAACGCTTTGGGTATTTCAAAGATTTGTCCTATTTCTGAATCCTCAAAAGTATAAAGCAATTTGTTCTGATCATCGGCCTTTTGGGTTAAAGCATCTAGAAGGTCAAACTGTTGTAAAAAGTTCTCTACCGGAGCTTTGAGATCAAAAACATCATAGTGTTTTGGATCGGTTTTCCAGTGTTCAATGGTTTTAAATCCGGCCAGACCAAACAGGATATTAGTTTGCTCCTTAATATTCGAATGATACGTTCCTTCATTAGCCTTTTCAAAAACATTCCCCACTTCAAAAAAACGAACCTGTCGAACTTTGCGATTGAAGTTATAAGCTACTGATGTCAAAAAACCGTACAGCAGGGAAGGTCGCAGGGTGGTCATATCCGCAGATATGGGATTAAGGGTGTGAATCATGTTTTCCAGATCTCCGAGCAACCTGGCATCTTCTTCAGGCATCAGTGAGTTAGAATAAATTTCCCGAAACTGCATTCCTTTAGCTGTTTCCTTGGCTTTACTCAACAGCTGTTCCCAATCGGTTAGTGGTTCGGGTGATGTAAACTTCCCGTGTTTGGGCGTGGGAATGTTGTTGTAATCAAACAGACGTCCGACTTCTTCGATTAGATCCACCTCACGTTCTAAGTCGGGTCGGAATGTGGGGATCGAATAGGTTAGGGCGCTTTCATTTTTGTCTATCAGTTCAAACTCAAGTCCCTGCAGTATCTCTTCAATTTTATCTGTGCTAAAATCTGTACCCAAAAGACGATTGACGTATGATTTACGAAGGGGAAGTTCTTTGGCTTCAGTTTTTATGGGATGCACGTCTGTGCAAGCATCAACAACGGTACCTCCTGCAGTGTCGACCATTAGTTCGGCTGCTCGTTCAGCCGCAATACGCTGTAACTGAGGATCTACGCCTCGCTCAAAGCGATAGGAGGCATCTGACTGTAGTACCTGTTCTTTGGCCGTCTTCCGGATAGTAGCGGGATCAAAATAGGCGCTCTCGATGAGAACATTTGTTGTGTTTTCGCTGACTTCTGAGTCTACGCCGCCCATGATACCTGCCATGGCCACCGGCTCTTCTCCGTCACAAATAAAAAGCGTTCCGGCTGAGCAGGTTCGGTTTACATGATCCAGTGTTTCAAATTCTATTTCTTCATCAAAATCCTTAATGATAATCTTATTGTCCTTGATTGTGTTCGCGTCAAAACCGTGGAGAGGTTGTCCTAGTTCAAACATCACATAATTTGTGATATCAACGATATTGTTTATGGGGCGAACACCAATGGTTTTAAGTCGATTCTGCAGCCAATCGGGGGATTCCTTGACGGTTACATTTTTAACTAATTTTCCAACATAGCGATGACATTTTTCAGGTGATACAATCGTTATATCAAAATCATTCAGTGGGTTGGCCTCTTCAAAATCAGTATCAAAGGGTCTTTTGAGTTCCAGATTCAGTGCCGCCGCTAAGTCACGGGCAACTCCCAAATGACAGCTGGCATCGGGACGATTCGGAGTAAGCTCAATATCAATAATAAAATCCTGATATAAGTCAATTGCCTCATGCAGCGGAGTGCCGGGGATAAGGCTTTCATCAAGTACCATAATGCCGCTGTGATCATCCCCAAGCCCAAGCTCATCCTCCGCACAGATCATCCCGTTGGACTTTTCTCCGCGTAGCTTTGCTTTTCGGATAGTGAATGGTTCTCCGTCATCTGTTTCAACCGGAAGGGTAGTGCCAACCGTGGCAACCGGTACCTTTTGTCCGGCAGCTACATTATCGGCCCCGCAGATGATTTGATTCTGTTCTGATCCAATATTAACCTGACAGATACGCAAGCGATCGGCGTTGGGATGGGCGCTAACGTCGAGTACTTCCCCTATGACGACCCCATCAAGCTTACTTCCAAACTGTGTTACTTCTTCTACCTCTAAGCCAATAAGCGTAAGCTTTTCGGCTGTTTCTTCAGGAGAGAGGTCAAGATCAATAAATTCGTTGAGCCAGTTGTAAGAAATCTTCATGTAGCTACAAATAATTTGACGAATGTCATATCGAGCGGTAGCGAGATATCTTTACGTTGGATAAGATCTCTCCCTGCGGTCGAGATGACAACTGTGTTGTATTTATTTAATGAAATTGTTCTAAAAATCGGACGTCGTTGTTATAAAATATGCGAATATCATCAATTTGATGACGAAGCATGGCAATACGTTCAACGCCCATGCCCCAGGCAAATCCGGTATATTCTTCCGGATCAATATCTACGGCTTGCAATACGTTCGGATCGACCATCCCGGATCCAAGAATTTCAAGCCATTTTCCTTCGTCGTTAGGATCATTGGTTTCCCACCAGATATCCATTTCCAGACTGGGTTCTGTAAAAGGGAAATACCCCGGACGAATTCGATATTTTACATCAGAGCCAAACATTAGTTTAGCAAAGCTTATCAACGTTTCTTTGAGTTCAGCAATGCTTACATCAGTATCAATATAGAGAGCCTCAACCTGGTGGAAGAGGAAGTAGGATTTTGGCGAAACGGCCTCATTACGATATACACGTCCCGGCATAATGGCACGGATTGGAGGGGGGTGCTCCTGCATTAGTCGAATCTGAACAGGAGAAGTATGTGTGCGCAATACCAAGTCTTGTCCGTTCTCATTTTTTTCAATAAAAAAAGTATCCTGCTCATCACGTGCAGGGTGGTTCGGAGGAAAGTTCAATGCTGTAAAGTTGTGAAAATCATCCTCAATTTCTGGGCCGTCGGCTATCGAAAATCCGAGCCGATAGAAAATATTCTTCATCTCTTCCATCGTTTGAGTAAGTGGATGGTAAGAACCTGATGAATAGGGCGGAGCCGGAAGGGTAATATCATCAGTTGCTTTTAGATCGGCCGCTTCTTCTCGCTCCAATCGTTTTTCGGCTTTTTCAAAAGTTTGTTCAGCAAGATTTTTTACCTCATTCATGGCCCGGCCCACTTCGGCCTTCTTTTCATTCGGGACTTCGCTCATCCGCGAAAACATCGATTGTACTTTGCCATTCCGGGAGAGAAATTCCAGTCGGAATTCTTCAAGCTCTTCTTCGTTTGTTATGCTGTAGTCGGTAACTTCTTGCTTTAATTGTTTTATATCGTCGAGCATAAAAATATCTGTCGAAAATGATTTCAGCTATACATGAAGTACGCAATACGTTTTTCGCGAAAATAGGGCGTATGACGCATTGCGTTAGAATATGTTGAATCTATTTAATTAGTAGGAACCCTTCAATAGAAATAAAAAAACCGATCCTCCCGAAGATACGAGGGGACCGGTTTTTTAGATCTTGACACGCTATTAGCTTTGAGCTTCTTCAACAATAGCGGTGAATGTCTCCGGATCATTGACGGCAAGATCAGCCAAGACCTTGCGATTGATCTGAATATCTTTTTGTCCTAAGGCTCCCATCAGTCGCGAGTAGGTAGTACCATTTTGACGGGCAGCAGCATTAATGCGTGTAATCCAGAGCTTTCTGAATTCACGTTTGCGAACTTTACGATCGCGATACTGATACAGCATCCCTTTTTCGACCGTGTTCTTCGCAAACTTATAAACATTCTTTCGCTTGCCCCAGTAACCTTTCGCCTGTTTTAAAATCTTGCGGCGACGGCGACGGGAAGCCACCTTATTTCTTGATCGTGGCATTTTGTCTAATGTTTAAGAGTTAGTATTTGAATGATTAACTATATGGAAGCATTTGCTCGACATTTTTTTTCTGGGTTTCATCAACCTCAGTAACCTTGCCGAGTTTACGCTTCTTTCTACTTGTTTTTTTCGTGAGGATATGAGCCTTTCCGGCTTTTTTGCGCATATACTTACCGGAACCGGTTTTCTTAAAGCGCTTTTTAGCCCCACTATGTGATTTCATCTTTGGCATAACGAAATACCTTTAATTTTTTGGAATTATGGCTTGGAAGATAAGCAATTAAGGGTACAGATTAAACTCTTAATCGAAAGTTATTCTCAAAATAATCTGCATTGAATAACTCAATCATAAACGCATGCTATTTACATGAACACCCTGCTGAAGATGCTCTTCAACAGGGTGATGGTAAGAATAGTATCTGAATATAATTATTGGCAACTCAGATCATACAAGCCACCTATGAACCGCCCTTGCCGGTAGGCGCCAACATCATAATCATTCGGCGACCTTCCATATTTGGCTTAGATTCAATTTCGCTAACATCATCTAATTTTTCAGCCAAATCCTGAAGTAACTCTTCTCCTTTTTCGGTGTAAAGCATGTCACGGCCTCGGAATTGTACCGTAGCTTTCACCTTATCTCCACCTTCAAGAAATTCCCGTGCGTGACGCGTTTTAAACTCCAGGTCATGGTCATCGGTGTTGGGCCGGAATCGAAGCTCTTTTACCTGAACGGTATGCTGCTTCTTTTTAGCTTCTTTTTCCTTCTTTTTCTTTTTGTACATGTACTTACCGAAATCCAGCACCTTGCAAACCGGTGGCTTGGCATTGGGAGCTACTTCTACAAGATCGAGCCCATACGATTCTGCGATTTCTAATGCGCGATCGATGGGTACAATCTCATGTTCCTTTTCGACATCTTCGGGGTGTACCACCCGTACTTTTGATGCGCGGATTTCTTCATTGGCATTGGGACGATCATCATTGCCCCGTGGTCGTCGTCTTCTAGTTCTTGCGATAAGTTACCTCTTGTTTTTATTACGATTATTCGTTTTAAAATCTAATGTTTGGGAACGTCTTTGTTTTTAATCTCTGTAGTGAGATTAGAAAGAAATTCAGAAAAATCAAAAGTTCCAATATCCCCTTCTTTGTGGCGACGAACCGATACGGTTCCATCTGACTCTTCATCACCACCTACTATTAACATATATGGAATCTTGCTCGTTTCAGCATCCCGAATTTTTCCGCCTATTGGTTCACTTCTCGTGTCAACTTCAACGCGGACATCTTCTTCTTTTAACTTGGATGCACACTCAAAAGCATACTCATTAAAATCGTCTGAAACCGGTATAATTTGAACCTGCTTTGGTGCAAGCCAGACTGGAAAGTCACCGGCAAAGTGTTCAATTAGAATGCTGGTAAACCGTTCCATGGAACCAAACGGTGCGCGGTGAATAATGACCGGACGGTGTTTATTGTTATCAGATCCAACATACGTTAAATCAAAGCGTTCGGGCATTACATAATCTACCTGTATTGTGCCCAGTTGCCATTTTCGGCCAATAGCATCGCGGATGATGAAATCAATTTTAGGTCCATAGAAGCTCGCTTCTCCGCGTGCAACTTTATAGTCCAGATCCATTTCATCGGCTACCTCTTTAATTTCGCGTTCGGCCCGATCCCAAAACTCTTCAGCCCCTCCGTATTTATCTTCATTGTCATCACGGTAAGAGAGGCGGATATCCACGGGCATTTCAAAAGTACCGAATACGAGTTCCGTTAATTCAATTACATTGATGATCTCATCCTTGAGCTGGTCGTGTGTACAGTAGATATGAGCATCATCTTGCGTAAAACCGCGAACCCGCGACAATCCATTTAGTTCCCCGGATTGTTCGTAACGATAAACGCTGCCAAACTCTGCCAATCGCATTGGAAGATCACGATAACTGCGTAGTTCGTTCGAGTATATGCGATGATGATGCGGACAGTTCATCGGTTTTAGCAGATACCCTTCGCCGTCTTCTCCCATTTCAATGGGATTGTATTGGGACTCTCTATAATATGGGAAGTGGCCTGAGGTTCGGTACAATTCAAGATTCCCAATGTGTGGAGTAATAACTTCTTGGTAGCCCCGTTTTTTCTGCTCCTCTCGCAAAAATGCTTCAAGCGTACGTCGCAAAACGGTGCCGTTCGGCAGCCAAACAGGTAATCCCTGACCAACCATAGGATCGATCATATAAATGCCCAGTTCTTTTCCCAACTTTTTGTGGTCTCGTTTCTTAGCTTCCTCAACCTGTTCAATATGTTGGTTAAGCAATTTCTGCTTGGGGAAGGAGATTCCGTAAATTCGCGTGAGCTGTTCATTATTTTCATCTCCACGCCAGTACGCTCCAGCCAGACTGGTTAGTTTTACTGCCTTAATGCGACCGGTATCCGGAATATGGGGGCCACGGCACAGATCCGTAAAATTCCCCTGTTCATAAAAAGTAATATTGTCGTCTTCGAGATCCTCTATCAGTTCAATCTTATATTCGTTATCCACATCTTTGTAGAAGTCGAGCGCCTCTTCTTTGGAAATTGGTTTGCGAGTAAACTCGTTTTTCTCACGAGCCAATTCAATCATTTTGTTTTCTATCTTCTCGAGATCATCTTCGCGCACCATTTGATTTCCAAAGTCGATGTCATAATAAAACCCATTCTCGACAGGCGGACCGATAGCAAATTTCGCATTTGGATAAAGCTCTTGAATTGCTTCGGCCAAAACATGCGCAGACGAGTGCCAGAATGTGTATTTACCATCCTCGCTGTCCCAGGTATTAATTGTAATGGTACCGTCACGATTTATTGGTCGATCCAAATCCATGATTTCATCATCAAGTGTAATACTGAGGGCTTCACGAGCTAAACCCTTTGAAATTGATTCAGCAACTTCACGTCCGGTAGTTCCCTTTGGGAACTGTTTTTTGCTTCCGTCTGGAAATGTAATGGTAATCTGTTCAGGCATTAATAGATAAATATACGTTTATAAGATGTTAGTGCTTGTAAGCAATGCTTGTAAAGATATAAAAATTAGAAAACAGGCACAGATACATTTCTGGTAAATTAAAATCCGAAATAATAGTTTTATTTATTTGTTTAGAATTATACATTATCGCCGATAATAATCACGGCACGGATGGTATAGCTAAATAAAAGCATATAGAATTTAGGCGATGGAAAGCGATTCCCCCTCATTTTTTGATGACCAACCTATATTTATTCTTGATCATAAATCCTTAGCAATCTTAGACGTCAACAAGGCGGCAATAAATTGTTACGGGTATTCGCGCGATGAATTTCTTTCAATGGATGTATATGACCTTGGAGAAAAAGAAAAGAGAGTGGAGCTAATTGATGGAGCAACGGACAAAGATAACAGTGCAGATAAGATATGGGTACAACAGACGAAAGAAGGGGATACGCTCTATATTCAGTTTACTTACCATACATTTTACCACGAGGGGATTCCGGCCAAAATAGCTATTGCTCATGATGTTAGTGACTTGGTAGATAAGAATAAAGTTCGACGTGTGGAGTTTCCGAAATTTATTACTCACGAGTCGAACTTTCCGTTAGCAAGGATAGAGTGGGATGCCGACAAAAAAATTAAAGATTGGTCTGAAAAGGCCGAAGAGCTTTTCGGGTGGCGCGAAGAGGAAGTTATCGGGTGGGATAACTTCCTGGAGAAACTAATTGCCGATGATGAGATTGATCAGGCAAGAAAAAATCTGCAAGAAGCAATAGCAAACAGAAAGACTCATTATTCGGTGGAGGGAAAATCGCAAACAAAAAGTGGTGAAACCATCATTTGTGAGTGGCATAACTCTTTAATTTATGATGAGAATGAGAATCTGCATTCGGTACATTCACTTGTTACTGATATTAGTGAGCGCAAAGAATCGCAGAATTTATTTCGAACCCTTTCCGAGAAATCATTGGTCGGAGTTTTTCTTATACAGGCTGACCAATTCAAATATGTTAACCCGAGATTTGCAGAAATTTTTGGATACAGTCAGCAAGAAATTATTGATGAGTTTCAACCCCAGGATCTTGCTCATCCCGATGACAGGGGATTGATTATTGACAATATGAGAGATCGAATCAATGGAAATCCAGAAGCTGAAGAGGAATATGAGGTTAGGGGAGTTACCAACGGAGGGCGCGTTATCGATGCAAGTTTATACGGCTCCAAGACAATGTACCAAGGTAAGCCGGCTATTGTTGGCACCCTGGTTGATATCACCAAGAATAAAGAGGTATTTCGCAAGTATCGCTCCAGCGTAGAGACGTTCCAAAATCTTTTCGATTCGATAAGTGATGCCGTATATATACAAGATAGTAAAGGTCGTTTTCTTGAAGTAAATAGTGGTGCTGTAGCGATGTACGGGTATGATCAATCCTACTTTATAGGCAAGAAACCGAAGGCCTTGGCTGCCCCCGGTAAAGTGGATATGGATAAAATGAAAACCCATGTCGTGAAGGCTCTTGAGGGAAAAACACAAAGTTTTGAATGGTGGGGCAAACGAAAAAACGGTGAGATATTTCCTCAGGAGGTAGTTATCAGTAATGGAAGTTATTTTGGTGAAAATGCCGTGATAACGATAGCCCGTGATATTAGTGAACGATATGAGGCGGAAGAAGAGCTGCGCAAAAACGAAGAAATGTTCCGTCAACTTTTCCAAAATTCTCCCATTTCTATTGCGCTTTTGGATAAACGACAGGAGATCAGGCAGGTAAACCGTGCTTTTAGTGAAACTTTTGGTTATGGAACGGAAGAAATTAAGGGTCTCAATATAGATCAGCTTATTGTTCCCGAGCACGAGAAAAAAGAAGCTCGTGAAATCTCAAATACGATTTTTGAAGGAGAACCAGCTTTCCATTCGGGTAAAAGAGTATGCAAGGATGGAAGCTATGTGGATGTGCTGATTTATGGCGTACCGGTTATAGTCAATGATAAAACGGTCGCAATTTTTGGAATTTATGTCGATATAAGTGACCGAAAGGAGGCTGAGGAGAAGATAAAAAAGTCTTTGAAGGAGAAGGAAGTGCTATTGGCGGAAATCCATCATCGCGTAAAAAATAATTTGGCAGTCATAACCGGTTTGCTTGAGCTGCAAGCATTTAATACCAACTCGGAAGAGGCTGCTGATGTACTTGAAATTAGTCAAATGCGAGTGAATTCAATCGCGTTAATTCACGAAAAGCTCTATCAAAATGAAAACTTATCGGAGATCAGTTTTGAACAGTATTTACAAGAATTAACTGAGGTTATTTTGTCTTCGATGGGTACTTCAAAAACCGATATAGATGTTTTGATGAATGTTGATCCGGTTAACCTTGCAATAACCCAGGCAATACCGTGTGGACTTATTTTGAATGAAATTATTACCAATTCGTTCAAGCATGCATATCCAGAGAGAGAAAAAGGTAAAATAGAAATCAACTTAAATAGGAGAGGGGATAAGATCTATCTCTCAATTATGGATGATGGAAGAGGTATACCGGATCAGATTGATCTTGAAAATCCGGAGTCATTGGGCATTAAATTAATACATACACTTTCCGAACAGTTAGATGCCGAGGCTGAATTCAGCAATAAAAATCCGGGAACTAAATTTGCACTACACTTCACATTAGAGCATTAATCTTTGGGCAGCAAGCCCAACAATTTTATTGATTTATTGATTAATTTGGTTTTCAATTTCTTTCATCTTTCTGCCAAATTCTTCCCAGTTGCCATCTTTCAGCGCTTCTTGAGCCTCACTCCAAAGGGATTGCAACTGTGAATAATCTTTAGTTATCTCTCTTTCAGGTTGGTCTGGGAGAGCCGTGGTTGTATCAACTTCTGCAGTAGCAATTCGCTCGTCACGTTTACCATAGAGTGCTTCGATAGATTGCCAGAGTGTTGGCTGCATGGCAATTTTTTCGCCCGTCGTAGCAATGACACGCTGCAGCTGGGGGATGTCAACACCTTCAGCAATCAGAAAGACCGGTTCTACGTAGATGAATGAATCCTCAATCGGAATTACCATCAAGTTGCCTCGAATAACGCGCGATCCACGCTGATCCCACAGTGCCAGCTGACGTGATATTTCGGTGTCCTGATCGATACGTGCTTCAATCTGGGCCGGTCCCAAAATAAGACGGTCTTTAGGTAGTTGATAAACCGATACTTCACCATAGTTGGGGTAATCAGAATTTGCAGCCATCCATCCAATCATATTGTCACGATTGTTTGGCGTAAGCGGACTAATCAATAAATACTGCAGTTCTTTCTGGTCCGGAAGCTTCGTAAGGACATAATAGGGTTCCATTTTGATGGATTGGCCCCCGTATTTTTCATTTGGGCGGGTCCACAGGTCTTCATTATTGTAAAATACCTGTGGTTCGGTCATGTGATATTTGTTGTACTTATCTAATTGGACTTTAAAATAATGGATTGGGTATCGAACATGCTGTTTTAGCGTTCCCGGCATATCATCAATAGGCTTAAACATGTTCGGGAAAATATCCTTATACATATTTAATATGGGATCGTTATCGTCGGAAACATAAAATTCTACCGACCCATTATAGGCATCTACAACCACTTTAACTGAATTTCGGATATAATTGAACGAATTGTTAAATGGTTCGGAATAGGGGAAGTTGGCCGATGTGGTATAGGCATCCTGTATCCAGTATAACTTTCCTTCATTTAAAACTACATAGGGATCATCTTCCATCCGCAGAAAAGGGGCTATTTTCTTGACTCGATCTTGAATACGTTTCCAGAAAATAATCTTGCTGTCATCCTTGATGTAATCGGTCAACAGAATGTTGATATCCCCAAAGTTCCATGCAAATAGTAAGCGTTTAAAAATATTGCCAATAGGCACACCACTGCTACCTTGATAGTTTGTATAGACGTTTTCGTCTCCCTGGGGATAATCAAGCTCCCGGATATTGGTATTGACGATTTTGTAGTCGTCGTTATGTTCTCCATAATAAATGGCAGGTTGATCAACCTCCAGTCCTATATCACTTACCGGTGGTATATCTTTGATGGCAAGGCGGGGATCACCTTGCGAGCCCTCTTGCGCCACGGGACTCATTACCAATCCATACCCGTGAGTGTATTGTAATCGTCGATTTACCCAGGTGTCTGAACCCTCAGGCATTTCCTCCGAAAGTTCACGTGCTGCAACCATCATTTGGAGGTATCCTTCATTGGTGTGGTAGCGATCTACATCTACGTTATAAAATTGGTAATAAAGTCTTATTTCCTGCAGCTGCCGATAGGTTTGTATCAACAGCCTTGGATCCCACAACCGGATATTTTCAATGGTTTCCTCATTACGTTCGATAGTGGGCCAGCCCATCTCTTCAGATGGTTGCGCGCTGTAGGGCTGAGTTTTCATTTCATCGAGGGCATAGGCCTTACGAGTTTGCTCTATACTGTTCTCGATATATGGCTCCTCAAGTTGCAGCTCACTTGGTTGTACTATAAATTTCTGAACCATGCCCGGTAATAATCCATTACCTATTACGCCAATCAGAATGGTACCGGCAGCTGCATAGACAATCCATTTAAATCGATCCTTGTATAATTGAAAGAATGAGAACAATCCCATAAGGAAGGTGAGTCCGCAAAGAAGCCAGATAACCGGCAGTTGAATATTGATATCTACATAGCTGGCACCATATACTGCTCCGGTCGAGTTATAAAGCAGGTTATAACGCTCAAGATAATAGCCCCATGAAAGCAGTAGAAACCAGATTCCTAAATTGATAAAGATATGCTTCTTAACATTTTTACTAGCGCTTAAATTACGTATGGATTGCAGGGAAAGAGCCCCCGAATAGATATACAGGATGATTATACCCACAGTGATAAAAAAGACCAGCGACGTTAAGCTGTTTTGGATAAGCTCCAAGAAAGGGAGTCGAAATACGTAAAAACCGATATCATGACCGAAGACAGGATCGACCTGGCCGAACATTTCACTCCAGTGAAACCGAAAATAGGTATCCCACCGCATGAAAAACGCCAGCGAAAAGAAAACACTTATCGCTGCTCCTGCCCCATAGAATACCGTTTTAATTTTTTTTGGGTCGATTTCGTGCAGTTTTAGCTGGGCCAATGGGGACTGTCCAAAATGCATGGTGCTGAATTTCTTTCCCAACTTGCCCATGTTTGGGAGCACGTAAATAAGGGCTGTTACCAGCGCCGTAATAAGGAGCAATGCTTGCGTTATCTTAATGGTCCAAAAGACCTGATCGTATCCTAGGTTATCCAACCACATCCATTCGATAATCCAATCCGAAAATACCCCAATCAGTACGACTATAAGTAGCAGGGGAATAAGAATCCGAAATAGTTTTGATGATCCTAACGACTTATCCATGTTGTATCTATTAATCTCTGGTTTGATTTGCCACCGCTCATTTTAGCAGATATAAAATAGCAACCATTTCGTAGAAATAAGAATTTCACTGGCAATTAAAAGTTAATACCCGCTACTACTCTTTAACTGTAATGGGTTAAAATTCTATTATTAAACCAAAATGGTTAAACTTTGATATTTTAAACTATAATGGTTATATATTAAAAAAGAAAAATACCTTATGGAGAAATTACTCGTCTTAATCGGTGATATAGAAGATTCCAAGTCAGTTAAAGATAGGGATCGCGAGGCTTTGCAGGAGATATTATTGGATGAGTTGCAAGACCTTAATACGAAGTATAAAGAAAGTATCGTATCTCCTTACACAATTACGCTTGGGGATGAATTCCAGGCAGTGTTTGACAGGGCTGATACAGTTTTTGTGCAGATGTTGAAAGTAATGTCAGCCATACATCCGATAGGTGTACGGTTTTCTTTGGCGGTGGGAGATATAGATACGCCCATCAATACCGAGCAAGCTATTGGGATGGATGGCCCGGTTTTTCATCGGGCTCGGCAGGGTATAAAAAAACTCAAGGAAAACGGATATATATTTCATATTGGATTTGAGGAGGATTCGCCTGAACTGCGCGTTATAAATAACAGTTTACAGCTTTTATCAGGAGAAATGAGAGGATGGAACAATAGGCGTTTGATCATCTTACACATGATGAAAGAAGGATACGACTACAAGGAAATTTCTGAGGCCCTTGAAATTTCGAAACCGGCCTTTTACAAAAATAAAGATGCCGGTATGCTGGATGTTGTGGGTGAGTTAAGCGATAATATTGCGGAAGTGATAAATCAAAAATTAATGTAATGAACTACGCTATATTTTTTGGGATTCTAAATGTAATCCTGCTCTCCAGGCTACACCTTATCTCTCGAGACGAGGGAATAAATCGATCGGATTTATGGATAATGACGATCATCCCGCTATTGAGTTTGCCGTTTTTATCGATAAGTCTAAGCTGGGTGCTATTGGCTTTTTATTTGATCGGATATCCAATTTTAATGTGGATGCTGGAAGAGCAGAAAGCAAGAGTAAACCGGAATCGCATGCTGATGCTGCTAATGCATATCATTGTGATAGCATTTTTATGTAGCCCCATGTTTGAGCTATCAACAAATGAATTGGCAGCTAATCTCTTAGCCGTGATTGATGACGTATTTTTCCCTGATACTGGTTTAACCGGTAGTCTGGCAGGAGTTATCCATCTATTTATCTTTGGACTTTTGATGGTGTTAAATGAAGCTAATATTATATTGCGATATGTGCTAAAGGTGGCCGGATTAAAATCATTGGGCAAGACAAAAGAAGTTGATAAAAAGGAATACAATACGGGACGAATAATCGGGTTGCTGGAGCGCATTTTTGTATTCCTGTTTGTACTCTTAAATCAATTTGCGGCGATCGGATTTATTTTAGCCGCTAAAGGTGTTACACGATTTAAAGATTTTGAAAGCCGCACCTTTGCTGAATATGTTTTGATTGGGACTTTGCTTTCAGCTCTGTTGGCCTTGGGAATTGCTTTTCTTGTAAAATCAGCCCTGATATAGATAAAGAGGGTTGTAGGGATTATTATTACAATTCAAAGTGGTTTTTTTGATAATACCCCCTACTTCTAACCCCTTATTTTTATGTAATTTATGTTAAATCAAAAGAGGTGGAATTAGTAGCCGTTTCTTTTGGTATTTAACTGTTGTCAAAAGGACTACAGTAAATATTAAATTTTATGAGGTTTAACATGGATCCAAAATCAGGAAAAAAGGCTAAGAAAGCCGAAAAGAAAAAAGCTCAAAAGACTTCTTCATCCAAGAAAGAGGAGGTCAATAGAAATCCCAAAAGCAGTAATAGATAAGCTGAATACTGAGCTATTATAGTTAGTACCAGTAATATTTACAGGGGCATTGGTACTTTCTTTTTAAAAATACGAGAAGGAGGGATTGATGCCCTTAATTTTTGGGAAGACCCATATATAGGGTCGTATTTGCTTATTTTGCCATAAGTAATTGTAATAATTGGCTTTATGAATAAGTCCTTTTAAAAAAAGGAGTGAAAACTATAGTTAAGTGATATGGTGTAAATGTATGACTAACAATAAAATACAATATTTTATATAAAACACTTATAGGGAGCACAAGATGTACGTGATTATTGAAGCTTATCATCAAAATAACCGATGCTTCAATTAAATCAGGAGCGTAGTTGTGCCATTAATCCTACGAAGAAAATGCCAAATATAAGTGCCACAATTCCTTCTACGGTCATCAGGTAAGTCGCAATAAAATCAAGACCTATACCAATGTAAGCTTCCAGTAGATCCAGCCATTTATCAATCATAACTGCAGGGGTTAATTTGGGTTTGAATACCTGCATTATATACTGCCAAGATTACAAATGTTCCCCCATTTAGCAAAGAATAGTAAAGTTACCGGGTGGGCTACGTGTTTAAATCTATTAAAAAAGACTTTAAGTATTATTTATCAAGATAAATACCATCATCTTCAATTCGAATGATATTCTCTTTATAGAGCCGGCCAATCGCTTTTTTAAAGGTCTTTTTACTCATCTCAAGTCGACGGTGAATTTCGTCAGGATCACTTTTGTCATGAAGATCTAAATACCCGCCAACTTGTTTAAGTCGATTTAGGATAAAATCGGCATTGGGACCCACTTTTTTATATCCTATGGGACGAAGGGTGACGTCAATCTTATTATCATCTCTGATCTGCTTGATATATCCTGTTGTTTGTTCCCCGGTATATACGTCATGATAAAACTCGTTGTGATATACTAGTCCCTCATGTGTTTCATTGATTATCACCTTGTAGCCAAGATCTGTTTCATCCCATATCCATAGATCTACTTTATCACCTTCTTCAACCGCAATATTTTCGTTATCCAAAAATTTGTCCAGTTTTGCGCTGGCTGCAAGGCGATCGGTCTTTTCATCCAGGTACATATACACCAGGTATGATTGTCCTTCTTGCATATTTCCAACCTGCTCTCGATGAGGCACAAAAAGATCTTTATCAAGTCCCCAATCGAGATACGCACCGTGAAAGTTTGCGTCTTTCACTTTAAGAAAAGCAAAGCTCTTGAGGGTTATTTTGGGATCCTGCATGGTGGCGGTAATGCGTTCTTCACCATCCTTATAAATAAATACACGAACATTTTCACCTTCCTGTAAGTCCCGAAAGGCAAGTTTGTTGGGGAGCAGGACTTCTTCATCGCCGCGGGTGGAGGTGTTCTGAAGAAAATAGCCGTATTCTGTTGTGCGTGCGACGTTGAGTGTTTGGTAGGTACCGAGATTGAACATGTAAATGTTTGAAATGAAGGGTGAAACTGAATGCGGTAAGATAAGGGCCTAAGCAGTGATTCCCCAACAAAAATTCTACAGTTTATTTTCCAAGAAGCATATCAATATAAAGATCTTTAACAGCAGGTTTTGCTTCCCGGAATGTTTTAAAGGACAGGTGTTTATAGGGCTGGGTAGTATCGACTTTAATTCCCCATAACGGACTCATATTCGTGGGGAGCATGGCATAACGACCATCGCCGATAATATTTTTCTTATCGGGATGTTGTATCAAATAACCTTCAGAAAGTTTGTCGAAACGCTGAATATCTTTATAAAGCGTTGTTCCTTGAAACTCATCATACTGTTGTTTCCAGTTAAGCAAAGGTGCTGCATCGCCTTGGTAGACCTTATTTTTGAACAAGCCAAGGCGAACTCCATCAGCATAAAGAGTGTCTTGGGATACATAACGGATGCTCCATAACAGCTGATTACCAAGTGTCGGTTTTACTACGAGTTGTTCTATTTCGTGATTCTGTTGCTCGGCTATTGCTTTTGCAATGGATTTACCGCGGTGCTGTTGTATTACGGCTAATGATAGATAGAGGCCAATCCACCCCCATACAAACCAGCTTATCTTGGGATTTTTTTTGTAAAGCGTAAATATGACGAGTCCCAAAATGACGGCAGAAAAAAGGGGATCGAAAACCGAAATTAGATCCCATGAATAACGGGTATCTAAGAAAGGCCAAAGTAGCTTTGTCCCGTAACTGGTAAATGTGTCTACAATGCCCGCAGTAGCGTAACCTAAAAAACTGAGCAGATAGATTTTTAGAAATGATATTTTCTTGCGGAAAAAGTACCAAAGCAATCCCGCTGCAATAAGGGCACCTACGGGAATAAAGACAAAGGAATGAGAAAACTGGCGATGGAGTTCAATATTCAGCAGAGGATCTGCCGAATCAATAATAAATACATCCAAAATCAGCAAGCATAGCAGATATAATACCAATGATAGCTGCGGGACGTAACTCCTCTTTTGATACTACTGACTGAGATACTGAGGCGCCAATAAGGCCATGCGTAACGGGATCCATTCTTACGATCTATGGTCAATGTTTAACAAACGCCCAAGATAGTAAATTTACGGGTAGCAGGTGAAGGACAATCTCTTACTCTTCTTCCGTACTGTTGTCAACAAAAAGAATGGTGACTAATAAAATAGAATCTCGTATTGCTCTGAGTGAATGCGGTTGGTTACGGCTCAGGTATAACCAGTCGCCGCTGGTTAGCACATGTTTTTCGCCCTCAACACCAAATTCGGTTTTTCCCTCTAAACACTGAACCGAAATTTGCCCGTTAACGCTATGTTCGGTTATATCTTTTTCTTTGGGAATCACCATCCGTATGACTTCCATATCCTGTGTTTTCATCAACGCGAGGGTAGCATCTTCGGGCAAATCACTGGGGGGCGTATAAAGATTTACGACTTCTGCGGGATTTATTTTTCTCTGAGCCATAGTCAGTAATTTTCTTTTGAGGGTCTGTTAACCCAAGTAATGTAACATGCAGTCAGAAAACTGCAAAGGAGAGAAGCTAATTAAGATCGATTTCAAAGAGTTTATTCGGACTATTAAATCCTGAAAGGTTAACAATTTCTTTGAATTGAAATCCGAGTTTTGTGAGTACTTTTATCGATTGTTTATTATCAGGATGAGTAATAGCTGCTATGCGAGACAATTTCAGTTCCTTACCGGCATAGTCGATTACAGCCCGGCCGGCTTCGGTGGCATATCCATGTCCCCAGTATTTCTTGAGTAAAGCGTAACCCAGATCCGGTATTTCGAGAACTGCTCTTTTTTTAAGTCCGCAAATACCTATTGAAGAATTGGATGCGGTTTCCTTTACCAAATAAAGACCATATCCGTGCTTTTCATAACTAGATATGGGACCATCTTCCAAATATGCTAAAGCTCCTTCGCGATTCTTTATACCTTTGTCTCCAATATATTGGTGAAAAGCCGGCTCGTTTAATAAGTCTAAAATAAATAGCGCGTCACTCGGTGTAAGTTCTCGGATAGTTAATCGCTCAGTTTTAAGGATAGTCATAATGAGGCCTACATGTTACAGTGCTTTTCGAGAGCCGAAATATCTTCTTCTGTAAGCTGGAGATTTGCCATATTTTGTTTACCCATCATGCTATACATTATTGATTTTGGATTATTGACATGGTCCAGTCCCAAAGCATGTCCCACTTCGTGAGCCAACACAGTTTTGAGCTGAGCACGATTGCCAAACTGATAAATATTTATCTGCTGATTGTTACCTTGTTTAACAAATCGTCCTTGGTCAAACTTTCTGGGCTTGCTAAAACGATCATTATATTCTGCTATTAAGTTATTATGCTCCTTAATGAGTTCATTTAGCTGTTTGGTCTTGGCATTAGTTCGTTCTCTTAGTGATGAAAGACTTTGTTTTTTTCGTTTCAACGAAGCCTCAAGAGTGTTAATCTCCTGTTCAAGGGTTTTAAACCTGGCAACAATATTTGATGTTGCTTCTTTCCCGTCCCTCTCTTTTGCCAATTTATTATATGCTTCGATCTTGCTGTTGTATTCATTTAACGTTTGGCGAACATCTTGTTCGGCTTTCTCATATCGATCAGAGAGCCGCTCATATTCGCGCTCAACGACAGAGGCCCGCTGCTCTTTTGCCGTAATGCGATCCGAAAATTGCCGTTCTGCATCTGTTAGTTTTTGTTCCTCACTGTAGACTAGATTTAAAGCTATTCGGCCATCTTGGGAAAAATTGATCAAGTCTTTCTTTAATGATGACTCCCATAATTCCTCAACCTCATCCATGATCTCAACCACCTCTTTTTGAGTGATATCAAAGCGTGAATCGATATTTCCAAGTCGATAGGTGAGTGGTTCTTGGCAAGGAGAAGAAGATGTTTGATCAGAAGTCTCTATGGTCAATCCATCGCTAAAAAACAGCCATCCCCCAAAAAGAACTAGAATAAAAAGGGTTGAATAAATCTTGGAATTCACTGTATTGAGTAATTATGATTCTGCTTGCCGGGCAAGGTCCATAACAGCTTTCGTATATAAACGACTGGGATTATATCGTAACACAGCTGTTTCGATATCACCTGTCCGCTCCTTAAAATATGCCAGATAATTACCGACCGACATGATATTATTATTCATGTCAAAAATATCCTCTCCCACAAACCATTTATTAAGTGAATAGGGGATAAACTGAGCAAATGCCATAGCCCCGGCATAGCTCGATTTTAAGTCCAGTACATCAATATTATTACGTTTGGTGAACTCCAAAAGCTCCTCGATTTGAGCTTTGGCAAAATCCTGGCGATATCCGTTAGCATACATCGACACATATGCATTAAAAGGGTTATAGGAACCAATATTTTCGCCAAAATCCGATTCTATTCCAATGATAGCAGCAATAACAGAGGAGGGAATCCCGTATTTTTGTTCTGCTTTTTTCAGCTGACTGGAGTGATTTGCCATAAAGGCATCAATTTTACGGGCTTTATCCTCAAAATTTAGTACTCTTTTATACGAGTCAAGACTTTGCGATTTGCGCTCCGCAGATTTTGTGAATCGATCGACGATATCTTCATACAGTTCAAAGCGGGGATCATCCAGTAATGATTTTACATCAAACCCTTTTTGCTCAAGATACGAGATAAGGTTTGTAAGGTTTTCATTATCAGGATCCTCATACGCCAAAGCAGGGGTGGTGAGCATTAAAAGAAGAACATATACCAAGTAGGCTTTGAGTCGTCTGAAGAACATAATATTGCCTTTGTTTTTTAATAGCCGCGTCTTTATGTAGTTATGAAAAATTAGGCCCAAATGGAAGCCATTTTACATAAATTAAATGCTTGTAAAAATGTTATTATTCGGCCTCCTGTTGATCCCGAACCTTCGCATTCCAGGATTGTTTCAATGCTTTTAAAAATACTTCTGTTTCACGGGCACCTGATACGGCAAATTTTCGATCGAACAGGAAAAAGGGTACTCCGGTGATATTGATATTTTGGGCAAGCTGTATATCGTGATTAACCGTGTTAGCATATTTCTCACTCCCCAGTATGCTCTTCGCCTCAGTCGGATCGATTCCGATGCCCTCTGCCAACGCAATAAGCGTTTGATGATCTGCAATATTTTTCCCGTCGGTAAAGTAAGCTTTAAAAAGCGCTTCTTCCATCTCGTTGGCCTTCCCTCGATCTTTGGAAAATTGTATCAGTCGATGGGCATCGAATGAATTAGCGACTACAGCCTGATCCATATTGTATTCCAATCCTTCATCGGCCGCCATATCAGTGACCCTTTGATTCATTTGTCGAGCCTGTTCGAGCGACCAGCCTTTGGCATCTGCCAGATACTGGTTGATATTGGCATGGGGATCGGTTTCCATATCTGGATTCAACTGAAAGCTGCGCCAGGTTATTTTAACCTCGTTGTTATATTCAAAATTTTCTAAGGCATTTTCGAAGCGCCGCTTGCCGATATAGCAAAAGGGGCACATGATATCGGACCAAATTTCTACTTCCATACAGTTGTTATCTTGGTATTTAACTTAATTTTAGATTAAATAATCAAAATGCTTCCAAAACCATTCGTTTTAAGTCCTCTTGCGTGTTAATAATTTTGGCAAGAAGGTATACGGAAAAAAGTATATGCACTTTTTGGATTTAATTCCCAAGAAAGTCGAGCACATTATGCAAAGTACTGGTGTCTGTTTTATAGAGTTCTGTGTAATGACATTTTAAACAGGTAACGGTTGTAAACTTCTGGGTTTGAATGTTAAAAAATTTTGAAAAAAATCCACCGGTTCCGGATACTTGTCCGGTTTCGAAACTTCGATTTTGACACTTGGGACATTCCCAATTTGATTTAGGCATTTTAGTAAGAATTTATGTTAAATGAATTTGATTTCTAATGGTAGAAAAACACCTTTCAAAATCCAAGATGTCTATTAATGGGTATTGAATTGCACGAAGAAATTACTTGCTTAGTGAAATAGATAATCTGCCAGTATGTTGTCATTGTGGATCGATAATTTGTAGCTACACTGGAATCTGGATATCAGAACTGTGATATTGACTACAGCTCGGATATATCAATCAATTTTGAACTACCAACAACAAAAACCTTCATGGAATTAATATCAATTTTGTACATCATTCTCGGCCTGATTCTAGGCTATACGATTGCCTATTTCAAGAGTAAAGGCAGTCAGGCCTTGAGCAAAGAAGAGGCTGATAAACTGGAGAAAGAGCGAGAGCAGGCAATGCAGACGATATCACGCCTGGAAGAGCGCAATGAACGACTTGATGCCGAGGTTTCTGAAGCCAAGAATAATTATCATAAAGAACAGAGCCGGGCCAATGAAGCAGAGAAAGAAAATGTCCGCCTTAAATCGGTGAATGATAATTTGAAGGAACGCCTCGATGAGCAAAAGGAAGAGATGAGAAACCTGCAAGAGCGATTTAAAGATGAGTTTGAGAACTTGGCGAATAAAATCCTTGAGGAAAAATCAAAGAAATTTACCGAGCAGAATAAAGAAAAGCTTGATCAGCTTTTGAAGCCGCTTGGCGAAAAAATGGAGGAGTTTAAGAAGAAAGTAGAGGAAACACATAAAGAAGATATTGAAGGACGCAGTTCGTTGAAACAGCATCTGGAACATCTAAAAGAGATGAATCAGCAGATGGCGCAGGAAGCAAAGGATTTGACCCGTGCCTTAAAGGGGGATTCGAAGACGCAGGGGAGCTGGGGCGAAGTAATTCTGCAGCGTATTCTTGAGAAGTCTGGATTAACGAAGGGCAGGGAGTATGAAATACAGGAAAATCATCGTAGTGAGGACGGTCGCAACTTATATCCTGATGTTGTTGTATATCTGCCGGATGAAAAACGGTTGGTGATCGATTCCAAGGTTTCGCTGAAAGCATATGAACAATTCAGTTCAGCAGAAAATGAAAAAGAGCGTCAGCAAGCTTTAAAACAACACGTGAGTTCACTTCGCAGTCATGTAAAGGGACTTAGCAGCAAAAATTACGAGCAGCTTTATGGTGGAAACAGCCCTGATTTTGTGTTGATGTTTGTCCCGATTGAGTCAGCTTTTGGTGTAGCGCTACAACAGGATTCCAGCCTCTATTACGATGCTTTTGACAAAAACATCGTGATTGTAAGTCCCTCTACGCTGCTGGCAACACTTGCCACTATCGACAGCGTGTGGAAGCAGGAATATCAAAATAAGAATGCCCAAAAAATTGCTGAACGAGGCGGAAAATTGTATGACAAGTTTGTGCTTTTTGTTGAAAGTCTTGAAGAGATCGGCATGCGTATTCGCCAATCGCAGGAAAGCTATGATCAGGCAATGAATAGACTTAAAACCGGCAGGGGCGATTTGATTGGGCAAGCCGACAAGCTGCGAAAATTGGGTGCCAATAACAGCAAAAAACTATCCCCTAGTATGCTTGACCATGAAGAATCGCCTGATACTGCCGATGATGGAATAGAAGAAAAAGAATCTGATTAAAAATTTTCTTTTTGCGTTAAGCTTTTCATATTCCGCCTTATGCAAAAATCAATTCTTTTTTTCTGTTTACTGTTGGGAGTCTCATTTTCAGCTGATGCTCAGAGCGAGATTAGCATCAGTCGTCCGTTTGGCAATGATCAGCGCAAAACCGTCTCAAAGGCTCGAAGCATCGCCTTAACCAACACCGCACTTTCTATTGGAGCAGGTGTAACAGCTGTTGCACTCTTTGAAAACAACACCGTTCAAAAAACGGGGGCTTATCTTTCGCTTTATGGTATCGTGGTCGGAGCATCCACCGGAAATTTTTATGCCGAAGATTATCCTCGCGGAGTTATCGGAATGGGAGCCAGGGCAGTAGGGACAATTTTATTAGTGGATGGCACAAGGGAGATTTTTGGTCAGCGTTTTGCCAATACCTTGGGGGTGGATGATAAAAAAGTATCACTTACTGATACCAAAATGTTGATTGGGGAGGGGCTTGTTTTAGCTGGATTTATTTATAATATGATAAGTTTAAATGCCTCTGTAAAAGAGTATAATTCTGGGGGCAGAAGATTCTCACTTAATGTAACTCCAGCTGTCGTTAATGATGAGGTTGCTCCGGTGCTCACTGCAAGTCTTCGTTTTTAGAAGAGTTTAGTCCTTTGTGGGTTCGTACGCCAGTGGTTTTACAAGAGAGGCTAGCGTATTGCCGTCATGATTGGATATGGCGGCATACCAGATGTTATTCCATTTCCAGGAAACAACATGTTTGCCGTTAACATTGCGGATATGAAAATCACGTGATTTTGTACACGTTTTTACAGCTTCTTGATTACGCACCAGCTGGCCAAACTGTTCTATTTTATCAATGTTGAAAGCAAAAATATAAATATACTGGTTTTCACCCGGCACATAATATTCCAGCATCGGTGCTTTAAAATTGGGAACAAACTCCTCGAAAACTACCCCTTTGAATTGAGCTTTATCTAATTCCGGGATGGTCATAGACATGTCATAATTTTGGGCAAGTTCAATTTCGGCTGATCCCAGACTGGCTGTGGAGATAGTGGGAGGGACCAGCTCGCCATCGTGCTTCATAAAATGTTGGTAAGCGTACTCTTCGATACTATAAGTAGTATCTTCAACTGTTGAGCTTCCATAATTCAAAAAGCTCCATATCGAAATCGTAAACACCACAATAGCTGCAGCAGCATAATACCACCATTTGGAATCTTCAGCAGATGCTGTATTATCGGTTTGTTGCTTTTGACTACTTACAGACTCTTTACTGTCAATATGGTAAGTTGCAGAAGCATCAGAAGCAGAGGTGTCGGAGGAGCAAAAATCTGATAAAAACTTCTTAAGCGAGTCTGGAGCGTTTGCAGACGGACACCGATTACTTATGAGTGTTTTAATCCGTTTCATAGACTCATATTCGTGCTTCAGCTCGTCATCATTTGCGATGTATTCGAGAAATGCATCGCGCTCCTCAGCACTAACTTCATTGTCAACTACGGGAGTTAAAAGCTCCAGTGCTTCCGTTTTTGTTAATTTACGATCCATAATTTTTTATGCTCATCTGATAGGTATCTAATAGATTTGCCGATAACCTATCTTCCCAACATAGTCGCTAAATCTTGTGTTCCAATTCTGATCTAATTTTTACATCTAAATGGATATAAAAAAGGGATCTATTTGCTCATCAACAAATAGAATCCTTGCAACATCGGAAGATCTGTGCCAATTTTTTGTTGCAGCCTTGAAGCTATGGTTCGATGATCTAATTGTTCTTCAATGACATAGTCATTTTTCGTAAGTAGTTTACGAAATTCGTTGATATCCTGATGTAGCTTAAGCTCTTCACCAACGGCTTTAACTCCAGTTTTAAATGACCATCGATGGTGAACCGGAAGCTCATTCAAGGCAAAATGTGTGGTGATTAATGCGGGTTTATCTGAAAAATAATCCTGCATGTGGTTTAGGATGGTCCCGACAAGATCTGTATGCAGATAATCGAAGAAGCCTTCAGCAATAAAAAGGGTTTTTTTATCCCGATGAATATTTGAATTAGAGCCAAATGGTAATTTCTGTTGACTTTCTGTCAGGTGAGCACTGATAATATCGGGATGCTTGCTGTTCGGATAATATCTATGTAAAAACTGTTGCTTGAGTTTAGCCATATGAGGCACTTCAAACTCAAAGCACGAGAATCCTTTTTGCGAATAGGTAAGTGCAAGGTCATCAAATCCTGCTCCGAGGACAATAACTTGTTCATACCCATCATCTATTAACTCATTTGCAAATTGCCGAATGTAAAATTTGCGTGCAATAATATGAAGCAGGTCACCCGGTAAGAGAAGTTCTTCAGACCAAATATATAATTGTCGGATCCAATGATGTTTAAGCCAGTAATGGTAATAATTTAATGGAGATGGCAAGCTCCGCACAACACGGTCATAAAAATTGACTACTGAATCATCAAAAAGGGATTGAAATGCAGGTATTCGAGTCAATCCATAAAATTTGATAGCGATAAACGAAGCCGTTTTGCTCAGCTGATCAGGTTTCATAAACTATTGATGGGCGATGGAAAATTGCGACCAAGGGTGTTCACTTGGCGGTGCCAGTTCAAAATGTACATGTTGTGTTGTTTTGGGATGTTCAAATACAAGTTCAACAGCCCTTAGCGCCATTGTGCGTCCATCAGGTTGGTTATTGCCATATTTATAATCGCCCCAAACGGGGTACCCCTCATGCGCCAGTTGCACGCGAATTTGGTGGGGACGACCGGTTTGTAGATGTATGGAGAGTAAATGCAGGTCATCTGATTCTTCCAGTTTTGCAAAAGAAAGTTCAGCTCGTTTTCCCTTTTGTTGATTGCCGGTTACGACCTCAACAATATTTGTTTCTCGATTTTTGTGGAGGCGATGTGTCAGGACTCCATTTCGAGGCGGAGATCCCGTCGTTACCGCCCAATAGGTTTTTTGTATAGTCTGGTCGCGAATCTGTTTCGAGAGGTTATCGGCGGACTTTCTATTTTTTGCAAGTAGCATGAGCCCGCTTACCGGGCGGTCGAGACGGTGAATTAAACCCAGAAAAGGGATATTATTTTTTGCTCTGCTCAGATATTGCCTGCACAACGTCAAAACATCTGGATCGCCGGTTTGATCTTCCTGGGATAGAAGACCAGCCGGTTTATCAATGAGAAGCAGGTGCTCATCTTCGTAAATAATAGGAATATTGGGATCAGTTTGGGTCTGTTTCATGATAGTGAATGATATCTGGCTGCAATCTACTTTTAGCTATGCAAAACTAATGATTTTAAATACAGCATCGAAGTAGAAGTACAGTGATAAATCTCTAGAAATAAAAAGGAAGCGTTTCCAATCACGCATCAGTATCAGTAAATTTACAGTCGTCATTTGATCAGTAGAATCTAAAGTATTTTAGCGAATGAGTGATAGTGACAGCACCGATGTGGATGTCGGAGAGAAAGTTGATAATCTCCCGCTTTCACCGGGAGTGTATATGTTTAAAGATAAAAATGATCGACTGCTTTATATAGGCAAGGCAAAACGGCTACGCAACCGTGTGCGTTCCTATTTTCAAAACTCCAGTGACCATGACGGACGCATTCGCGTAATGGTACGTAAGATTGATGACCTGGAAGTTATTGTTACTGATTCTGAGGCTGAAGCACTTATTCTTGAAAATAACCTGATCAAAAAGCATCACCCTCGGTATAATATTCTATATCGGGATGACAAATCATATCCGTACATCTGTGTAACTAATGATGAACGCCCGCGCGTTTATCCTACTCGCACGGTGATTAATGACGGGAGCAAATATTATGGTCCGTATGATAGTGTCACTCATATGAAGCGCATGCTGGACACCATTCGGAAGGCATTTGATCTATGTACCTGCGCGGTTTCACGCAAAAATATTGACCGAACCAAAGGTCCCCCAAAGTGGCATTCCTGCTTTGATGATTACCTTGAAAGCTGTTCCGGTGATTGGGATCTGGAGAAATATCAGGCAACCATTGATAAGGTAGAACGGATGCTCAACGGTAGAACAGATGCTCTGATCCGTGATCTTAAAGAGGAGATGTCTATTGCCTCGGATGCGCTTGAGTTTGAGCAGGCTGCTCAAATACGTGATAGTCTTGAAGCCGTCAAAAAATACAGCAAGAAGATGAAGATGGTGGCTGATAAAAAGGTGGATCGTGATCTTTTTGCTGTCAAGGTGGATGAAGAGATTAATGAGGCTTGCGGAGTGCTGTTTAAGGTTAGAGAAGGAAAACTAATCAGCAAATTTCATCGGTTTCTGAAGAATATTGAGCATCTCCAAAAGGGAGGGATGTTGCAGTCATTTGTCGAGGATTACTATACCGGTCAGCATGCGGGGGGGATTCCCGACGAAGTATATGTAAGTGATGAACTGGTCAATGAGGAACCGTTGGCGCAGTATTTATGGGAAGAACGGGGTAAAAAAGTACGAATACATCGTCCCCAACGCGGAGAAAAGGCCAAGATGATTCGCATGGCACTCTCAAATGCCAAGTATCTACTGGGCGAACGTAAACTGGAAAAAGAAAAGGCAGCTCAGAAACGGATTCCACATTCGGTAAAAGAACTGAAGGAGCAGCTCGATCTTCAACGGTTGCCTCGGCGTATTGAATGTTTTGACAATTCAAACTTGCAAGGTAGTGATCCGGTTGCTTCCATGGTTTGTTTTGTGGATGCGCGTACCAAAAAGAGCGAATATAAGCGATTCAATATTAAAACAGTGGAGGGCCCTGATGATTTTGCATCCATGAAAGAGGTGCTAAGCCGACGCTATAAAAGGGTTATGGATGAGGAGCAGCAAATTCCAGATCTTATAGTTGTGGACGGGGGAAAGGGGCAGCTGAGCAGTGCCGTTCAGGCTCTCAAAGAGATTGGTTTTTATGGGGAATGCGAAATTGTTGGATTGGCTAAGCGGTTGGAAGAAGTGTTTGTGCCCGGAAAATCCAATGCTATCATGATCCCCAAGAAATCATCAGCGCTAAAATTATTGCAGAAGGTAAGAGATGAAGCCCACCGCTTTGCCGTGTCCTTTCATCGTAACAAACGCTCAAAGCGGACGATTAAGACTGAGCTCACCCAAATTAATGGTATTGGTAAGAAGACAGCACAACAGTTGCTCAAGGAATTCGGTTCTGTTAAATCTGTACAGAATACCACACTTTCGGATTTGCAGGAGGAAATTGGAGAGAAAACCGGTCAGAAAGTATATCAATACTTTCATAATTCATCATCCGAAGAAGAATAAGTATAATTCTTATCTATTAGAGATTTATTTCCAGCGTGGTTGCTATCTGGATGCTTAAGGAGCCGAAAGAAGGCATAATGTTGTTTTTAGGTATTATATCTCTTAAATCATTGTATAGAATAGATTATTTTCTTTTACTAATGCGTTCTGTCAGGGATAAAGGTTTCGGCATAAATATTGCAATCACTGTACTTGTAACATTAACATGTGATGGAAAATCGGTTGATCTTCAATTACAATGTTTAAAACAATGTTGATAAAATGATCTTAACCGATGAGGAACATATAATTCTAAAGTTCGTAAGTACATCACAGGATGGCAATGAACTCTTTGTAAATAAAATTATGTTCTGATTACAGGATAAGGTCAATATGCGGGCAATAGTTACCTATTGCTTGCAGAAGGGACTTAATTTACTTAAATCAGACGTGAGGTTACTATGAAACTCGAACAGTCAAAACACATAAGTAAAAAATATCAGCAGCTGGATGATAAGGATCTGGTTCGATTTTACCGTCAAAACGGTGACGAACAGGCGTTCAGTGAATTAATGAACCGTCACCAGACAAAAATATACTCCTACATTTACAGTATGGTAAAAGATGGGGGAAAAGCTGATGATATTTTCCAAGAGACATTTACAAAAGTTATTACTAAAATGGATGATACGTATAATGAACAGGGGAAATGGATCGCCTGGGTGATGCGTATTGCTCATAATGCAACAATCGATTATTTAAGAAAACAAAAACGGTTTGTGGACGTTAGTTCTAACTACGACAAAGAATCAAATACTGATTTCTATGATCGTTTGCCTGATGAAGATCTTATCAGCGCACAGGAACAGCTCGAAAAAGATGAAGCGAAAAATAGCTTAATGCGTCACATTGACGAGCTTCCTGAGGAACAACGCCAAGTAGTTATGCTGCGACATTATTATGAAATGCCGTTTAAAGAAATTGCAGAACTTACAGACGTTTCTATTAACACCGCACTGGGACGTATGCGGTATGCGCTGATAAATCTTCGAAAACTTTTTGATAAAGAAAAAGAACAAGAAGAAAACAGTTATGCGGAACGAGGATAATAATGATTGTATTCGGTACCTGATGAAGGAGATGGACCCTTCTGAAGAACTATTAATGGAACGGGCCATGATGGAGGATGAGGATCTGCTCATTGAAGTAGAAAGCATGCGGCAGACCCTCAAAAAGCTTGACCAACTGCCTGAGGTTAAGCCTCCATCTGATGTTACCGAAGCCATAAAGGAAAAAGCTGCTGAACAAGCCGAGAAAAATCGCAATCAGAATCAGACCTTCAGGCCGGCCTATAAGTATGCTGTGGCTGCAACATTGGCCCTTACTCTTACCGCCGGCGGAGCTTGGTTTTTTATCGGCAGTGGAGATAAAAAATCTAACAATTCGGAGCAAGCAACTACGGCTTCTGTTTCAGCACCTGACGTTACTCAAACGCAAGGTATTAATCAGGCAAGTACCGGGAACACCGGCTCTAATTCAATACACTTTGCAGAAAATAACCTCCAAAAGCAGCCAACTGCGACTACTCCTGAAACCAGTAACATCGATCCGTGGATTGACCGCGAGGATATCCTCCGTTTTGAGGATCAGTTTTCCAATCAGCAAGAACAATTTCAGACTATTTTACAGAGATCCACTGAAAGACTGCAGCTTATCCAAGAACCGTCTATTCAAAATAACCGGGTCAAATCAATACAATTGACAGGATCGAAAAATTAAGTATTGTTTTTTAAGCGCTAAAGCTTCTATACTTCTCTATCTGACACATAGCGATTTAAATGGATAGAGGATGATTACCCATACCGAAGCAATAATTTTCAAATCTGTAGATTACCAAGAATCCAGTAAAATAGTTACGGCTTTCACCCTTGAACACGGTAAAATTGCCCTGATGGTTCGAGGTGTCAAAAAGCCAAAAAGCAAGTTTTCGGGACTAATCGAAATTGGTAACATTCTGGATGTCGTTTATTACTACAAATCGTCCCGCTCGGTACAGATTCTGTCAGAAGCAAGTTATTCAGTAAAAAATAAAAACTTACGCTCTGATTTTGAGAAGATGGCCACTATGACTTCGGCCATTGAACTGATAAGTCAGCTGTTACATGAGGATGAGATCAACAAACCGTTATTTAAATTTACAAAGAAGATGCTTAGCTGGCTTAATTCTGCGGACGTACATCCCCCTGGACTTTTTCCGTATATTCAAATTCGGCTTGCTGAATTAACAGGTATTGGACTTCAACTGGATGCTAATAATGGAAATAACAAAACGAACTATTTGAACCTTGAATCCGGTTTAGTTACTAACGAACAGGTTTCCTCGCATTCGTATAAATTAACCCCAAATCAGTTCACCTACATTCGAATAGCATTACTGACAAAAAGTTCTACATTGTTTAATATAGATTTTGGAACGGGTGAATTGCGACAGCTGATTGAGCATCTCGATCGTTACTTGAAATATCATGTGGAAGGACTTAAGGCTCGAAAATCTGATGCCATTTTTGAACAAATATTGCAGGAGTAGATATGGGATTTCGTAATAGGTATTTAAGCAGTATTCTTCTCATCCTTATAGGTATTGTTGCGGGTACCTTATTCGCTTTTTATAGCTTCTACAGTCCTGTTGATGACCGGGCCGATGTTGCCGTTACGGAAGTAAAACACAGTTCTGAACCTTTATTTACAAGTGATCAGCTTGAAAAACTTGATGCCCGTTTCCTCTTTGAGCGTGTGGCTGAACGGGTGACGCCGACGGTCGTTTATATTACAACTACGGTTCCGCTTACTAGAAATGACATGCCGGATGATGAATTCCATGATGATGACAGCTTTTGGGGAGATATGATGCCCAAACGTGCTCGAACTGTAGGATCTGGGATCATTATAAGCAGTGATGGATACATCTTGACGAATAATCACGTTATCGATGGAGCCGTAAACAGTGAGATAGAGGTGGTTCTAAATGATAAGCGAGAATTAACGGGACGAATTGTCGGGCAGGATCCTACTACAGATTTGGCTGTTTTAAAAATTGATGCCCGAGGTCTACCTGCAATCACAATCGGTAATTCTGACGAGGTAGGTGTGGGGGAGTGGGTTCTTGCTATTGGCAATCCCTTTAGACTTCGATCAACTGTCACAGCAGGCATAGTGAGTGCGTTAAGTCGAGATGTACAGATTATTGATGATCAGATGCGAGTGGAGAGTTTTATCCAAACTGATGCTGCTATCAATAAGGGAAACAGTGGTGGCGCATTGGTTAATACCAGCGGTGAGCTAATCGGCGTAAATACGGCCATAGCTTCCCAAAGCGGTAGCTATCAAGGATATGGATTTGCTGTACCTTCTAACCTGGCATCAAAAGTTGCCGAAGATATTATTGAATATGGACATGTACGACGAGCCCTGCTTGGGGTGACGATCGTCAGTATTGATGCCAACCTAGCCGATCAGTTAAGTATGAGTACTATTCGAGGAGTATATATATCAGCTATATCGCCCGGCAGTGCAGCAGAAAAACACGGGTTACGTACCAACGATGTTATTTTAAGCGTGAATGGAGAAGAGGTTAATGAATCCAATCAGCTTCAGCAGAAGATAGCGGTGCTGAATCCCGGAGATATCGTGGAGCTTAAAATCTATCGTAATGGCAAGGAGATGAAAAAGCAGGTAGCGCTTGGAATGCTGGAGCGGGAGCAGGAAAAACTTGCTGACCATCAACAGACTCGCAGAGAAACAATTGAGCCTCAGCAAAAAGAGGGCGAAATAAATAACCAAGAAAAGGCTCAGGAAGTTGAGTTTGCCGTTTTTGAGTTGGGATTTCGGGTTATGGCTCTTTCTAATTTAGAACAGGAACAAGTCAAATTGATAGTGGTTGATGTGGTAAACGGATCGGATGCGGATCGTATGGGATTAGAAGAAGGTGATAAAATTTTAAGAGTTAATAACCATAAAGTTGAAGGTCTGCAATCTTTGAAGCATTTTATAGCGCAAAATTCTGGGTCTGTAGAAAATATTTCATTTGAAGTACAGGCTCAGGATGGAAACATAAAAACCATACAATCCAAATAGTTCAGGTGTTAGTTTGATGCGACGTATTATTTTATCAATTGCGATGTTAGGCTTCGTGGGATTTTTTATTTCTTGTTCAGCCCCCGGAGAAACGACCAAACAGCAAAGTCAGACTCAAAAAGAGGTATCAGATTATCCGTCTTGGTATCCTCAACAGGAATTTGTTTCTGGTGACGACAACCTTTTAGCTTACGCTACAGCTATTGATGGGGATTCAGCTGCTTCTATTGAAAAAGCGGAATCTTGGGCGGTAGAAAAGCTTAGATCCTCGATATCTGATAAACTCGAACAAATACGTTCTAAAGCAGTTATAGAGTATGGCAGTGAATCTGGATTAGACGATGCAAAATTTTTGATGGCACTTCGTAAGGTTAAAAATGCTGTTAATCCTCTGGTTGAATTAGGTAATACAGAAGCAAAAAGTGTTGAGGGATATAAGAGTGTACGTGGTTTCGCAGAGGTCAGAGTTCCGAAAGATGAGCTTATTGACCGTATTGGAAAACGATTAGCCGGACACGAAAAAGCCTGGAATGCGATGAAAGATTCGAAAGCATTTAGCAATTTTTAGATATTCAACAAATATAAGAAATAAAAAAGCCCGCAAAGTGTAAGTGACTTTGCGGGCTTTGGTTTTTCAAGGAGTGATCAGCTACATGTTAGCGATAATTTCTTCCCCAAATTCTGAACACTTAAGGAGCGTTGCGTCATCCATAAGGCGTTCAAAATCGTAGGTAACGCGCTTTTTCATGATCGAGCCCTCAATGCCTTTTTCGATGAGATCAGCCGCTTCACTCCATCCCATATATCGAAGCATAATGACCCCGGAAAGAATAAGCGAACCGGGATTCACTTTGTCCTGTCCGGTGTACTTAGGTGCAGTACCATGTGTGGCTTCAAATACGGCCAACCCGGTGTTATAATTGATGTTTGCTCCGGGTGCGATACCGATACCACCTACACAGGCAGCCAAAGCATCAGATACATAATCGCCGTTCAGGTTCATCGTAGCAATTACGTCATACTCATCGGGACGAGTAAGAATCTGCTGTAAGAATGCATCAGCAATCACATCTTTAATTACAATGCCGTTGGGCAACTTGCACCAGGGACCTTCACCGATTACTTCAGCATCATATTCTTCGCGAGCAACTTCATATCCCCAGTCCTTGAAGCTTCCTTCCGTAAACTTCATGATATTTCCTTTATGGACTAGTGTAACATTATCCCGTCCTTCAGATATGGCGTAATCAATGGCAGAACGAACCAGTCGTTTGGTACCTTCCTCAGAAATGGGCTTAATACCGAGAGAAGTGGTATCAGGGAAACGAATTTGATCGACGCCCATTTCATTGATAAGAAAGTCTTTCAGCTTTTTATTTTCAGGCGTTCCGGTCTGATATTCAATACCGGCATAAATATCTTCGGTGTTTTCACGGAAAATAACCATATCCGTTTTTTCGGGATGCTTAACCGGACTTGGAGTTCCTTTGTAATATTTAACCGGGCGCACGCAGGCGAATAGATCTTTTTTCTGACGAATAGCTACATTCAGTGAGCGAATTCCACCGCCAACAGGAGTAGTAAGTGGTCCTTTGATGGCAATTTTATAGTCTTCAATTGCGTTTAGCGTATCCTCGGGAAGCCATTCTCCTTCCCCATAAAAATCAACGGCCTTTTCTCCGGCATAAATTTCAAACCACTCAATTTTCTTTTTGCCGTTATAGGCCTTCTCAACAGCACTGTCCAGCACATTACGCATCGTCGGTGTTATATCGATCCCAATGCCGTCACCTTGTATAAAGGGGATAACAGGATTGTCGGGGACAACGAGTGAACCGTCAGCTTTTACTTCAACTTTAGTACCAGATTCGGGAGGTGTAATCTTCTCGTAACTCATGAATTTTGGAATAATTTTCGAATTAAATTTGGAAAATAAGTATAGTAAAAAAAATCGCCATCTGCATGCAATCAGTAGCAGGGGAATTGATAAAAATTGAGTGAAATTCTCATTATATTGGGCTTTGAGAATACAAAGTCAGTAAAGTTAAGGAGTCTGTTATGATAAGAGGCATGTTTGATTACCGGCCCAAAAATAAAAAATTTAAATACAAGTACCGGTACTATGATCCCGAGAAAGAGTTAAGCCGTCGCGAACGAATTAAAATTCGACGGAGCCACAAGAAATACCACCAGGGACGATCAGTTATGCTATATGCCTTAGGATTAGCGCTTGTCATTTACATCATGTATTTACTGTAATCCTTTATTCGGCTCATTACATTTTTTATATCCAGAGTCAGAATTTTGTATTATCCCGCCAATTCAAAAACAATAAAAGACGTACAGACATTTGAGTCAGGAAACGGAATCCGAACAATCTATCATACGAGAACTCCCTCCCGAAATTTCCAACAAAATTGCCGCCGGTGAGGTTATTCAACGGCCCAGCTCGGTGGTTAAAGAACTGCTGGATAATGCCATTGATGCCGGCGCCGATCATCTGAAAATTGTTATTCAAAACGCGGGGCGCACGCTTATCCAAGTGGTTGATAATGGTAGCGGAATGGGGAGAGAGGATATTCGGCTATGTTTTGAACAACATGCCACATCTAAAATTCAGGATGTAGACGACCTGTTTAAAGTTCGAACATTGGGTTTTCGCGGTGAGGCTATGGCTTCTATCGCTTCTGTGTCGCAGGTGGTCCTCAAGACCAAGCGCCCCGGCGACGAAATGGGGTGGAAATATGAAATCTGGGGGGGAGAGGAAAAATCATTTGAACCGGCTGCCGTAGAAAGCGGTACTTCAGTCGCCGTCCGAAACCTCTTCTATAATGTTCGGGCACGCCGGCAGTTTTTAAAGACCGATGCTACCGAGTTTCGGCATATCTTAAAAACGGTTCAACAGGCTGCTCTTGCTAACCCTGATTTGGGTTTTGAGCTTATTGCTGACACTGATACCATTTACGATCTGCCCAAAGAGCAAAATATCAAAGATCGGATCACCGACATGTTTGGCAAAAGCTACAAGGCCAGCCTGATTCACTTTAGGGAAGAGACTAGCTATTTGACCGTACATGGGGTGCTGGCAGATCCCAAGCTTACGAAACGAAGTCGAGGTGAGCAGTTTATTTTTGTTAACGGACGTCCGATTCAGCATCGTTATCTTACTCATATCATTTTAAATATTTATGACGCTTGGACCGGAGAAAAGGATTACCCCTTCTACGCTATATTTTTGGAGGTTGATCCCAAGCAGGTGGACGTGAATGTGCATCCTGCAAAAGAAGAGGTCAAATTTGAGGATGAACGCAGTGTCATAAAGTTGACGAAGTCAGTCGTAAAAAAAGCACTGCATGAAGAGTTTATGGTTCCCGATGTGCCGGATAGGGATGATGAGACCAGTTTCTCCTCTTCGAAGGGGTTTTCTTCCGATTTCAGTTTTGGCGGAGCAAAAAATACACAGCAAAACAGTGGTAAGAAGGATCCGGTAAAATTCCCGTCGCGTATAAATTTTGATCGACCGAAATCACAGCGGGGCGATCAGAATAACTTCTCGAAGCAGCTGTATGATTTTGATGAAGCTGATAGAAAGGAGCAGGAAGAGTCTGAGCAAGGCAATCGTCCGCAACGTATGCGCGATCGTGGCTTCTGGCAGCTACACGACCGATATATTTTAACGCAGACGCGTTCCGGCCTCTGTATGATTGATCAGCACGCCGCCCACAAGCGTATCATTTTTGAAAAGGCATTGAGTGCCACAGAAGCTGCTATTCCAAGTACTCAGCAGCTACTTTTTGCTCAGACTATCGAGTTTTCTGCATCAGAGTTTTCGCTTCTTGAGGAATTGCATCCCATCATCCAGCGCATGGGCTTTAATATTCAGTTGATGAGTGGTAATACAGCCATGATCAGCGGAGTGCCTGCAGATATCGATGTGGGAGATGAGCAGTCGGTTTTGAAATCCATGTTGCAACAGTATCGCGAGCTCGACGGCAAGTTTGAATTTGATGAGCGTAGAAAGCTGGCTATTGCCTTTGCTTCAAAGACAGCCATCCCCAAAGGAAAAAAACTATCCGATATGGAGATGGAAAACCTGCTCGATCAGCTTTTTGCCTGTGACGAGCCGTATAATGACCCACTGAATAAACCGACGTTGGAATACATACCGCTCGAGGATATTGAAGCACGCTTTCGTTAAATATCGAAAAGTGGTGTTAATTTACTTTACCGTGTCATCCTGTTTTTTTCAGGATCTAAACAATTTAATATTAGAACTCATTTAACAGATTATTTGAGTTCATAAAATATTTATTGAATGAACATTCTGGCTGTAGAACCGTTTTTTAGCGGTTCCCATAAAGCATTTTTAAAGGGATTGGAAAAATATTCCCGGCACAATATCATCCCGATCAACCTTAGCTATAAGGGACGAAAGTGGCGAATGCACGGCAATTCGGTGGTGCTGGCCGGAATGACTCAGGAGGTTGAAAAAGAGATTGATCTGCTGTTGGTCAGCAGTATGACAAACCTACCGGCTTTTCTGTCACTGACTAATCCTCGCTTTGCTGAGATTCCCAAAGTAATGTACATGCATGAAAATCAGTTTACCCAGCCGATGCCCGAAGGAGAGGAGCGCGATCAAACCTACTGCTACCTCAACTATTTAAGCATGCTTTCGGCGGATCGACTGATTTTTTCGTCTGAATTCCACCGTAATGATTTTCTGAAAGCACTACCTGAATTTTTGGAAAACTATCCCGATGATAAATATTATTATCCGGTTGACAAGATCGCGGATAAGAGTATTGTGCTATATCCCGGACTCGATTTAAAACGCTTTGATGCTCAGCCCGATCAGCGAAAGGAAAACGACAATCCGGTGATTGTTTGGAATCAGCGCTGGCAGTTCGATCGCAATCCCGCCATGTTTTTTCGAGTGCTAAACCGCTTAAATGATATTGATCTTACCTTCGATCTGATTCTGGCGGGCGATACCCAGCATGAAAAACCCGAAGAGTTTGAAAAGGCTTGGGAACGATACGGCCGGCATATTACCCATTTCGGCTATGTTGAGGATCGCGAAAACTATAGCAGGCTCCTCCATAGTGGTGATATTGTCGTTTCAACGGCCACCTACGAATTTTTCTGTGTAGCGATCATGGAAGCTATTTATTGTGGTTGTCATCCATTAGTACCTAACCGGCTCCATTACCCCGAACTAATTCCCGAGAGTCTGCACAAACCGTTGTTGCATGCACCCGTTTTGTATGACACCGAGGACGATCTTTTTCATTATCTCAAAGATCTGTTGACAGAAGAATCAAAACCGCTTCCCAAAGCTTCCCTTCAAAACATTAACAAACATCTCGACTGGTCAGAGCGCATTGACACTTTTGATGCGATGTTCGAGGATTGCTTGGGTCTGGATATTTCTTCGGCTTTGTCTTGATTTTCTGATCTATTTATGTCATTCCTCTCTACCGTATTTGCAGCCAAATTCATTTTTTTTAGATTTTAGCTGAAATTAATTTATCAACAATTCCTAAAGATAAAGTATTTACAGTACAAACAGTTAAGGAGATCATGCTAAGATTCTATAATTATTAATCCCAAAAAGTTATTGGAAAATTACTATGCGTATCAAGAGAATATTATTAGGGATTAGTTTTGCTTTATTATTAGCAATTTTTGCTATCTCATGTGAAACAAAGTCAGGCGATTCTGATAGGGAACGTCAACAAACGGTTAATGATATTGGTCAGCGTGCTGTTACAGATACAACGAATATGGATAAAATACAGGGCGTGCCTATTTTTCAAGCTCCCGGTGCCCAGATCGATCGGGATAAAGTAACTGCCATGCTGAATGAAGAACAGTTATCTTTTAAGGAGATTACCAATCCAGACGCGACAAAAGAAGAGATGAAGGAAAGCATCGAGCAACTGAGCACTTTGCTCAATACTGATCGCGTTGGCAAGGATGCGGAGCTGGAATACGTTGTACATAATATTCTTGGCAGTACCTATCTAAGACTATATCAGAAAACAGAGGAGGCTGAGTATTTGGATCAAGCTGAAAAACATCTGGATACCGCTATTTCCATATTCGAAGATCAGCCGGAGTATAAAGCGGATCTTGTTGATGCCTACACCGGAAAATTAGCGGTATATTCCTTAAGAGGAGAACAGGAAAAGATTACTCCTTTGTTAAAAGAACTAATTGAAGAATTTCAAAATATCGGATATGGCCTGTACAAAAACTGGTTTGCCAGTCGCCAGATTGAGAAAATGTACCATATGATACGAATGGACTCCCTGACTGCTCAAGAGGTGCAGGAAACAGTGGATTATCTGACCAAGATTTCTGAAGAATATAAGAATGAGGTGGGTATCACTGCTCAAATGGTTCTGGCTAATCATTATGCTACAAAAGGTGAACAGCAGAAGGTGAACCGTCTTATGGATTCCATAAAGCAAAGACTGAAATCGTTAGACAATGCAACCTTTAAAGAACAAAAATGGAAGCGGTATCGAACGCAAATTAAAAGCGCACAACAGAGAGGAGATCAAAGTTTCAGTAAAGCAGATCGCGACACGCTATTTTATGAAATAAGTTCGGAAATGATTGATCAGGCAGTTCAAAGCCAAGGAGACAGAGATCAGCCATTATATTATGTAGATGTACAGCTGAAACAGGATTATCATTCGGAGTTTGCTCAGAAAACCACTGATAATATCGGCAACTGCCTGGCCATAGTTCATGATGGTGAAGTTATATCTTCTTCATTCCCGAGGATACAAACCGGAATTTCCAGCGGACATTTTTCTTTAGGTCCTTATGAGAAGCAAGAAGAGGCTAAAAAAGTTCTCCGTCGGATTACGGATGCCGACTAATAGCACGAATCAGTATGTAAGGAGTTGCTCCAGTTTCTCTTTCAGTCGATCTTTCGCCAGGTAATGTTTCTCCAGCTTCGGACTAAAGGGCACAGGCATATCCAGCGAAGAACAGCGCATTACGGGAGCATCTAACTCTTCGAAGCATTTTTCGGTTATAAGGGAAGAAAGCTCACTCATAGGCCCGAGTGTTGTAGATGGCTCTTGAAGAAGCAGTACTTTATTTGTTTTGGCCACCGATTGTTTAACCGTTTCCATATCCAGCGGAACCAAGCATCGAAGATCAACGATTTCAATTTCGGTTCCTTGGTCTGCATACGTGTCCGCAATTTCTTGTGCCCAGTGGACGCCCATTCCATAAGTGATAATGGTGGCCTCGGTTCCTTCATGGACTATGTTCGCTTCACCAAGTTCTTCGGCAACACACTGATCGGGTGTTGTGGAACGGATGCTTCGATAGAGTTTTTTATGCTCGAAAAAGAGCACTGGATTGGGATCATGGAGGGCACTATAAAGTAGGTTTTGTGCGTCTTCAGCCGACGAAGGAATCACGATCTTAAGCCCCGGATGCTGCATAAACCAGCCTTCGGGGGATTGAGAGTGGAACGGTCCCGCTCCGACGCCTGCCCCGTGCGGAGCACGAATAGTAATGTTGATGGGCGGCATCCAACGATATTGGCCCTTGGAAATATTGTTGATGATCTGGTTAAATCCGCAGGAAATGAAATCGGCAAACTGCATTTCGGCTACAGGTTTAAACCCTTCCAATGCCAATCCCAGGGCGCAGCCCAAAGCACCGGCTTCGATAATGGGCGTGTTTCGAATGCGTTCTTTTCCAAACTGATCTACAAAATCCTCAGTGATTTTAAACACGCCGCCGTATTCGGCGATATCCTGACCCATAATCACAAATTTGTCATCCTCCTCGAAGGCCTGCCGCAGCGAGAATTGAATGGCATCCACAAAGCGCTTTTCAGAGGCGGAGTTTTCTTTATCAGGTCTTTCAGGCAATGTTACCGGAGAAAATAATCGATCTTTTTCCGTTTTGTGATCAAAAACAGGCTCATCAGCCTTAAGTGCACGTTCCAATTCAGGTAAGAAATGCTCGTCAATCTCATCTTGAATATTATCCAGCTCCTTATTATCCGAAACAATTTCTTCGTATTTGAGCCATTGTGCAAAGCGATCAATGGGATCTTTTTTGTCCCATTTTTCAAACTTCTCATCGGGGACGTAAAACGTACCTGAGGCTTCCTCATGCCCCCGCATACGGAAGGTTTTGGCTTCAATAAAAGTAGGCCCTTCTCTTAGTGCATGTTCTTTGGCTTCAGATACGGCATCCATCACTGCAAAAACGTCATTACCGTCGATTTTAACGCCTCGCATGCCGTAGCCTTGAGCACGATCTACTAAATCCTCACAAGCATATTGCTCGCTGGTAGGAGTGGAGAGTCCGTAGCCGTTGTTTTCAATTACAAAAATGACCGGAAGCTCCCAGACGGCGGCCAGATTTAACGCCTCATGAAATTCTCCTTCACTGGTTGCCCCATCCCCACAAAAGCTTGCGGCAATAAAGTTTTCATCGCGCAGCTTAGCAGCCAAGGCTAAACCATCGGCAACCGGCATGGTGGCAGCAAGGTGAGAAATCATGCCGGCAATTCGTTTTTCGGGTACACCAAAATGAAACGAGCGGTCACGTCCGCCCGTAAAGCCGTCCACTTTGCCTAAAAGTTGACAAAACAGGGTGTACAGATCTACGCCGCGAGTGGTAAAGAGTCCCAGATTTCGGTGCATGGGCAGCAGGTAGTCCTCATCAGAAAGGGCGGATGTAACACCCACCGAAATGGCTTCCTGACCCATGCCGGAAAACCATTTGCTGATTTTGTTTTGACGCAGCAGATTGAGCATGCGTTCCTCGATACGACGGGGAAGAAGCAGGTTTTTATAAAGAGTAAGGGCTTCAGATTCAGTAATTTGTTTCTGTGGTTCAATCATTAAGTTTTTGGGGAAATATCTACATTGTTAACTGATATTTTAAAGGCCTAACATGCAGCAGTTAAAGTATAATTGCAACTGACTAACTAAATTTTTTCAAAGCTTGGTTAAAAGTTAATCATGGTTGTTGCTTTTGGGTAACTTTCTGTATTCTCTGTGCAATTCAACACATAATCATTATATCTGAATCACTTGTATAAAGTTAAAGACAGACTCCCTTATATCTATGTGTTCTTGGGTGCTGCACTCTGGGGAATCATCGGACTTTTCGTTGATGAGTTGTTCCAAGCGGGTTTTTCGTCGCTTCAGATTGTTACATTGCGCGTAGTAAGTGCTTCGGTGATGCTTCTCGTATTCGTAGCAATCACAAATGCTGAGCTTCTTAAAATTAATTTGCGTGATACAATGAGCTTTGTGGGTACGGGTATTTTCAGCACTGTCTTTTTTAGCTGGGCTTATTTTACGGCTATCGAAGAAGCCTCATTATCTATTGCCGTAATCTTGTTGTATACCGGACCTGCTTTTGTGGTGATTCTATCCCGTATCTTTTTTGGCGAACCAATAACATCACGAAAATTAGGGGCGCTTGCGCTAACACTGTTGGGATGTGTGCTCGTCATAAAAGTATTTCCCGTTACCGCTGATCGTATTTCGTGGTACGGTATTATTGTGGGATTGGGATCTGGGTTCGGTTATGCGCTTTACAGTATCTTTGGCAAGCATGCGCTTAAAAAATATCATCCTCTTACCGTTATAGTGTATACTTTTGTTTTTGCTTCGGTTGTGATGTTGCCTGTGAGCGGGATAACGATTTCTATGACTGATCTGCAATCTTCTCATGTATGGATAACTATACTAGGGCTTGGATTTTTGCCAACTGCTTTGGCGTACTACCTTTATACGATGGGACTCTCGATGATAGAAAGTGGGCGGGCATCCATAGCAGCAACGATCGAACCTTTGGTTGCTACTTTACTGGGTGTTTTTGTATTTAGCGAGGTGTTAACTGCTTTTCAAGTTGTGGGAATGCTTTTAGTGCTGGCGGCCGTTGTGTTGATACAGTTTAAAAATGCAGCTTCGCTCAGATAATGATTTTTAAAGCACAAAATTAATCAGAAATCTTTTATTGAAATCATGGATAAACAAAAAAGGTCAACCTGGGCCTGGACAAGCTTGGGATTCGGTATTGCAGCAGCGTTGGTATTAGTTTTTTCGGGATACGGCTATCAGTGGAATTGGTGGGGACTGGGTACCGCATTTACCTGGCTGCTGCCCGGAAGCGGCATACTGGCTCTGATCGGATTTTCGCTGGCGCTGTTTTTTGGGTTCACGCGTCGCAACAATCCGGAAGTGAGTGGTGTAGGTATTACGTTTGTTGGAGTGATTTTGAGTATAGCTGTGATGGGGACGCTTGGCTACTGGTTTACTGAAGCCCAAAAGTATCCCCCTATACACGATATCAGTACAAATATTGAGAATCCGCCCCAGTTCCGTAACATCGTGCCATTGAGGGCAAACGCGCCTAATGACACTACCTATGGAGATCAGGAAAAAGCAGATCTCCAGCGAGAAGCCTATCCCGATGTTGAAACACTATATTTGGATCAGGAGTATGGAGAGGTTTTTGATCGTGCGCTTGCCGCCGCAGAAGATATGCCTTGGGAAGAGATTGTCACTAAAGATAAAGATAGTGGAATAATTGAAGCTTACGACAAGTTACCTTGGTTTGGGTTTATTGATGATGTGGTAATCCAGATAGATACGGCTGATACAGCTGGTCGTACCAAAATTGATATGCGGTCTGTTTCGCGCATTGGTCGAAGTGATATCGGGGTCAACGCAGAGCGTATCAGGGATTATTTAAATACCGTCAAAGATTAGTGATAGCCACTACTTAAAATTTAGGTTCATGGATTTATATATTACCATATAATTGTGTGAGGCAGTGTCCTTTGGTGTTTACTTTTGTACCGTTTTTTCGGTTTTTGCTATCACTTAGAAATTAGGCAGATACCCGATCAAGCGAGGCATAGATGCTCACATTTTATTACGGTACCGAATTGGAAAACCTGGCCGACCGGCTGTTTGATAAACTGGATAAAAATCCGCCTTCAAACCTGCTGGCAGAAGAAGTATTTGTGGTACAGAATCATGGTATTGGCCAGTGGCTGTCGTTGCGGATGGCCGAAAAAAAGGGAATAGCAGCCAATCTTACCTTTGAGTTTCCCTCGGAGCGTATCTGGAGTCTGATTAGATTACTGGATGATAATATTCCCCAAACGTTACCTTCTGATCGTGGACCGATGACCTGGACGCTGATGGAACGCTTTGAGGATAAGCAGTTCCTGAATCAGTTTGAAAATTTGCGTCATTATATCAAAGAGGAAGATCCTGATAAGCGTTCGATGCGCAGCTGGAAGCTGGCCTCCAAAATTGCTGATGTCTTTGATCAATACCTCATTTATCGTCCACAAATGATACTGGACTGGGAACAGCACAAGCTACATACTAAAAATTTAGAAGCCGAGAAGTGGCAGTCTGCACTTTGGAGGAGATTGGTGAGTCACTGGAGGGAAAATTATGAGGGAAAGTATCTGCATCGAGCCGAATTACAAGAACGACTTTGGAGAGCGATTGATGAAGATCGTTTACCGACCGATCAGCTTCCCGATCGTATCACGGTGTTTGGCGTTTCGTCTGTTTCTCCGGCATTTCTTAAAACGATGACCAAACTCTCAAAACTGACGGAGGTCCATTTTTATCATCTTGCTGTGGATCCCCGTATTACAGAAACCGGAAAGTTTAATAATCCGTTACTACAGTCGATGGGACAGGAAGGAACTACATTTATGTCCTTGTTTTCAAGCTATACAGATGTAGATATTGTTTCTGTTGAGGAGGCAGAGCAATCTGCACATTCGTTATTTTCGGCTGTAACCTCAGACTTAGTAAATGATAACTCGTTATCGGGGCGTCAATTAGCAATACCGGTTGAAGATAAATCGATACAGGTTCACAACTGCCATAGCCCCATGCGGGAGGTAGAAGTCCTTTATGATCAGCTGCTGTCCCTCCTTGATGATAATCCAAAGCTAACCCCTGATGAGATTCTCATCATGACGCCTGACATTGACACCTATGCACCCTTTATTGAGGCTGTGCTTTCTGCTCCTGATAATGGTCAGCCGGAAATCCCCTACGCAATTGCAGATCGCGGGGTCGGAGCCCAACAGCCTGCTGCTGAAACCTTTTTGAAAGTAATGGAGCTCAGTATGAGTCGGTTTAAAGTTACAGATGTGCTTGATCTGCTTGATAGCGATCCTATACTGGAGACCTTTGGATTTACTGACGATGAGTTGAATCGCATTGAGCAGTGGGTGGGAGACAATAATATTAGGTGGGGGATAGATGGCAATGACAAAAAGGATTTGGATCTTCCCCCGAGCGATCATTTTACGTGGCGAGCAGGGTTGCGACGTATTCTTCTGGGATATGCGATGTATTCATCAGATGACCAGCTCTATGACGACATTTATGCCTACCGGGAAGTGGAGACCTCCGATGATGCATCTTTGGCCGGCAAAATGTCACTTTTTCTCAATCAGCTTTTTTCTATTGCCAATCGCACAGATACTCCCAGAACTCCGGGAGAATGGAAAGAAATATTGAATCAGATCACGGATACTTTTATTCCGGGTAATCGCGATTATTTCTGGGAACTATCTAACATTAGGAAAGGAATTAACAAGTTAACAGAATATGCAGCTTTAGCCGGTTATGATCATAAAGTTCCCTTTTCTGTTGTACGTCACTGGCTGGCTGAACAATTACAGCAACAATCCACCGGTGGCGGACGTATTGGTCGTGGAGTTACATTCAGTTCGCTGATGCCAATGCGGAGTATCCCATTTAAAGTTATTGGCATGATTGGGATGAACGAAGGAGCTTTTCCCCGTTCTAAGATTCCTATAGAATTTGATCTGATGCACCTTGAAACGCAGGTTGGAGATCCGGTTCAGTCTGAACAGGATCGTTACTTATTTTTAGAGAATCTGCTTTCGGCCCGACAAGGAATTTACTTCAGCTATGTAGGACAGAGTAATCGTCAAGATACTGATTTTCCTCCTTCTGTAGTACTTCGGGAATTCATTGATCATTTGGAAGAATACTATGGTATATCATCAGACGATCTTGTTACAAAGCATCGTTTGCAAGCATTTAGTCCGGCCTACTTTAAAGACGATGCCTACTTTAGCTATTCCCAAACCCGCAAGAATATCGCGATGGAGATAGAATCATCCGAGAAGAAAGGCGTTGACTTTTTTGCCCATGCCTTGCCCGAACCCAAAGAGGAGTGGAAACAGCTTTCGATATCAGATTTAATTTCATTTTTTCAGCATCCGTCAAAATATTTGCTACGGAATCGATTGGGCATAAATCTGCGAGACCAAGATGTTCTGACTGATGAGCGCGAGCCTTTTGAGTTGGATAATCTCTCGGGGTATCAGGTAAAACAGGAATTGCTGGATCGTTTTCTGAAAGAACAATCGCTCGCAGAGTATCGCAAAGTGATGCAATCGCGAGATATGCTGCCCGAGGGATGGAGTGGAGAGCAAGAATATGAGAAAAAAGCCCAAGAGGTACGTGCGTTTGGGGAGGAGATACAGCGTCGCCTTCAGGACCAATCTTTGGATGATATTGATGTCGATATTGAAATCAATGGATTTAGAATAGTGGGGAAGCTGAAGAATATCTATCAAGGGGCACAAATGGACTATCGCTTTGGAAAAGCAAAAGCAAAATACCGCACTGCTTTCTGGATTCGGCACGTACTTTTTCAGCTTTCAAAACCCGATGTGCATTCCGGTCGCAGTAAGTATTTCAGTTGGGATAACGGTTCTTTCGAGCAAATAAGTCTGCCCGCTTGTGAGGAGGCCCAAACGATACTTGCAGATCTGTTGGACTTATACAGCCAAGGGTTAGCGAAGCCCATCCAATTGTATTGCAAGTCGTCGTATGCATTTTCAGAAACAGTTTACAAAGAGGGAAAGACTATTGAAGAAGGTATTCGGAATGCAGAAAAAGAATGGGATCCCAGTTGGGACGGTGCTCCAGCCGAAAAAGATGATGCCTATTATAAGTTGGTGACGGGCGGGAAAGATCCTTTTGGTCAAGAATTTAATGAGATCGCCCAAAGAGTATGGGCTCCGTTTTTTGAGGTTTTAGATCAGCAGGAGGGGTAAGGTGAAATGGAAGAAATGAAGTTGTTGGAACCTTTCGAGATTAACCTATCAGGAATTAACCTGGTGGAGGCCAGTGCCGGGACGGGTAAAACGTATAATATTACCTCGCTATATATACGAGTGCTTGTTGAGAAGGATATAACAGTTGGGAAAATATTGGTTGTCACCTATACCGAGGCTGCTACCAAAGAACTTAAAGATCGCCTGCTGAGTCGTATTCGAGAGTCGATTGAAGTTTTAAGGACGGGCCGGGTAACGAAAAAGTCCGATGACTTTCTGGAGAATTTGCTGGATGAAGTTGAAAATCCCCAAAAAGCTGTTTTAAAACTCCGGAAGGCCGTTCGCATGTTTGATGAGGCCTCTATTTATACCATCCACGGATTTTGTTACCAGGCACTGCAGGAGCAGGCTTTTGAGAGTCGTGCAATGTACGATGCCGAGATGATTGGCGACGACCAAGAACTGGTGCAGGAGGCTGTGGACGACTACTGGCGAAGCTGGGTAGCAGAGGTTTCCGAAGATTCCAAAAAACACCCATTATTGAAGTTGTTGATGGATCAGGGTACAAATCCTGATTCGCTGGCCGATGAGTTGAAAAATGCTATCGCCAAGCCCTATCTAAAGGTTTTGCCTGAAAATGGGCATATTGAAAAGGTAGGATCAAGATTGGAACAATTACAGGCGTTACATAACGAAATGAAGCTTATTTGGGAAGATGAGCGTTCAGAACTTTTGGCTTTGTTGAGCAGAGATGAAATGAGCAATTACAGATCGAACTGGTTGTCAAGCTGGTTTGTCAAAATGGATGAAATCTTCTACACGGAAACGGCTACAATAAATGTTTTTGATAAGTTTGAGCGGTTTATTCAAAGTTACATTAATGACAGTCTTAAGAAAAAGGCTGTCAAGAAAGGGATTGATCCACCGCAACATAAGTTTTTTAAACTTGCTGATGAGTATTGGGAAATTGCTCATTCACTTAAGCTTTACGATGTACTATTTAAAAAAGAACTATTGAACTTTTTACGAAAGGAGCTTATCGAGAAAAAGGAAGAGCTGCAGGTACTTTCGTATGATGATCTACTGCTTCGGCTGCGCAATGCGCTTTTGGATACGGAGCAGGGTTCGCGATTGGCTTCAAAACTGCGACAGAAATACCCTATTGCGCTGGTCGATGAATTTCAGGATACCGACCCCAATCAATACGATATTTTCCGCACGATTTATAAGGATTCGGATGGCGTATTGTTTATGATTGGCGATCCCAAACAGTCGATTTATGGTTTTCGGGGGGCGGATGTCTATTCCTATATCAAAGCACGCAGGGATGCTCCGGAGAAAAATCGATATAAGCTAAATCGTAATTTCCGGTCTATCCCGCAACTGCTCCGGGGATTGAATGCGTTTTGGGGCGGACATGATGATCCATTTGCTGTGGGAGAAGATATTGAGTACAAAGAAGTAACATGGGGCAAAAATGAAGATGATTACAAGAAACTGACTGAATTCGAAAAAAAACGTCCGCCTATACGTTTTCGCAGGCTCTCGAAACCGGGACAGAATTCGCAAAATAAAGGAGATGCCCGTAAAGAAGTCGCAGAGGATACTGCAAAAGAGATTAATCGACTTTTGGAAGGTGGTAAGGGAGATATACTCATTGGAAAGAAACAGGTTAAGGCAAAGGATATAGCAGTATTGGTCCGCACGCATAAACAGGCCGACCTGATGAGTAACGCTCTTCAAGAATATGAGATAAAAAGCGTGCGTCATAGCGATCAAAGTGTTTTTGAAAGTGATGAGGCGGCACACCTTCAACAGTTGCTGAAGGCAGTAGCCGAGCCCGGGAATGAGATACTTATTAAAACAGCCTTGTCACTACCGCTAACGGCGTATTCGGCCGAGCAGTTATTCACTATCGAGGAAGATGACGAAATCTGGCCGGAGGTGCTCCAGCAATTCACAGACTGGCACCGGATGTGGGCTGAAAAAGGGTTTTCTGCAATGTATCGTTCGCTATTAAAAGAGTTGAATATTCAGGAGCATGTTATCACATACCCTGATGGAGAGCGACGGCTGACCAATTTATTGCACTTGGGAGAGTTGCTGGAGGAGGAATCGCGCAAGCATAGGGAAGGAACACGCAGTTTACTGCAATGGCTGGCCCGTAAGCGACAGGATACAGGCAAAAATAAAAGTGATGAAGAACAGATGCGCCTGGAAAGTGATGAGGCGCTGGTAAAAATTGTAACAATGCACAAAAGTAAAGGACTGCAGTATCCCATTGTGTTTTGTCCATTTCTTTGGCATGGGCCAAAAGTAGAAAACAAAGATATTCCGCTGGAATATCACGATCCCGAAAACCCGGATATTACTTATTTTGATTTAAATGGGAAAAGGGATCCAGATCGGTCGGTAAAACGGTTTTATAAGGAAAAAGAAGAGTTGGCGGAGAGTTTACGCCTCGCGTATGTAGCCATGACACGAGCAGAATATTGTTTGTATCTTTCGTGGGAGTTTTCGAGGGGTTCTGAATTTTCTCCGTTGGGATATATGCTGCAGGATCCTGATCAGGCTATTGCACTGCTGAAAGATAAAGTTGGCTTTGGTGCAAAAAATGGTGTCGAATGGTCTGGTGATGAACTGCACCAAGCGATTGGCAATCTATGCAAAAAGCATCCCAATCTATTTACCCTTAAAGACGGGATGGAAGCTGGTCGAAATAACGAAGAGACTACGGATGATGATCCCCAGACTCAAGCACTAGAGGTGAAGCAGTTTGAGCGATCATTGCCTCTTGCTACCAGTTATCAAGTCTCGAGTTTTTCGTCACTGAGCAGCTGGATGGAGGATGATGATCCTGATGTACCTGATTATGACCAGTTTATGGATTATGGAAAGTTAGAGGAGCAGACCGCCGATCAGCCTGAGGAGAAAAATATGTTTACGTTTCCAAAAGGTCCGCAACCGGGGACTTGTATTCACAATATTTTTGAGAATTATTTTTCTAAATCGGAGGATAAGTATGAGGTGATTTCTAATCAGTTACAGTTAAACGGCATTGATTTAGAGTGGAGAGATACCGTGTCTGATATGCTGGATCTAGTAATAGATAAACCACTTCATCAAGATTTAGGGGGGCTAAACTTATCTTCGATTCAAAATCGTCAGATTCCTGAGATGGAGTTCTATTATGAGAATGATGAAATCGAAACTCGGAAGCTATTATCAATAATCAGAGATGGAGCTACTTCGGATTGGGAAAACAAGGGTCGAGCAGCCTCAGGTTTTTTGAAAGGATTTATCGATTTGACTTTTGAGTTTGATGGAAAATATTACCTGCTGGATTACAAGACCAATTATCTTGGATATTCAATATCAGACTATCGTCAGGATGAGTTGGATCATGAGATGAGGGAGGCCTCCTACGATCTACAGTATCACATCTATACAGTGGCACTTCACCGATTTTTAAAGAAACGATTGCCCGGTTATTCTTATGATGATCATTTTGGGGGGGCATTCTATCTCTTTTTACGAGGAATGAATAGAGAGGGTCGTGAAGGCATTTTCTTTGATTGTCCTGATCGTAAAACGATTAGCAAGCTGGACAACTATATCAGGGGTGGGAATAATGGATGATACGATGAGAAAATTAGAAACTCTGCGCGATAATGAGATGGTTCGACCCATTGATTTCGAACTGAGCCGACTTTTGAAGGAGCGACACCCTAAAATATCAGAAAATGTATTACTTGCAGGCTGTCTGGTTAGTCACTTGTATCAGCAGGGACATGTCTGTTTGCCGCTGGATGAGTACGCCGGTGAACTACTCTTTGAGGATAAACGATCAGAGACTGCTTTAAGAGCACCCGATCTGAATTTATGGCGTTCGGCCTTGCTGGAATGCCCCGCAGTTGGAAAGCCGGGTGAATATAAACCCCTGATTCTTGATGATGGTGACCGCTTGTATATGCACAAGCTGTGGCACTATGAAAACACGCTGGCTGGGGATTTGGTAAATCGAAGCCAAAAGCAGGATAACAATATCAATGAAAAGTTATTGCAAGATGGATTGAAACGACTTTTTTTAAATTCAACCCAACAGCCTGACTGGCAACAGGTGGCGGCAGCGACCTCCGTTCGTAATTATCTTTCTATTATTTCAGGCGGACCGGGAACGGGGAAAACTTCGACTGTGGTTCGTGTGCTGGCACTCATTGTTGAACAGTATCTTGATAGAGAAAAAAAGCTGCATATTGCCCTGGCGGCTCCGACCGGGAAGGCGGCGGCCCGTCTTCAGGATTCAATAGCAAATGCTAAAGAGGGGTTGGATGTTTCTGATGAAATTCGAGAAGCCATTCCCGAAAAGGCATTAACTCTTCATCAGCTCCTGGGAGCACGCCGCTACAGTTCCAAGTTTAAGCATGATGCCGAAAACCCGGTACCATACGACCTGGTAATAGTGGATGAAGCCTCAATGGTGGACCAGGCTTTGATGAGTAAATTGGCAGAAGCATTGCTCGACGATGCTCGTCTGATATTATTGGGAGATAAAGACCAGTTGGCTTCGGTAGAGGCGGGATCGGTGCTGGGAGATATTTGTGATGTAGAAGAAAATCAATTTTCCAAAAATAATGATAACTGGCTGAATTCCTTATCCTTTGATATTTCGGATAAATTTGTTGTTGAAAAGCCTAATCCACTGACTGATAATATCACATTGCTTACCAAGAGTTACCGGTTCTCATCGGAGAGTGGCATTGCCCAATTGAGCAAGGAGGTTAACAAAGGAGATGCCGATCAAACCATAACGCTACTTGAGTCTGATAATATTGAAGATATTCAGTTTGAAGATATTGATGATAATGCAAAGCTGAAGTCCCTTTTAGAGGGGAGAATACCAGCATATTTTCAACAAATTTTAGATGCAGACAATCCGCGGCAAGCTATTAAAAAGTTTAACTTGTTTGGCATTTTGGCTGCCCACCGCAAAGGTCCGTGGGGTAACGAACACCTAAATCAACTTGTAGAGCAAATACTGCAAGCTAAGTCATTAATTCCAAAATACAACCAATGGTATCCCGGCAAACCGGTTATTATCAATACCAACGACTATACGCTGCAGCTGTATAATGGAGATACCGGGCTATGTTTACCGGATGATAATGGAGACTTGAAAGTGTTTTTTGAAAGTGAGGGAGAAGTTCGGGGAATAGTACCCGGTCGGCTGCCCAGTCATAATACAGCCTATGCCCTAACGGTCCATAAAAGCCAGGGATCGGAGTTTGATGAAGTGATGCTCGTGTTACCGCGAACAGTTTCCAAGGTAATGAACAGGGAGCTCCTATATACGGCTATTACGAGGGCACGCGCTAAAATTACTATTGCGGGTAAACGAAAGGTTCTAAAAAAAGGCATTCAACGAAAAATTCGCCGTTCATCGGGTTTGAGAGACTATCTTTGGTCATAAAAGAGGATGAGTTTGTGCCAGATAAAATGGTTGAACAGCTGTTGAGACAGCTTAAAAATTAAGAAAATATTTTGGAACAAAGTTGATTGTTTTGAGTAATAATAATTGAACATACTGATCCCTGGTTACTTATCTATTGTAACCATTGATTTGTACCCCGAAAAGCCAACGTACAAAACAGGACCGGTTGATCCCGGTCCTGTTTATTTTTTGCCCTTCTTAGCCCCAAATTATTTTAATATCTTGTGGCTACGCAATTAATCTCCAATCTACCAAAGGTTATGAATCGCTCTCAAATTCGCCGCTTTTTAAAGCTTTCCAAACTCTTCTCTAAACCTCATCCCTGGCACGGAATTGATATCGGAGAAAAAACTCCGGATATCGTAAAAGTCTTTATCGAGATTGTACCGGGAGATACCATGAAGTACGAGCTGGACAAAGACAGCGGATATCTCAAAGTGGATCGTCCACAGCGGTTTTCAAATATTTGCCCCATGCCGTATGGATTTGTTCCCCAGACGTTGTGTGATGAGCTTGTCGGTAAATATTGCATGCAAAAGACGGGCAGAGATGATATTGATGGTGACCAGGATCCGCTGGATATCTGTGTAATTACGGAACGCAATATACCGCATGGCAACATCATCCTCGATGCGATTCCCGTGGGTGGATTTCGCATGATTGACGGGGAAGAGGCCGATGATAAGATTATTGCTGTGATGAAAGGGGATGCCTCGTTTGGAGGCATGAGAGATATTCAAGGTGTTCCCAAGCATATCGTAGAACGACTGTCGCACTACTTTTTAACGTATAAGCAGCGCCCGTTTAGTGATGAGGAAAGGGAGGTAGAGATTACGCATATCTATAATCAAAAAGAAGCAAAGGAAGTTATCAACCGAAGCGTGAAGGATTACAACAACCGCTTTAACATTGATAAGAAAGAATTATTTGAACTTATCGGATCCGGACTGGAGTAGGTACAATAAGAAAAGCCCGGCACCTTGTTGAAAGCTGCCGGGCATTAACAAAATTGGCAATAAATAAGATTATTGCCCCGAACTATCTTCGGGATTTACTTCGAGCAGTTCAACTTCAAAAATGAGTGTTTCATTTACACCTATTTGACTTCGGGGCGGAGGATTTTGTCCATAAGCCAGGTCGCCCGGAATAAAGAACTTATATTTTGCCCCTTCTTTCATAAGCTGGAGACCTTCGGTCCATCCGGGAATTACCTTGTTAACAGGGAAAGTCATAGGTTCGCCCCGCTCGTAGGAGCTGTCGAATACTGTACCATCTATCAGAGTGCCTTCATAATCAACACGTACTTTATCCTCTTCGCCGGGAGATGCCCCGGTACCTTCTTCGAGTACTTTGTACTGTAGCCCGCTATCGGTAACCTTAACTCCTTCTTTCTCTTTGTTTTCGGCAAGAAATTTTTCTCCTTCTTCTTTATTTCCCTTGCTTTCTTCGATTTTCTTTTGCTGAGCTTTTTGCCGCGCCTCAATCTGAAACTTTTGGATTGCCTGTTTCATTTCAATATCGGACATTAGTCCTTCTTGATTGTTGAGAGCTTGCTCTAATCCGGCTTTTACCAGCTCCGGATCAATCTCATCACTCATGCCGCTTTCGGACATAAATTGCCCGTTTTGAAAGCCTAAGCTATAGCTGAGACTATCAGCTTCGGTTTGGAGCGATACTTCGCCGGATGAGCTGGAATTACAGCCGGTCAAAGCAAGTGCTCCGGCTATGATCAAACAAAAAATGTAAGTTGTGTACTTCATAAATGTTCTTAAAAGTTAATTTTTGTTATGAATTTCTGAGCAGGGTTCGAAGTTATCTAAATTTTTCCTTTTAAAAAATTACAGACTACGTTAAGTGAATTGCTTAGAAAATCGTATCTTAGAGCTTCTTATAGAAAGGAATCTTATATCATCAAAATCAAAAATTAAAAGAAAGCATATTGAGTTTCGAGAAGTTTAGTTTGAGCAATGAGCTCATGATGGGGTTGAAGGATTTGCGATACAGTGAGCCTACTCCCATCCAGGAAGAATGCATCCCATTAATTTTAGACGGTAAAGATGTTATTGGGGCTGCACAGACGGGAACGGGTAAGACAGGTGCTTTTGTAATCCCGCTGCTGCAGAAAATCACACACAACAAATCGGACGATACCCAAGCCCTTATTTTATCGCCAACCCGTGAGCTTGCCCAGCAGATTGAAGAACAAATTTTTGCTTTGGGGTATCATACCGGAATCACTTCGGCAACGGTAACCGGCGGCAGTGATTATGGAACTCAGGTCAAAGCTATTCGTGCCGGCGTTGATATTATTGTAGCTACCCCCGGGCGGTTGATCGATCAGATGAATGTGCTAAACCTTGATTTCAGCGGTCTGGAGTACTTGGTGTTGGATGAAGCTGATCGCATGCTCGATATGGGATTTTTGCCTGATGTGATGAAAATCGTGGAACAGCTTCCCAAAAAGCGCCAAACGATGCTGTTTTCAGCTACAATGGTAGAGGAAGTACAGAAAGTCGTTGATCAGGTAATGGTAGATCCGGTGGAAGTAGAGTTTGAGGTATCGAAACCGGCCGACAGTGTTGATCAGCAGATCTATTTTGTGCATCCCAAACAAAAGCTTTCGCTCTTTGAACAGCTTTTTGACGCCGATAAATATAAGACTGCTATCGTGTTTTGTGCTACCAAGCGTGGCACCGACGAAGTAGAGCGGATGCTCAAGAAGCGGGGGGTGAATGCAGTAAGTATGCACGGTGATCGCGATCAAGAGGAGCGAAATGAGGCTCTGCGATTATTTAAGAATAAGACACATCCCGTGATGGTGGCGACCGATGTGCTATCGCGAGGAATTGATATCGACGATGTATCACTTATTGTTAATTTTGATGTGCCTAATAACCCTGAAGACTATATTCACCGAATTGGTCGTACCGGACGCTACGACAAAAAGGGAACGGCCATTACCTTTGTCAGCAACAAGGACAAAAAATATTACCACGCTATCAAGAATGTGGTGGGCGATCAGCTGACCATAAAGGATATTCCGGATGAAAGCTCATCGGAAGAGAAAGGAAGAGAGAAAAAGGAACGTTCTTCCAAGAAAGAATCTCGACAACATTCGGGCCAACAGGAAAAGAAAGAGGCCCCAAATAAGCCCGTTTCCAGGGAAGAAAGTAAGTTTGCTAAAGCGTCTGACAAGAAGAAAGAAAAGCAGGATAAAAAACAAAAAGAGGAGACTGAGAAGCCCGAAAAGCAAGAATCTAAACAGAAGCCTAAGCAGAAAAAGGAGCGCAAGCCTCGTCCGAGTAGAACCAAAGGAAAATCACAAAAGCAAAAGAAATCAGAGAATGGGAAACCCGAGAGTAAAAAGAGTTCTCCCAAGAAAAATAATTCAGCCCGATCGGGTAAAAATATTAATATTCCCAATCACATTAGGGAAGCAGAACAACAAGAAGAAGATATTTTTCAGCCCGAAATAATTGAAAAAGCTGTTGCAAGAAATCGAAGAGCCTTAAAGCCGGCAAAAGGAATATGGGGCGTTATCAAAAGTATGTTTCCAAAGTTTTAATAGGATATGAAATGGTGGCATTGTTTCCTTTCGATTGTGTGTCTACTGTTACTTGTGGGATGTTCAAAAGATAATAATTCCTCATCCGAGACACTGTCATTGGCTTTAAATGAGAGAAATGGGCAATTGCATGTGGTCGATTATCAGATAAGGAAGAACATCTTTGTAAAGTCACAACAACAGGGCCGGTATCAATTGCATATTTTTAATGAAGAGGGAAAGGTGCTGAAGAAGATTAACTTTGAGCGAATTGATCTTTCAGCTGCATACAGAAGCAACCCAAAGATCGATTTTCACGTAGCTATGCCTGTGCTTTCAAAGGCGGACCGGATAGAAATATATATGCTCGACGGTAGTTCCGGTCACTACCAGTTAAAAACTGATCAACCGCTTTTGAAGTGGCAGATACCCGAGAATGTTTTGCTGAAACACGAGTTTAAGGATTAGGATGGTATACCGCATTTTCTAGTTATGGATAAAAAGGATTCGATATCATCGACTGTTAAATCACTTGCAATTTGGATAGGGGTGGTGATCTTGGTTCTGATATGGCTTCCCATGCTGGCAATCGTCCGTCTTTTTGACCGTGACCCGGCTCGGTATCGAACAGGAAAACTGTTTCGTAATCTTGGGAAATATATTTCCAAGATTAATCCGAACTGGCAAATTACGATCACCGGATACGAAGATGTTGATGATCGCAAGCCTTATATCATGGTCTGCAACCATCTATCACAGGCCGATATTCCCTTGATTTCTAATTTACCCTGGGAGATGAAGTGGGTAGCTAAAAAAGAACTCTTCGATACTCCGGTGGTGGGCTGGATGATGAAACTTGCCGGTGATATTTCAGTAGATCGAAAGGCTCCTGACCGAAGGGAGCAGACCTATCAACAAGCAAGGTATTATCTTAGCCATCATTGTTCTGTGATATTCTTTCCGGAGGGAACCCGATCGCGCAATGGTAAACTAAATCGGTTTAAAGCGGGGGCATTTGATCTTGCTATCCGGGAAGGAATACCCATCTTGCCAATGGTTATTGATGGAACCCAGAATACGTTGCCAAAACGCAGTTGGAAGTTTGGGGTGGCCAAACACATCAAATTAAAGATCCTGGATCCCATATCTACAGATAGTTTTGAAAAATCAGATATCCGAGAGCTCACCGATAAAGTGCGACAGGATATCTTGGAGCAGCTATCTGAGTGGCGGAACGAGGAGTTGGAAGAAATTGATAACTTATCTTAAGGAGTGAGGGACATCTTTTTTGTGATCACCTGTGTTTGCGCGGTATCAGGATTTGTCCAGGCAAAGATCAGGCTATTTCCTGATTGCTCCATTTGTGGAAACCCTGTTCTTCGAGATTCATTGAGTTTTGCAACGGTTTTAGATTTTGTAATCGGTTTATCTTTGTTAAAAGAAGCCAGCTTTAGTGTTGTTTGATTTCCTGTTTTTTCCATCCACGACAGATATGAGATACCCCGGTATATTTCAGTATCTACGCGTCCCAACGATGTGCCGTTATTCAGTGTGAAGGGTTTACTGAATGAACTCCCGTTATCTATCGAGTATGCATATTTAGCAGTGGGATTATCATTTGTCCCAGTATGCCATGCGATTGCCACTAATGAATCCTCAGCAGCCAGTTGGGGACCATTTACCGGGCAGGCTCCAACTTCCCACCCATCGTCATAAACGGCTTTAGGACTCGTCCATTTTTCCCCGTTAAATTGACTGGTATAGATATCTCGGATTTCGTTGGTGGTTCTGTTACGATAGGCTACGACTGCTCCGTCAGTTGTTTTTACGAGTGATGTCGGGCAGCAATCGCAGACTGCATCATCAATGAGAAACCGCTGCTGTATAGTCCCGCTTCTGCTGATAATTGCTCCGCGGAGCGTCATCGCATAGTCGAGTTTGTAATAGTCTTCATCAGAACGTCCCTCTGTTTGACGCCCATCAAGCCAAACAGCCAAAAAAGAACCATTGTCCCATGGTATCATCGATACAAAACCATGTTCTGTAGTCGTGCTGTCGCCATGTGGAATGAAAGCATCTGACCAGCCATTAGAATCTTCAACAGTAGAAATTTGCACATCATAGGCTAAAGGTCCGGGATTTTTTAGATTTAGCCAGTGAGCAGCTATAGGCCCATTTTTATCGGCAATGACAGAAGGGAAGTCGGCCCAGTTTACAAACCAGGTAGAATCTGTTGCAATAGTTTTGGGGGTAGTCCATTCGTTATCGGAATATGAAGCGTAATTGAGCGAATGGTTTTTGTTATCATTTTTGGTGATCCAGCTCATATACAGCTGGTCTCCGGCACTGTACAGGTTAGGATAAACACTGTTGGGTGATGCGGGATTTGAGAATTGCACGGGATTTTTGGTGGTCGTATTACAACCGATGAAAAATCCTACTAACACTAAAATGAAAAAATATTTACTGTTATTCATTGGAGGTTGTGTTTGATTCTTGCGTTTGGAGGCGGTATCCCATATATATGCCGCCAATGGTTAGTGCAGGCGCCGTAATCAGGTACCAGAGGGGTTCATGCTCGGCCATCACAGAATAGTTGATGAGTGAGACCGCCACCATAATCAAAATGAATCCCAAAATTACCTTTGAGGCTTTTTTTGCTACGGTAGTGGCAAGTAATCCTCCGAACAGGCCAAATGCAAATTGTAAGATTGTAATTCCTATTATCCATGAGGTGGACGGCAGGTGGCTAATGCCCGTGAGGGTGATATCTGCTCGGAAATAAATAGAGGTGATTACATGTATAAAGCTGTTTAGAGCGGCAATGGAAAAATACCCAGCCGCAATAGCGCCCATGGTTCTGACCATAACTTGCGAACGATTTAAAACTTAAAGTTGTAAGATCAATGAAATTTTAACACAAAAAATCTCTATATGCCAGAAGGACCGGAAATTTGGAGAACTGCTGATTCATTAACAAATGCACTAAAAAATCGCCCCATTAAGGATCTGTATTTTGCTTTTGATGAATTAAAGGATTACGAAGCAAAGCTTAAAGGGAAATCCGTTAAAAATGTGGAGGCTCGCGGGAAGGCGTTGCTTACTTTTTTTGATAATAACAAGGTCATGTACAGTCACAATCAGTTATACGGAAAATGGATGGTTAGGGATGCCGGAAAGCAGCCCGATACTAACCGCTCACTTCGTGTTGCTATCCATAACGGTGAAAAGTCGGCCTATCTCTATTCGGCTTCTGACATTGAGATGTTGGACAGGGGAGAGGTTGACCAGCATTCCTATATTAAAAAGTTGGGTCCCGATGTGCTGCATCCCGATACTACCTATGAGGATATTATTAAGCAGTACCAATCGGATGAGTTTAAGAATAGAAAGCTGACCACCTTGTTGTTAGATCAGGGTTTCGTGAGTGGCATAGGCAATTACCTGCGCAGTGAAATCATGTTTTATGCAAAAGTAAATCCCCACAAGAAATTGCGCGCATATTCTGATGAACAAAAAGAGGCGCTCGCTGAAGCTACGGTGAAGCTTGCTACTCGATCATATGAAACGGACGGCATAACAAATGACCCGGGCATTGTTGAAGCCCTTAAACGAGAGAATGCTCCGCGCAGCGACTATCGTCATTTTGTCTATAAACGTACGGATGACCGCTGCCATAAATGTGGCTCTATTATTGAAGAAGATAAAACAGGCGGACGTAAAATCTATTTCTGTTCCAATTGTCAGGTCGAAAAGTAATACCTTCGGAAGGATGGATAACACCAATACTTTTTGATTATTACGGATGAAAAGAACGCCGCAGAATCATACCTTTGGTAGCCACGAAATTCTGAATTTTAAAATTGAAGAAGTACGTCCATGAAAGACAATGATTTTTTGAAGCCCGGTGATACGGTAGCCCATAGCAACAAGCAGTTAATGGAATCTCCTGAAATTGCAAAAATTGCAGAAACCGTCATCGAGCGGGAGAGTCTTGATTTTGGCCCTGCCTCCATCGGCTATTTTTTGGTATACCCCAATCTTTCGAAATATAAAGCAGCTAAGTGTAAAAAAGCTTCCCGTGAGGTTGAATACTACTCCGGACACAACTATCTCATTGAAATTTCCGGTGAAATGTGGGATATGCTTGATCAAAAGACCCGCGAGATGGTCGTATTCCATCAGCTTTTGCATGTAGACCCGGTGTATAAAGCTAAAAACCAGGAATGGAAGATGAAGGTGCGCAAGCCCGATTTTTCTGACTTTTATGAGATCAATGACAAGTATGGTAACGACTGGTATAAAACCGTGCAGGCGACGGTATCATCGCTTTACGATTTGGATCCCAAAAGAGAAAGCAAAGTAAATCTGTAAATTATTCTTTTCAGTATTCTTTGGGGATATGGTTCATTCCATATCCCTTTTTTATTGATAGCGATTCATTGATTTCTTAGGCACTGAACGTTTTATTTCTTATCCATATTTATTAGGGTAGCAACAGTAGATACATACTTGATAACGCTTAATTAAAATATTTTTTAATGAGCTTACGATCAGAAGACCCAGAAGGAAATTCTGAGCAGAAGGGGATCAAGAAGTATTTCGATGTTCACGAGCCCGTCTTTTGGCCGTCTGTTTTTCTCATCCTTACGATGATTGTTGCTACTCTGGTAATGGGTAAGCAGGCCCAAACAATGTTTGAGGGCATCCAGAGTTATATTTCAAATAACGTGGGTTGGCTCTTTATTCTATCTGTAAATACTTTCTTAATATTTTCACTAGCCTTAGCATTCAGTCGGTTTGGCAGCATCCGTATTGGCGGAGCCGATGCTAAACCGGAGTTCAGCACTATCGCATGGTTTGCCATGCTCTTTAGTGCCGGAATGGGAATAGGGATCATGTTTTGGAGTGTGGCAGAGCCTGTCTATCACTTCTTAAGTCCCCCAATGGCAGAGGGAGAAACGGTAGAGGCCGCACGCCAGGCAATGAGTTTAACCTATCTACACTGGGGGTTTCATGCTTGGGGAATATACGCCATCGTCGCACTTTCACTGGCCTTTTTTGCTTTCAACCGAGGATTACCGCTCTCGTTTAGATCGGTTTTTTATCCCGTACTCGGGGATCGAATAGAAGGATGGATCGGTGATGTTATAGACACGCTCGCTGTACTGGCAACCCTCTTTGGTTTGGCTACCTCGCTCGGACTTGGCGTAAAGCAAGTGAGTGCCGGTTTGAATCATCTTTTTGCCTTTCCCGATACCGTCTGGCTGCAGGTCGGACTGATTATAGGAATTACCATGGTGGCTACCCTTTCGGTTATTTTAGGAATTGATAAGGGGGTGCGCGTACTTAGCGAGGCAAATATTCGCATTGCACTACTGTTTTTGGTTTTTATGATGATTGTAGGTCCCACTATCTACATTATGGATTCCTTTGTGCAAAATATCGGACATTACGCCAACAATATTTTGACCTACAGCTTTTGGACAGAAACGTATGAGGGATCAACGTGGCAAAACAGTTGGACTGTTTTCTACTGGGCATGGTGGATTTCATGGTCGCCTTATGTGGGTATGTTTATCGCCCGAATATCCAAAGGAAGAACGGTAAAAGAATTTGTGCTGGGCGTGCTCATTGCCCCGAGTATCGTTACCTTCTTGTGGCTTGCTGCATTCGGGGGAACAGCTATTGATTTGGAGATGCAGGGAATTGGCAGCATAGGAACGGCAGTTCAAGAGAATGTTGCAACCGCACTTTTTGTACTGCTCGAGCAATTTCCTTTGGGATTTATAACCTCGATCGTAGCCATCATTCTGGTAATGAGTTTTTTCGTAACCTCATCAGACTCAGGATCGCTTGTCATTGACAGCTTGACAAGCGGGGGAAAACTGGATGCCCCTGTTGGACAGAGAATTTTTTGGGCTCAAACCGAGGGAGCCGTAGCAGCAGTGTTGCTAATTGGAGGAGGGTTAAATGCTCTGCAAACAGCTGCGATAACCACCGGTCTTCCATTTCTCCTCATTTTGCTGTTGATGTGCTATAGCTTGTACAAGGGATTGAGTCAGGAACATCAGCGAAAGCTGAACCATAAAGAGAAAAAAGAACGTAAATCTTATAAAGAGTTGGTTTCCAAACTGATAAGAAAGCAAGAAGAAGATATTACTGAATAAGATTGCATAATTGTATTAAAGTATCCGGTTATGAATTCTTTTAATCATTGGATGGTTGGTCTTGATCTCACGAAAATGGATAATTTGGTATTAGGGTATCTGGATTATTTATCCGGTGTTAATGAGCCCGATCACCTTACTTTTATTCATGTTATTGAGGATGAAGGCATTTCAGAAGAACTCAATGAATTGTTTCCCGAAGTGGAGACCTCAAAATCAATTAAAAGTATCATCAGGGAAGAATTACAGAATAAGGTAGACCGCTATTTTGATTCTGACAGCCCCCAAGTAAATATCATAGTCTGGGAGGGTAAGACTACAGAAACCTTGTTGTCAGCTTTGAATGAATATAATCCGGACCTGTTCGTATTGGGCAAAAAAACAGGGTATGAGGGGGAAGGTATTTTAGCCCGAAAAATCACGAAATATGCTCATTGCTCGCTGCTTTTTGTGGCCGAAAACTCTCAATATAAACTCGAGAATATTCACCTTCCCATATCCTTTTCAAAGGCTTCTGCAAGGGCCCTAAAACAGGCTCAAAGAATGTCAGAAGCAGTTGATGCAGATCTTCATGTGCAGCATGTGTATCATTATCCCAAGCAATTTTTCCCTTATATCCCGTCAGACAAATACTCCGAGCGGATGAACAATCATCTGAATAAAAAGTTCGAAAAGTTTAAGGAAAGGTACGATCTGGAAAATATTCCGGATTGTATCTTTACGGTCAATGATAATGGAAAGGATGCTGATCAAATTTATGATTTAACCCTGCGAACGCGGGCAGATTTAATTATGGTGGGAGCAAAAAGCAAAACGTCTGCGGCTGCCTTACTTACTGATGAGATGGCAGACAGCCTTGCAGAGTATCATTTCGGCGTACCGGTACTCATTTACAAGGAAAAAGAAGAGCACATCGGTTTATTGAAGAGCCTATTGGATAAGAATTAAAAATTATTCTTCCTCTTCTTCAAAGAAACGCATTTCCAAGGCTTCCAGGCGTCGTTCAATTCGAAGCAGTTTTTGAAGGATCAGCACATGTGTTTTACCGGCATCAATACCGACCGGACTGTCATCATCTTTGATCTGATCTAAAATCTCCTGGTATTCTTGTTCTGAAATATTCAGGCTCATAATAGATTATATCGTTAAATTATAAAATCCTTGGTTATTTGACGTTATACCCTTCATCTTGCAAAAATGCACGAACTTTATCCACGTGGTCGCCCTGAATTTCAATGGTTTTGGCATAGCTTGTTCCGCCGGCTCCGCATTTTTGTTTGAGCTGTTTTTCCAGCTTCTCAATAACCTGTGGATTATGTTGAATATTCGTGATCATTGTAACTGTTTTTCCGCGTCGTCCGCTGGTATCCAACTTTACATTAATAGCCATAATGGTCGTTACTCTGGTTTAGATTCTTTAATCTTATTTTCTTCCTGCTCTTCTTTCCACTTGTTATACTTTTCCAACTGCTCCTCATAGATCTCATATATGCATTTTGGACACCCCGTGCTGCAACAATCAGTGGGGAGCGGTTTCATGGGTTTGCGCATCAATACAAAGTCAGTATAAAAAGCTTATAGTCAATTTAAATTCGTCCTTATCCGGTTTCGCCGTATGCTTCGGGACGGGTGGTTTTTAACTGGAATCCATGTAAAGAGTAATTTTTAAGATGCCACCACGCACGCTTTAACTTTGAATCAGGCAAAGTAAACGATACAATCGAATGAGCCGCACGACGTAAGGTCATGTCAGCATCCGAGAATTCTTCGATATCAACTATGACTAATCCATTAAATTGTTTGACTTTATTCAAAAAGTAACGCTCTTGCGGTGTGGCATATTTTGTATGAGAATGGGAGTAGCTGGTATAGACACCGCAGAGTTTTTCGCCGTTTTTAAAATAGAGAATATCGTCGGACTCTTCCATGTTGTCGAAAAAGTCATCGAGCTTTTCAAACGATTCGGATTCAATACGGGATGACAGGTCTGATGTATCCACAACGTGTACCTTTCGGTCTAATCGCTGCTCAATTTGTTTTAGAGCCTTTTGCTTGTTGGGTTCAAAAATCCCCAGAAACAGACTTAGGTGATGGCGGTCTTTTTCGACATCGGATTCGAGATGATCTAACAGTTCGTTGTAAGTATCATCTCCATAAGAGACATCCTGAAACTTGTTTTCGGGGGTTTTAATATCCATCAGACTAATATTTTTAAAAGAATTAGATAAGCAGTTACAGTGTTTTCAAATTTCATCTAAATATATGAAACGTAACTTTCAGACCGAAGAGTTAACTTTGCAAATTAGCAGCTTCTTCGGCAGAGCTAACGCAGATATCCAAATCGTTAAGCAAACCGGTTTCAAGATCATAAATGAGTCCGTGAACGCTTAACTCCTGTCCGGCCGCCCAGGCTTGCTGAACAAAAGGGGAGTGACACGTATTTTGAACCTGTGCTAATACGTTAAGCTCACAGAAGCGCTTAAGCTTCTCATTTCCGGAGTCATGATCCTCGATCTCGTTTTTGTGTTTTCGATATATGTCCTGAATATCAGCCAGCCAGTTGTCGATCAATCCCAGATCCTGATCTTCATAAGCTGCCTGAACGCCGCCGCACCCGTAGTGACCACAAATAACAACGTGCTTTACCTTAAGTACACTTACGGCATATTGCAGAACAGATTGACTATTGATGTCTGAATGAGAGATCACATTGGCGATATTCCGATGTACAAAAAGATCCCCGGGACCAAGGCCGGTTAGCTGAGTGGGCGGGACGCGGCTGTCGGCACAGCCAATCCATAAATAGTCAGGACTTTGTCCTTTGGCTGATTCTTCAAAAAAGTCCGACTGCTGTTCTTTGATCTTGTCAGCCCACTTGTTGTTTTGATCAAAAAGTTGCGATAGATTAGTCATAGACCTGAATAGTTGTTTTTAAGATTACTATGTAAGATTTCCCGCCAATTATCGTTCTCCGGGATGTTCAATTACTTCCGGCGGGCGTTTAAAGATTTTGCCCTCAGCATATACCCGTTTGGGAGGTACTCGTAAATCCCAAACAAGGTTAAGCCATGATAAAATTTTTAATGCATAATGAGAAAAGTCGAACTCCCACCAATAAAAGCCCTGTCGCTCTGATGATGGAAACCGGTGATGATTGTTGTGCCATCCTTCTCCAAGCGTGATGAGCGAAATAAACCAGTTGTTGCGGCTGTCATCAGTCGTGTCGAAACGACGTTTGCCAAATACATGTGCTAGTGAGTTTACAGTAAAGGTACCGTGATAGAGCAGTACCGTGCTAATGATGAATCCATATACCAGCAGTTGAAATCCGGAGGTACCTAAGGATGGAAAGAAATAATTGAGCAGCTCACCCGCCACGAAAGTACCAATGGCCAGTTGGATGGGAGGGATGAGGTGATATTTATTAAGCAAATTAAGTTCTGGGATCTTCTTCAAGTCCTTGACCATGTTATAATTGGTATCCTTAAAACGATTACTCAAAATCCATCCAACGTGTGACCACCAGAAACTGCGCTGAACCGGAGAGTGGACATCTTTTTCGGTATCCGCATGTTTGTGGTGATGCCGGTGATGGGCGGCCCACCAAAGCGGACCTTTTTGAGCTGCAGATGTTCCCAACCAAGCTAATATAAATTGAAAAGGCCGACTGGTTTTGTAGGTTTGATGGGAAAAATAACGGTGAAATCCGGCTGTAATGGCAAACATTCGCACCACATAGGTGGTAAGCAATGCAATTAGAGCTGTCCAGCTGAACCCTGCCCAGAAAACTAGTCCTACTGCCAAATGCAAAAGAACAAAGGGCAAGCCACTGACCCAGTTAATGTTATCGAGATCTTTATCGTATTCTTTAGGAGTATAGGGTGCTTCCATGTATCAACCAATTCCAATGCTTAGGTTCAAAAATAAGCGGAAAATATACTAATTGTTATCGGGTAATGGAAAGTTGATTATTGAGAGTTGAGTAATGGCTCAACAGTTCTTTAAACTAAAAAACCCTGTCAGCGATTGTAGTACTGACAGGGCTTTTACGAAATTGATTAGCAACTATTGTGTTTTCGCGCGGCTTCCACGAATAGTTTTCGTCGTGGTTTCTCCCAGTGGTGAGGTGACGGTAATAGTAAAGCTACCGTCAGAACTGACAACCTCATCTGAATCCTGATCAGAAACCGTAACCTGGAACTGTGTAGAACCGGGGCCGGGTTGGAAATAATCCCCCAATTCTAAATCAACGATATCGCCGCTGGCCGTCAGGCCCTGACCGGTTGTAACGGCTATCCTGGTGTCCGCCGCCATGGGGTATCCGTTCATATCCGTTATGGTGACATCAAACGTTTGGCTGGCGCCATTGGATATGTTAAAGTTGGTGGGGCTTACATCAATTTGTGCCCTGGGAGTGGTAAGTAATAACGTAGTTTTATTGGTAATACGATTATTATCCTTGTCGATGGTTTCGGCCGTAATATCAATAAAGCCGGGACCGTTGGGGTGGCCTGAAGGGGTACTACCATTAGCAGAAAGATTTACGGTGGCATATCCATTTTCATTGGTAGTAGCACTACCATTAACCAGACCGCCATTGGACGCCGAAAAGTAAACGGCAGTCCCTTCTTTAACAGGGTTTCCTTTCAAATCACCGACACTGGCGGTAATGCTGTTCGTATGTCCTTCGGCAATAATGCCGTACGCGTCAAAATTGTTTACCCGCGGTGCCACATTGAAGTTCTTTTCAACCGGAAATCCACTGGATATTGAGATAAGAACAGGTGATGATCGTATTGTAATACCATAATTCGGTCGCTCGATAACTGCTTCAACACGCACGGTACCTGATGAGTCGCCCGCTGCCAGGTTCGATTTTACCGTTCCTTCAGGACTTCCTACACCGGTAGTGGCTGTTTGCGGGGTAATACGTTCTCCACCATCGGGACCACTTAAAATTTGAAAATTGACATCAACGGGGGAGTCAACCACTCGTCCGGCCGAGTCGGTCACCTCAAAGGTAAAGGTTGCATTGACGTCCCCACCGGTTTCGCGGACACTGATCGTGCTCTCGCTCAGATTAGTCAGTTCCAGGTTCGCCGGTCCGCCTGCTTGCCCGCCGACCTGATCATCTTCTCCATCGCCATCATCGCCACCGGTGTCATCAGTGGATACCAGTCGTATAACCAGATCATCGATATCTGAACCCTCCGAAATCTTAAAGCTCGTTGTTTTTGTTTCATAACCGGGCTTTGACACTTCGAGGGTAACATTCACCGTTTCACTTCCGGGTTTAACATCAAAGGAAAAATTGCCCGAAGAATCAGTGTTTGCGGTCTGTTGCAGATTGCTAGGTTCGGTAACTTCTACAATAGCATTGTTGATGGGGTTATTATTTCCGGATTCTATAACCTGACCGGCAATAATAATAGAGTCATCAGCTCCGCATGCTTGAATTAACACGATCATTGCGAGAGGAAATAGCAGAAGTAGACGATTTTTCATTGCACTATACGATTTGAAAATAGAGTTAAGAAAATAGCTTAGTCTTTATGTAATAAGTATCCATCACCAACGGTACTGCCAATATTAAAAAAAATTAATATTGGGTTTAATCTTAAGGCGATCAAACGGTATTGTCAACAATAATAAATGCTGATGGGTGAGAATACAATTTAAATTTTTTAATCCGTTCATCCCACCTGGCTGGTTTTTACTTGTTCTGAATGATCGACTGGACGAATTGCCTTTGGAGAACAGGGGATAGGTTGTCGAAATGGAAGAACTGTCAAAGGTATCACGACCATGAGGGCAATAAATTTGCAAAGATCTCGATTGGTAAACTGATATATCAATCCATTAGACTGCTGGGTTTGCGTTCGAATGATTCGAATAGGCTTAAGATAATTATCGGACGGGAATTCTATTTTACCAAGGGAATCCTGAACATTGAATTTAGGGGAGAGACGATCACAGGGTATTAGAACGCGTTAAGATTTAGATCTTCTAATAATTAATTTAATAGGCGATTATAATTGCAATAGATGGCTTGGAATCGTTTTGCCTCGGAAGACAAAACGGGTATATAAGCCTGCGGAAGGCATATTATACGGAAATATTAAAAAAAATTAATGTTTTACTTGCATTTGTATCGTCCGGCTGTAATCTTTGCGTTAAGAAAAAGCAACATAGTTAAAGAAAAATTAACTTGTATCGTCTGCGGCGAACACTTAACCTTGAACTGAACGAAAAATTTGTAACAAACTCTTGTTCGCTTGCTCTTTAGAAGTGAACATAAACATAACAGTCTTTCAAGGTTCTTCGGGACCAATCAAAGAAACGACCTAACTAATAAACAATCATCTAACAAATAGGTAAATAACCATGGGACAACAACAACTTTTACTCGTAATTTTGGTAACGATTATCGTAGGTATTGCTACGGTAGTAGCTATTAACACTTTCTCAAGTGCAGCAAACTCTGCTAATGTGGATGCTGCCCGACAGGATGCGCTATCTATCGCAGCTGCTGCACAGCAGTTTTACATGAAGCCGACTGCACTCGGTGGGGGAGGACAAGATTTCAGTAATATCGATTTTACTAAAATTAGTGGTGTGCCTGTAGACTTAGGTTCTTCTAATACAACTGCCTTCAATCAAAATGGAACTTATGATATAAGTGCCACTTCAACAACTGATTTTACACTGGATGTTTATCCATCAAGTTGTTATGACGGCTCTGGTGAAAATGTCGGATGTAATGATAGTGATTCAGATGTTGAAGCTTTACAAGCATCAATTGAAGCTGATAATATCAGCTGGAACAGTTAATTTGTAATTAACTGTTTTTTAAAGATTTAAAAGGTCCTCTAATTTGAGGGCCTTTTTTATTTGATAATAAAAAGCGAATAGATTTATGAAGTCTCGATTTCTCTTTTTAGGTCTTATAGTTGGCTTTTACCTAGTTTTTGCTCCATATATAAATTTTTTAGATGGTGCTTTTTACGATACCAAACGTCTGCTACAGGTAGGAGTAATTCTTACAGTTTCTATTATATTATTTTTACAGCTTACTGAATCTAGGGAGAAACAATCAAGTTTTTTTATTTCTCCAAAGGCGGCAATAGTATTTGTAATATTTTTCACCTTTGGAATATTTTCGGTTTTTAATGCCTTTTCACCTTATGCAGCAGCACGAGAAGTGGTAATCTATTTAGTGATTTTTCTTGTTGTCCTTCACTTAGGGTATTATTTCCATAATGATATTTCATTTTATCAGACAACGATATTAGCAATTGCAGTTATCTTTTCAACAGGTTACAGCATCTATTTTATTGGCAATTATATTTCTGCTCATTTATCACCAATGGTTCCATTTTGGCCTGATCGATTGAGTTATAATTTGCAGTTTGATAATTTGGCTTTAGAAGCTAAAGAAGTACTTAACTTTGCACATCGCCGATTTTTCAATCATACCCAAACTTGGACTTTTCCTCTCTTATTAGGTTTAATAACCTATTTTAGGAAAAAGAAAATATACTACTCACTTATTTTTGCACTACTAACTATTTGGTGGGTACTGGTATTCGCTTCAGGAGCACGTGGGACAACTTTAGCTGTTTTTGCAGGTATAGGGTTTGTTTTTATAAAGTATTGGTCACAAAGTAAGGAGTATATTAAAAATCTTTTTCTATCTATTGTTGCAGGAGGATTTCTATATTACATTCTGTATTCATTATTGTTACCTATAAATGATGCTGGAGTATCAATTTTACGGTCTTCAAGTAGTGGCAGGATTGATATGTGGATGGAATCAATGCAGATTTTTTTGAAAAATCCCATTCTAGGTGTTGGCCCTTATCACTATGCTTTTGTTGAAACTACCCCAAGTTTTGCCCATCCCCATAATTTTTATATTCAAGTACTAGCAGAATGGGGCGTAATATCTTTTTTGTCATTGATTGTCTTTTTAGGCATTACTTTAAGGTGGTTATATGTCGATTTTGATACCACCATTGAAGATAAAACACCCAATGAAAGATACTTAAGGATGGGGTTTCTGGGATCAATTATTGCTGCACTTTTGCATGGTTTTGTTAGTGGAATTTTTCATACTCCTATGAGTCAAATATGGTTTATTTTGATAGCCTCTTATTTTGTAGCATGGTATTATAAAAAAGAAACCAATGTTTACACGGGGCTAGATAATTTAATTCACTATACGAAGTATGTCATGATTATTTCAGTGTTGGGATTTTGTTTATTTTCTATTAATGATTTTATGAATAGAGATAAAAATCGCGAAGTGTATAAAGAAACTTTTGAGACTACACAATTGTATCCTCGTTTTTGGGGACAAGGATTAATCTGGAATTTACCTAAGGAAGATTAGTAGTTCTAACCAACATCTAATTTGTAACAAAGGATTATTATTCTGATAATTGCAATAACAAGTCATCTACAAAACATAAGTAACAGGGATTATGCCGGAGTTTAGACTTAGAGCTGTTTCGCCGCAAGGCAAGATGATTAAGTCAGAGTTTGAGGCGGACAGCAAAAAAGAAGCCGAAAACAGGGTGGAGAAGCTATCCAGAAAAAACGGCTTCAAGGTTAAGGGGATTGATAAAAAAGAAACTTACCAGTACAAGGTTCAAAAAGGGAATAAAGATCCCGTTACCGGAGAGCAGGAGGCTTTTTCCAAAGAAGAAGTAGAGAAAGCCTTGGTTAAGCTGGGTTATAAGGTTATCCGCATTAATAAAAAGTGGTTTGATTTTAAAGGAGGGGTTCCTCAGAAGGAGGTCGTAACCTTTATTAGTCTCAGCGCTGATCTTTTGGAGCAGCAGCTCAGCTTTGATGAAATTCTGGAACTGTTGCACGAGGATACTACGAACGCCCGTATGAAAGAGACTATTGCCACCATTCAAAAAGATCTCAAAGATGGGAAAGAAGGGGATGAAGTCTATGGCAAGCATGAGGATGTCTTCGGTGAATTTGCGGCTTATATGCTTAGCGTTGCTTCCACCAGTGGTAATATGGCGAAGGTGTTTAGAAGTACGGCAAAATTTTTGGAGCGTGACGCGGAATTTAAAAGTAATCTGCGCCGATCGCTGTTAATGCCGACCATCACTGTTATAGCAACCATCGCTACCATTTTATTTTATGTTGGCTATATTTTTCCCGCTACCGCAGAAGCTTTTGTAGAGATGGATATTAAGCTCCCACCTATGACGGCTGCTACCCTTGAGTTTAGTTACTGGCTGCAGAATAATTGGCTGATGCTTACCCTGGCGCATGTGATTCCCATTGCCGCGGCATGGTATTGGCTGACACAAACGCCCAGGGGTCAGTTATGGCGGGATAAAAATATCATTAAAATTCCGGTGATCGGTGATCTCATACACAAGACCAGCATCGAAATATTTGCTCGTGTATTTTTCACGTTGTATAGTGGGTCGGGACAAAATATTGAGGTGATCCGAGTAGCTGCGGAAGCCTGCCGAAATAAATACATGGAGAAGCAGATAAAAGAAGTGGCGATAAAGATGATGTTAAAAGAGGGGGCCGGTCTTATAGAATCACTCAAGGCTACGGGCGTGTTTACGGATACGGCCATAAGCAGATTCAAATTGGGGGCTGAGTCGGGGGCACTTAAGCAAAATGCCAAGCAGTTGGCACAGTATTACGAAACCCAGACGACCTATAAGATGGATACCATTGTGGATATGATCAGTCTTGGTGTTAATATATTCATTATGATAGCCCTGATTGCCATTACGATTGTCTCTGCCGAATCTGCATTAATTCAACCTAATTCAGGAGCAATGTAAAACAGGCGAAATTCTTTTGGAACTTTAAAAAGATTCTAAAAGTGCATTGTTATGAGAAAATAATGAAGACTCCGATTTTTTACTTTCATTTCGATCATGAACATGTATATTGAGGAAGTATTTTTTCATGAACGTCAGACTACTCAGCAAACCGTTGGTTTTTAATGGGAAAAGTTAATACACGCAGACATATTGGTGATATCCTGGTTAACAGGGATATTATTACCGAAGACCAGCTTAACGAAGCGTTGGCGATTTTACGGGAAGAACCGGAAACCTCGAACCGTCGGCTGGGGCAAATTTTATATCAGGATCTCGGTATCGACAGGCACGAGGTAATGAGTGAAATTGCCTCGATTTATGCTTTTGAAGAGGAGTTTGCCAACCAAGATTCTATCGATGATGAGGATATCGAGGAGATTAAATCCCATATTGACGAACTTCCAGGCGAAATTGTAGATGAGTTAGTACATCAAAAAGCAGTACCTATTCGTCAAAGTCAGAATACCCTAACAATTGCTGCTGCCGATCCATCTGATCCCACGCTCTCAAACATCGTCAACAAGTTAAACTTCAAACAGCACCATATTGTCTACTGCCGGTATGAGCTGGTAGAACAGATTTTAACGCAGGTGTACGAGCAGAAGAATGAGTTTTTGGATCTGCTTGAGGAAATTGAATATGAAGAGCCTGATCTCGAGGAAGAGAGTGACGAAATTGACGAAGAGGAAATCGATGCAGAAATAAACCAGAGTATGCTCAACTCTCTGGTTGAGGGTTTCCTTGTGGAGGGAGTTCGAAAGGGCGTAAGTGATATTCATATTGTGCCGTGCGGACCGGCATCGACCGATATTCGATTTCGTATTGACGGGAAGTTACAGCTATGGCATCAGCAAAATAATGTAAAGCCGGAAGCCATTTCGGCGGTTGTTAAAGATAAGACGCGTAACGTAGACCGTTTTGAGCGGGACGCTTCTCAGGATGGTTTTATACAGCGTCAGGTAGACGGACACAACATCCGTTATCGTGTATCTATTATGCCGATGGTAGGTGCCCAGTTCGATCGAAAATTTGAGTCTATTGTTATTCGTATTCTTGATGACCGTGAAGTTATTACCGATTTGAATGTATTGGGACTTCAGAAAAAGGCGAAAGAAGACTTTGTTAAAGCGATTGAAAAACCTTCGGGTATTGTCATTGTTACGGGGCCTACGGGAAGTGGTAAGTCAACGACGCTGGTCGCCGCACTTTATTATGTGATTACGCCCGAGGTAAATGTACTCACGGTGGAGGAGCCGGTTGAGTATCTTATTGACGGTGCACGTCAGCTAAAAATTAGTAACCATATGACCTTTGATCTGGCGATGCGTGGTATCTTGCGTCACGACCCGGATATTGTGCTTGTAGGTGAGATTCGCGACCTTAAAACCGCAGAAATCGCTATCAAGTTGGCAAACACCGGTCACCTTACCTTTTCTACACTGCACACGAATGATGCTCCCAGCGCTATCTCCCGACTCTATAAGATGGGGGTTGAGACGTTCTTGATCGCGAATGCCGTAAACCTGATTATGGCTCAGCGTTTGATACGTACACTCTGTAAGAACTGCAAGGAAGAATACCGACCACATATTGAATCGGCCAAAGGAATTGGCTTTACAGAGGAAGAGTACGAAGAAACTACTTTTTATAAAGCTGTGGGATGTGACAAGTGTACGAATGGATATAAGGGGCGTACTGCAATTATGGAGGCCTTATATTTTGACAAAGAGATTCGGAAAATGATCCTGGAGTCAGGAGACGAGATCGATGAAGTCGCGATTAAAGAATATGCGATGAGCCAGGGAATGTTAAGTTTGCGTGGTTCCGGTCGGGAACGTATTAAGAACGGACTTACAACTATTGAAGAAATTGCAGCAATTACAATTGAAGATTAAAAAACTCTTAGACGTTTAGGGTAGAGCTAAATAATCATTAATATTATTAATGTCTTTAAGGGGTTAGCATAAGTTAAATTCGGAGATAAGTTATGGCAACGGATAATCAAGCAGAAAAAGAGGCAACGCCAGAACATATACGGCAGTTTTTAAAAGAACCGCCTTTGTTGTTACGGAATTTTCATTATGAGGATATAATGGAATTCTTGAATCTGGGGACCGAAGAGCGATTTGTTCAGGATGATGTGATTATTAACGAAGAGGAGTATGTCAACTCTGCTTATCTGATTACAAAGGGCAAAGTTTCTATTTGGAAAGATAATATCCAGCTTGCAACGCTCAACAAGGGTAATTTCTTGGGTGAAACTTTTCTCTTTAGCAAAAATAACAGGATGGCAAAGGTGGTTTCGGAGGGAGAATCACAACTGTTAAAGTTTGATCGATACGAAGCGTTGAACTTTTTCCGAAAGAAGCCTGAAAAATTGTTTAATATTTTTACCCGGAATATTATTGAGATTCAGCAGCAAAAGATTAGCAACATGAATGTACAGTTGTTGCAACTCAAAAAGCGCCTTTTAGACGACAGTAACTGGTAACTGCTCCATCATTTTTATTTAGACATTGCAGCTACAGCAGCCTGAAATAATTTTGGAAATATTAAAATTTTTTAATGTTTTGTTGTGTGCCTGAAGAAATCCGATGAATTATTTGGATTAATAAACAGATGTATGTTCATTAACATTGAAAATATTTCGTAACAAAGAACCGCTTTGCAGTTCTTAATTAACAGTAGACCACGAATATAAATGGGTAAGTAAGAACAACCAGATCAATTGATGGAAGTAGGGGTACAAAAAAATAGCGTAAAAGAGGTCATAAAACCACTTGCTGCACAACTCAGTGACAGTTTAAGAGGGTTGGAACGCCATCGAGAAATTGGAAAGATTATTAACAGTCAGGATGAGGAAACCCGTGCACAACTTCGCGATGCTGTTGAGATCCTTCTCAAAAAAATGTATCAGAATGAAGCTTCTGATATTGATTTGGGAGGCCCGGGGTGCGGTAATAAAGTCTGGTATCGTATCCATGGTGATAAATCACCGGCTAAAGATGCGCCCGAGTTTTCTCTGATCGAAACCGATTTTTTACTGCACAATTTGATCATGCCCAGTCAGCGAGAGCATCTGCTTGAAAATCGAAATTTAGACTTCTCGTATTCCCTGTCGGGCACCGATTCAATTTCAGGTGCTCGTCGTTATCGTGCCGACATGTATTTTGACCTGGAGCATTTGGCATTGAACATGCGTAAAATCGATAACGAAATTCGTCCGTTTAAAGGTCTTAATCTTCATCCCGAAGTAGCAAAAGCGCTTAGCCTCAAATACTTTAAGTATGGCATGACACTTGTTACGGGAATTACCGGGTCGGGTAAATCATCAACCCTTGATACGGTAATTGATGCCAATAATCGGACGGTTGATTCTCATATTGTCATTATTGCTTCTCCCGTTGAGCTTGTGCATGAACCGAAAAAATCGGTAGTCCGCCATCGTGAGGTGGGTCGAGATGTTAAATCATTTAAGGAAGGTGCTATACAGGCACTGCGTCAAGATCCTGATATTATTGTCATTGGGGAGCTTCGTGATCCAGAAACCATAATGACGGCACTCGAAATCACCGATTCGGGTCACAAAACATTTGGGACGCTCCACACCAGTTCGGCAATGGAGAGTATCGAGCGTATTCTTGGTGAGGTGCCTCCCGATGAGCAAAATCGCGTGCGTACACGCCTGGCCGATGTTCTTACATGTGTAATAAGTCAAAAATTGATTCCCAGCCTTGACGGTAAGCGGGTCCTGGCAAAAGAAGTGTTAATGGTTACAAGCTCTGTAAAAGCGGCTATTAGAAATAACAATGTCAATGAGATTTACCAGATGCTCATGGAGGGAGGTGAACAAGGGATGATGACCATGGAGCAAGATCTTAAACGTCTTTATGATCAGGGTAAAATTTCAAAAGAAGAAGCCATCAATAATGCCAATAACAAAAAACGGGTAAAGCAGCTTATTTCAGAAACCCAATATTAATCTACGACGGATAACTTTACGGGATGTTTGGAAAAAATGAATATGTAGGACTTATAGTTCAGGATGACCTTATTCGTGTGGCACGACTGCGGGTTGAAGGTGGTTCAGCTAAAATCGTTAAGTTAGACCGCTTTTCACTTGTTGAAAAGATAGATCAGCAGGCACAGAGCCGAGATCTGAATGCTGGTACTGAGCAAGAAGTGGTTTTCGAAGAGGACGATGATGCTGATTCTATATTTGGTCTTGAAGAGGACGAAGAAGAGGATATTGAAGATGACTTTGATCTTTCGGAATTAGAGGAGGAAGAAGATGAAGATATGGAGCTGGATATGGTTGAGGAGGCCGAAACCCCTCAATCCAATGAGCTTCTTATTTATAATATCCTATCTGATATAGACAGTGAGAAAGTTTACTTAGGATTAAATATTCCTGCGGGGCACACGATTTTTCAAGTCATCAGGGATACTGATTTTTCTGAAGTTAAAGAAAAAGATCTTATTCAAGATCTCGAGGATAAACTTGAATCGATCTACGGCACTCCAAAATCCTCGGATAAATATTCTTATGAAGTTCGGGAAGACGGATCCCTGTTACTCGGCTCTATCGAGGATGAATCTATTACCCTAAAGGCTGTAAACCGGGCTCGCGAGCTTTATACGGGAAAGCTGGATATCAAAAGCATTATTCCGGATGAGACTGCACTGGTAGGGTTGGTAAAAGCTAACTATGAGCTTGAGGCCGATGAAATGACGGGTATTATTCAGTTTGGAAAAGAGACCTGCCGCGTTGTTTTTATGAAAGGAGAAGAGATTTGGCTGGTTTCTCCGATTATTAATGAAGGAACAGAGAAAAAATCCTTCATGAATACGGTTTTTAGTAAAATTCTTTTCCAGTTGGATACAGGAGAGGTGCCCAGCTTGGATCGTATTCTGTTAGCTAATAATACAAGAGGAAGTGATGCGGTAGATTTCTTTAAACAGAATTTCCCGGATATCCACGTAGAGAACTTGGCGATAAAGGACGAGTTCATTGACAGTATGAGCGTAGATTCCTCCAGCATCCCTTCATTTACAACTGCAATTGGTGCTGCATTAGCAGCTTCGGGGGCAAAAGAGGAGGTGTTTCCCAAGTTATCCTTTATCCCTAAATATGTGCAGGATCGCCAGAAGATATTTCAGCTGCAATGGCATGGAATGCTCATTCTGTTTTTGATATTTTTGACGCCCATTACCTTTAATTACTTCTATACACAGAACGCTCGACAGATTGATGCTTACGAGAGTGAATTAAATCAAATGAACTCTCAGATCGAACGATTGGAGCCGATTGTGAATGAAGTGGATGTGTTACAGCAGGATTTGTCAGTTCTCAAAGAGAAATTGACGATGCTCGATACACTCACACAAGGCAGCAAGGAGTGGTCGGTAAAACTTGATCTGTTGAATAATGGAATTCAATCAGTGGGTAGCACTTGGTTAACCTCTTTTTCTCAGTCCGGAGATGGTACCTTTATTCAGGGGTATACTCTGTACAGGAACCGAATTCCGGAAATTGTCAATATTTTTGATGAAGCTACCTTGCTGAACGTTAATAATGAAGAAATGCGCGAAAAGCAGGTATATACCTTTTCAATACTGATACAATCTTTTGCCGAATCTGATTCTATTTATTCACCGTCATCACCGGAAGAAGTTAAAAATCTGATTGGCAAATAATTTAGCAAACACGATATATGTCCTACGGTCTACGAAATACAATCATTCTTCTTGTTGTCTTGACCACCTTTATAGGCGGGGGATGGAGCTATATTTATTTCTTTCAGCAGCCAAAGCTTGAAAAATTGGAAAAAAATGTTGAACAAACACAGCAGGAATTAAATCAGAAGCAACAAAAAGCTGATCAGTTGCCGATGCTTGAGAACCAATTCAAGGAGGCTACCAAATTTTTCAATAACTATAATAAGGGCTTGTATCCCAACAGCAACGAAGATAATGTTTATGATTTTCTGGATCGGGTAAGTACAGGATCGGCATATACAGAGTTTACCTTTAGTTTTTCAGATTCAACGACCTATAATCAGTATGGAGTCATTTCGATGCAGGTTACCGGGCAGGGTTATTACCGGAATTTTATCAACTTTATGCGCCAAATTGAGTTAAACAAACCACTAAATAAAGTCAGTGGTGTTACAGTTAACCCCATCAATGAGCTCGATTCCTATGGGAAAGTAAATTACCGGTTTGCTTTGGAAAGTTTCTATGACCGCGTAAAGTTATTGGGCGAAACCGACCTGACAATCAATAACAATTTACTTGGATCTGTAAATAATCCATTTTATCCATTGATCAGGTCGGTCAAAGATAATGAAGATAATCTTATTAATGTCGAAAATAGTGACCTTTTGGCGATAAGTTCCAATAAGATCTTTTTGCTTGATCAACAGGGAATAATGCAACGACTTACCAAAGGTGATGAGGTATATCTCGGAAGACTTTCATCAATAAATATTGATGAGGGAACCGCTTCTTTTACTCTTAACAAAGGTGGAATCGTTGAGCGAATAACCTTGCAGGTTAATAATGATGATGAAGATGAAAATGAAAGCAGTAACTAATATGAAATCTTTTAGATACCAAAAAACTATTCTTTTTACACTGGCATTGCTATTTGTTGCGATTGGCAGTGTGCATAGTCAAAATCGGGATAACCTGCCTGCAGAGTTCAGAGAATATACCAACCCCGAAGAAGTCGTTCGATTTGACAGAACCACTTCGTTTGCTCGTGCCGTTGATGTTATTAATGAGTTTTCGCAACAATTTCGGAATATGGCGGTCATCAACCGCACGGATATTGAGGGCGAAATTGGTATTTCAGTGCCCCCTATGCATTGGATGGATGCATTAAAGCTAATTCTGCGTGTCAAGGAGCTCCATTTGGTTGACAAGCAGGAGTTTTTTGAGATTGTAACCCGCGCATCTATCGAAGCGGGAGCCACGGGCCAAGCAACCTCTCAAGCCGCAGCAGGCGGTGGAGAAGGAGAGGGTCCGGTGGCCACTACGCAAACTCACGAAGTTCGAATTAATGCGATCTTTTTTGAAGGTAACCGCCGAGCCCTGCAGGAAATTGGTGTAGACTGGTCAACTATTTCTGAAAATGTACCTGAAGGATTACTTAACGAGCCAAGCAGCGGAGGCCAAGGTGGAGGTGGCCAGCAAGGTCAAACCCAGCAAGTTCCTATTACAACCGATGGCCCCTTTGTCCAGGTAAATTCTAAGGGGGCTCAAAGTGTTTCGCAAGACGTTTTTAATTCACTCATTAATTTCGGAGAGGTTGGGAATTCCGGAATAGAGGTTCAGGCTTTATTTAGTGCTTTTGAAGCGGATAATCTCGGCGAAATTCTTGCTTCACCTACGGTAAAAGTGATGGACGGACAGGAAGGGAATATTCAGGTAGGACAGGATTTCTCAATAAAACAGCGAGATATCGCCGGCAATGTTGTGGAACAATTTTTCTCGGTCGGTACTATTCTTACGGTTACGCCCCAGGTTCTTACCCAGAGAGATACGACCTTTATTCACTTGGATATTGAGGCCGAACGCTCATCGGCACAACCTGACCCGGTCAGCACGATTATTAACAAGCAGGAAGCTCAAACACAGGCCTTGCTGCTTGATGGAGAGGCAACCGTTATTGCCGGACTGTACCGAACCGAACGCGCCGATGTGCGACGAGGTATTCCTATCTTAAAGGATCTTCCGCCGTGGTTCTTTGGATTACGATACCTGTTTGGATACGAGTCTCATGATTACCAGATGAGGGAGCTTGTAATACTCATACAGGCATCCCTAGAGCCTACGATACCCGATCGATATGGTAAAGAAGATTTCAGGAATAAGTATGAAGTTCTGCAGGATGAACGCAATCGAATGCAGAAAGAGGCCTCTGAAGGTCAGGAAATTATGAACAGGGAGAAGGATGAAGACCTCCAGGAAATGTTTGACGGTGAGCCGGAGGAAGAAAATCCACAGCCTCAGAAAAACCAGGAAGAAGTACAGCCTGAACCCGAATCCGAGCAAAAAGATGAAATGGATTCCACTGCTGATCAACAAACAGAGAATACGGAGTCGGAATCGTTAGATGAAGAAAGCGAACAACAAGATCCTCCCGAGGCAATGAAGGATCCGGAAGTTAAAACGGAAAAAGTCGAACTTAACCTTGGTGGTGAAGAAGATGTTCAACCCGATACTGCTGGCCATGAAAGTGATGCTGCAACTGCCGATTCGGAAGGTAAAGAAGATGTTACCGGAAACAGTAATGAACTCTCTACCTATTATATTATTGGGGGATCATTTCGTGTCATGGAAAATGCCGAAGAGCATAAGCAGGAGCTTGCTGAGAAAGGCTTTAATCCTTCAATAATTAAGATGCAGGACACAGATATCCATCTGGTTACTTACCAGGGCTTTAATGATCTTGAGAGTGCTAAAAAGGGACTTGCCGATATCAGACAATATGAGAATTCGGAAGCCTGGGTTTATAAAGCAAAGTAGATTTAATTCACCTTACAGGACGTAAATTTCAAAGGCACTCAACAAATTGGGTGCCTTTTTTTATGATTTATTTCATCATTTTAATGATAGTGTGATTTTTATCCACCAACTGGTATTGCTTCATTAGATTGGCGGTAAGGCAGGAATGCACCGGTAAAATGGTTATGGTATCGCCGATGTCATAGCTTTTGAGTACATGATTTGAGCAACGAATAATACCGTGTTCCTGTGAGAGCTTAATAAGATATGATGAATCATCGACAGCTTCCCAGTAGTTATCTACTTTATGGGCAACTGTTCCGTAGTGAGCAACACCATTTTCAGTTAATGTCTCTTTGGAAAAGTGGATCGCTCCACCGTGAACGATCAATTCGTTTCTTTTTGGATATTTATCCACCACAGGACAACTCATCGCGACGGCAATGTTAGCATAACTACAGCTGCCAATTTGATTTTGCATTAGATCATAAAATACAAAGTTGCCTGGGCTGATCGCATCAATAGGACCAAATTCGTCGGCAATAGAACAACAAGGGGTATCACCGGAACAGATTTCAAAGTCTCCAAAATCAGGTTTAATATGCTTTCTTAAATAATCAAACTGATTGATTACTGAGCTTTGAACTTCCGAAATATCTTCTTTCGAACGGCAACGATATGAATGCCCCGCATGAGTGTAAAATCCAATCCAATTAATATATTTGGTGTCATTAATAACAGCTAGGAGGTCTTTTATTTCTGAGATATTATCAGAAGTCAATCCCGATCTGGCTGAACCAGTATCAATTTCGATATAAGCATCAATTGAATCTGCTAAGTGCTTTTCTAAATATTTGGCAGTTTCAGGCTTATTAATCAGTAACGTTAAAGAGATAGTTTGGGCAAGTCCGTTGATCTTTTGTACCCAACCGATATTGCAGGGAAAAGCAATAGTGATATTCTTCCAACCATCTTCCGCAAAATATTGAGCCATTTCCAACGAAGAAACGGTTATTGCCTTAACCCCAGCGTCTTTAAACCATCTTCCCACGCTCTTAGATTGGTGGGTTTTCATATGTGGCTTTAATCGCAAGTTATATTTTTGGGCTTTATCAGCCATCCGATTAATATTGGACTTGCAAATACCTTCATCCAACATAAGGGCGGGTGATGTTATTTTCTGCATGAGTAGAAATTTACTTTAATTAAAAAAGCCCCGGCTAATATTCTTAACCGAGGCTTTAAATACAATATAAAAAAGATTAATTATCTGATTGCTGCATGTTGTCAGCAACTTTGGTTACTTCATTCCAGACTCTGAAAACATTCCCGGAGGCAATTTTTTCAATTTCATTTTCCGTATACCCACGTTCTAAAAGCTCAGTAAATAAATTGGGATAAGTAGATACATCCTTAAGTCCCGTTGGAAGGGTTGGACCCACGCCATCGTAATCCGAACCCAATCCAACATGGTCAATGCCTACCAGGTCGACAACGTGATCGATATGATCTGCTACCTTTTCTACAGTACTGAATTTGAAGTTATCCTGAAAGTATTCTTCCCGAAATTGGGTAGCTTCTTCACTTTCAGGCTCTAACTCTTTTTCTTCAATACGTTGTGCCATTTCCTGGCGCACTTGTTCCTGACTATTTTGAGATGTGCTATCCAAGAAGGTAGAACCAAAATTAATCATAATAACCCCGCCATTTTTACCCAGTTGGTTGATGAGATCATCACTCATATTTCGTTCAAATCCTGGGGTAAAATGTCTACATGAGGAATGCGTAGCCACAACCGGTGCTTCGGTTACATCCATAACATCATAAAAAGCGCTGTCGGTGATGTGAGACACATCCACCATTATTCCCAATCGGTTCATTTCTTGTACCACTTCTTTCCCATACTCACTTAACCCGTTATGCGTGTCCGCGGTGGTATCATATGAGGAGTCACTAAGGCGGTTGTCCTTTGCATGCGCAAGTGTAATATATCGGACTCCACGATCATAGAAGTGTTGCACATTTGATAAATCTCCTCCAACGGGAGCACCGTTTTCGATGCCCAAGGGCAGGGAAATCAATCCTTTTTTGAAATTGGCTTGTATCTCTTCCGGAGAAGTGGCGATAGCAAACTTGTCGGGATTGTCATTTGCAACTCCTTCCACCATATCAATCAGGCTGTCAGCAGCAGTCTTGGCTCCACCGGTTTCCTGATATTCCACGGGAATATAAATAGACATAAATGGCGCATCCAGGCCTCCTTCTTTGGCTCGCGGGTAATCAAAATCCAGTTCGGGTGCTGCTTTTGAAACATCAACCCATTCGTTTTTTAATTGATAGGGAACATCAATATGTCCGTCTACAATAATTACTTTTTGTGCAAGTTTATTTGCCTGTTCTTGGTACTGATTGGTTTTAGCACAGCTTGCGAACACTATTACCAGTAAAAGTACAACGCTAATATTCTTTATACACTTCATCCTTCAATTTTTTAGTTAAAAGTTTGTTGAATGTTGGTCAAAAAATAGTCCTTTCCAAATTTTAAATAAGATTTTACAAAATTTGGATTACAAAAAGTTCTTAAATAATTGAAGAACTTTTTTTTGGGAAGATTGGCTGAACAGGAGAGGGCGTCCGCCGAACTCAAATAGATATAGCACGTTATCCGTATCAGTAAAGCTGATCTTAAAAGTTTTCAGAGTTGGTTTAAGTTTACGCAATAAATAATTTACCCCGGCAGTAGTTGGAAATACTTCTTTTATGGTTTCTTTTTTAAATTGTTCTTCTTGGACTTTTTTGTCGTTTTTTAGATATAAAACCAGAATTTTTTTACCAGTAACCTTTAGCATTATTTCAATGGGACCATTCATAACTTGCAAATAGCAGAGAATGGTTATCGCAAAAAAAATAAATGCGCCCAACCTGGTAACACTTATCCAAAAAGGATCTGATAAATTCCAAAATACAATAAATGTAATTACGGCCAACACTGCTGAAATGATGGATCCCGTTTTCCAAAAGTCATAATTCTCTTCTGAAATGGTTATAGATTTTTCCATTAGGCGATATAAAGGTTAATAGTTGAGAAAATTGATCAATTTAAACTTGCAACTGAACATCGGGTCTGATAGATTTCTAATAACGAATTTAGTCAACCAACGGGTAAAACTAATATTCAAATTATGGCTAAAAAAAAGAAAGATTCTGAGGGTAAAACAATAGCTATAGCTGTTATTTTATTTGCTGCCGGGCTGGTTGCACTTATTTATGCCATTCAATTTATCATAGGATATTTCTTTCCCAATTTGTAGGTCTTTATCGAACAGTATTAACTGTTTGTAAATCAATTAAGACTGCATTTATAAGAATATCTGATTAATGATTCATTTAAAACCCCTTCTAAAGTGACAGAGAAGTAATTTGCAGAAAATATTAAAAAATTTTAATATTTCTGTAACAATTGGCGCTCAGAGTTCTCTATTAAATACATAGGGCATTGCTCTGATTAATAATTATTAATTGATTTCGGGAATCTACAAGCGGTATGTACGTATGAAAACAATAGCTTTTACCAATCAAAAAGGAGGAGTTGGAAAAACCACCTCAACGATTAATGTTGGCGCCGGACTTGCCCGGGAGGGATTCCAGGTATTATTGGTTGATTTGGATCCGCAGGCAAACCTGACCTACTCGTTACGCCTTAGTTCCAACCGCTTAGAAAATAGTATCTACAACGTACTCAAAGGCGATATTGAGGCGGATGAGGCTATTATAAATCACAATGGATTTGATATTATGCCTTCTTCCATTGATTTGTCAGGAGCAGAGATGGAGTTTGCCAATGAACCGGCTCGCGAGATGCTGCTTAAAAATAAGCTTAACACTTTATCCAAGGATTACGATTATATCCTGATTGACTGTCCGCCTAACCTGGGATTGCTGACGCTCAATGCCTTCACAGCTGTTAAGGAAATATTTATCGTACTTCAATCAGAGTATTTGGCATTGCACGGGCTTTCAAAGCTGATGGATGTTATCCAAATTGTTAAGGAGCGGTTGAACCCTGAAATTGAGATCAGCGGTATTATCTGTACATTATTTGACGGGCGGAAAAACCTCAATAATGAGGTTGTAGATCATATTAAGGACTATTTCGGTGACAAGGTTTTTGATACTATAATCAGAGATAATGTGGCTCTGGCAGAAGCACCGAGTCATCATAAAACCATTTTTGAATACGCACCTGATAGCCACGGGGCCAAAGATTACAAGGCGCTGGCTCAGGAAATCAGAAATGGTCAGTTACAGCACGCCTAGAACACTAATAGGGATAACGGTATTATGTCTAAGAAGAAGAGTTTAGGGAGTAGTCCCATTGCCTTTAAATCAGAAAAGAGTACAATGGGTTTTATTCCTGATCGAGGAGTATCAAAAACTAAGGAGGATACCGACACGACTGTTATAGCAAAAAAACAAAGAAGAGATAACAATCATCAAAAAAGGAAAACAAATAACAGATCCCGAAAAGAAAAGAAGAATAAAAAGAAAATTGTCAGCTACTACCTGGAAACCGACCTGATTGATAAAATAAAATCAATAGCTGATAATAATGACATGTATTATTCTGCTTTAGTGACATCAGCTCTTAAAAACTGGATTGCTAATAATAATTGATTTCTCGGGATTCTGTCTGGAGATTATACCATTTTTGATTCCTTTTTAATGCTCAGTTGCTTATCCTAAGGGGTCGCCAAGTATAATAGAGCTTTATTTTTGTGGAAAAAACGGTAACGGGACCACTTCTTACAACCAATCGCTATAAGTTACAGCTTGCTCAAACAGAAGCAGAGCTGCGTTCCGCTCAATCACTGAGATATCGTGTGTTTAATGTTGAACTTGGCGAAGGATTCGAGGAATCTCACCGTAGGTGCCTTGATGTTGATAAATATGATTTACAATGCGATCACCTTATTGTTGTGGATCGTAAATCAGATCTTGTAATAGGGACTTACAGATTACAGACTTACGAGAAAGCAATTCAGCACCATGGATTATACACAGCGGATGAATTTGATCTTTCGCCCATTCCTGAAAAAATATTGCAAAAGTCGGTAGAAGTAGGTCGGGCCTGTATCCAAAAAGAACACCGCAACGGGCGTGTGCTGTACTTGTTATGGAGGGGAATAGCAAAGTATATGGAAATGACTGCTCTTCGTTATTTATTGGGATGCTGCTCCATCCAAAGCACCGATCCTGCCGTGGGATGGACGGTGTGGGATTATTTGCGGGTAAAGGATCACATACACAGTTCTATAGTTGTTGATACTAAAAAGGACTATCATTGTCCGGATGTTGAAAGGGATGCCGAAGCTTGGAGAAACGTAAAGCTACCTCAACTATTTGATCTTTACCTCAATTTAGGAGCTAAAACTTTATCGAAACCGGCTTTGGATACAGAGTTTAAGACGATTGATTTCTTAATATTAGTAGATCTTGAAAACCTCGATGAGCGCTCAAAAACGCTATTTTTCAAATAGTTATGAGGAAATTGATCGAAAATGTAAGGGCATGCCTTCGTCTTATACTTTTCTTTCTTCTTTCTTTAGCTACAGTGCTTTCGGTTGCAGCAGGTAATCTGTTTTTTAGTTTTGTGAAACCCTCGATGGTTGCCAAATGGAAAAATCGAATAATAACCGCTTGGGCTTCGTTGACTGCTCAACTTTTGGGGCTTAATATTATCTGTGAGGGATCACCACCTAATCCGCCTTTCTTTCTGGTATCTAATCATTTAAGCTATATTGATGTTGTTCCACTTTGGTATTGTTTAGACGGAACATTTATTGCAAAAAGTGAAGTGGCATCATGGCCATTTTTTGGATGGGGAACCCGTACTTTGGGCGTTCTTTTTATAGACCGAAAGTTACAGAGTGACGTTCGTCGGTTGAATAATCGTATTGCAGATACTATCTCTGAGTCAGAGGGTATTATTTTATTTCCAGAGGGGACTAGCTCAAAAGGAGAAAGGGTTTTGCCTTTTAATTCCTCTTTATTAAACTACCCGGCGAAAAAGGAAATGCCGGTCAGGTGTGCAACTGTCACATATTGCTCTTCGGATGCGGATCGTCCCGCGTGGTCGCATATATGCTGGTGGGGAGATATGGCTTTTTTACCTCACTTTTGGGAGTTGTTAAAAATTAAAAGGATTGATGTTACGATCAGATTTGGAGACAAGCTTACAGCAAATGACAGAAAAATACTCTCAAAACAGTTACACGACCAAGTATCACAATTGTTTACACCGATTGTTGATCCTCAGAATTAATTGCGGAGACTAATTGGATAGTCATGAGCTTAAAGGGTTGGAAAAGATACGTTCTTGTTTATGTTGTCGCACTGGCAATTTCTCATCTCGTGACAAGCTTTTTTCAAGGTTCGCTGCCCGATCAAGAAGAACCTAATAAAACCGTACAGCTTCAGGTCGTCAATGCGGACCAGTCTATTTCTGATAAGGAAATTAGCATTGGTTATCAGGACATTTATAAGGGATCAAAAGATGACCCGCCAATTTTATTATTGTTGCCCGGTGGGCCTGATGGGCCAGACGTATTTCAAGAAATTATTCCGGATCTGTCTTCAGAAATGAGAATACTTATACCCCATTTGCCGGGTTATGGAAGTGGGAATGATAATTTGCCCAGCTATTCGTTTGAGACCTCATCAGTATATACGGCACAATTTTTAGATACGCTTAATATCTCCGGCGCCCACGCGTTTGGCTTTGGACTTGGTGGCCCCAGTGCTATCCATTTGGCTCACAACCATCCCAATAAAATAAAATCAGTAGGACTTATTGCTTCTGTAGGAGTACAGGAGTTAGAGTTATTAGGAAGTTATCGACTTAATCATGCTGTACACGGGTTACAGTTGGGGACGGTATGGCTGTTGCACAACGCCGTTCCGCATTTTGGGCTTTTTGAAGCTATCGATATTGATGTTTCCTATGCAAAAAGACACTATGAATCTGATCAGAGGCCGCTAAGATCCTACTTAAAACAGCTCCGTAAGCCCATGATCATACTTCATGGCAAGGAAGATCCCTTAGTGCCATTGGCCGCTGCACAAGAGCATTACCGAATTGTTCCACAGAGTAAGCTGCAGCTATATAATGCAGATCACGATCTCTTAGAAACTCATAGCGACTCGGTTAGTCAGGCTATTAAATTATTTGTTGCTGATGTTGAGAAAGGTATTGCTACTACAGCAGATAATGCGAAAGAAGAGCGTTTAGAAGAAGCCAGAAAGTCGTTTTCCAATGTTGAGTTTGCCAAATTCGAAGGTGTTTCACTCTTGATCATCATGTTAATTATCATTTTGGGTACGCTGATTAGTGAGGACTTAACATGCATTGGGGCGGGATTACTGGTAGCCAGGGGACTTATTGGATTTTGGCCTGCTACATTGGCTTGTTTTCTCGGAATTTTTATTTGGGATGTAGGGCTTTACTTGGCCGGAAGGGTGCTTGGAAGGCCTGCCATCAAACGAGCACCTTTAAAATGGATTATATCAGAAAAGGACCTTGAAAAAAGTGCTCAATGGTTCAAGGTAAAAGGGCCTGCAATAATTATTGCGACCAGATTTTTGCCGGGAAGCAGAATGCCAACCTATTTTAGTGCGGGGGTAATACGGGCCGGCTTCTGGATGTTTATTTTTTATTTTATCCTTGCAGGAGTTGTCTGGACCCCCATGCTTGTGGGTATTTCTAAGCTTCTTGGTAATGAATTGCTACGTTATTTTACGGTTTATCAGGATTACGCTATTTGGGTGTTTCTGGGAGCTGTGGCATTTATCATTATGTTTATAAAGTTAGTTATACCCGCCTTCAGTTATAAAGGTCGACGGCTGCTACTGTCCCGTTATCGAAAATTAACCCGTTGGCAATACTGGTGGCCTGTCGTTATCTACACACCCGTAATCCTTTACATTATTTATCTAGGGATTAAATATCGTTGTCTGACATTATTCACGGCTGTTAATCCTGCTATTCCTGACGGTGGATTTGTTGGAGAATCCAAAAGTGCCATTTTAGATTTATTCGGGAAGTCCTCAGCAGTAGCTTCGTATAAGAAGATCCCTTTTGATGAAGAAGTTGAAAACATGCTTGAATCTGCCGCTCATTTTTTGAGCCAGAATAATTTGAGGTTTCCGGTTGTGTTAAAACCGGATGTTGGAGAAAGAGGCAAGGGAGTTAAGGTTATTCATGATCGATATGCTTTACAAGATTATCTTTCTGAATGTTCTGATGATATCATCATACAAGAATTTATCGAAGGCAAAGAAGTAGGAATTTTCTACTATCATAAACCTTCTGAGGAGCAAGGGTGTATTTTTTCTATCACTAAGAAAGAATTGCCACAAGTAATTGGCGATGGACAAAAGACTTTACAAGAGCTCATTTTATCTAAGGATGAAACAGTCAATATGGGCAAAGAATATCTCGAGCAAAATGAAGATCGCTTGTTTGAGATACCCGACGATGAAGAACAAATTTCACTCCTTAATATTGGTACCCATGCCCGTGGGGCAATATTTTATGACGGGAACGAGCTCATCACCAAGACCTTGACAAAAGAGATGAATAAAATCTGCAAGTTAGCGGAGGGTTTTCAATTTGGAAGGTTTGATATTAAAGTGCCAAACTATAAACAGCTAAAAGCAGGAGAGGAGTTAAATATAGTTGAAGTGAATGGCGTTACCTCTGAATCAACAAATATTTATGACGATAAATATTCTTTTATTGAAGGACAAAAAATATTGATGCAGCAGTGGAAAATTGCTTTTGAAATAGGAAATCAACTACGGAATAGCGGGAGCGAGGTTGCGTCGGTGTTTCCCTTTCTAAAACGGGTTTTTAATAACCTAGTGAAAACCAAAGAATAACATTAAAAATATTTTTCTAACATTTCGCTGGCTTTTTCATGTTCAAGGTCAGCAGCTTTTCGTAAGTCTTGCTCTGCCTTGTCCATTTGTTCGGATATCATGTAGCTGCACCCACGGTTAAATAGGAGTTCTACATCTTTCGGATCATTTTCAAGGGCCTTAGTAAAGTGTAAAATAGCTTGTTCATGTTCCCCCAGCATGTGAGCATGAACCATGGCGGCTCCCTTTTGAGCAATGGTATTATCAGCGTTTACATTGATGGCTTTTTTAAATTGCGCAAGCGCTTTCTGGGGTTTCCCATTATTGTGATACAATGTGCCCAGCAATTGATAAAGCTGATCATCATCCGGCTGTTGATCAATAGCAAACAGAAGAAATTTTTGAGCTTCTTCGCCACCTTCATTCATTACCTTGATAAGCGCCTTGTTGCGAAGTGCTTGTGGATGACCGGGCTCTCTGTTTAAAACTTCATTAAACAGTCGCAAAGCATGTTCGTGGTTCTGTTTTTCTAAATTTTCTTTAGCCCGGTTATAAATTTTTTCTGTCTTTTGACCCATAAATTCTTACAAAATCCTCGTTTTCTGGAGTTAAGATACCAATTTTTTATGTGGATGAAAGTTTAATTTGATGAGCTCTTCACCTTTTTTCTGTAGGCATCAATGGCGATCATATTGTTAACTGCATCGGTAAGCGACGTCGGCACTGGATTGTTTTTGAGGATAGCATCGGCGAATGACTCAGCCTGGAGCGTATATTGATTTACAGGTGGAAATGTGATCTCTTTCGTCTTACCATCTTTAAACAACCAAATTCGTGTTGTTTGATCCGGCGGAGCATTGAACGGAATCTCAATAACAATTCTACCATTTGTGCCCATTATGGTCACGTTCTGATGGGGTGCTGTTTGCGTAGCACAGGTAAATGTAGCGGTTCCGGAATCAAATTCAAGCGTTCCGGATGCTAAATAATCCGTTCCAAAATTCGGATCTGTTTTCCAACATCCCGAAACATCGTTTGGCTCCTCCTCAAAAAGAAATCGCGACAGTGAAATGCAATAACAACCTATATCCATAAGTCCGCCTCCACCCATATCAGACTTATTACGGATATTTTCGGGATCATCATTATAATAGGAGAAAAACGAGTTCACTGTCTTAAGGATACCTATCTCTCCATCAGAAACCAATGATTTCGCTTTCTTCCACTGGGGATGAAAGCGATACATAAAAGCTTCCATCACTTTTAGATTCGGATATGCACCTGCTTTTTGCAGTAGCTTTTGTGCCTCTTGACTATTTATGGCGATAGGTTTTTCGCAAAGTACGTGTTTGCCGGCCTTCAATGCCTTCAAAGTTAAAGGAACATGTAAGTGATTCGGCAGCGGATTATAAATAGCATCGATAGCTTGGTCATTTAACAGCTTTGTGTATGACCCGTATGCAGTGGGGATCTGGAGTTTTTTTGCAGCCGCATCTGCCTTTTTTTGCGATCGGGAAGCAATTCCGTTAACCAAACAATTTTCAGCTTGTTGTATGGCTGGTATAACTTTCTCAACGCCTATCTTTGCAGTACTCAGAATGCCCCAGGATACAGTATTCATTAATAGCTAGTGTGTTAAAAATTGATCTTAGTATCCCAAAATATTAGCTGGCCAACAAATATAAAGTTGCAAAACGGGCATTTTCTTTAATATTGCATCCGGGATCAGGAGTAATAAAGTTGAGTGTTATGGGGCTCCCGTTTTGTTGGTTAGATAACACTGAAGTATTGGCAATAATACCCGCTTTACGGGCATGCGGATGTAAACTTATAAATGATATGGTGTCTTCCACTTCTTTAACCGTTTCATTCATGGTTGCACGGTAGTGTCCCTGCGAGAGATTCCACCATCCATATTCATCTCCTTTATTTTTCTGAGGATTGATCAACTCCGTTTCTGCGGCATCGAACTCACTGCCCCCAAAGTCAAGAGAACCGGCCTTGGTAAGTTTGTGGATCGTATTTACAGTTAAATCAATGTGTGTTTCGTGTTGCTGGGTATCTTTGTGAATAATAGATTGAACATGGTTTTGAAGCTCATCAGATTTTAGAAAAAACATAGTATAATACTTTGTTTCAGATGGTTAGGCATGTTTAACAAATCTTACAGAATTCATGATTCCTTTTGGATAACTAATTACTGATATGTTCTAAATCATCCGTTGATTGTGGAGAAAGATACATGCGTTCAAAATTTCGATTCCACCAGTTACCGGTTTCTTTGTATTCGCGATGATTGCTAAATATATATTTAAATAGTCGTGCTCGTATGTATTTGGGGTTCTTATTCTTAAAAGGATTATTTGATAAAAGTTTTAACATTTGTCTGTCACCTTTCAACAGTTTTTTAATAAATCTCAAAAGCCAGCTATTGGATCGAATGGGAGTCATAGCTGCAAACCACATCTGCCAATCAAGTCGAAGGTGGTAAGGGGCCCACTGCATTGGTATCTGTTTAGGGTTACCGGGCTTACCTTTAAACTGATATGCTTTCCAGGTTGTATCTGCGTTAAGCTGATGATCAGCTGTACCCTCAATCACAATCTCATATCGGGTCTGTGTTACTGATCCGAATGCACCATAGGTATTGACTAGATGTAGCGGATTAAAGCTCGCATTCATCCGCTGCTGGGAAGAAATCATGTTTTTGATGGGATCAATACTCAAATAAGCTACCATGAAGCCCACAGCAATCAGAAGAACTCCGAGTAGTGAACTGGTGTAGAGTTGTGCCGGCGGAGAAATTGGGAACAAATAAACCAGATACTTATTGCTTATTCCACTGAATGCCAATATGAGCGTCAACCAGTTTAACCAAGCATAATTACCGCTTATAATTAGATATAGCTGAGATAGGATAATCAAAAGTGCTCCGCTAGTAGCAAATGGTTGCGGTAAAAATAGTAGCCAGACGGCCCCCAATTGTACAATATGATTAAATAGTGTTTCAATCTTGTGGACTTTTTGGGGCAATAAATGAAAATATCTGCTTAATGGATTAGGCATTGGCTGGGTTTCGTGGTGATAATTGAGGCAGGTTAAGTTGCGCCAGCATTTATCGCCCCGCATTTTTATGAGACCGGCTCCAAACTCGACCCTGAAAACCAGCCACCGGAGAACAAATACCATTACTACCGAGCTTTCATATTTAATGGGACCAAGGAAGATGGCATAAAATCCGGCTTCCAAAAGCAATGATTCCCACCCAAAGCCGTAAAATAACTGACCCATATTTACAATTGATAGGTAGAGTACCCAAAGCAAAAACCAGATAAGCATTGAAAGCCACAAAGGTCCTGTGTCTGAGATACCCAGGGCAGCAACCAAAGCAAGGGCAAATCCTATCCAGGCAATAATACCGAAAAACCGATCAGAATAATGCCAATGAAAGATGCTGGGGGATTTCTTAAACGGGATGCGGTTTATAAAACGGGGAACGGGAAGCAACCCGTTTTCGCCCAATAGTGGCCTGAATTGATTTATAGCAACCAGAAATGCAATAACATAGATAAAACCCAGACCACGTTGAATTATGAAAGTACTGAGCCAATATTCTGATTGATATAGTCCTTCAAACATAACACAAGCTTGTATCCAAAGATAGCTTTAATGCATGTTCACACAAGAATATATCATATAATATTGCAGTCACCACATTTTATATCAAATGGGTAATTGCTTTTCTACCACAAAGTTTGATTGGATTTCACCATTTAATAAAACTCGCTGCTTTTGAACGGTAGAAAAACCCATTTTGAAATAGAATGGTCGGTCTAAGGCACTGGTTTCGGTATGTATGGTAGAGATATTCTTGGCCGTAGCATACTCCTCAAGAGCCCTATAAAGTTGTCTGCCGGTACCTTGGCCCCGATAGTCGGGGTGGCAGTAAAAACAGCTTATGTGACCGGTCTTTTCAATTTGACCGATGCCAACGATTCGGTCGTTACTTTCTGCTATAACCGTAAATTTAGTTAGACATGTTTCTTCCCAGTCTTTGAAATGAATATGGTCCGGCGCTATTGAATGCATTTCTGTTTCCGAAAAGCCTTCAGCATTTAAAATGCCTACCGAGTCGCCAAGCAGATGGGCAATTTGTTCAATATCACCTTTTTTGTAGAGTCGTATTTCCATGGATAGGGTGTTAAGGGAGATTTAACTGATAATGTATTAACTATCAGGAGTTTTGCAAATGGGTGAACTTCACCTTCGTAAAATTAGCTTTAAGTATAGCAAAAATAACTACTTAAACTCTAATAAAATTCCGAATAAATGCGATTCTTCCGACATTCTTGGTAAATGCTTTATACAGAGTGACTTACCAAATAAAAAAAGCTGCTCCCCATTATTGGAGAGCAGCTTCATAAGTGTAAAAAAGTGATTAGTAAGAGTTACTTCGTGTGTAGCTTGTGCAGTTGCCGTTTTCCTTTCCGTCTTTTTTACATTCTTCTTTATCTTCAAATCCGCCATCGGAGTAGGCTTCAATATCACCATTTTTGGAGGTTCGTCTCCATCTCCATTCCCCTTTGGCATCTTGGTAAATTTCACATCTTGGCATAAAGCTTTGATACCTTTATTTACTTAAAATTATAACTTCTTATGTAGATAATAATTCTATTTACTATTTACAAAATTTGAACGTACGAATTTGTGTTTTATTTGGGCATTTGGCAGGAAATTCTGATTAAAAGCTTAACTGCTAATCAACTTTAGGTGATAATCGTATTCCGAAGAAAAAATAACTTCGAATCCATTAACATGGCTAACTATAGCAAGCATCAAAAAAAGAAGTCCGGATATAATGAGTGTAATATTTATCGCTTGCAGCAGATAAAAATATAACCGGGAATATTGATCGCGAATAACCTTCTTTTGAAATTTGTTTCTATTGTTAATATAAGCTCGGAAGCTTAAATATATAATTACCAGGGCACCTGAACCGATCCAGAACATAAACCTTTTTGTGGTTTATAGGTTGAAATGGATCATGATGTTCCAACCCAAACCGGTGTTAGGGGAGGAGTTTGAAATCGTAATCTACCTTGTCTTTAATCTCCATATTTGGAAGATCTATAGGCACATCGTGTTCATCTGCTTCCTTTTTTAACTTTGTATAAAAGGTTCTCGATAAAAGCAGACGCTGGTATTCTACACCGTTTTCGTTAATGTAATCTGTAATTGCATCGCGAAGCCGATCCATTTTTTCCATAGACATTAATTATTTTATATGGGATTTCAATTCAGCTAAAAACATAACATAAATTTATCAAAGCAATAAGGGATTATTGCCGTTTAAATATATAATATAAATGATGACACAACTTTTATATCGTCCCACCTATAGAATATTATCACTGAAAAATGATGGTACTGTTATCACTAAGAAATAAATTTACATTTAGAGGTCACTTATCTCCTCAATGCTACTGCTATTCTTTTATTTAATCGGAGTATATGGAATGAAAGAATTTCAAGAAGGAACCAAAACTGACGAACCCCATGACTTACTCAAGCTAAAGGGTACCGAAACGCTTATTATTTTTTGATGGTAGTAAATTCTTCGTTAGGCGTGAATTTGTTTCAGAGTGATTTACTAGCAAGTGAAACAAAGAAGAGGAACAGCTGATATTTGCAATTCCATTTGTAATCCTTCATATCATTGTAGTTGTATTCTTTCTTGCTAATATTACCAATATCTGTACACAGGTATATTATTGTTCCAAACAATAATCATGGAATAAATAAGAGCTTTAGGGATAAACAGCTATTTCTGATCTATTTTTTGCTGCGTTAAATATGAGATGAGCCAAATTATCCCCCAACCAATGCCGGCATACCACCATTGAAAATATAGCAATACTCCAGTGTTAATGGCATATAAGAGGTGAGTAAACCAATCGGGGGCCGAGGTTTTGGTTTTATTCATCATATTCATAAAACCATCCCCAAAATAGACAAGTGATTTAACGAAAAGTAGAAGTCCAGTATATCCCCAAACAAGACCTTTCAAGAAGATGTTAGAAGATAATACTGCAGCGATTATGGCAGCTGTCGCCAGGATATCAACAATAACATCTTTAAGCCAAGACATAACAGTATATTCTTAATTGGATGTGATTTTTATTGCATCCAATTAAAGAATAGTAAGACTTTTTATCCAAACTAATTCACTGGAATCTTTTCCGATATCATCTCGTTTTAAAGAACTTTTTAAGGTCCATCCATCTTTAGGTGAAGTGGCATTTACTAAGTATCCATTGATCTGAATAACTTGTCCTTCTCTGAGCGAGCTTATTTTATCCTTTATTTGCTGTGTAGATCCAATGAGATGCATGTTTGAGGCATGTTTCCACATTGCATTTTTTTCGATAGGGGGCTTTGCCATTTCAAAGTAAAATGAACGATCGGACTGACGAACCATTAGTGAATTTAAATTTCGCTCGTCAGACATCGGTCCCCAGCCAACAACGACATCGGTAGGCACAAGTTCTGAATACTTGTCGAAATAATAATTTTTAATTGAGAGTACCCGCGCTTCAAGATCAATATTGGCTTTGGGAGTTATTTTGAAACCGTTGTACGTAATTTTTTCAGCGTTGTAAGTGATTTCCTGAACAGGGGTTTCAGGGGCAACTACACCGGGTCCATGCTCTACCGGACGTGTTGTCCAGTAATAATAGACACCGCCAATCAGTAAAACGATAAAAAGAATGTGTTTAATCATAATAGGCTCCTGTTTACTATTATGTCTACACTAACAAGATAGCATAAGTGCTATTTGTTACAAGTTAGAAAGGATTTATATAGGTTAGTTGTTTTTAAAAGTTTATAGATATACCCGCCTGCCAGCTTCTACCGGGGGCTGGTTCAAAATACCGTCCTCCAAAAGCATTTACAGTGACGGAGCCATTATACCGAGTGTCAAATAGATTGTTGACATTTATAAATGGTTGTACCTCAATACCTTGAGGGCTAAAAGGCTTTCTGAAGCTAAAAGAAGCATCAAAAATATTGTAGGCGTCGTTTTTGGCCGTATTCAGATTATCAGCCATATAACCGCTTACATGTTTGTAGGTGATCGAAAGTAAAAAGTTCCCGGGCTTCCAGCTGACTTTTCCATTTAGACGAAAGGGAGCAATGCCCGGAACTTCGTTATCTCGTAAAGAAAGACTATCGACAGTTTGGGCCTGTATAAACTCTGCATCGGTAACAGTTGTGTTGGTTGATATTTTCAGATCCGGATGAATTTGCCATCCTACTTGAGCCTCTACACCCGTGTGGCGGGTTTCTCCCTGATTCCGATAGAAGGTAGGCCCATTTGTCTCGAGTTGATAGGGGAACAGGAGGTCTTTGATCCAGAGTTGGTAAAAGGTAAAATCATAAGTTAATGTTTGTGATTGAATATGACCCCTTATTCCGGTTTCTACACCGATTGTTTGTTCAGGTTTTAAATTAGGATTAAAGCCGTTACCACCGCCGGGTCTGTTAACCAGTTCGGTTGTTGTTGGAGCCTCGAATGAGGTGCTAAGATTCGCAAATATATTTTGGCTGCCCGGTCGGTAATTGATTCCAAGGCTTGGGCTCACAGATTGGAAGGTACGATCACCGGATTGTGATGCAGTATTGGCATCGGTACTAAAATTTATCCGATCGTATCTTATTCCTCCGAGAATATTGAACTTGCCTAGCGAATAGGTTGCTGTTGAAAAGATGGCTTGGTTCCAAACCTGTTCAACCTGATTAACGGTAGTGGCCCCACGTGTGGCATCACCGATATTTTCAAACTCTTCCCGATCATCATTCTGGAACTTTGATTCTACGCCGAGTTTTATTTTTAAAGAATCCCATTCTTTATCAAAAGTAGCACGCAGACCACCGGCCAATCGGTCTACAGTAATAATTCCAAATGGCAATGGATTCGTTAAATCTCTGTAAATAGTGTACCCCGTTATATTAAGTATGCCCGCATCTGTTTGTAGCATATAGGAAAGACCGATTTGTCCCTGTGTTATTTGTTTGCCGGCCCCGGCGTCAACAAAGGAGGGGACGGCTTCGGTAGGGTTATTTTGTGCATCAGTTGCAGTTAATGCACTGGGATGTTGTGCTTTTGGCATATAAATAGCCGCTCCCTGATATTGCAGATGACTTTTTGATGTTAGGTTTACAGATCCTGTTACTCCAGATCGTAATACCTGTGCGGCACTATAGTCTCTGAACCCGTCAGTATTCAAATAGCTGGTATACCCCGTCATTTGATGATTTGGGTTGCGAATAGAAAACTCACCTTCAACCTTTTTTGTGCCATAGGATCCAGCCATTGTTTTCAATCGAAAGTTAGTCTCCTGTTTATACCGTGGTTTTGTGGATAGATATAAGACTCCACCGCTGCTATTGCCCCAGTAAGCTGCCGCAGGTCCCCTTAGGAGTTCGGCACGACGAACAAAAGCAGGATCTACAATATTGAGCATGGTTTGTCCGTCAGCCACAGTCAAGGGAATATCATTAAGCACAACCTGAACACCGCGAACGCCGAAAGCAGCACGCCAACCTATGCCTCTGATGGTCAGGCGTTCTCCAAGTGCATAATTTTGACGATCATTAACCCAGATACCCGGCATTTGGTGACTAATGTCCTCAAGCGAAAGTGTGGCATTACTGTTAATATCTATTACGTCCCGGGAAAGGGTGCTCAGCGCAGCTGGGGCATCTGTTGAACTGATCACTGAATGCATTGCTGTGACTTCTATCGGCTCAAGATCAACTTTCAAACTGTCGTTAACTTCTTGAGCATCAGCCGCAACTGTAAAAAAAACAAATAAAGCCATATATATGGCTAGATAACGGATAAAGCTATTTAATGGGTGAAATAGGTTTTGGGGTAATCGAAAGTGATTAATCATACGCTTTACAGAAAACTTAGATCATTAGATAAATTAGTCGACTAAACAAACAGGGATAGATTGCAATTCCTTAGTTGGGAGTTTAAATCAAATAAAAATTTCTGACACTTTTAATTTTTGTTTAATTGTTTTTGTAACCTCAATAGATGAATTACCGTAGTTATTATTGTAATGAAACAGATTATTACATATTTATATCGGAATTATTTTGAAATTATGGCCTTTGGTGTTGGGCTGTTGCTGTTGGCTTTGATGGATCCGTATACTGCAAATGGTCCGGGTTTATGTTTATTGGAAAACCTTGGCTTTCCTTATTGCCCGGGAGACGGATTAGGGCATTCGATATCTTTCATATTTAGAGGTGAAATTTATAATGCTATGAAGTCCAATACTTTAGGACCATTTGCTTTACTTATTATATCAGGAAGAATATTGTATTTATTTTCTCGAAATTATTTAAATCATAACAAAATAAAATAATATCATGGCTAATGTAATAGATTATTTACCTGAACTTGAGGGAGATGAGGCGGCTTATATCTCCAAAGTAATGGAATCGATGGATGAAAAATCAGCCGATCGGTTTACTCAAGTCTACAGGGCACGAAGACAAGATCCACAGACTGTGTTATTAACTGCACTGATTGGTTTTTTTGGAGTAGCGGGAGTCCATAGATTTCTTGTTGGACAATTGGGAATGGGATTATTATATCTGTTTACTGCGGGACTCTGTTTTATCGGGACGATAGTAGATGTTATCAACTATAAAAACCTGGCTTTTGAATATAACAGGGACGTTGCCCGTGAAGTTGTGTCACTGCTTGAATAGTAATTATAAGCCAAATATTCGGTTTACATTGAATCCGAAGCGGAAATCTCCGGCCCAAAATTGTTCCCGATTCTGAGCTATCGCATACTGCTCAAGATGCCATCGAGTAGAGGCGAAAAATAGCTGGAATACATGGCCACCGGTTTGGATATTTAATCCCAAGGAAAAAGCATTTTTGGTTTCCGGATTTCTTTCTCCAATGATGGGATAGTATTCTCCAATAAAGGCAAATCTATCAGATATATTAATTTGTGACCCCAAACCAATTGAAAACAAATGTGTTTGATTACCTGCATTTACAGAACTGAAGTAACCATACATTGGAGATAGCTGTAGCCTAATCTGCTCATTTACTTTTTTGGATATAATGGCCGATGTCAACGTACTTAAGTCATCCTTAAATGGTTGCCTGTTTTGTTGTGTTACGATGCCTAAATCGGCTTTTAACGATATACTGATAGGTTTTGAACCACTGGTGTTTTGTTGTACAATGGCATATTTCGTACGAAAATCAACGACGTTAAACAGCGAAGAACGCCCAATCCCCGCTGTCCACTGATCAGTAATACCGTAATCCAGTCCCAGGCGCACGTTTTGTACGTTGTCTAACCCAAAGAAATTCTGAATAGGGTTAGTTGTTGCTATTCCAAAACTATGCATGATAGTAACGTTTAAATTACCAGCTGACAGATGATCCGTTGTGGCTTGAGAAATCAGGGTAGGGGTCCAGAATGTTTCTACGGGTTCCACAACATTTGCTCTTTCTCTTTCCATTTGAGCTGTGCCCTGCATTGAAAAGAGAAGTAAAAGTACAGGTACCAAGTAAAATTTCAGTTGATCTCTCATAGCTTTTCCAAAAATTAATTGGGAGTTAAGGTAGCAGAAATAGAAACCTCAATTTTTTCACTCACGCGATAAAATAAAATTCCGGGAGGTTCAATATTGTAGTCTTTCATGTTGAGTGTCCATGAGGCCTCAACATGAATTCCTTCTTGTACTTTTTTAAGTGTTCCGGTTATTGTTGTTTGTTTTGATACGCCATGAACAGAGAATTTACCATCTACCATAACTTTCTGGGGTTGATCGCCAATGGGTTTAAAATCCGATACGATCTTGCCATAAAATTCAGCAAATGGATATTTTTGGGCTTCAAGTGTTTTCAGCATGTCGTTATCTCTCTTGTCGATGCCGGTTTTTAAGGTATTGACGTCTACATAGAAATCTACAATGGAGTCAGTCAGTATTATTTTGCCAACAAGGTGGTCAGATTTTCCTGTAAAAGAGTGTAAGGGCACTGATGAGTCGAACTCTACATGGCCCGATTTCGTCATATAGCTCTGTGATGAGCCGGTTACGGGAGCCGCAAAAATCAGTAGAGCAAAAAGGGAGCCGAATGATATGTACCTTCTTTTGTTCATCAATAGCTTAGTGTGTAATGCAAAATATGATTAATTATCCGGCGCACCGTCTGCTATCCAGGCTCTGATGGAATCTATATCTGCCTGAGGTAATGGATCACGCTGATAGGGCATACGTTGTCCGATCTGGGGATTTGCCTCAATTTTATCAACCAGCGGACTTTCGTCTGGATTGCCCGGATCTATTACGTCTTGTTGATATTGATTTCCCACGCTGTTTAAAGCATCATTATAAGAGCTCAAATTGACGCCGCTTTCTTGTGTACCGGAATCATGGCACCCACTAGTTGCACAAGAGGACTGAAAGATGGGAGAAATATCCTGAGAGAAACTTACATTTCGATTTGGGTTCGGGTCAGGATCGGGATCTTGATCTGGGCCGGTACTGCCTCCATCCCCACCGCAGGAAATTAATACAAGAGTGAGAAAACCGAGGCAAACTGTTATAAAAAAACGGGACTTAGATGACAAACGGCTTTTATATTGGTCATCAGTGATGAAATAAGATCTTAAATATTTCATTGGGATCCTCCGGTTTGGGACTTTTATATTTTAGTGATAGTAGTCTCAAAAGATGTTATAGTTAACCGATATGAATGAACCCATTGAATAGAGTTTAACATTCGCCCATCCTACTTCTTGCACTGGAACTTTGATAAATGGTTCTATGCGAAAACTTACATGCTTTTTGAGGTCCATTTCATAACCAACAGAGAAAACAGCGTTACTCATCCAATGGCGGGTTCCTGTTCGTTCTTGCCAGCGTTGCTGTTGACCGGTTGTGTAACTGTTATAATTGAACCGATAATCCTCGTTAAGCATGATGTAGGAGGAGACTCCACCGGTAGCAAAAAGTCTTGAATGGTCAAAATGTACTACGTTGTATTTTAAGCTTATCGGAATATCAATAAGCAGACATTTGCCGACTGTTTTAGATGGTAACTCTCCGTAAGACCAATATTCTTCGGGCGGATTATAATCGTTGCCACTGGCCGTATATTGCACCTTTGAATGTATTGCACCAACAGATATGGCAAGGTTTCTGGAAAGACTATATTCAGCAGATAAACCTATTTTATAACCGGGATCATAGAAATTGGAAATTCCACCAACAGTACTCAAATCCGGTCCTCCTATCAACCCAACCGTAAGTCTTGGCGTTTCCCGTCCGGGAAGCTGATTCTGAGCATTGAATCCAGTAGAATTTTTCGGATCCGGAATAAGACTGACAGATGCTGATCGGTCAGTGGTATTGGGTGGAGTTAATATGTTAGCGTTAAATGCAAATGTTTGAACATTATCACCAATATTGCTGGCAGATAGCTGGATACTGTCCGACAATTTAGCCAAGGCAATATATTTCTGGTTCGAGTCGGAATTGGCAAATTCCTGCTGTGAGTCTTTACTTGATTCCTGTTCACTTTGTGCGTTCCTCCCTTTGGCTGAATCATTAGCAAGGTTGTCGGAAGGTTGCTCCGGATTTAATTTACCGTTGGATTGCGCATTTGATGGATCGGGAGGAGAAGAAAATTCAAAGAGCCCATCCGGTAATATATCAATAGGACTACGTTGAGGATTTGTTACCTGCTCACTTTTTGTTAATTGTTCATTTAGCTGATCAATTGATTGCTGTTGTTGATATGTGTAATAGGCCAAAATAGAAAGCAGTAATATAACTGCAGCTGCTGCTGAATAACGTTTCCAATAACTTTGGCGGTAGTTATTCGCTTCCGCTGCGTCAAGCCTGCGTTCGAGTTTATGCCAATCCTCTTCCTTATATTCTATATCGTATTCCCGAACCTTCTTTTTAAAGAATTCCTCAAGGGGATCGTTATGTTCTTGGTTAGTCATGTTCTTAGATAAAATTTTTCTCTACAATCGATTGCAGGTTTTTTTTGGCTTTAGCCAAATTCGATTTAGAAGTGCCTACTGCAATATCAAGCATATCTGCAATTTCTTTATGCTTAAACCCTTCAATTACGTAAAGGTTAAAAACTGTTCTGTAAGCGGGCGTAAGCTCTTGAACCATCTCTATAATCTCATCATAAGAAATGCCACTTAGCACTTCCTGTTCCCGGGCAGGTTTATGATTAATTGATTCTAAATCGGTTTTCGGGAGCTTGTTTTGATTTTTGTGATACTGATTGATAGCTGTATTTACAATTATTTGTCGAAGCCAGGGTTTAAAGGGACGGTCAGGATCATACTTTTCGATATTGGTAAAAACCTTCATAAAAGCGTCGTTTAATACTTCTGCTGCTTGTTCCCTGGAATCGGCATACCTCAGGGTGATGCTCATGCCATAGGCATAAAACTTTTTATATAGCTCTTTTTGGCTTTTCCGCTGCCTCTTTCGACAGCCTTTTATGATCTTTTTGATCAAAACAGAACCTATCCCGTTAATAGATTTTTGGTACCTTCTACTTAATGATACAAGACTTTAATGGAAATGGTTGCCTCGAAATATGAAATAATTTGAGGGGAAAGAAGGGATTACAAAAATATAAGCTCCCAGCCGATCAAAGCCGGGAGCTCTTTCTTTAGGGCATTTGGAGCTAAATAACTCCAAATTGTTGCTCTTCCATTAACCATTACGAATTAATGTTTCCTATGTTGCACGAGAAATAAACACAAATTTTTGACAGTAAATATTGTTATTACTATGAGTGAGATTGTATATTAGGCACTCAAAAAAATCCAACATACATACTTATATGAGATCCGGAAACCCAACAATAAGCGAAAAAACATTCCAAAATATTAATCGAACTGCCGTTTCATCAGAAGAAGGCAACATGACGGTGAGCGGTACCATAAACAAAACCGGAATGCTCTTTTTAATTCTTTTACTGGGAGCATCCATAAGCTGGTATCAGCCATCCCAGTTACTTATTTGGGGAGGGGCCATCGGTGGATTCATTGTCGCATTGGCTACTATTTTTAAAAAAGAATGGTCTCCATATACAGCTCCGATTTACGCCGGATTAGAAGGGCTTTTTCTGGGAGGTATTTCGGTTATGTATGAGGCTGCTTATTCCGGCATAGTCTATAATGCCATTTTATTAACTCTGGGGGTATTTGCAGCCATGCTTTTTGCGTATCGCTCTGGGATTATAGAGGTGACCCAAAAGTTTAGAACAGGAGTTGTTGCCGCCACAGGAGGTATCTTTTTGGTCTACATGGCCAGTTTTATATTAAGCTTTTTCGGAATAAACATAAGTCTTATCCATGGATCTGGACTTATGGGCATCGGGTTTAGTCTTGTTATTGTGGGCGTCGCTGCTCTAAATCTGGTCCTGGATTTTGATATGATTGAAAAAGGAGCCCAGGCAAATGCTCCCAAGTATTTTGAATGGTACACTTCATTTGGTCTGATGATCACCTTGATCTGGTTATACATCGAAATATTACGACTGCTTGCCAAGTTACAACGAAGATAATTGGAGTATTACCAATCTATTTTGACTAAGAAGCGTTTTATACCGTTTTCAGGCAACGAATTTATTTTTGGAATGCTAATACTCCTTGCTACAATATTTTTTGTAGCAGAATTGCGCTGGTCCCGCCTATATGATTCAAACGCGATTTCAGCGGATAAACCGGTACATATTTATCTTGAGGAATCAACACAGTTGGATGAGTTAACTCGTATATTACAGGATTCATCTCTAGTTAAAAGCGAAAGGGAATTTGAATGGGCTGCAACTATTTTTGGGTGGAGAAGATTTCAGCAGGGACATTATTTAGTTGATGACCCTATGGGTTATGATGCTTTTTTATCAAAACTGGCAAGGGGCATGCAAGATCCTGTGTCGGTGACGATTTTGCCGGGCAGATCCAAAGCGGATATTGTAGCTAAAGTATCCAATCAACTTAAATTTGATTCGCTTGCATTCAAGCATGCCATCAAAGATTCTGCTTTTCTGGTACAGCATAATCTGGATAAAAAGGATGTTCTTGGCAGGCTATTCCCCAATACCTATTCGGTATACTGGACCGTTTCACCAGAATCATTTTTTGAGCGGATTTTAAGTGAATTTAATAAGGCTGTGGTTGAATCCTATCAAAAGCAACTAGATGAGTTGGATCGATCGGTCAACGAAATCGTTACTTTGGCTTCAATTATTGAATGGGAGGCTCGTAACAGTGAAGAAAAGAGGATTATCAGCGGACTTTATTGGAACCGTTTAAACAAGGGGATGCGCCTGCAAGCAGATCCCACCGTAAATTTTGCCGTGGGAGAACGCAGAAGACTTTTGTATGAAGATTATCAAGTTGATCATCCCTACAATACCTATTTACACCGCGGCTTACCTCCGGGACCTATCACCAATCCCGATTTAACATCCATCAGAGCGGCGATTTATCCGGAAAACCATGATTTTTTATACATGGTAGCAACACCGAATGGTGAGCACGCATTCTCAAAAACGTTTGAGGAGCACAAACGAAAAAGTGCAAAATGGCGAAAATGGCTGCAAGAGCAATACCGCATCAAGCGAATGAATGAGCGAAAACAGGGGGGGAACTAATTCTAATTCAAAACCGGTCGTGTTCCATTTTCAGAGAACTCAAAAATCTTTACCTCTTGGTTGATATGTCTGCCTTTAAAATCGATGTTGCCAATAATTCCTTCATACAATGGTTGTGCTTTTAAAGCATTCTTTAAGTAAGCGGGATTTTCAACACGGTTAAGAGTTTCTAAAACATATGAAGCAACATCATAACCAATCATCGCAAACCGATTAGGCTCCATATCAAATCGTTGTTTAAACATTTCGTTGAACCGTTTCACCCGAGTACTTTTTTTATCAATATAGTAGCTCTCAGAGAAATAAATCGGCTGATTTTTAAGCTGTATTTCCGGAATATCAAAGTTGCCCCATTCCTGTGAACCAATCACAGGAATGTTGCTTTTTTTGGCTTCCATATCTACCAGTAGCAATTCTGCAAGGGTAGAGGCAGCCTGACCTGTAAATGGTGCATAAATCCCATCTAAGTAGTGGTAATTATTCAGGCTGTCTATTTTGGCACTGTCTGAGGTGAAGAACTTGGTGTAGTCCGTAAGGTCGTAGCCCTTTGATTGCAAATCTTCAACAAAGAAATACGAAACTTTAGCACCCAGTCTTTCAGCTCTGTCTCTGAATGCAAAAGCTGAGGCTTCGCCCAGTGAATTTTTTTCAGCTAATACAGCCAACGTATCCATCTGCAAGTTTTTGACTGCGTACTCGGCCATTTTGCGCCCGTGAGAGGTAAACGTTGGATTCGCCTGATAGACATAAGGATTATCCAAATTTAATGAGTCTGAATTCGCCAAAGGAGCTATTAACGGAATCTGATACTGCTCAGCCAAGTCAGCCATCTTGAGAGCCGGTTCAGAAAACAATGGCCCAAGTACAGCATCTGCATGATAATTCCAAGCCAGGTTGGTCATGGCATGACCGGCGGAATCCATATTAGCAGCGGTATTTTGGTGTCTAATAAATGCTTTTTTGTCAGTATGCTGCTGATTGAATTCTTCAGCGGCCAAGACATAGCCAAAGTGCAAACCGCGAGAGACCCGGAATTCAGAACCGGAATCGGAGTGAGAGGGTAGAGCGGCTCCCAGATCATACACTATACCTTTTGGGGCACGAACTTGACGGCCGTATCTGCGTTCTGTTGCATAACTTACAGAATCAGCAATAATTTCAGATAACTCCCGCATGGCCGAACTTGCAGTATCAATTTTTGAATGAAGAAGTTGGGAATAGAGAGTACGGGCATCCTCTAATGACACCGACCCTATGGCCGCATTAATGAGATCATATTTAATTTCCGGTGATTTCGCTTGTTGGAAGGCCCTCTTTCGCTGATTGAGCGTCAAGAAACCTAAAATTTCGTTGTAAAGTTGGCGTCCATCGGCAACAAGTTGGGTTTTTAAGGATCGATTTTTGAGATCATATAGTCGATTTAATGCTTCACCATACAAGCCCAGCTGAAAGTCAACCAAGGCTGTGGTGTATTCTGCTTCAAGATAGATTTCATCTTCAGCTTCTTTATTAACCTGATTTAGAAATGTTTTTGCTGTCAAATACTGACCAAGGCTGTAATACGACTTCCCTGCAAATAATCTTCCTTGTGGAGAATTGATTTTCGTAAATACTTGTAAAGCCTGTTCAAAATCTCCTTGTTGGTAATATTCAATACCCTCATCTATAGATTGGGCATGAGAATTTTCGGGCAGATACATCACCAATATTGCGATTGAAAAAAGAAGTGCCAACAGGTTTTTGGGGATTGTAAAAATCATAGTTGAATAATAATTAGGAGCAGTATCAGTGTTGCTTATACTAACTAAATTGAAGCGGTTTTGTTCTCTTGATCTATTCCCACTCAATAGTAGAAGGAGGTTTGGAACTAACATCATATACCACGCGATTAATACCGCGAACCTCATTTATAATTCGATTTGATACATGTGCTAAAAATGGATGGGGCAGATGGGCCCAGTCAGCCGTCATCCCATCAACGCTGGTAACCGCCCGCAAGCCAATGGTAAATTCATAGGTTCGTTCGTCACCCATGACGCCTACACTTTGAACCGGAAGTAGTACAGCTAGTGCTTGCCAAACTTCATCATATAGATCCTGTTTACGTAATTCGCTGATAAAAATGTCATCAGCCTCACGAAGTATTTCGAGCTTTTGGCGATCTACATCAGAAATTACCCGGATCGCTAATCCTGGCCCGGGGAAGGGGTGCCGCTTAATAAAATGTTCTGGAATTCCCAGTTCACGACCCACATTGCGAACCTCATCTTTGAAAAGCTCACGAACCGGTTCTATGAGATCGAGATTCATTTCATCCGGCAAACCGCCTACGTTGTGGTGTGATTTGATAGTTGCCGAAGGTCCCTTAAACGAAATGCTTTCTATTACATCAGGATAGAGGGTACCCTGGGCCAGATAGTTATATGAATCATCATGTGCAATCGCATCATCAAATACCTCAATAAAGGTTTCCCCGATAATGGTTCGTTTCATCTCGGGATCTACGACCCCTTTAAGTCGCTCCAGGAATTTATCACTGGCGTCAATACCTTCTACCGGCAGATGCAATTGCTCTTCATATACATCTGACACATCTCGAAATTCATTTTTACGCAATACTCCGTTATCCACAAAAATGCATTGTAACTGATCACCAATAGCCTTGTGAACAAGTGTTGCAACAACGGTTGAGTCCACACCACCACTCAGACCACAGATTACGCGAGCATCCCCAACTTTTTCCCGAATCTCCTGCACTGTTGATTCAATAAATGACTGCGCTGTCCAACTACCTTTCAATTTACTTATAGAGTAAACAAAATTCTTTAAGATCTGCTTTCCGTGTACCGTATGAACGACTTCGGGATGAAACTGGACGCCATATACAGGCTTTTCGGCATGACGTACGGCAGCTACATGAGCATTATTGGTATGGGCAATAATTTCATAATTGGCAGGTAGTTCTTTGATGTGATCGCCGTGACTCATCCATACAATCGACTCTTCGGGAATTTCAGCAAGCAGATCCGAATCATCATCAACAATAAGTTCAGAGCGACCAAATTCCCTCCGATCAGCTTTTTCTACGCTACCGGGTATTTCGTTGTGAGCCAGAATTTGGAGCCCGTAACAAATGCCTAATACTGGGACTTCCCAGTCAAAGACAGCCTGATTTAGTTCAGGAGCATTTTCGTCATTAACGCTGCTCGGACCCCCGGAGAGGATAACGCTGTTCGGAGGATTGTGGGAAAAAGTTTCCAGATCTTTATTAAAGGGGTGGATCTCACAATATACATTTAGCTCGCGTACGCGTCGGGCAATGAGTTGCGTATACTGGGAGCCAAAATCGAGAATAAGAATCCAGTTGTTCGGGCGGTGTTGCATAAAAACAGATTAGAATAAAGAAAGGCACCCCAAAGGGTGCCAGCGTAAATTAAGCTACAATTTCTTTGTATTCATCGGGTGACATTAAGTCATCAAGCTGAGATTCATCCCCGATGGATATTTTTACCATCCAACCGTCACCATAGGGATCGTCATTAACCAATTCCGGTTCCATTTCCAGTTTCTTATTGGCTTCAATAATTTCTCCGGCTACGGGAGCAAAGAGTTCAGAAACGGTTTTAACCGCCTCGACAGTTCCAAAAACCTCGTCTTGGTCAAATTCAAAACCTTCTGGTTCTATTTCGACAAATACAATATCACCGAGTTCGCCTTGTGCAAAATCGGTGATACCTACAGTTGCCGTACCGTCACCATTGTCTCGGATCCATTCGTGCTCTTTGGTGTATTTTAAATCGGTGGGATAGCTCATATTAATTTATCTGAATCAGTTGTCGGGGTTAAATTTAAACTCTTCTAAATATTTGGTGTTAAAAGTTCCCTTCTTAAAGTTTTCATCTTCCATAAGTTGAATGTGATAGGGAATAGTGGTCTTAACACCCTCGATAATAAATTCTTCGAGCGATCGCTTCATGCGTTTTATAGCATCTTCGCGTGTGGGTGCACTTACGATCAGCTTTGCAATCATGGAGTCATAATGTGGGGGAATACGATAGCCGGCATAGGCGTGGGTATCCACACGAACACTGTGTCCGCCGGGGGTATGAAACACCTCAATTTGTCCAGCAGAAGGGCGGAAATTATGTTCCGGGTCTTCAGCATTAATACGGCACTCAATAGCATGCCCGCGCATTTTAAGCTCTTTCTGTTCCATTTTATGGCCGGCTGCCGCTTTGATTTGCTCAGCGACTAGATCATAGTTGGTAATCTCTTCTGTTACCGGATGCTCAACCTGAATGCGTGTATTCATCTCCATGAAGTAGAAATTATGGTCTTTATCAACCAAAAACTCTACCGTACCCGCTCCTTCATAATCTACGGCTTTGGCTGCATCTACCGCAGCATCACCCATTTTTTTGCGTAGTTCAGGAGTCATGAGGGGAGAAGGGGCTTCCTCAAGAATTTTTTGATGACGCCGCTGCAGTGAACAGTCGCGTTCTCCAAGATGGATCACATTGCCATGCTGATCGGCTAATACCTGGATCTCTACGTGGTGTGGATCTTCAACAAATTTTTCAATGTAGACATCCGGATCATCAAAAGCGGTTTCAGCCTCATTTTTACACATGCTGTAGGCGTTTTTGAGGCTGGCTTCCTCATGAACTACTCTCATCCCACGACCACCGCCACCTGATGAGGCCTTGATAATGCAGGGATATCCAATCTCATTACAGATATCTCTCGCTTCTTCCAGGCTTTCTACTACGCCATCACTGCCGGGAACGGTAGGAACACCACTATTTTCCATGGTTTCTTTAGCCATCGATTTGTTCCCCATAGCATCAATGCTTTCTGGTGATGGACCGATAAATTTCAAGTCGTGTTCGGCACAGATTCGCGAAAATTCGGCCTTTTCTGATAAAAATCCATAGCCGGGATGAACGGCATCAGCATTGGTAATTTCTGCTGCCGATAAAATATTGGGGATTTTGAGATAGCTTTCTTTGCTGGAAGGCGGGCCAATACAGACCGCCTCATCGGCAAATTTTACGTGCAGGCTATCACGATCAGCAGTAGAAAACACCGCAACCGTGGGGATCCCCATCTCTTTACATGTGCGAATGATACGAAGTGCAATTTCGCCTCTGTTGGCGATAAGAATTTTATTAAACATGAATTTTTAACTGATTTTACCCGATGATAAATAAGGGTTGATCGTATTCTACTGGTTCGGCGTCATCGACAAGAATCTTTTTCACCTCTCCGGAGTAATCGGATTCTATTTCATTCATAATTTTCATTGCCTCAACGATACACAATGTTTGTCCTTTTTCGACTGTATCGCCCACCTGAACAAAAGGATCATCGTCTGGAGAAGGGGCACGGTAAAAAGTTCCTACTATTGGAGATTTAACAACGTCGCCCGATGGTTGATTTTCACCATCTGATTCACCGGATGTATCCCCACCCGATGATTGTTGAGGCTGCTGAGGAACCTGCTGGGGTTGCGGCGCTTGTTGGGGTTGGGCCGGAACCTGATATTGCATCGGCATTTGTTGCGGGGCCGATGATTCTTTAACATCAGGTTTCTTCTTAACCTTTATTTTGAAATCCCCTTCTTCAATAGACACTTCATTTACTTCACTTTTGGCAATGAGGTCCAGAAGATTTTCAATTTCTTTTAAATCCATGATATAAAATTAGTTTGATGTTACGCGTTCAATATATTCTGATGTTCGTGTGTCGACTTTTATTTCTTCGCCTTCGTTAATAAAAAGAGGGACCTGCACTGTGGCACCTGATTCCAGTGTTGCCGGCTTGCTTCCACCCGTTGCGGTATCACCTTTGAGGCCCGGACGAGTCTTCGCTATTTTCACGGTAATGTGATCAGGCGGTTGCGCATACAATACTTCCTCGTTATCAACATCTATTACCAAAGTGCATACTTGACCTTCAGCAATAAATTCTGATTTCTTCACATTTTCTTCGGAAACAGGCAATTGCCGGTAGGTTTCCTGATGCATGAAATAGTACAAATTCCCATCCTTGTATAGAAACTGATAGGGTTGATGTTCCACCCGAATTTCTTCAACATCTTCGCCGGACCGGAATTTTTTTTCGATATTCTTTTCGTTTACAACACCTTTCAACTTGGTGCGCAAAAAGGCACCGCCCTTGCCGGGTTTTACGTGCTGATAGTCAATAACCTCATACAGCTCATTATTGAGCTCAATTACCATTCCGGTTCTAAAATTCGATGTGGAAACTTTTGCCATAAACGTTAATTAATGATCTTTAAATTCAGTGCCCAAAAATACCATGAGACGTGAAAGATAACAAGCCTAAAATAGCTCTTTAAAATACGTTATTAATCCGATGGCCTCTAACAGGTTGTATAGAATAGCAAGTGGGGCTATATATTTTATGAAGATTGGCCAAACGGTTTTGAACATAGAGGTATGTAATCCATGATATCCCTGTTCTAACTCTTTAAAAGCATTTTCAACCTTCCAAACGTACCCCAGGAAGTAACAAATTAAGAATCCACCAAGGGGCAACCCAACTGTACTAAAGATGAAATCGATGGTATTTATAAGAGAAATATCAAATGAAATAATTAGTGATATAATTAAAATCCCACCACCGATCATAGTAGCTGCTTTTTTGCGTTGCACATTGAATTCATCAATCACATAAGAAGTGGGAACTTCAAGGAGTGAGATAGTTGATGTAAGGGCCGCCATCGACAAAAGCAGGAAAAAGCTGGTGCCAAAAATAATTCCTGCTGTAGTACTTAAGCTATGAAAGAGGGCCGGAAGTACCTGGAAAATAAGATCGGTACTTGCTAATAATTCTCCGGCATCGTTAAAAATATTTACTCCAAACGACTCGGCCATATACATAGCCGGCATAATAAGAAGCCCGGCCAAAAAGGCAATGCCCACATCAGCAAGTGTGACATAAGCTGCTGCTTCGGGGATATTTTCTTTTTTGCTCAGATAGGATCCATAGGTAATTAAAGCGCCCATCCCTAAAGAAAGTGAAAAGAAAGCCTGCCCCATGGCACTAAAAACAAGAGGGGCTGATATCATCGAAAAGTCAGGTTTAAGATATTCAGCAAATCCTACGCCTGCACCAGGCTGAAAGCTAACATAGCCAATCATTATGACTAATATTCCGATTAAAACAGGCATTAAAAACTTGGTTGCACGTTCAATGCCGTCACTCACACCTCCCAATATGATGGAGACGGTGGCACCCATAAAGATTACAGAAAAAATTGCATTTTTGACGCCATGGGAGACGTCCGCAAATAGGGCGGCCCATTGAGTAAATCCGGTAAAAAAGAGAATTTCTTCAAAAACATAGCTAAACGTCCAGCCTGCAACTACAATATAAAAGGAGAGAATCATTACGCCACAAAGCACACCCCAAAAACCAATAAGCGGGTAGAATTTATTGGAACTTAGCGCTTTAAAGGCACCTACAGGATTCCGATTGGTCTTTCGGCCAATACTTAGTTCTGCTACCATTACGGGAAAGCCAATCGCAAAACAGCACAATAGATAAATTAGGAGGAAGGCTCCGCCACCATTGGATGCTACCTCGGTGGGAAAGCGCCAAATATTACCCAAGCCAACGGCCGATCCGGCTGCGGCCAAGATAAATCCTAATTTTGAATTCCAATTTCCCCGAGTTGAAGATGTTGTATCAGCCAAAAGTCAGATCCCCGTTTCTTTATTTTTGGTTTATAAACATTGAAATAAAATGTCGCCGTAAAATGTAATGCAAGAAGCTTACTTACAAATCAAATTTTTGAAAAGATGTTAATATTCAGTTTCCGATTGAACTTTGAGGGCATTACATAGTTTTTAGATCGATTTAAACATCGAAGCGATAAAAAAGTATAATTACTTAATGACACTTCCGGGTTCAGCATCGGTTTCTATAAATTGTAGCGCCCCGTCTTCTTCCTCGGCCATCAAAATCATTCCGTTACTTTCGACACCCATGAGTTTCTTAGGAGCTAGATTAGCTACAACACAAACTTTTTGGCCAACAATTTCATCAGGAGTAAAATCATTGGAGATACCCGAAACAATGATACGTTCTTCAAAGCCAAGATCTACTTTTATTTTGAGCAATTTGTCTGCTTTCTCGATGGCCGATGCCTCAATTATTTTGCCGGCTCGCAGATCCATCTTCACGAAATCGTCAAACTCCATATTTTCTTTGAGTGGCGTGTACTCTGTGGCTTCCTTGTTGTTTTCGGCTTCTCGTTCTTTCAATTTAGTAAGTTGTTTTTCAATTTCTTCATCTTCAATCTTTTCAAATAGAATAGCTCCTTTTTTAATCTTAGAACCACTTTGTAGAATGCTGTCAGAAACTTTTTCCCAGTTGATATCACCTACAACATTTAACTCATTACGCAATTCAGCCATTTTATCGGGCAGAATGGGATCAAAAAGAATGCTCAGAGCAGCAGTAATCTGTAGGCATACATGCAAAGTGTTTCCACAGGTTTCAAGATCATCTTTCCGGGTTTGCCAGGGCTCCATATCGGTAAAATACTTATTACCGATGCGTGCTAAATTCATCGTTTCTGCAATTGCCTCGCGCAACTTAAACTGTTCATAGGCCTGACTGATCTTCTGTTTTTGCTCCTCAATTTTAGCTAACGTTTCGCGGTCCCTGTCGGTTGGATTGGTTAGTTCCGGAACATTTCCGTCAAAATAGTTTTCAGTGAATGATGTGGTGCGATATACAAAATTACCGAGCACATCGGCTAGTTCACTGTTTACTTTGTTCTGGAAATCCTCCCAGGAAAAATCGGAATCTTTAGTTTCGGGCAGGGTAGTCCCCAGAACATAGCGTAACAAGTCAGCATCGAAATCTTCCAAGTATTCATCCAGCCAAACAGCCCACCCTCTAGAAGTTGAGAGTTTTTTGCCTTCCAGATTTAAGAACTCATTAGCCGGAACATTTTTAGGAAGTACATAATTACCATGCGCCATAAGCGTAGCGGGAAACATAATGCAGTGGAATACGATATTGTCTTTACCTATAAAATGAATGAGGTCTGTATCGTCATCTTGCCAGTACGTTTTCCACTTATCGGGATTACCTTGTTCGGCTGCCCATTCTTTGGTAGCCGAAATATATCCGATGGGGGCGTCAAACCAGACGTACAGGACTTTGCCTGTGGCGTCATCGAGGGGAACCGGAACACCCCAGGTCAAGTCGCGAGTTACAGCACGATCGGCAAGTCCATCGTTAAGCCAACTTTTAACCTGACCCATCACATTGGGCTTCCAGTTTTCACGTGTATCAAGCCACTTTTCAAGACGCTCTTGGAAATCCCCCAACGGCAAATACCAGTGTGTTGTTTCTTTAGTCTCGGGTTTATCACCGGTAATGGCACTCTTAGGATTTTTGAGTTCTGTGGGAGAAAGTGAGGTTCCACAGCTCTCGCATTGATCCCCATAAGCCTCTTCGTATCCGCAATTGGGACAAGTGCCTTTTACATAGCGATCCGGAAGGAACATTTGGGCCTTGGGATCGTAAAGCTGCTCTTCGGTCTTCTGCACGAAAACATCATCTTTGTAAAGTTTAGTGAAAAACTCCTGTGATGTTTGGTGATGTACTTCTGAACTGGTTCGACCGTAATAGTCAAAGTCAATCCCAAAATCCTTAAATATTTGCTTATTCCGTTCGTGAAATTTGTCTACAATATCCTGCGGACTAATACCTTCTTTTTCAGCTGCGATAGTAATGGGCACACCATGTTCATCTGAGCCACAAATATGAATAATATCCTCGCCAGTGAGTCGCTTATAGCGAACGTAAAGGTCGGCGGGTAGATATGCTCCTGCAAGGTGTCCCAGATGTATGGGGCCATTGGCATAGGGCAGGGCAGAAGTAACAAGTGTGCGTTTGGACATGGACTGGTATTTGACGTTTGATTTTCTGAGCTCGAAAATAAGAGTATCAACCCTAAAATTAAAAATGGTTTATAGGTTAATTTAAGTCTTTGCCAGATTTTAAAGAAGAGGTTGACTGTAATGGCATTTAGATTTGAGATACTTGCCGTCAATGTTCTAGGGAATAAAGTTTTGCAGGGAAACCTTTGTTAGGCCAAATTAGTATAGTTCTGTAAATAGCTAATTTTTTATGAGCATTGAGGATCATTTTCGGTTTCTGAAAACTCTTCCTTGGCAACGATTTCATCAATCTGAGTAAAGATATTATTAAGAGCTTCTTCTTTAAATTGTCCGGATGCGAAAAGCTCTTTCTCTCCATTGCTAAATGTAAGATGTGTTTTTGCCGAAAGCTTGTAGACGCGCTCTCGTATCTTGTAGAACCCTTTGTAATTTCCGGTTTTATAATAGTGTTGCAAACTGTTGCTAGACTCGCTCATGCTGATCCAATGTTCTTAAGTAAAAGACTGAAGTGATGTTTTGCTGTATATTACGGTGGGTTTAGAACTAAAGCAATAGCTCAAAATACTTATTTGTGGCATTTGACAATTAATATGAAACACCTACTTGTACTCCCACACTAATCAATGCGTTATGTTATGGTCGAAAGTGAAATCCAATAAGCATGCAGAAAAGTTTTCTGATCGGACTAAAATAAATACTTTTGGCACATAGCCTATAGATGATATTGAAAGTGAGTTATCCTACCAGTATTTAACTAAAAAACTATATAACGTTACCCCAACAGTCACCGACACATTTAGTGAATGTTTATGCCCATATTGAGGGATCTCCACGAAATCATCAATATATTGTAGAATATCTTCATCAAGTCCGGTAACTTCGTTTCCAAAAACCAGGCAGATATCTTTTTCTTCCGGGATCGTATAATCAGGAAGCAAAATACTTTTCGTCATTTGCTCCATCCCTACCAGGCGGTAATCATTTTCTTTAAGGGTTTCGATATATTTCTGGGGATATTCTATCTGCTGCCAGTTAACATGTTTTTGAGCGCCGATTGCCGTCTTGGCGATTTCGGGGCGCGGGGGAGTAGGAGTATATCCCGACAGAAGTATCTCATCAATTCCAAAGGCATCGGCGCTGCGAAAAGCAGCTCCCACATTATGCATGCTTCTGACGTTATGGAGGAGGATTTTGAGTTTATTCAGACGACCCGGGATTGTGCGTTCCAGGTTTTGCTCAAGTATTTCCTTAGTACTTAATTTCTCCAATATGAGGTGTTTTTGGAATTATAAATCTGAATAAGAAGGTACAAAATTTAGATTTGGTAACAGAGCCTAAATCATGGTATTTTAAGGCGCTTTACAAAGATAATGTCAGCTTATTTGGCTGGCATTTATTATTTAAAAGCTTGCACAAACAAGGATTTAAACCAAAGAAAGAAAAGTACCGTGGAAAAGAATTATCTATCACGAGAAGGCTACGAAAAACTCGAAGAGGAGTTGAAAGATTTAAAGACCCGAGGACGAAAAGAAATTGCCGAGGAAATTGCCGAAGCACGGGCAAAAGGGGATCTAAGTGAAAATGCAGAATATGATGCTGCTAAAGAAGCTCAGGGAATGCTTGAAAAGAGAATTGCCGAACTTGAAAATGCTCTTGCAAATGCCCGAATATTAGATGAAGAAGATATTAAAACAGATAAGGCCTATCTACTTTCAACGGTTACGATTTATAATCATAACGTAGAGAAAGAAGTTAAATATACTCTTGTCTCTAAGGATGAGGCGAACTTCAAAAAGAATAAAATCTCTGTTGAATCTCCGATTGGAAAAGCTATTCTGGGCAGAGAGATTGGGGAAGCCTTCGAAGTAGATGTTCCCGCCGGAAAATTAAAATTAGAAGTCAAAAATATTGAGCGATAAATGAACATAGCAGTAATAGGCACCGGATATGTGGGATTGGTGAGCGGCACCTGTTTCGCCGATTCGGGCAACAACGTCACGTGCGTGGATATTGATGAGCAGAAAGTTCAGCAACTCAAAGACGGGCAGATCCCGATTTACGAGCCGGGCCTGGAGACGATCTTCGCCCGCAGCCAGCGGGAGGGGCGCCTGCAGTTTACCACCGATATTTCCGAGGCCGTCCCGCAGGCCGACATCGTCTTTTTGTGCCTGCCGACCCCGCCGGGTGGCGACGGACAAGCCGACCTCAGTGCCGTGATGGCCGTGGCCGAGCAGCTCGGCCCCATCGTCGACAGCTATACGGTCATTGTCAACAAGTCGACCGTGCCGGTCGGCACCGGCGACCGCGTGGAGGCCCTGATCGCCGAGCACGTGGACCCCGCCCTGTTTGATGTGGTCTCCAACCCGGAGTTTCTGCGCGAAGGGGCCGCCGTCGAAGACTTTAAATATCCCGAACGCGTGGTCATCGGCACCGGCAGCGACCGGGCCGCCGAAACCATGACCATGCTCTACGAGCCGTTTGTCCGCTCCGGGAATCCCATTATCGTCATGGACCGCCGCAGCGCCGAGCTCACCAAGTACGCCGCCAATGCGATGCTGGCCACCAAGATTACCTTCATGAACGAAATTGCCAATATCTGCGAGAGGGTCGGCGCCAACGTCGACCACATCCGCCGCGGGATCGGCACCGACTCCCGCATCGGCAAGCGCTTCCTGTTTGCCGGGATCGGCTACGGGGGCAGCTGCTTCCCCAAAGACGTGCAGGCCATCCACCACACGGCCGGCCAGCACGGCTACGACTTTAAGATTGTGGATGCGGTGATGGACGTCAACAACGCCCAGAAGGTCTCCATTGTCAGGAAGATGGAGGAGTATTTTGGCACCGACGACTTCAGCGGGATGAGCTTTGGGCTATGGGGGCTGTCGTTCAAGCCCGAGACCGACGACATCCGCGAGGCGCCGGCCCTGTATATCGCCGAGGAGCTCGTAACCCGCGGAGCGAAGCTGCTGGCCTACGACCCGGAAGCCATTGGCACCTTCAAGGCGGCGACCAGCCAGGCGGTGTTGGATCATACGACCTTCGTCCACGACCAGAAAGAAGCCCTGGATGACATCGATGCGCTGGTGATCTGCACCGAGTGGAACGAGTTCCGCCGGCCGACCGTGGACAATTTCGCCGACGAGATGAAGGACCCGGTCATTTTTGACGGCCGCAACCTCTACGACCTGCAACGGGCCGAAAAAGCAGGCATTACCTATATAAGTGTGGGGAGGCCTTCAATAAATGTCAACTAAACGAGTCCTTATTACGGGCGGTGCCGGATTTCTCGGATCGCACTTAAGTGACCGCTACCTGAATGAAGGTTATAAGGTTATTTGCATGGATAACCTTCTTACCGGCAGTGCCGAAAATATTTCTCACCTGATTGGAAATGAGGACTTTGAGTTCATTAAGCACGATGTAACGAACTTTATCCACGTGAAGGGAGAATTGGATCTAATTCTTCACTTTGCTTCGCCTGCCTCTCCTGTTGATTACCTGGAGATGCCGATACAGACGCTCAAGGTAGGTTCGCTGGGGACGCACAAAGCGTTGGGACTGGCCAAAGAAAAAGGCGCTCGGTTTTTGCTGGCCTCTACCAGCGAAGTCTATGGTGATCCGATGACCCATCCCCAGAAAGAAGATTACTGGGGCAATGTGAACCCGATAGGACACCGCGGGGTCTATGATGAAGCCAAACGCTTTGCCGAAGCTATGACCATGGCCTATCACCGCTTTCATGGTATAGAAACGCGCATTGTCCGCATTTTTAATACCTACGGATCACGGATGCGATTACACGACGGACGTGCACTCCCCACATTCATGCGTCAGGCGTTGAAAGGCAATCCGCTGACGGTCTATGGCGATGGCTCCCAGACGCGTTCGTTTATGTATGTGGATGACTTGGTCGAAGGAGTGTGGCGACTATCGCAGTCGGATTATGTTGAGCCGGTAAACATCGGTAATCCCGAAGAAATTACCATTCTTGAATTTGCCAAAGAAATTATTGAACTCACCGGCTCCGACAGTGAAATTATTTTTGAAGAACTCCCCAAAGATGATCCACAGATACGTCAGCCGGACATCAGTAAAGCACAAGAAGTTCTCGACTGGGAACCAAGCTATGATCGCAGGGAAGGGTTGTCAGTTGCGTTGGAATATTTCAAGAAGAAAGTGTTGGATTCCCAATAAAATACATTATGAAAGGCCTCGTTGACGTATATCCATACAAAAAAACATACAACGAGGTGAAATTTCTCGTTTTAAAACGAGCATCTGATGTACAATATGCTCGTCAGTGGCGAATGGTTGGGGGAAAAGTCAATCCCGAGGAAACCTTTTTTAATGCGGCATTAAGAGAACTAAATGAAGAAACCACGTGTTCTCCCGATCTTTTTTGGTCTATTCCGTCCTTAAACCAATTCTATGATCACGATAGTGACAGCATTTTGCAGATTCCGGCTTTTGGTGCTGAAATAAGCAACGAGGGATCCATTGTCTTGAATCATGAACATGTCAGCTGGAAATGGATTTCCCAAAAAGAGATAGATACCTATATTCAATGGCCGGAACAGAAGCGACTAATGAAATTATTGGCTGATATTGTAATATCTAAACAAATTTTAAACGAGTGGATAATAGAATTTTAAAATCGTTTTATCGCTGGTTCACAATATTTTTGATTCTTGTTCTTGGTGGAATTAATATTCCCGATGAATTGCATGCCCAAGGCAATGATTCTTCCTATGAACTTTTGCCGGCTCCTGATGTCTGGTATAATAGGGTGGATGGTGTTCGAGTTGGAATACGACTTCGGGGACAAGTACCCGGGACTTTTGGTGATGGCCCCCACCGGTTAAACGCAGGGCTTTGGCTTGGTACAAAATTTCCTGCCGAACCTGTTTCTTATTACTTGAAGTTTACTGAGCCTATTCCTGCCATATCCGATTTTGGAAATGAAGGAAGCATCTCTGCAAGAACATCATATCGCACCGGATTTCAAGCACATGGTCTGACCTTTAATAAACGTTGGCAGACCGGTTTTAATGAGATGAACTACAAGGAATTAGCTATAGGTCTAAGGGGGGAATATCGCTTCAATAAAGATTACTTATTGTATCAAGACCTGTGGCAAAATCAGTGGTTATATATAGCAAATGCAGCTTTTGATTTTACGGATGCCAATGGATTTGGCAGGTATGCACTTTCTATTACATTTGATGCAAATATTGCCGGGGAAGCTGAACGATTTTTAAGAAGTGAGGTAATTTTCCGGCAGAAGGCTGATCTTTCTGAACATTTTTCTATCTCGGGGCGATTATACTCCGGCTTTGCTACTGATAACACCGCACCAGAATATTTGTTTTCTCATAGTTTTCAATCGGCCCGGAGCTGGATGGGAAGTGGACTCACTAGGGCCCGGGGAACTATTCCGTCTGCCTGGATACAAATTGGGAATATTCAGTTTAGCGGAGGGCCCAATTTAAGAGGGTATCTGAATGATGATATTGAAACATTAAATAGTGGAAATGTGCCGCTTTACACCTCAATGTCGGCCCTTAATCTTGAATTCGATTACCCAAACCCTTTAGAAAATAAACTGAAAGAAGTTCCCGTGATTGGCGGCCTCATGGATCTCCGGTCATATTTGTTCTGGGATTCGGGAACATCACTTGGATTAACGAGTATTGAGGAAAATAATGTGTTATCTGATGCCGGGATCGGATTTTTGTTATCTGTAGATATTCCTGATTATCTTGGAAAATCGCGTGGATTAGTTTTGCGCTACGACATGCCTTTTTGGCTTTCTCATCCCGGATCAGAAAATGCCTTTAAATTCCGACAGGTATTTGGCATAGGAGCCACAATTTCATTGTAACAATTGATGAGAACATTTCATCACATACTAATTGCAGTAGTTCTGCTTTCCTTTTTGGGGGCCTGTACCAGTGCTCGCTGGACCGTAAAGGAGAAAGAATCCATTGATCGAACTGACTATGAGGTAGTAGAAGAGAACTACTTCTTACAACAAACTGAAAAGGTGACCCCTGAAAATCCGGTCTTGTCATTGGCACTTTACTCAGAGACCGAATACGAATATACCCAGCGCGTTTTAATGCAGCGTAATATCCAAGATTATCGGTTGCGGCCGGGAACCACGGCATTAGGGGTTGGAGGGGCAACAATGGCTTTTTATTTGGCGAATATTGCTGATTTTGGCAGTCATTCCTCATCAACAAAACGATGGACCCTAAATGGGATAAGTGCCTTGATGCTTGCATCGGGATTTTTAAACATGAAGCCCGTCGGCGAACCGCGGCCAACGGGAGAGGAGCGTTATAAGCGAGCTACCGGTACAACCACAGAAATTGATTCCGTTAAAGCTGATGCCAAGGTTGATACATCTGCATCGGTTTATATGCTCTATAACGATTTAATTATTTTTGAAGATAGCAATCAAGATATTCCCGATGGAATACTTAACATTCCGATTGGAAATGTACTGAATAATTTGCGACTCTCGGGACAAGAGGTTGGAAATGCTACGGTTGAGGTGCTCTTTGCAGATTCACTGTACCGTTATAAGTATGCAGTAGATTCTGTTTTGCAACCCTACGCCGTCGTTAATAAGCAACTTACGGCACTGCGTAATAGTCCACAAGAAAATGCGGATAATGTGCTAGCAGATCTTGTTGAAGGGAGTCAGCTTAGAATTAGCAGTATCAACGATGACTGGTATCAGGTGATGTATGGGATATCCGAAACATTTATAAAAAAATCGGATGCCAGTATTATTTGGCGTTCAGAGGATTATGAGGTCGAAGATCAGGTTGTAACCGTTCCCCGAGTTCCTTTCGGTGAGATTGATGTCGAAAGTAATATTCCAATATTGCGCGATGAAAATCCCAATGCCAAGGCATTATTGCTCATCAACCAAAACTATGCCGATACGCTTGGAGAACGCAATTATGCTCTGCGGGATGGGCGTTTGATGCATACGTATCTGCAAAATGCTTTAGGGTACTCGGAAGACAATATCTATCAATTGGCTGATATTAGCAGTAGCGACACTCTTAATACGCTCCTTTCATCTATGAGTTCTCTGGCAAATGACAGCACCGAACTGTTTATATATATTAGTGGATATGGCGCCATCGATAAGGAAAAGCAGGAGCTGCAATTTTTGACGGTGTCGCCCGAAACTCAATCTGATTCTACGATATCAGTACCAGATATCTTTCGGCGAATAGGCAACATCTCATCCGAACAAACATTGGTGGTAGGTGATATTGATTTTGCAAGTAAAAGCATAGATAAATCCTTCTCCGAAAACGAAACGAGGAAAATAATCGAAAGAAATGTTTCGCCGCTGCTATCAAAGAATCCCAATAGTTCGGTATTGATGGGATCACAGTTAAATAATCCATCCCATTTATATATGTCTGAGGAAGGGGAGGATAAAAAGCATCATATCTTCCCCTACTTTTTTGCAAAAGCTCTCCAGGAGCGGCGAACCAACCTTTCGGATATCTATCAATATCTTGAACGTAATGTATCGTACACATCCCGTCGACTTTTTGATCGTCCCCAGGACCCCTTGCTTCTCGGCAATACCCAATTGAATTTAGCCGGACAATAATGGCGTATGCATTCCTGGTTTTGAGTTCGGTATGCTCTCTCACCATTGCCCACCTACTTAAAGTTACTGAAACAAAAAATTTGCGTACTCTTAACACGCTTACCGTCAATTATATAGTGGCGGCGGTTTTTGCCTTGTTAGTAGGATACGAGAGTGATCTGGGAGCTGTATTTGTCAGTCATTCAACTATTCTCCTCTCGTTTTGTATTCTTGTTGGAGCCTTTTTTATTGGAAATTTTGTAGCATATAGTAAGTCGGTTCACACTAACGGAGTGGGTATTACTATTGCTGCAATGCGGCTGTCTTTGTTGATTCCGGTGGTAATATCGATCTATTGGTATGCCGAATACCTAAATGGACTAAAAGCTGCAGGTATTGTAGGGGTATTCGGAGCTATGCTATTACTTATCCCCAAAAAGAATGATATTAAAATTGGTTCCATCAGTGCTTCCTGGCTACTGATTTTAATCTTTGTATTATCCGGATTTGCTGACCTCTCGCTTAAAATATACGAAGAAGAATTTAGTACGAATCTCAATGAACTCACCTTTATGGGATTGGTATTTTTGGGAGCTTTTATTATCGGGTTGATTGTTGCACTTCTTCAAAAAGGACCACTTATTACTAAAAAGGAAGCTCTGTTGGGAGCGGCTATCGGCATTCCGAATTTATATTCCTCAATTTTTTTAATTTATGCATTGGGTGGTATCAGCGGTTCAATAGCCTATCCCGTGGTCAATATTTTAAATGTTCTTGGCGGGACGTTTCTCGGATTGATTATTTGGAATGATCGAGTTTCAACGAAACAGTGGATTGGTATTGCGACGGCTGTTATCGCGATAATATTTTTAATTTAGTTTTAAGGTTATGGATCAAGAAATTATTCAACAGATAAGGAAACGAGCTTCAAAATTGGATAGAACCATAGTTTTTCCGGAAGCCCGAGACCCAAGAGTGCTACAGGCCGCTTCATATTTAGTTAAAGAAAACATTTGTGATGTCCACCTCTTAGGGGACAAAGAAGAAATTATTACCTCATGTCATAAGAATGAAAGACAAACAGTAAAGGATTTATCAAGCTTGTTTATCGGTGATTCAATAAACAAAAGCCCACTTGCAGATCATCTATACAAAAGGAGAAAGCACAAGGGCATTACCAGAGAGGAGGCCAGAGCCAAACTGGATAATCCTCTTTACTTGGGAGCTATTTTGGTAGCATCGGGTCAGGCTGACGGTTGTGTGGCTGGATCAATTGCTACTACTGGCGACGTTATTCGAGCAGCTATTCACAGTATGGGGATTCGGGAGGGGATTAAGACGATATCAAGTACTTTTTTGATGGCACTACAAAATCAGCCGCCGTTAACTTATGCCGACTGTGGGGTCGTTCCGTATCCCGATGCAGAACAACTTGCCGATATTGCTATTGAATCGGCTCGGACGCATAAGTTATTGACTCAAAAAGAACCCAAAGTGGCTATGCTTTCATATTCTACCAAGGGAAGTGCAAAACATGAGCGGACTGACTTAGTGGTAGAAGCGACAAAAATTGTCAAGAAAAAAAGCCCTGAGCTGCAAGTTGATGGCGAACTTCAATTTGATGCCGCCTTTGTCCCCGAAGTAGCCCAGCGCAAAGCTCCCGATTCACCCATTAGAGGAGAGGCTAACGTGTTTATTTTCCCCAATCTCGATGCCGGAAATATTGCCTATAAAATCACAGAACGCCTTGCGGGCGCAGCAGCTACCGGACCAATCCTGCAAGGCCTTGCCAAGCCTATGATGGATCTCTCACGGGGATGTGACTGGCAGGATATTGTAAATGCCGCTTGTGTGGCTATTCTGATGGGAGAATAAGTACTTTTATGATATTAAAATAGTAATAGTGATAAATGGTACTTATTAAATGGATAGCAACTTTCAATTGGCAAAGTAGCAGTTACTATTCGATTTTAAGGAAGTAAAAACTATATAGGGCACTAAATAAAAGTGGCCGAATTAAGTTTAAGTTACATGCAATTATCCTTATGTTTGAGGCTCTGATCTGGATACTGAGTTATTAGTTCGATTAAGATTACTTAGATTTAATCCAGATTTAATTTCCGAACGTAATATCTTGTTCTACTGTTTATTAAATCGAACTGCTGAAATCGTAAATTTACCGCAATAATTTCTTATGAGTGAAACTGAAGCGCTTGAATCCATGGTTGGTGGTGAATATAAGTATGGGTTTACCACTGATGTGGAGTATGAAGATTTTCCCACAGGCATAAATGAGGATATCATCCGGGAAATTTCTCGTCGTAAAGACGAGCCGGAATGGGTCTTGGAATTCCGTCTTGAAGCTTTCGAAAAGTGGAAGCAGATGGAAGAACCTGATTGGCCCAATGTTGAATATGAAAAGCCGGATTTTGAGAATATTCAATATTATTCTTCCCCCAAGAAGAAAGATGGCAAAAAACCGGAAAGTCTTGATGATGTTGATCCCCAGATTCTTGAAACGTATGAAAAACTGGGTATTCCCCTTCAAGAACAGAAGCAGCTGCAAGGTATCGCTGTAGATGCGGTATTTGACAGCGAGTCTATTTTTACAACCTTCAAAGAGAAGCTTGCTGATGCAGGGGTTATTTTCTGCTCTATTTCGGAAGCAATTCAGGATCATCCAGAAATTGTTAAGGAATATTTGGGAACGGTTGTCCCAAAAGGTGACAACTTCTATGCTGCATTGAATTCTGCTGTATTTTCTGACGGATCGTTTGTGTACGTTCCAGAAGATACCGTCTGCCCGATGGAGCTTTCTACTTACTTCCGCATAAACAACATGCAATCGGGACAGTTTGAACGAACACTTATTATCTGTGAGGATAACAGCCATGTAAGTTATCTGGAAGGTTGTACAGCACCGATGTATCAGGAAAATCAATTGCACGCAGCCGTTGTTGAGCTGGTAGCTCTCGAAGATGCTGAGATTAAGTATTCTACCATTCAGAACTGGTACTCCGGTGATGAAAAAGGGCAGGGCGGTATTTTCAACTTTGTAACCAAGCGTGGACACTGTCGCGGAGATAACTCCAAAATTTCCTGGACTCAGGTTGAAACCGGCTCAGCCATTACATGGAAGTATCCCAGTGTAATCCTGCAGGGCGACAACTCTGTTGGGGAATTTTATTCCGTAGCGGTAACAAATCAGCGTCAACAGGCTGATACCGGTACCAAGATGATTCACGTTGGTAAAAACACAAAGAGTACGATTATCTCGAAAGGCATATCTGCGGGAGAATCCAATAATAGTTATCGCGGATTGGTGAAGATAAGTCCGCGTGCAGATGGTGCACAGAACTATTCGGTTTGCGACTCGATGTTAATAGGTCAAACCTGCGGAGCCCATACTTTCCCGTATATTGAATCTGCTAATCCCACTGCAAAGGTTGAGCACGAGGCTTCTACCAGCCGTGTTGGTGAGGAGCAGATTTTTTATCTACAACAGCGAGGAATGGATGAGGATGATGCTATTTCACTCATCGTTAATGGTTTTGCCAAAGAAGTATTGCAGGAGCTGCCGATGGAGTTTGCCGTTGAGGCAGATAAATTGCTCGGCATTAAGCTTGAAGGCAGCGTAGGGTAACAGATCAAAGAACTTTTTAATCAAAATCTTAGAGGAATAAGTCAAAGTGTTAGAAATTAAAGATTTACATGTTTGTGTAGAAGAGGATCCATCAGAAAAGATCCTTAAAGGAGTTAACTTGACAATTAATGACGGTGAGATCCATGCAATCATGGGTCCAAACGGAAGTGGAAAGAGTACGCTTTCAAAAGTTGTTGCAGGACATGAAGCCTATGAAGTTACTCAGGGCGATATTCTGTTCAACGGTGAAAGCATTCTTGAGCTCGAAGCAGATGAACGTGCTCACTTGGGCATTTTTCTTGCTTTCCAATATCCCGTTGAAGTGCCCGGCGTAACGAATAAAAATTTGCTTCGTCAGGCGTATAATACTATAGCCCAGAAACAAGGGCGCGAAGAGCTGGATCCCCTGCAATTTGAAGATCATGCTCGTGAACAGCTCGAACTGGTTGACATGAAAGAGGAATTTCTCGAACGTAGCGTTAACGCCGGATTCAGTGGCGGTGAGAAAAAGCGAAACGAGATTTTTCAGATGGCCGTTTTGCAACCAAAACTATCCTTCCTGGATGAGACTGATTCCGGATTGGATATTGATGCGCTAAAGATCGTTGCCAATGGTATCAATCAGTTGTCAGGTGAAGACAATGCTGTGGTGTTGGTCACACACTACCAACGTATTCTTGATTATGTGACCCCTGATTATGTGCACGTAATGATTGACGGCAAGATTGCAAAATCAGGCGATAAAGATCTTGCAATAAAGCTTGAAGAAGAAGGATACGACTGGTTGAGCAAAGATGCATCTGTACTGTAAACAGAGAATTTTATAATCAAATGGGTAAAGTGAAGCAACAAAAAGAACGCACGTTTTTACAAGACTTACTTAATTTCCAAGGTTCGTTAAACGGAAAATCTAAATTCCTTGATGAGGTCCGCCTCAAGGGAGCAGAGGAAGTTCGGAATACACCTTTTCCGACTAAAAAGCTTGAGGATTGGAAGTTCATCAGCTTAAGAGATCTTTATAAGGATTCTTACGAGCTGGCTTCCGATTTGGATTTAGAAGTACCGGATATCAGTGAACATTATCTTCCTGAAAGTGAGGGAGCTCGGTTGACATTTGTCAACGGTTCTTTTTCAGCGGAACATTCTTCTACAGAAGACCTTCCCGAGGAAGTACTCATCGGAAATATTGCAAAACTTGCTGAGGAAGATAATGAGCTCCTCAAAAAACATCTCAACAAGTATGTTGAGAACAATTTTGAGGAAGATGTGTTCTCCTCTTTCAATAAAGCCTTCTTAAAAGATGGCGTATTTGTCTATGTCCCGGAAGGACTAACTGTTGATGTACCTTTGCATTTGCTATTTGTGCAAACCGATGCAGACACTCAATATTTTACCACTTCACGCAGTGTGATTGTCGCCGATAAGAATTCTGAGGTAACAGTGGTAGAAGATCATATCGGATTAGGAGACAACAAGTATTTCAATCTTCCGGTTGTTGAGGTTAATACAGAGGAAGAATCATATGTTAAACATACCAAGATACAGCGCGACAGCCGCGAAGCAATCCATATTGCTCGAACGGCAGTCTTTGTACATCATCACGCAAATTACGAGTCTTATACCATCACCCGTGGTGCCAAGCTCTCACGCAACGAGCCGCGAATTTCTCAGCGTGATGAAGAAGTGGAATTCACGGTTGACGGCCTGGTGTTGATCGACGGCGATCAGGTCTCTGATACGCATTCGGTAATGGATCACCGATTTTCGCATTGCGAAAGTCATCAACTACACAAATGTGTGATTAATGGCAACGCACACTCGGTATTTAACGGTAAGATTTTTGTCCGAAAAGATGCCCAAAAAATTGATTCATTCCAGGAAAACCGAAACCTGTTGCTTTCTCGCAAAGGACTGGTAAACACCAAGCCACAACTCGAAATTTTTGCTGATGACGTTGTTTGTACTCACGGCGCTACGGTGGGACAGTTGGACCAGGATGAACTTTTTTACCTGATGAGTCGTGGACTTAATGAACAACAAGCACGCGAAATGCTTATTTATGCTTTCGCACTTGAAACAATCGAAAATATTACGGTTGATTCCGTTCAAGATCTGCTTGTTGATGAAGTCCACCGATTCACGGAAAATCAACTTGATTCAACGTTAACTGTTTAAGGTTATCTATGGCTGAAGCTGCAGCAAAATCGAAGGGGGATGTGGATTTTGATCATATCCGAGAACAATTTCCTGTTCTAAAACAACAGGTTAATGGACACCCTTTGGTTTACCTTGATAATGCAGCTTCCAGTCAAATGCCTGCTCGTGTTGCAGACCGTATTCATGCATACCACACGAAGGAACATGCGAATGTCCACCGTGGTATCCATACGCTTAGCCAAAAAGCTACCGACGCATATGAATTGACGCGAAGAAAAGTGCAGCAATTCATTAATGCTCGGTATAAAGAAGAGATCATTTATACTACGGGCACGACCGATGCAATCAATCTTGTAGCTAATAGCTTTGGCGAACAATTTATTCAAAATGGGGATGATATATTGCTCTCCGAGATTGAGCATCACGCCAATATTGTTCCTTGGCAGATGATAGCCGAACGAAAGCAGGCCAATATTCGTGTAATCCCCGTTGATGATAATGGTGATATCCTATGGGATGATTTTTTGGAGCTGCTCAATGATAATACGGCGATTCTTGCTGTGGGTCACGTTTCTAACGCTTTAGGAACCGTACATCCCATCAAAAAGATGATAGCAGAAGCCCACAAGCGAAATATTCCAGTTCTGGTGGATGGAGCGCAGGCTGTACCGCATACTCCCGTAGATGTTCAGGATTTAGACGCCGACTTCTATGCGTTTTCAGCTCACAAAATGTGCGGCCCTACAGGATTCGGTATTCTCTACGGAAAAAAGAAATATCTTGAAGATATGCCCCCATATCGCGGTGGCGGGGACATGATTGATAAGGTTTCCTTTGAAGAAACGACCTATAATATTACGCCTCACAAATTTGAAGCCGGAACACCGCCCATTGCTGCAGGAATTGGTTTTGGTGAGAGTATTTCATTTCTCAATGAAGTGGGAATGAAAAATATTGCTCAGTATGAACAAAGGTTATTGAACTATGGTACCAAACAGCTGCAAAAAATCGATGGCATTCGCATAATTGGCACTGCCAAAGAAAAGGCTTCGGTATTATCTTTTGTTCATGATAATATTCATGCTACAGATATTGGAACTATTCTAGATCAGCAGGGGATAGCGATACGCACCGGCCACCATTGTGCACAACCGACAATGCGCCGGTTCGATGTATCTGCTACTGCTCGAGCTTCAATCTCGTTTTATAATAATAAAGAAGACATCGATCGTCTTGTGGAAGGAATTGAGAAAGCAATTTCATTATTCGAATAGCATCAACTTGGTGCTGTGAATTGAATTATTTTATATTTATATTCGTTCTAAATAGTGAAATAATTAAAGCTATTAGATCAAACCATTATGCCTAAGATTAAAGAAATTGAACGTACGCCCAATCCCGATGCCATGCGCTTCGTATTGGGAGAAGCATTGACCAACGGAGTTACTAAATCCTTCGAAAATGCTTCTGATGCCCAAAATGATGAACTTGCTTCAGCGCTATTTTCCATTGATCACGTGATCAATGTCTATTATGTGGATAAATACGTGACTGTAACCCAAGATGGAGATGCAGTATGGTCAGAGTTACTTCGCCAATTGGCACCGCCCATACGTGAGGCCACACCTCAGACTGATGCTGTTGAAGATGAAGAGGTACATGCTACTAAAGAAGTTCAGGAAACAGATGATCCTCGACTCCAGGAAATCAACAAGATGCTAGACGAGCAGGTTCGTCCATATTTACTCGCTGACGGTGGCGGATTAAAGATCTTAGGCCTTGATGGCAATCGACTCAAGGTTCACTACCAAGGCGCCTGCGGAACCTGTCCTACAGCAACAAGCGGTACCCTCTACGCCATAGAGAGTATGGTTAAACGCATTGATCCTGAAATTCAGGTAGTCTCTGTATAAATTGCAAGCAGTTTTATGTCCATTTCAATCACAGATCGTGCAGCAGAACGTATTAAGCAGATTCGCGAGGAGCAGAAAATTGCCGAGGATGCTATACTACGTGTGGGCGTTGTAAGTGGTGGCTGTTCTGGTTTAACCTACGATCTGGAATTCGATTCTAATCCCGAAAATGGAGATGAAGAGGACCAACAATTTGAAGATAAAGGAATACAATTAGTTGTTGATATGCGAAGTTTCTTATACCTATCGGGGACAGAGCTTGATTATACAGATGGATTAAACGGAGAAGGATTTCACTTTCATAATCCGAATGCAAATCGCACATGCTCGTGCGGAGAATCATTCTCAATTTAAGTTATGGCAACCAATACCAAAGGCGAAATTGTCAATAAGGTAAAACAATCTGACAAGCTGGTAACTATCGATCTTCAGAAGTATTTCGATGATACACCAAAAGCCGAGCTTGATCTGAAACAATTTCTCTTTAAGGGAATGATCCTGAAAGAAGATGATTTTAGGAATGAACTTAATAACTTTGATTGGAGCCAGTTTCAAGACCAATATGTAGCTGTTTACTGTTCTACTGATGCAATAATATCAAAATGGGCCTATATGCTTGTAGGCCAACACCTTGCTAGCTATGCCAAGGAGGTTTTTAAAGGTCAAAAAGAAAATATACTTTTCGAACTTTATCGGCGCAAGTTAGATAATGTTGACTGGAGTAGTTATGAGGATAAGTTTGTAATACTGAAGGGATGTTCGAGCAAGGAAAAACCTGTTCCGGAAAGTGTTTATCTATATGCAACACAACGGCTCGTTCCACATGTAAAAAAACTGATGTATGGTGAGGCATGTTCTAACGTGCCTGTCTACAGGGCATAGTATTTTTGCCAAATCTTTGGATGCCCTCCATCCGATCCTTACCTTCACAGAAAGCAATAATAACGAACTAAAAATACTGTGTACGCATTAGTCACCGGAGCTTCGCGCGGTATCGGTAAAAGTATAACAAAATCACTTTTAAAAGAGGATTTCGATGTTCTCGGTACTGCACGATCCTCAGAATTTCCAAAAGAATTTACTCAACACGATAACTTTGAAAGTCTTTATGTTGATTTAGGTGATCCCGTTGCCGTAGAAACAGAATTAAAGCCAATATTTGAAAGGGACCACGCTCCCAATGTGCTTATTAACAACGCTGGTGTTTTTAAGGAGGCCGGCTTTGAAAATGATGACGAGTCGTGGCTCGAAAAGTGGGACCAGACCATGCAAGTTAATCTTCGATCCCCAGCTTTATTATCTAAATGGGCACTAAATCGCTGGATAAATGAGGAGGGAGGCTATCTTATAAATATATCGTCTCGAGCGGCCTATCGGGGTGACACCCAGGAATATTCGGCTTATGCAGCCTCTAAAGGTGGACTTGTGGCATTTACGAAAAGTGTAGCCCGGGATTTCGGCGAACACGATATTTCTGCGTATTCCATTGCTCCCGGTTTTATTAAAACCGATATGGCTATCGATTCTATTGACGTTTATGGCGAAGAATATTTAACGGAGGGGATGGCCTTTGACGAGATTACCTCTCCTGATGAAGTAGGGGAGTTAGTTGCATTTCTTGCAAGCGGTAAAGTTCCGCATATGACAGGATCAACCTTTCATATTAATGGCGGAAGCTATATGATTTAGTCATGGGTATAAAAGACCGCAAGAAGGATCACGTAGATTTAACAACCTCCGGTGAGGTTGATTATCAAATTCCTACCGGATTTGAACAATATTATTTTGCCCATAATGCACTTTCCGAAATCAATGTTGATGAGGTTTCAACAGAGGTTAGCTTTTTGAACAAAACTTTTTCTTTCCCTCTTTTTATTTCTTCGATGACCGGTGGATATACAGATGCCGGAGCTGTTAATGCTATTATTGCTGAGTTTTGTGAGAACCATAACTTGCCTTTCGGCGTAGGAAGTCAGCGGGTAATGCTCGAAGAGCCCGAGACCTCTTCTTCGTTTTCTATTGTAAGAGAAAAAGCACCGAACGCTTTTATTGCCTCAAATATCGGTGGTGCTCAATTGGTGGGCGGATTATCAAAAGAGAATTTAAAGTTGCTTGTTGATTCTATTGAAGCTAATGCTGTAATTGTTCATCTGAATCCGCTTCAAGAACTGATGCAGCCGGAAGGAGACCGTAATTTTAAGGGCATTGAAAAAGGCATAGCACAACTTTGTCGCGATACGTCGCTACCCATTATTGTTAAAGAAACCGGGGCAGGAATCTCAGCAGAAGTTGGGAAACGACTCTTGGATGCTGGAGTTGAGGTTATTGACGTAGCCGGGGCAGGAGGCACAAGCTGGGCAAAAGTTGAAAATGAGCGTATATCTAACAAAAATCCTGATAATGACTTCAATGACTGGGGGATTCCAACTCTGGAATGTGTTATGCAGTTAGCAGATCTTAAACAAGAATACGATTTCGAACTTATTGCTTCCGGTGGTATCCGGTCGAGCCAAGATATTGCAAAAACATTATGTTTGGGATCCGATTTTGCTGCTTCCGCTCAACCTGTGATTAAAGCTGTTGTAGAAAGTGGATATGACGGATTAGAACAACTATATCAACAGTGGTACAAACAGCTGGTTACCATTCTAACATTATTAGGATGTAAAACACCTTCTGAATTGGTTCCTGATCACTTAAAATTAAAGCGATAACAGCGTCAATATGTTGTTGTAAATTACTTATATTTGGCCTTTTGTAAATTCAGCCTTAAAAGAATTTGAAGATTACAGAACGACAGCAAAAACTTTCTGATCTGATAGATGAAAAGCTGGCAGAATTGGATCTGCCCGAAGAACCATCATTACTTTATGATCCCGTACGTTATACCCTGGAACTTGCCGGAAAACGGGTCCGCCCGTATTTAACATTGGTAGGATGTGGTATTTGTGGCGGTGAGATTAATGAAGCGTTACCCGCAGCACTATCCATAGAATTGCTCCATAATTTTACGTTATTACATGATGATATTATGGACAGAGCGGATACGAGAAGAGGGAACCCCAGTGTTTTCAAAAAATGGAATTCCAATACAGCCATTTTATCCGGCGATGCAATGTACGCCAAGGCATTTAAACAGCTGCAGTATTACGGCCACTCGAACTTATATAGCAAAGGCCAATATAGTACTATCCTTGATATCTTTTTGAATAGCGCGGAAACAGTTTGTGAAGGTCAGGCTTATGACCTTATGTTCGAAAATCAATCTGATGTTCGTATTGAAGAATATATTCAAATGATTGAGGGTAAAACGGCAGCCCTAATCAGCGGAGCATTAGCAATAGGAGGAGCCGTTGCGGAAACAGATGAGGATACTATCGATGAGTTGCGATTTGTTGGCAAGGAAGCTGGAATTGCTTTTCAAATTCAGGATGATTTATTGGATGCAATTGCCGATCCTGAAAAGTTTGGAAAAAAGAGGGGTGGGGATATTATTGAGGGCAAAAAAACATATCTAACTCTTCTTGCATTGGAGCGATGTAATAATAGTCAGCAAAAACAGTTACAAAAGATACTGTCGAACAATAATGGCGGTTCTGCAGATGTCGATACGGTTATAAAGATTTATCAGGATCTAAATATTATTGAAGACACTAAAAATGCCGTTCAGTATCATTATCAAGAAGCGGTGGACCATCTTGAACGGTTTGAAGATTCGGAGTACAAAAATGAAATTATAAATTTTTTCAATCACTTGATCTCTCGTGAATATTAAATCAGAAATAAAAATAATGCATAAGCTTTCGACTTTAACATTCAAACTTTCTTGTCTATTTCTTGCTGTATTTGTATTTGCATCATGTAAAAATAGTGATTTGATACAAAGAGGGGACTCCCTGGAGGTAGCATTCGAAAAAGCCATGGCATTTTACGACAAAGGGGACTATACCGAGGCTTCTGAAGCCTTTGAAACGGTTGTTCAAATTGCTCGAGGCACTGAATATGGCCAAGATGCACAGTTTTATCTGGCAGAATCTTATTACAACGATGAACGATATCTACTGGCAGCTTCAGAATATGAGCGGTTCATTTCACTTTTTCCCCAGGTGGAAAGACGGCAAGAAGCTCAATTTAAGGAAGCATATTGTTATTATAAATTAAGTCCTCGGTACAAACTTGATCAAAAACATACCCGTAAGGCAATAGAAAAATTTCAATTATATAATTCACGTTTCCCAGATTCAGAAAAAGCTGATGAAGCCGGAAAGTATATTTCTGAAATGAGAACAAAGCTTGCCAAGAAGCTGTATCATTCAGCGGATTTATATTTGCGTACGGATAAATATGAAGCCGCAATCATTTATTATGATTTAACTATTGACAAGTATCCCGAAACAAAGTGGGCACAACGAGCATTGGTTGATGAGATTAAAACTTACAATATTTATGCTGACCGTAGTGTTGCATCTAAACAAAGAGAACGCTATCAAAAAGCAGTAGAGGCGTACGAAAAATTTATTCAGCTTTTCCCCAACGGCGAATACCGTCAAGAGGCAGAGGAACTTGTCGACGAGGCTCGGTCTGCGCTGGCCGAACTACCGGATGAGGCTCCTGTTGTTGAAGAAAGTGAGGAAAACTTGCAGGGTGATGTCAGTAATGATACCAACGCAAACTAATGGCTGTGCAACAGAAAAGAATTGGATTGTTTGGCGGCAGCTTCGATCCCGTTCATAATGGGCACCTAGCCATAGCAAAATCTTTTTTAAAGTCTGATTTACTCGATGAGCTTTGGGTTCTGCTTACTCCCGACCCTCCCCATAAAACTGGACAGGCACAGACTTCATTTCAATCTCGATTAAAAATGCTGCATACAGCTTTCAAGGATTTTGATGATGTAAAAATCAGTGACCTTGAAATGCAGTTACCCCAACCATCTTATACCATTCAGACGCTCAAATTTCTGAAAGAGCAATATCCCAACAACATCTTTTATTTATGTATTGGAGAGGATTCACTGAGGGATTTCAAACAGTGGAAAGACTGGCGTAAGATCCTCAAAGATACCGACCTGCTTGTAGCAAAACGACCGGCTACCTATACTGAAGAAATCGATAATATTCTAAGGAATCATGTCCACTTTGTTGATCATGAACCTATTGAAGTTTCTTCAACAATGATCAGGGATGCCGTTGCCAACGGAGATGATATTTCGGAACTGACCCCTTCGTCAGTTAAAACTATCATTGATAACGAAAAACTTTACAGGGGCAATAATGATGAATAGAAAGGGATTTTTAAAACTTTTATCAGTGGGAGGGTTTGGGTCATTACTGGCAAATACCGGTCATCACTCCGATGCTTCTAGCACTATCAGGCCCAAAAAGCTACAGGAAGGGGACACTATTGGACTTATCAGTCCGGGCTTTATTTTACCTGAATCCACAAAGTATGATGAGATTATTGACCAGGTTAAGAAATTGGGTTATGAGGTGGAAGAAGGCCCAAATGCGCGCAACAAGTATGGCTATTTGGCGGGGAAGGACAAAGAACGGGCTGCCGACCTCAATGCCATGTTCGCAAATGATTCTGTTGATGCCATCATGCCATTTCGAGGTGGATGGGGCTGCAATCGCATTTTACCATTCATTGATTTTGATATTATCCGTAAAAATCCCAAAATCCTCGTTGGTTATAGTGATATAACAACCTTATTGCTATCAATTTATTCAAAGACAGGCCTGGTGACATTTCACGGTCCGGTGGGGAAATCGAAATGGACTAATTACACAACAAACCATTTCAAAGATGTTTTAACCGGACGCCAAAGATTGTTTGATATTCCAAATAAGAAGCTTTGCGAGGAATGTGATGAATTTTCGGTTATTACCCCGGGGAAAGCAAAGGGCACGCTTCTCGGTGGAAATTTAAGCGTCTTGTCTGCTATGATGGGATCTGACTACCTTCCTAATTGGAATAACAGCATTCTTTTTTTGGAAGATGTCGGGGAAGATGTATACCGCCTCGATCGTATGTTAACACAACTCAAACTGAATGGCGTTCTGGAAGAAATTTCTGGATTTATTTTTGGACAATGTGCCTCTTGCGAAATGTCGAGTCCTCATAGTCTTACCCTCCAACAAGTTTTTGATGATCACATTAAACCACTGGGTATTCCGGCATTTTCGGGAGCGATGACTGGCCATATCGACAATATGATTACCCTACCTGTTGGTTTAGGTGTTGAAATGGATGCTCAGGAAGGGACTATCAAGCTAAAGGGAAACGCCGTTACCTAAATGAAGGCTCACGGCAGTGATAAATATTTTCGCAATATCCACTCGCTGCATAAAAAAATAATTACGAGAATATACCAGCCAATATGCTGATATAGGTAAAAGAAATTTGTTTCAACTTTCTGTTGACGGTCTAGTAGTTGCCTTTCTTCTAAGATATTCCAGAATCCATCCACAGAATCAAAAGGCATATATTCTCCACCCGTATTTTCGGCTATTTGCTTCAGCAGTTGTTCATTTCTGTTGATATCAATGTATTCGGCATTAGAAGCACTTACGGAAAATTCGCCTCGTTCGGTATCCAGTATTCGATCCCCTTTCTGAGCTGTTGCTTCATAAGTATAAATTCCTTCGGGCAAGGGTGGAATGGAAAGATGATAATTCCCATCATCTCTATTTTCCATGGAATACATTCGGTCAGCTGACGTATCGGAAATGATCGAGATTGTTATATTTGCCTCAGACTCATTCTGACCACGTTCATTTTTTAGATAGCCTTCAATAGTTAGTGGTTCAGTACCTGAAAAAGAGTCTTGCTGGGGCTGAATATCAAGCAGTTTGTCATCGGGATCGGTAGCCGTCCAGCTTATCATATTTTGCCAAAGCTGGTTGGCAAAAGCTTGGACCCGGGGATTTTGGTTTTGATGCATATGATACCAGTTATAAGCAGTAACAAATATGTGGCGTTTATTTCCCAATTGCTGAGAAACAATCACAGGCGTTTGAATTGGCTCACCTTGATAAGTACTACTGAATAGCATGTTTGCATAGCTTGCCGTGCTGATATTTTTTATCGGACCCACCAAGCCAGGAAGTTGATCAAACGTAATAGCAGGAAGTTCCCTGATAGGATGTTCTGATGTTTCGGATACCGATCGAAGTGCAATCTGTCCGTATTGCTTTGATCCTTTAAAATCAACTGGGAGTTCGGTGATTTGTTGTTGAAATTGCTGAGGACTAAACCGGGGGGAGGCTATTACAATCAGTGGAATGTTATCCCCGATTTCTCTTAACTTCTCTTTAACTTTTGCAGATAATCCTGCATTTGGATAACCGTGAATAATAGCCAAATCGAGAGAATCCATTACAGAAGTAAAATCTCCTTCAATAAAGTCGTCCCCTTTAAGCCAGGTTCGATTTATAAGCTCCGTATTTTTATCTTTTAATATAAGTGATCGAACAAATCGTACATCCGGGTGTATTTCCAAGGCAAGCGATAGTATTTGCTGCTTAGCATCTTGTACGTCTACCGTAAATCGTTGCGTATTATTAGCTGAAGTCCACTCTTTGCTAAGCGTAGGAATATGAATTTCATATTGCTGCAACCCTTCTTGATTCAGCTGCAGATCAAAACTTATCTCCTGACTGCTATTCCTTATTTTTGGGATAATGATTTTTTCTGAGAGTATCTCATCACCTCTTTTTAGGTGAACAGGTATTGAATTACCTTCAAAACCTTTACTGTTAATCGTTGTTTTAACGCTTTGTGTACTGTTAAGATATCCCGTTGAATTTGTGGAAATAGATGAAACTAGAATATCTTTTTGGAATGTGGTATCTCCCAGGCCAATAGAAAAAACGGGGATACCGATATCAGAAGTCTCATAAATGGGATTTTTACCTTTGGTATAAATTCCATCACTAATGAGAAGCGCCGCACTTATATCGTTCTGTTTTCCCCGAATTGTTTCAATTGCAGATGATAGGTCAGTCTGATCTTGATCAAAAGTAAGGCTGCCGACTTTTGTCTGTTCTATACGACTACCAATTTTGAAAAATTGAAAATTAATATTGGATTTCTCAGCAAAGTCAAGGTTTTGTAAAAGCTCAGAATAACTTTTGCTGCCTTGGTATGTCTTTTTTTCAATTTGCGTACTTGATGAATTATCAAGCAACACCAAAATATTAGCGGGTTCAAAGTAAGTGTCCTCTGTCTTGAAAAACGGATTTACCAGAAGTAAAAGCAGGATGAAAAATACACAGCTGCGTAGAGAAACAAGTGTATAAAAATAAGTACGGCCAATTTGCTTGATGTTGGAATACGACCACCAGGCAATGAGAAAGGTGCAGATGAATATCAGCGTGTAAACCCAAAAGGGGAGAGAAGCTTGAAATCCTTGAAAGATGAAGTCCACGGTGATGGTATTTACATTTCGTCAAGCAGCATATCAATCAGTTTGTCGGAAGTTAATCCTTCTGCTTCGGCCGCATAATTATTGACAATTCGGTGACGCAAAACCGGTTTTGCGAGAGCTCTGATGTCATCTTCAGAAACATTATATCGTCCCCGCGAGAGTGCACGGGCTTTGCCTCCTAATACCAGGTACTGAGAAGCACGAGGACCGGCCCCCCAGCTCATAAACTTTTGAATAAATTCCGGTGCTATTTCGGATTGCGGACGACTTTTGGTCACAAGTTCAACAGCTGATTTCAGTACTCCATCCGGAACAGGTACTTTGCGTACTAAGTCCTGCAATTCCACAATTTGCTCGACATTTAAGACCGCATTGATTTCAGCCTCACCAAGAGAGGTCGTTTGACTAACAATATCCTGTTCCTCATCAACAGAGGGATAGTCGAGCCATAAATTAAACATAAAGCGATCAAGCTGAGCTTCGGGAAGGGGATAGGTGCCTTCCTGTTCAATCGGATTTTGCGTAGCCAGTACAAAGAAGGGAGGCTCAAGAGGATAGGTATGCCCAGCGGTAGTTATATGAAACTCCTGCATGCCTTCAAGAAGGGCTGCCTGTGTTTTGGGGGGCGTACGATTAATCTCATCAGCTAATACGATGTTGGCGAATATAGGGCCTTTGACGAACTTGAAGCTCTTTTTTCCGGTTTCTCGATCATCTTCGATAACTTCCGTCCCTGTAATATCCCCGGGCATAAGATCGGGCGTAAATTGAATCCGGCTAAAGCTGAGATTCAGGGTTTGAGATACTGTCCGGATAAGAAGCGTTTTTGCAAGACCCGGAACCCCGATAAGTACACAGTGTCCCCGTGAAAACAAACAAATAAGAAGCTGGTCAAGAATTTCTTGTTGACCAACGATAACTTTGCCTACCTCTTTCCGAATCTTGTCAAAAGATTCCTGAAAAAAATCTACCGCTTCAACCGATTCCTCAGGTATAGTGCTCATAGGATTTAATAATTAATATTTTTATAGCGCTCAGGAATCGTAATTTTATATTCCACATACATATCTTCGCGCAAATCCGACAACAGGTCACTCATATATTCTGCCTGCTTCTCTTGCAGGGCAACCTGTTTAATACGGGTATAATCCTGTTTTAAATTAGCTCTGTGCTCTTCAATCCTCCTGTCCAGCCGAACAATGCGAAAGGCACGTTGTGAGTTATTTTCTTCGCCCATAGTAAATGATTTTGGCTCGGAAATATCTCCCACCTTTTCCAGTAAAAGAACAATTCGATAGAGAGCAGGATCGAGTTGATCAAGAGCTATAAGTCGCTCTCCGGTTTGTGGATTTAACACCCGACCACCCTGTGGCGCGGTATTCGGATCATCTGAATGGCGTCTGGCCATCTGAGCAAAAGTTATATCCTGATTGGTGAGTACAGAGTCTCGAATTTGTCTCAATTCCTCTTTGGCGGCCTCATCATCATAGCTTTGATCATCAACTTCAATAAGGATATGATTGGTATCAATTTGATCCCCTTGACGTTTATTAAGTCGTATAACATGAAATCCAAAGCTTGTTTCCACAACCTTTGAGATATCACCCGGTTCAAGCGCCGATGCTGCAGCTGAATACTCGGCAACAAAGTCATCCATAGACATCATTGGGAGATTGCCATCAGACGAGGCAGAAGGCCCATCACTGTACTTTCTGGCCATCTCTTCAATTGTTTTTCCATGATTAAGCACTGAATCACGCAACTGTTCTGCCAACTTTCGAGCCTCTGCTCTAGCATTCTGCAAGGGAGGAGGAACGGAAACAATTTGTGATACAGCTACTCGCTCCGGTATCATAGGCAATGAATCTTGCGGTATCTTATTAAAATACGCTTCAACTTCCGGGCGCGTTATGGAAACATTACTGCGCTTTTGCTGCTGAAATTGCTGCACAATCATCTGTTCGCGGTAATTATCACGTAAATCAGCCCGGATCTGTACAATACTCTGTCCCATTTGTTCTTCCAGAGCTTGCTCGCTACCCACTTGTTCAACGTACGAGTTTATTTGCTGATTTATTTGCTGATCAACTCTTTCGTCAGAAACAGTAATAGAATCTCGCTTCGACTGATCAAGCATTACATGTCGGTCGATAATATTTTCCAATACCGTATACCAAATCTCTTTGCTAAATGAGATTTGCTGATTTTGCTGTCGCTGAAGCTGCATCATGTATTGCTGTACTTCCTGATCAACATCCGATTTGAGGATAATATGATCATTGACTACAGCAACAATCTGATCTAATTTTTTATTTGATGATTGATTTTGTGCTTGTGATAAGAGGGGAGTTAAAATTAATGAAACTACAAAAAAGAGCAGTAAATGTGCTTTATTCATTCGTTGAGTTGTTTTCAAGGGTATCGTCAAGCGTTGAATTTTGGTTAGGTTTAGTAGGTAAAACGTTAAAAGTCTCTACTTCATTATTCGATTCGGCCTTAAGATAAAGATTCTTTACAAAGGAACTGAAATTTCGTTGTCGATTATTTAAAGCCATCCAATCTTTAATCTGTTCTATAAGCCATTCCAGGTTGGGGTGATCCCCCTCAGATCTGGTATCCATCAGCTGCACAAAATGATATATCCCGTTTACACGCTGTATGGGCGAAATTTCACTTTGTCCGATTACCGTTAAATATCGGTTCATGATATCAATATCCTGTGCCGCCATTGACACTGGCCAATACTGATCAGATTCGCTGATAACAGTTGAAGGATTAATAGCATAGGTGCGGGCAACTTCAGGCCAAGGCACGCCGTCTAGCAGATCTTGCTTGGCATTACGAGCCTCTTTGATCGTCTTAGTACGCATGTGCCGAAACTTTACAAAATCTTCCTCAAGTACAAATTGTTCTTTATTAGCCTGATAATAAGTTCGAGCTTCCTCATCTGATATTTGCATATCCTGTTCTTTAGAAGCCAACACATAGTCTTTAAGTGCCTGACGCAATATTTCTTGCCTTGCACGATCAATTTTTTGCTGGATTTCGGGTTTTTGCTCTAAACCGAGCCGTTTTGCTTCTTGAACCAAAAGTTGCTGACGAATCCAGTTGTCACGGTACTGAGTTAATGCCTTAACACTATCTTCGGATAACACAGTTTCAGGAATATCATCAATTGCCTGCTCCACCCGCAAATATTCGTTTCCGACTCTTGCTAGCGCATTGTCTGCATTTTGCCGGGTGGTTTGCTGACAAGAGGCCAGAGGTAACACTGCTCCAAGTATAATCAACAAAGAGAATCTATATGATATATTTGATTTCATAGTCGGTTAAAATAACATTCCGGCAATTGTTGCCGTCATTAAATTCGCAAGTGTACCGGCTAATACCGCTTTTAGACCGAACTCTGCAAGCTCGGATTTTCTACTCGGGGCTAATCCACCAATACCTCCGATCTGAATAGCAATAGAGGAAAAGTTTGCAAATCCACAAAGAGCGAAGGTAGCCATTCTAATCGTTTTGTCACCAATCTCAGAAGCGCTTACCATCTCTGATAATTGCAAGTAGGCAACAAATTCATTGAGTACTACTTTTGTTCCAAGTAAAGACCCCATATTGATCGCATCAGCCCAAGGAACACCTACAACAAAGGCAATAGGAGCAATAATCCAGCCAAGCACTCTTTCAATTGTCAGCGAACCGTCTGCAATCATTGCATTAATACCGGTAATGCTTCCAAAGCTCTCAAGAAAATAATTTCCCATTGCCAATAATGCTATAAACGCCAATAACATAGCTCCGACATTTCCAGCTAGTTTTAAGCCCGTAGAAGCTCCGCTTGCAGCGGCATCAATGCCATTGGCATCTGTTTTTTCAACACTCATATTGACTTCTCCTTTTGTTACAGGCTCATCAACTTCGGGATACATAATTTTAGCGATAACAAGGGCAGCAGGAGCTGCCATCAAACTTGCCCCCAGCAATTGTTCTGCAAACATCAGTCGGCCTACATCTAGGGCAACATCATGGGCCTGAGCGTATGAGTTACCTAGCATCTGTACATACGCGGCCATAACTCCACCTGCAATAGTAGCCATTCCGCCGGTCATTACAGCCAACAATTCAGATTTAGTCAGCTTCTTAATATAGGGTTCAATGACTAGGGGAGATTCCGTTTGCCCCACAAATATATTTGAAATAACTGCTAATGACTCAGCACCCGAGGTTCCCATGACTTTCTGCATTCCTTTAGCCATATATTTCACAATACGCTGTAAAATTCCATAGTGATATAATATGGCAGTCAATGAGGCAAAAAAGATAATAGTAGGCAATACCTGGAAGGCAAAAAAGTTACCCATACTACCTTCCATACCGGGACTTTTTGCTAAATCACCGAATATAAATTTAGCTCCTTCGGTTGTAAAATCTAAGACAATTACAAAGAAGGATGACACCCAGCTAAAGAAATCTTTGGGCCATCCCAAGGGTGCCCAGTATTCGGACATTTGTCGTCCCTTTAAAATAAATACAGCCAAAACAAACTGTATTCCGAGGCCGGTGCCGACCAAACGCCAATTAATGTGTTTTTTGTTCTTACTGAATAATACTGAAATGCCGATAATAACCGCCATTCCTATCATACCACGCAATATGTCAATCATGACTCGTTTTCTTTTTTCGTATTATCTTGTTTCTGGATAGGCTGAATGGGCTTTCCTCTTCGTTTGTCGACAGGAGGGCGATAACAATGTCTGGCTCGGGGCTCATAGGCATCTGTTTCTCCAACGAGTACGCGATCTTTGCTTTCTACGACGCGTTGTGAATAATGGGCCATCGTTCCACTTTCTGCACAAACCGCATGAAGTTTGGTTACATATTCTGCAATGGCCAGCATTTGGGGCATAGGTTCAAAGGGGCGCCCTTCGAAATCCATATCAAGACCAGCTACAATTACTCTTTTACCATCATTTGCAAGAGTATTGGCTACATTCATTAATTGCTTATCAAAAAACTGTGCTTCATCGATGCAAATAACTTCAGCTTCACCGGTAAGTAATACAATTTGATCAGCTGTATCGACCACCAATCCAGGCAACACATTTTTATTGTGCGAGACTACATCTTCCTCATCATAGCGATCATCAACCTTCGGTTTTACTACCACAACTTTTTGTCCGGCAATGTGGGCTCGTTTAGCGCGTCTGATCAGCTCTTCGGTTTTACCGCTGAACATCCCACCACAAATAACTTCAATCCAGCCAACTTTATGTGGTACAAATGAAGGTTCGCTAAGCATAAATACTTTCTTTATAAATAATTCCGGGTGCCGCTGTTAAAGCATGGAATATATCTTTGTAAGGGTAAAAATAAAAAGATGAATTCTTAGTAAATGTTACGCTGACTGCAATCGATCAGCATTGATCTCATCCACTGATCTGCATCCCGATAATGCCATCGTTAATTCAAATTCAGCGCGGTAGTTCTGGATAACTTCTTGCACGCCTTGTTCTCCGGCAACAGCAAGGGCATAGGCATAAGGTCGTCCCAATAATACTGTATCAGCTCCTAATGCAATGGCCTTAAATATGTCACTGCCTGATCGTATTCCGCTGTCCATTAATATGGGAATTTCCCCGTTTACTTCTTTTGTGATATCCGGCAATGCTTCAATAGCACTTACTGCACCGTCGACCTGACGCCCCCCGTGATTTGATACAATAATTCCGTCCATTTCCCTTTCAATGGCTTTGCGCGCATCGCTGGGATTTAAGATGCCTTTCAATAGAATGGGCAAGTCGGTAAGAGACCGCAAAAAGGAGAGGTCATCCCATGTCAACGAAGGACGCGAGTAGCACTCAATAAATGTTTTAACAGCTCTCCGGGGATTCTCTGAAACCAGATTACTCCAAAATCCTCCGGGATAATTTTTTGCCATTTTGATAAGTGCCTTGATCGATTCCCATGTCAGCCTGGGTGGCTCGTCAGCATCTCCCAGTGATGTTTTCATAAGCTCCCGAAATACCGGATCACTTGAATATTGTGCGATACCACGTCCCCGTAAAAAGGGGAGGTAATCAAGATCCAGATCTCGGGGACGCCATCCCAGCATGGTTGTATCCAGCGTAAGTACGATAGCTTCGCAACCGCACGATTCTGCTCGACGCACAAAACTTTCAACAAGATCGTTAGACGTACTCCAATACAATTGAAACCAGCGTGGCGAATCCCCCATAACAGAGCTACAGGTTTCCATATCAACCGACGCCTGGTTTGAAAATATAAAAGGAACGTTTTCAGCACTTGATGCTTTTGCTATCGCCAAGTCTGCTTCTGGGTGAGCCATGTCCAAGACCCCGATGGGGGCCAATAAAAAAGGAACAGGATAGCGACGCCCAAATAACGAGACCTCTGTACTGCATTGGGAAACATCATTAAGCATGCGCGGCGTAATTTTCCACTGGTTGAAATCGGTGCGATTGGACTTCTTAGTAATTTCACGTCCCGCAGAACCTGCAATATAAGCGTAGGCCTCTTTTGACATCTTATTTTTGGCAGCATTACGGAGTTTATCAAAAGAAACCGGAATTGTTCTGTTCTTGCCTCGAAGGCTTCCCAAAAAGATATCGGTCTGCCGTTCTCTGGAAAATAGTTTATCCGAAGCCATGTTATTTAATTTCCTTTTCCTTCATAAGCTGGCTCTGCCGGTACATATCAACGAAAACCCATATAATAGGGTATGGAGGGAAAAATATGGAACATACAAGTTTTAAGTTTTTTTTACGTGACTCCGGCAGCTGAGAAAGGCCCGCAATGCCGGCCATCCAAAAAATAAAAACAAGAAAAATAATAAAGGCGACAGTAATTGAACCAATAAATCCGAAGCTATTATAAAAGGTTTCAAGCATTGAGTTTGTACTCTACTTTAACAGTTAATTTCCTTATTTTTGTGGCTTGTCATTGAAAATAAAATATAAATAATAAATACCACATGCTCCCCGTAGTTTCAATCGTAGGGCGGCCTAATGTAGGCAAATCCACAATATTTAATCGACTAATCGGCAGCCGTAAAGCTATTGTCGATGATCAATACGGTGTTACCCGCGACCGGCATTACGGAGAATCATTCTGGAATGGCCGTGAATTTAATGTTATTGATACCGGCGGATACCTGCCGAACGAGACTGATGTAATGATCCAGGGTATCCGGGAGCAGATTCATATTGCCATTGAAGAGTCTGATCTTATCCTGTTTGTGGTGGATACCGAGGCCGGTATTACCAGCCTCGATCAATCGGTAGCCCAACTTCTTAGGCAGGAGGAAAAACCCGTATTGCTGGTGGCCAACAAAGCTGATAACGAGGAGCGGGAACTCAATGCTACCGAGTTTTACTCTCTGGGATTTGAACAATTATATCCTATTTCAGCATTAAGCGGACGTGGTACGGGTGATTTACTCGATGAAGTTGTAAAGTTGCTTCCGGAGGAAAAAGATGAGCCGGAAACTCCCATCCCCAAATTAACCGTGGTCGGACGCCCTAATGTAGGTAAAAGTAGTTTTATTAACGCGCTGCTGGATGATGAGCGCTGTATCGTGACTGATATTCCGGGAACGACCCGCGATTCGATCAACAGTAAACTAATTTACAATGAGAAGGAATATATTCTCGTCGATACCGCTGGGTTAAGGAAGAAAGCCAAGGTTAAAGAGAATGTAGAATTTTACAGTACCGTTAGAACCGACAGGGCACTTAAAGAATGTGATGTTGCCCTTATTATGCTCGATGCCATGCGCGGGTTTGAGGAGCAGGATAAACGCATTTTGCGCGATGCTGCAAAGTATAACAAGGGGATCGTCATTGTACTCAATAAGTGGGATTTAGTACCCGAAAAGGATACAAATATTCACAAAGAATTTGAAGAGTACGTGTACAGTCGTGTACCAATGATGAAATATATCCCTATTGTATCTATTTCCGCGATACACAGAAAACGAATCCATAAAGTAATTGAGGTAGCTGACAAAGTATTACAGGAACGAAAAAAGACGATAAAGACTTCTGATTTAAACGACTTTATCGAACGTATTTTAAAAGAAAAATCTTTACCGGTTCGGCGGGGAGTTAAACTAAAAATCAAATATGGCACCCAGGTAAAATCGAATCCACCGGTGTTTAAGTTTTTTATGAATAAACCAGAGGAGCTGCCGGCCAGTTATCGACGTTTTATTGAAAACAGGATTCGAGAAGAGTTTGGATTTGTCGGAGTTCCCATAACGATGAGATTTGTTCAGAAATAATTCATATTACTTTTGACGTGAATCATTGAATCAGTTATTTTTCCAGCGATATTACGTTGAGCAACAACCAATTTCTAATTGTATACTCATGCCAACACCACAAAATTTAGAACAACCCAGAGCAAATGCGCTCAATGAACAATTTGACAGAGAGCGCTCATTTTCTTTTCTGGAAAATTTATATCTGCCCGAAATCTTTAAAGCGTTGTGGTACACGCTTAAACAGATGTTCCAGCCCAGTGTAACATTACAGTATCCCGAAGAAAAGTGGGAACCCCCGTCTATATTTAGAGGACGGCCGGTGTTGGTTGAGGATAATGGCAAAGAACGGTGCGTAGCATGCGGTTTATGTGCAAGAGCTTGTCCGCCATTGGCTATCAGCATGCAAGCTAATGAGGATTCTGATGATCCCAAAGAACGATATCCCGATTTTTTCGAAATTAATATGCTGCGGTGTATTTACTGCGGGTATTGTGAAGAAGTTTGTCCGGAAGAAGCCATCGTTATGAGTAAGGACTATGATATCGTATTTGAGTCGAGGGAAGAGGCTATTTATGACAAACAACGACTCCTCGTTCCTAAAGAAGATCTGCAGGAGCGACTTGAATTCTTGCGTGAATACAAAAATCGTCAATTTGGTCAGTTCTGGGATTTTCAGGAAGAAAACAATATTCACTCCGTTCGCGACCGAGATGAGGAATTTCATTCCGGGCTTTCGCTCGTTGAAATGCTTGAGCAGCAACGTCATAATGACGATGTTGAGCCCGAATCTGAATGGGTGAGATAGTCTAATCATGACTGATCGGGAAATTTCACAGGAAGACCTTGACCGTTTGGTAGACGATGCCTCATATTTACAAGATGAGGCCGAAGCGATGCAATACGTTATTGATGATGTTCCTTATGCTAAAACCCCTCCTGAGGGACGTTCAATTGCAGAAATGTTGTTGCTCATCGATCATGCGCAGCTTTCCTATTATCGGCCGATTATGGAAGAGGCCATTGATAACCCTCGTCCCACTCACCTCGATAACTTTACTCATTTTAAGGAAGATTTTGAGAAAGATGAGGAAAAATTAGAGGATGTTCACAGGATCCTTAAAAAGATTGCCAAGCACAGGGCAGGGCTCGTAAATGCTGCTAAGAATATATCGCTAATCGATTGGGAAACAGTGGTTTATAGAGACGGTGAACAACTTCTTCTTTTCGATTTCATGCAAGAAATGATTCGGTTTGAAAGGGGGATATTAAAAGATATTGCCGATCAAGTTCGCATTTACAACCAAGAAAAGAAGCGGCAGCGTGATATTGAACACCGACGTTCACACCGACAAGATAAACATCCCACTGAAAACTAAGACTGGCTAAATCAACCTGTATGATCTGGGCAACATTATTACTCCTGTTTGTAAGTGGTTATGTTGCAGCTAAATTTTTCAGTCTTACAAACAAAAGGGGACAACTTAAGTTTCTTGGTCTTACCATTGCATCCGCGATTTTTACAGTAATGCAGTTTACTGTGGTTTTGGATTTTTTGATGACGGCCCCGAATGTAACGGCTGCCTCTGAATTCATAATAGAATGGGGACATGTAACATGTTTAGCTTTTGTCCTTAGTTCGCTGGCAATATTTATCCGGGAATCAAAACCCGTCTTTGCACGGTTCCCGATGATATATACCGCATTGCCACTTTTAATTATCCTCTCATATTTACTCGTTCAGGATACCTATGCCATCAAAACATGGTTATTAATAATTTACCAGGGAGGAGCAATTACCGTAGCGCTCCTGATGTACTCTGTTTATACCTATCGAAGAACCGTATACGCTTTTGTCCTTACAGGAATAATTCTTTTTATGATTGCATATATCCTTTTTTGGAACATAACAGAGGTACAGGATACCTATCAATGGATTTGGGAGTTACTGCTTAGCGTAGCAATGCTGACAAGCATTTATGGGTATGAACAGATTGAAAAAGACACAATTCCGCAAACATCATAAAATTATGACGCTAAAAATTGATTCTAAAGCTCCCGATTTTACTTTGCAGAATACAAAAGGAGAGCAAGTTACACTTTCAGATTTTGAGGAACGATCCAACGTAGTTCTCTTATTTTTTCCAGTAGCATTTTCCGGAACGTGTACCAAAGAGCTTTGCACGGCAAGAGATAACATGAAACTATATGATTCGCTGGATGCCAAGGTTGTGGGGATAAGTGTCGATAGTTTTTTTGGTTTGCGTGAATTTAAAAAGAGTGAGAATTTAAATTTCACGCTTCTCAGTGATTTCAACAAAGAAGTATCATCAAAGTATAACGCACTTTACGATGACTTTTATGGCATGAAGGGAGTATCCAAACGAGCATCATTTGTGATTGATAAAGAGGGGACCATTAGATTTCAAGAGATCTTAGAAGATGCCAGTGAACTACCAGATTTCAAGCAAATGCAAAAAGTGCTTACCGATCTTGATTAAATATCTTGGATTTGGAATTTCCTAATAATTGTTAGAAAGCTCCTCTGAAGACCTTTTATTTGCGTTCTGTTAGTTATTGATCTGCAGGACATTATATATTGGTTTGACTTTAACAATGCTGAAGGACTTGTTTCAACAGCGGAGAAACCCAGCTCCGGCTACCTTTATATGTGGTACACATGAAATGCCAAGAGGTAATACTGCCTATTACTGTAAAATTAGAACCAGGTCGATATACTTGGATTTCAGAGCAACCTACCAGCAAATCTAATGTCAGGGAATTTACAGTATCTTCCCAATCTGAGTAATATACCTAATGGCCTTGGGATAATGGGGGGGGGCGGAGCCTACTAGCTAAGTTATAACATAGAACATGAACAACAAGCGCATAGAACTAAACCGAATTTTTTACCTCGTCCCATAGATGCCATGGTTATGACGCCTTGCGGAAAGCGAACGATTGAAAAAAATAATAGGGTATCAACAAAGAATAGTGTATATATAAGTAACTGGCATTTTATCTATTTAGGATCAAAAGAGCACAAGAGTAGATAGCATCTCTAAAAATACTACCATGCCACTTTACATGGATATTCATTTTGTCGACGAGGTGTCTGTGGAGGACACACGAGAAGCCCACCTCAAGGATTTGGCCGTACAGGAGAAGTATGGAGTCAAGTACCATCAATACTGGTTTAATGAAGAAGCCGGAACCATATATTGCCTGATGGAAGGGCCGGACAAGGAATCATGTGCAGCCACACACAGGGAAGCCAATGGTGTTACGGCTTGCCAAATCACTGAAGTGGAAGGTGGGATGTACGATCTTTTTATGGGAGAAAATCAAAAAGTGGATCAAGGACTAGTTCGTCAGGAAAATGGGAAGATAGATACCGGTTATCGCTATATCCTTACTCTTGATATTATTACAAAAACCAGTAGCAGAGATTCCATCAATTTTAACCAGCTAAAACTGCCTGAAAAATCCAAAAATATAGCCCTTCAATGGATTGCTGAATACAACGGAAAAGAAGTTCGAACAAGTGGCTTCGATAGTATCGTCGCTGTATTCAAAACTCCTGAAAAAGTGCTTCGATGTGCTCACGAAATTCAAAAAGAATTACTGGAGGGCTATGGGAATTCTGATCCGGATTCAGTTGATGTCACATTCAATATGGGGATTAGTGTAGGCCAGCCCTTAACAAAGAAGGAGGGATTCTTTGTAGAGGCCATACGAATGAGCAAACGTTTATGTTTAATTGCAGGAGAGAATGAAATTATCACATCAACACTTTTTGAAGAACTCTGCGATGTGAATAAATTGATTAAAACCCATATAAGCTTTCGAACCATCAAGCCTGGGGAACAGCAATTTTTAGACAACCTGCTAGACATTGTTGAGAACAGGATTTCCGAGAATGACTTTGGCGTTGATTACCTAAGTCGAGATATGGGCATCAGCCGTCCACAACTCTACAGGAAAATAACCGCTCTCACCAACCGGTCCCCGGTTAGATTCATTCGTGATATTCGCTTAAACAAAGCTCTTTCACTCATTAAAGAAAACAAATACAATCTCTCTGAAATAGCTTTGGAAATCGGATACCACAGCCCTTCTTATTTCTCCAAATGCTTCCATGATAAATTTGGTGTCAAAGCATCAAGCATAGCCGTTTAACATTACTCCGATCTTTCCTTCTTCCAGCGGACTATGAATCAAAATTTACATTTATTGATTGAAATGTGATGGAATGAGGCCCTTCATCTCAGATATATTGATTCATGATAACGCAATATTAAACCAGCAATGGGAGAATTTGCATGTAACCAACACATAAAACCATACAATCATGAACACAACAAAAAACCTAGTATTCATTATATCACTCTTTTATATCATCGTCGGATGTGATGTTAATGCAGCAGATAATGAATGTAGTGACCAGCCCTTCAACCTCCTCACAGATCAATTCCAGGAATCCCAAGCTGAAATACAAACCGTGTTAGACGGCATATTTAAAAGCATTCAGGATAACGATGCCGATAAGTTAATCTCCTATCACGCTTATGGGGAAAAGTTTACGGAGTTCAGAGACAGCGAACCCCGATTTAATTCCCAGGAAAACGAAGCGTATGAACGAGGATTCGTGGGAGCAATCTCCGGATTTGACTATAACCTCGGTGATCTAAAAATATCTGTTTACGGCGACGTAGCAGTGGTCACCTTTCATGCGGATTTTCGACCGACCATCGGTGAAGAGGTTATGCAGATATGGGGATCTACAACCTTGGTATTCGTCAAGACTGTCAATGGATGGAAAATTACACATGAACACCATTCGCCTTTGAATGTAGGATAAAACATGGATTGCCATTAAAGGACCATCAAGCGTTCCCGCTGTTTTTGCGGGGTCCTTGATGCGTCCTTATTTATTAAAGCCCACCCATGAATCAAAATTGTTATTTATTTATAGAATTCTCAGGGCTAAAAGGCGTATTCTACCAATCACATTCTATCTTTTACAGGATTAGAGTAACATCAAACAACCTCTTTTTATGGAATTAATATGGAACAACCAACAGCGATCAGAGAATTACAAGAAAAACTGAAAATTCAAGTTATCTTGCCCCAAGATGATACTTATGACAAGGAGCGTTCGATCTACAATGCAATGATAGACAAGCGGCCTGCCATGATTGTAAAATGTAAAAATAAAAAAGATGTTCAGGCAGCCGTAGTATTTGCCCGGAAAGAAGGGATTGAAGTATCTGTTCGGGGCGGCGGTCACAATGGGCCCGGACTTGCATTGGTTGATGAGGGGATGGTCATCGATTTGTCCCTGATGAAGGATATCCAGGTTGATCCGGATACACGAACAGTCGTTGTTCAAGCAGGATGTTTACTGAAAGAAGTAGACAAAGCTACTCATGAGCATGGCCTGGCATTGCCAAGCGGTATCATCGGCACGACGGGTGTTGGAGGGCTTACGCTTGGAGGAGGAATAGGATATCTTAGCCGTAAAGGCGGGTTGACAATTGACCGGCTGCAAGAAGCTGAGGTTGTCCTCGCTTCCGGAAAAGTGGTTACGGCCAATGAAAACAGTCATCCTGATCTGTTCTGGGCAATCCGGGGAGGTGGCGGTAATTTTGGCATTGTAACTTCTTTCACGTTCAATCTTTTACCCATCAAAAATGTCTATGCCGGGCCGATGTTCTGGCCCATCGAGCAGGCCCATGAGGCATTGACCTTTTATGATGAAATCACTAAAAATGCTTCGAATGACCTTTACGGTTTTTTTGCCTTCCTGATTGTTCCTCCTGGCGATCCATTTCCTGAACATTTACATTCGAAAAATGTTTGCGGAGTGGTTTGGTGTTATACCGGCCCGATGGAAGAAGCGGAAGCGGTGTTTAAGCCAATCCGGCAATTTGGTCCGCCCATACTTGATTTTGTCAGCCAAATTCCAATGCCGGCTCTGAACGGAATGTTCGACGAACTCTACCCGCCCGGTATGCAGTGGTACTGGAGATCTCATTTTATCAAAGAACTGACTGATGATGCGATTCGTGAAAATATTAACCATGGATCCAAGATCCCTTCGATGCACTCAACTACGCACCTCTACCCAATCGATGGCACTGTCCACGATGTACAATCAGAAGACACCGCTTGGGCAAAACGGGATACACGCTGGGCTCAAGTTATTGTTGGCGTAGATCCGGACCCCGAAAATGCGGATAAAGTTACCAAGTGGTGCAAGGATTATTATAATGGATTGATACCGCATGCCGAGGGAGGAGCATACGTCAACTTTATGATGGAAGAGGGAGAAACTCGAATCAAAGTTTCCTATGGCGACAATTACAAACGGTTGGCTGAAATCAAAGCCAAATATGATCCGGGTAACTTTTTTCATGTAAATCAAAACATCAAGCCAATTTGATGCATATGTGATAGTACCTAAATTTAAAAGCGATTGTCTTTCAATATAGGCGGACAACCATATTAATATCTAAGAAAACTTTAAATCTGTACCAAAATATGGCTTGTTAAACTCTAATCGCAGCTTTACTTGGTATACATTTCAATTATTGTGAGTCCCTTTTTTATTTATAGCTAACATTTTGGGACAACCATTTTGATACTTCTTTGGGAGAGATAATTAAAATAATACCTGCCAAGAGTATCCTAAACTTCACTTCTCTCGAGATGCTGCTTATTTTTAGTTCCTTATTATAAAAAATGTATTAGGAACTTAGTTAGGAATTGAGATAACTGAAATAACTTACTGAATAACAATATTTTAGGCGTTATAAATGTGTAGTGACTATTAGGAAGTAGTAAAATTAACTTCCTTTTGAATTATTTTACGGTCGTGAACAGAAATGTGTTATAGCAAAATATCGTTAATTTTCTTGCCGGTATTCACTCGGTGAAGAGCCAACGCGATCCTTGAACATGCGGCTAAAATGTTGCGGATAGCTGAATCCTAATTCATACGCAATTTGGCTGATTGATTTATCCGGATCAAAAATACGTTCCTTGGCAATGTCAATTACTTTCAATTGAATGTGTTCCTGGGCTGACTTCCCTGTTTCTTTTTTGATCAAATCCCCAAAATAGTTGGCCGACAGATGACATTCTTCCGCAAAATAGGCGACAGTGGGCAAACCATCCTTTTGAGGTTTGTCGGATACAAAGTAATTGTTCAATAGTTCTTCAAATTCGGCTACTACCCCATTGTTGACATTTTCTCTGGTAATGAATTGGCGATCATAAAATCGTTCACAGTAATTCAAAAACAGTTCAATGTTGGAGGCAATGAGTTTCTTGCTGTGCTTGTCAATGGACTGACTTAGTTCGGATTCTACCTTTGAAAAGCAGTCTAACACAATTTGTTGCTCGCGTTCTGAGAGGTGCAGGGCCTCATTCGTATCGTAGCCGAAAAAATTGTACTGATTCTGAATGTTAGCCAGCGACGTGCCGTGTATCAAATCCGGATGAAAAACCAATCCATGTCCCATGGGTTGATACGGTTCTGTTTTGTGTTCAACATCAATAACCTGTCCCGGTGAAATAAAGACCAAGGTTCCTTCCTGATAATCGTAATAATGCCGCCCGTATTTCAGGTTGCCGCATTGTACATCTTTCAGAATAATGCAATAAAGCCCAAAGTACATCTTTTTGCCGGTGCGCTTTTCCGCCTTGGAAAAATCGATCACACTGACTAAGGGATGTAAGGTATCATGGTTATTGAAGTCATTATAGTCGCTGACGGTATCAAATCTATACACTTGTGACATATCTGCTCTTTTTGGGTTTATACCAATGTAACCATTCCCAGATTGGGAAAACAACGGCAAAGGTGCAATCCGTAATATTGGTTGGTAATCCCGTAATTGGTATAACGAAGAGGGCGAAGAATTACACTACCTTAGTTTTGTATCGTCAAAGATTGAAAATTAGCAGGACCAATTAACCCTATATCCAAACACATGAGAACAGCAAAGAATCCGATTACCATTGCTTTAATTGTATCGCTGTTGAGTATCTCCAACGCAACAGAGGCACAGAACAGTACCGGTGAAGATCAAGCCTTAAGTGAAACGCAAGAAGCTATCGTTCTTATATCAGCCTACACCGCTAAGGGTGATCTGAACAAATTGGAAAGCGCTTTGCGGAGTGGCTTGGATGCCGGTCTTACGATTAATGAAATTAAGGAAGTCCTGGTGCACCTGTATGCTTATAGCGGTTTCCCACGAAGCATCAGGGGGCTTAACACTTTTATGGATGTATTGGATGAACGTGAAGATAAAGGCATTACCGATGAAATGGGGCCCCAAGCCTCTCCGATCACGGATGAGAAAAGTAAGTACAAACGAGGTTTGGAAACCCTGTATGAGCTGACCGGCGAAAAGTGGGAGAAACCGGAATCGGGATATGGGGCTTTTGCTCCAGCAATTGACCGATTCCTCAAGGAGCATTTATTTGCGGACATTTTTGATCGCGATGTCTTGACGTATCAGCAGCGGGAACTGGTAACAATTGCTGTACTCAGTAGTATCGGAGGTGTGGAACCTATGCTGGGAAGCCATATGAGCATAGCACTCAATATTGGCGTAACAGAACCACAACTGCGGCAACTGTTCTCCATTATGGAGGCTAATGTGGGGAAGGAAGAGGCAGAAGTCGGACGAGAAATATTATCCCGGATAAGTACTTCGGAATAAGCCGTAAACGATTTTAAAAGACAATGAAAAAACCATGAAATATCTTTTAGTAATTATACTAACATCATTAAGCACCGTTTCTTTCGGGCAAACCGAACCTGATAATCCTTTTGGGTTGGTGTATCGGGATGCCCTGACAGAAAATGTGGCAGATGAGGTACATATCCATCCTGTAACCTACGAGCTGAATGACATTGAAATTTCAGCCAATGTTTATACACCGGCTGGTTATGATCCCTCAGAGAGCTATCCAGCTGTAGTTGTGGCTCACCCTAACGGTGGGGTCAAGGAGCAGGTAGCCGGATTATACGCACAGCGTTTGGCAGAATCTGGTTATATCACCATTGCGGCCGATGCGGCCTATCAGGGCGCCAGTGGAGGGGAGCCACGTAATGTGGATAAGCCCGCCAACCGCATTGAGGATATCCGAGGAATGGCAGATTATATCATCCAATACTCAGGAGTAGATACAAGCCGGTTGGGAGTTTTAGGAATTTGTGGCGGTGGTGGTTATACCTTGAAAGCAGCTCAGTCCGACAAACGATTTAAAGCCGTGGCAACGCTCAGTATGTTTAATACTGGTGAAGTACGTCGCAATGGTTTCCTGAAGTCTCAAGTAGAAACTATTCAAAAACGCTTAAAGGAAGCATCGGAAGCTCGTGCTCAGCAGGCTGCTGGTGGAGAGGTACAATACGTGGGTGTATCAAGTATTACTGATGAAGAGCTTGCCAAGGTGGATACCCGGTTTTACCGTGAAGGCTTTAAGTATTATTTCAGATCGCACTCACATCCCAACTCTACATTCAAGTACACCAAGAGTAGTTTGCTTGATTTGATGACGTGGGATGCCGCTACCAATATGGATTTGATTGAGCAACCATTGCTGATGATGGCCGGAAGCGACGCCCAAACAAAGTATATGGCTGACGAAGCATTTAACAAAGCGACTGGGGCAACCCATAAAGAACTGTTTGTCATTGATGGAGCCACGCATATTCAAACATACTACGTGCCTGAATATGTAAGCCAGGCGCTGGGCAAACTCAATGACTTTTATTCCCAAAACCTCTAATCAGTTTGATATCAAATCTAAGTCAAGGCTAAAATGAAATATCCGTTCATAGCTCGCTCTTTTACCAAGCATTCAGCACACAGAGTGCGTTACATCGCCCTGTTTATTCTAATGATCTTCATGGGAGCGTGTTCTGCCCAGAGGGGGTCGGAAGAATCCATCATTATAAAGGAGCAGGGAAGTTTTGCCGTGGGAGGAACCGTTAAAACAAGTCCCGGCACGTTTGATCCTATTGAACATGGAGCTTTTAATCCGACAGATCAATCAACGGAAGGACAAACTCTACATGGTGATCACGCCTTTGTATTCTATCAGGTGCCAACTAATCCGAGAGCACTTCCGCTCGTCTTTTGGCATGGATACGGACAGTCCATGAAAACTTGGCAAACAACGCCCGACGGACGGGAAGGATTCCAAAGCATGTTCTTGCGTCGCGGGTATCCTGTATACCTGATTGATCAGCCACGAAGAGGGTTGGCAGGTCGATCTACAGAATCGACAACCATATCTGCTGCCACAGATGATCAGCTCTGGTTTGGAATTTTCAGGCTTGGAATCGGTACAGACTTTTATTCCGGTGTTCAATTTTCAAAAGATCCGAAAGCTTTAAATCAGTTTTACCGGCAGATGACACCCGACACCGGACCATTGGATATTGATGTTAACATTGAAGCTGTTTCTGAATTATTTAATAAAATAGGTCCCGGAATTCTCGTAACTCATTCCCATAGTGGCGGTCAGGGATGGCTCACAGCACTTGAGAATGACAATATTAAAGGTATTGTCTCTTATGAGCCCGGAAGTAATTTTGTGTTTCCCGAGGGGGAAGTTCCTGACCCCATCTCCTACCTTGGAGGTCAGCTAAGCGCACGGGGAGTCCCCATGTCGGACTTTGAGCGCTTAACCGAAGTACCTATTGCTATCTACTATGGAGACTATATCCCGGATGAATCCTCAAAATATCCCGGAGAAGAGCAGTGGCGGGCTGCTCTTTCCATGGCCGAAAAATGGACGAATACCGTCAATAAACATGGTGGTGATGTCACCCTCGTTCATCTACCGGAGATCGGCATTGAAGGAAATACTCATTTTCCAATGTCTGATTTAAACAATGTGGAAATAGCCGATTTACTGTCGGACTGGTTAGCGGAAAAGAACTTGGATTAAAAGATAGAAGTTAGAAAAGTTAAACAATGATTTGAGTGATACAGGAGAATTGAAAATTGAACTCACTAATAACTCAACTTATGAGAGAAAATAACCCACGAGCGTTTCATTTGATTATCAAAATGGTAGTCCTCACAATCGTATTAACGATGGGAATTTCGGTCAATTCATCAACTGCGCAGGATCAGCAAACGGAGTCCTATCCTGTGGGCAGTCCCCTTGGAATATCTTCCGACGGTGAGTTTCAGCCGATCTCTTCGAATGTAACCGTGTACGGAGCCCTAAGTTCGGCAGAAAGTTGTACCTATGATCCAGAGAGGGAGGTCATTGTGGTACCCAATCGAGGTGTCCCGCAACGGGTACAGACCAACAATGCCTGGATTTCCTTCATCAACTCCGACGGATCGGTACACACTTCGCGATGGGTTGGCGTTCAAGGTCCCAACCGGCGCAGTGAATTATCTCCCCCTCTTGTACTTAATGAGCCGCTGGGCAGTACTGTTGCGAATGGCATTCTCTATGTGGCTGACCGCAATGGCGGAACCGGTAGTGATGATCCGAGCGTGGCTGTTATTCGCCGGTTTGATATGAAAACGGGCAAGCCCTTGGATGATATTCGAATCAAAGATTCTCCATGGATCAATGACATTACGGTTGCTGAAGACGGAACGATTTACACTACCCAAACCGGAGACTTAGGACAAGATGCTGATCCGAAAACCTGGAAAGTTTGGAAAATTTCACCTGAAGGAAATATTTCTGAATTTGCTGTTGGTGATCCAATAAATATCCCAAACGGTATCGCAATGGATCAGGATGGAAATATAGTGGTAGTAAATTTTGGGAATACAGAAGTATTGACCTTTTCACCTGATGGTGAATTACTAAAAACAGAACACGCGGTCCAGCGAGGTGGAGATGGAATTGAAATCATGCCCGACGGAACCAAATATATAAGCAGTGTTATAGCCGGTGGGGTGTCTCGAATTGATACTGACGGGGCCGCCGAGCTAATCGCCGAAAATATTCCAAGTGCAGCTTCCATATGTTATGATCCGGGAGCCAACCAGCTTATAGTCCCGATGACTTCTCAACACACCCTGGGGTTTATTTCGCTTGACTAATTAGGGAACCTCATTCAACTCTTTGCCAAATAAAAAACGAATATTATGAATAACCGAGAAAGCTTTTTGAACTCTTCCGCAAGTAAATACGCTGGCAATTTTTCAAATATTTCCAACCTGTTTTCCATTCTGTCTGTGTTTGCAGTTCTACTAATTGCCGGATGCAGCGAACCAACGCCCGAAAATGAGTCGATCCAGGCGAATCCGGAGATCGTGTGTGATGAGGATAATGGCGGAATTACACTGCCTGATGGATTCTGCGCGAGCCTTGTCGTTGATAGCCTTGGGCCTGCACGTCACATTGCCGTGGCATCCAATGGCGATATTTACGTGAAGACACGTAGCGAAGAGGGTGGTATTGCGGCCCTTCGTGATACAACCGGTGATTTCAAAGCTGATGTTATTGAGCGATTCAGTGACAGGACCCCCATGGGGGGCGGTATTCTGTGGGAGACGGGGATGGCGATCCACGACGGTTATCTCTGGGCTTCCAATACCCAGTCCGTCTATCGCTGGCCGATGCCGGAAAATGGCGCGCTTGTTCCCGAAGGGGATCCGGAGATTGTTGTCAGTGGCTTCCCGGAACAACGGGCACATGATTCTAAGTCTATCGCCTTTGACGAAAGTGGCCATCTCTATGTAAATGTCGGCGCTCCCTCAAATGCCTGTCAGGAGGAACCGCGTACGCCAGGTTCTACGGGATTTGATCCCTGCCCGCAACTGGAGCGACAGGCCGGCATCTGGCGATTCTCGGCTGACTCGCTTGGTCAGACGCAGCAGGACGATGGTATTCGATACGCTACGGGTATTCGCAATGTCGTAGGCCTCGACTGGAACACCGAAGACAATGCCCTCTATGTGATGCAGCACGGTCGCGACCAGCTCAACCAACTCTGGCCGGACCTCTATACCGCAGAGGATAATGCCGAGCTGCCCGCCGAAGAGATGTTGCGGCTTACGGAAGGCGCTAATGCAGGCTGGCCGTACTGCTATTACGACCAGCGCCAGGAGCAGAAAGTGCTTTCTCCTGAATACGGTGGTGATGGCCAGGAAGTCGGGCGTTGCTCAGAATACCTCGATCCGGTGGTGGCTTTCCCGGGACACTGGGCACCCAATGGCCTCCTCTTTTACAGAGGTGAGCATTTCCCAGATCGTTACCAGGATGGGGCATTTGTTGCTTTCCACGGGTCCTGGAATCGCGCTCCACTGCCGCAAAGAGGTTATAAGGTTTCTTTTGTTCCCTTTGAAGATGGCGCGCCAGCGGGAGATTATGAGACTTTTGCCGATGGCTTTGCCGGGACAGATTCACTCTCCAGCCCGGGTCAGGCGGAGCATCGCCCGATGGGTCTGGCGATGGGGTCAAACGGGGAGTTCTATATTTCCGATTCCAAGAAAGGTCGCATATGGCGCGTGGTGTACACCGGAAAGAGCGATTAAAGTTAATATGGGTGGAGATATCCCACCCACTAACTCTAATTATTGATATTCAGATTTAACAATTATGAAATCCAACGGTTTATTCACACTGCTACTGGTAGCATTCCTTGGGCTGATGTCGTGTTCATCAACAGCACAAGAACGAGAGGCTGCTGTTGAGGAAATTGATAACGAAAACGTATTAATCGTATATCTGACTCGTACCGAAAACACCAAAGCCATAGCAGAGATTATCCACCAACAAGTGGGCGGAGAGATGGTCGAGCTCAAGTTGGAAACGCCTTATCCGGAAGATTACGATAAAATCGTAGCACAGGTGGACAACGAAAATGAGCGAGGGTATCTGCCACCTCTGAAAACTAAGATTGAAAATATCGGAGAATACGGTACGGTGTTTATTGGCTTTCCCACGTGGGATATGCAACTGCCACCGCCGATGAAAAGCTTTTTGAATGAATATGATTTAAGCGGCAAAACGGTAATTCCATTCAATACCAATGGAGGATACGGCTTGGGAAGTAGTATCCAACAGGTGGAAAATCTTTGCCCCGATTCCAACATCCTCGAAGCCTTTTCTACCAAAGGGGGATTGGAACGCGATGGGATCTATCTTGCCATCAAAGGGGAACGAAGAGAAGAAGCCAAGGCCGAAGTAATCAGCTGGCTGAAAGGCATTGGGATGTTGTGACGACGCAACTAAAATCTGTGAAATTGAAATATTGAGATTAAAAGAATCAACGCAATTTAAATAAAGAGACTATCATGCAAGCACGAACACTTGGAAATAGCGATTTGGACGTTTCAGCGGTAGGACTCGGGTGCATGGGCATGAGCTTTGGCTACGGTCCAACCCCAGACAAGCAGGAAATGATTAGCCTTATCCGCAGGGCTTTCGACAAGGGCGTTACCTTTTTTGATACCGCCGAGGTGTATGGTCCTTTTGCCAATGAAGAATTAGTGGGGCAAGCACTGGCGCCTATTCGCGATCAGGTGACGATTGCCACAAAGTTCGGCATCAAAATGGAAGAGGACAGGCAGGTAATGGACAGCCATCCCGAACAAATTCGAAGGTCCGTAGATGGTTCCTTGCAGCGGCTGAATACAGATGTTATTGATCTGTACTATCAGCACCGTGTGGATCCGGACGTACCTATCGAAGAGGTAGCGAGAACGGTGAAGGAGCTGATCGAAGAAGGAAAGGTGAAGCACTTTGGCATGTCCGAAGCCGGTGCAGGTACCATTCGTCGGGCCCATGCCGTTCAACCGGTCACGGCCGTGCAAAGTGAATACTCTATGTGGTGGAGGCAGCCGGAAGAACAGTTATTGCCCACCCTCGAAGAGCTTGGTATCGGTTTCGTCCCTTTCAGTCCGCTTGGTAAAGGTTTTCTTACAGGAGACATCGACGAGGATACTGAATTTAGTGAGAATGACTTCCGAAATGTTGTGCCACGATTTAACAAGGAAAACCGCAAAGCCAATCAACAGTTGGTCGAGCTGCTTGGCAACATTGCGGATGATCATGGGGTAACTCGGGCACAGATTGCCATTGCCTGGGTGCTGGCCCAAAAGCCGTGGATTGTCCCCATTCCCGGAACGACGAAACTGAAACATCTAAAAAGCAATATCGCAGCTGCTGATATCGCGCTGTCATCAAAAGATCTTAGCCAAATTGATGGGGCGTTGTCGAATATTGAAATACAAGGTGCTCGATATCCAAAAGAGCTTCAAGAACGCACTGGAAATTAATAACTAAAAGGATATAAAAATTATGAAGAATGTAGTATTAAATAATGGCGTGGAAATGCCAATCATGGGGTATGGGGTCTACCAGATACCAGACCACGAGGAATGCAGGAGATGTGTGTTGGATGCTCTTGATGTGGGATACCGCTCCATTGATACAGCCGCAGCCTATCAAAATGAGGAAGCGGTTGGTGAAGCGATTAAAGAAAGTGGGATTAACAGAGAAGAGATTTTCCTCACCTCCAAGCTTTGGATTTCGCATGTTGGGTATGAAGCAACCAAGGAGGCTGTTGAGGATTCGTTGAATAGGTTGCAAACCAATTACCTGGACCTGTATTTAATTCATCAACCGTATGGTGATGTACATGGCTCATGGCGTGCGTTGGAAGAACTGCATAAAGAGGGCAAATTGAAGGCCATTGGCGTAAGTAACTTCCATCCCGATCGCGTGATGGATCTGATCGTCAACAATGAGATTGTTCCGGTCGTCAATCAAATTGAGACGCATCCATTCTATCAACGGCATAACGATCAGAAGTTTTTAGAAGAATACGATGTCCAACATGAATCATGGGCTCCATTTGCTGAGGGTAAGAACAACACGTTCAGCAATGAGCTGTTGATTTCTATTGGTAAGAAGTATGACAAATCAGCTGCCCAAGTGGTCTTAAGATGGCTTATCCAACGGGGCGTTGTCGTGATTCCCAAAACCGTTCGAAAAGAACGAATGAAGGAAAATATTGACGTTTTCAATTTTGAATTATCTGACGAAGACATGGAATCGATCCAGAAGCTTGATACCGGGGAAAGTCAATTCTTCAATCACCGCGATCCGGAAATCATCAAGTGGTTTGCCAGTACGTTAGAAGAGGATTAAATATCAATGATTAAAAAAGAGATAAATGAGAAAGAAAAATAGCATTAGCCGTCGCGATTTTATGCTTAAGGCAGTATTAACCGGCTCAGGACTGGCATCCTTGCCTTTTATGGGATTCGCATCACAGAGTCAGTCTGATAAAAATAAATCAACAACTGAACCAACAAAAATCAATGAAAAACGAAAACTTGGGTTGTTGGAGGTTTCGAGTATTGGACTCGGTGTACAGAATATGCACCGCAGGTATGAAACGACAGTGCCGTATCGGCCCAACATGATCAATATTATTCGCACTGCCTACGAAAAGGGCGTGACCTTCTTTGATACCGCTGAGGCATACGGACCTCATGAATGCGAACGGATTCTCGGCGAGGCTATAGAACCATTTCGGGATGAAGTTGTGATCACATCCAAATTTGGCTGGAATATCGATCCGGAAACAGGTGAGCGCCGTCCAGGTCTTAATAGCCGTCCGGAGCATATCAAGACTGCTGTCGAAGGTATGCTTAGGCGTCTTCGTACAGACCGAATTGATTTACTTTACCAGCACCGAGTAGATCCTGAAGTTCCGATTGAAGATGTGGCCGGTGCCGTGAAAGAATTGATGGACGAAGGTAAAGTTTTGCATTGGGGATTGTCGGAGATGGGGCTGAATACCTTGCAACGTGCCAATGCCGAACTTCCTGTCACTGCTGTGCAAAATGAATATTCTATGTTGTGGCGCGGTCCTGAAGAGGAAGTTATACCGACTTGTGAGGAGCTGGGAATTGGTTTTGTTCCGTGGAGCCCGCTTGGGGTGGGGTTCCTAACTGGTGCCATTGACAAAAATACCCGATTTGCTCAGGGCGACATTCGTGGTGTTGAACCACGCTTATCGCCTGATAACCTGCCGAATAACCTGGCGCTTGTTGATCTGATTAGAGAATGGGCTGAACGAAAACAGGCAGCGCCCGCTCAAATTGCACTGGCTTGGCTAATGGCACAAAAACCGTGGATTGTTCCAATCCCCGGAACAACCAATGTGACGCATCTGCTTCAAAATATTGGCGCGGCTTCTGTTCAATTTACCTCTTCAGAACTTGCTGAGCTAAATTCAGCCGTTTCAGAAATTCAAATTCAGGGAAAGCGACTTCCAGACTCCGTACTACAGTTTTCAGGAGTAGAGGCGCCTCAGAAGTAATTGAACTCCCGATGAGGAAATGTCAAAAGCAAATCAAAACTAAATTTATGGAAAAACTACTAATTACTCTGTTATTTTGTGTCACACTTTTTGCCCAAGCTGTAGCACAGGATCCTTCTATCTTTCAAAAAGGGGAGAAAGCCCCTAATGTTCATCACACCGGAGATGTATGGCTCAACCACCTAAGTGATACCGATAGCACTTTCGATTTTAACGTAGTGGTCGCAACGTTTGCAGCCGGGGCAAAATTGGACTGGCATATGCACCCGGCAGGCCAACAATTACTTATCACGCAGGGAACCGGCTTTTACCAGGAAAGAGGTGAGGAGGTTCAGGTCGTTAAAAAGGGAGATGTCATCAAGTGTCCTCCCGGAATTGAGCACTGGCACGCAGCAACGCCTCAAACAGGTGTAACCTATCTTGCGATTACTGGGGATGAACCAACAGAATGGTTTGAACCAGTCCCCGAGGATGAGTTCAACAGTATAAACGCTCCATCATCAGGCAATCAAAGCACAAAAAAGGAGCTCATAGAACTCTCCAAGAAGAAATGGCAATGGATGGCAGACAAAAATGCAGATACTCTTTCTACGCTCTTCCATGATAAAGCGAAATTTGTCCATATGGGCGGATCCTGGGGCAAAGAACAAGAACTCAATGTGATAGAAAGTGGTGGTATTTGGTATAAGAAAGCGGATATCCATGAGGTCTCCGTCGAAATAATGGACGATACGGCTGTCCTCTTGAACCGGATTACGCTGTTAGCTGAGGTCGGTGGAAATGAAGTCACCAATCCCTTTGAGGTCACCGAAGTATATGTAAAGCAAAGCGGAGACTGGAAACTATCCTCTTTGTCATTTACGAGGCTCATGAATTCAGAAGATAATTAGATTCACACATAGCCCGCTTTCAGGGCCATTAACAAATCATTCATCTCAAATTAATCAACTATGAAAACCATTAACAGATCAAGCTTAACCGTTTTGGTTGCGCTGTTGCTGTTGCCCGCCTTCCAGGCAATGGCACAGACAGACGCCGATAAACATTATAATATGACGTCCATCCTGCCGGAAGGCAACGAGGTATCAGGAGGAAATTTTACCGGTACAGTGTGGGTAAATATGATAATACAGCCAGATGATAATTTAAACACGAACGGGGGTAAGGTGAAGTTTGAACCGAAAGCACGATCAAACTGGCATAGCCATCCAGGAGGACAAATCCTCATTGTGACCGATGGAACCGGTTATCACCAAATAGAAGGAAAACCTATTCAGGTTATTCAGGAAGGAGATGTCATTAAAGTCCCGACCAATGCAAAACATTGGCACGGAGCTTCTCATGAACATTCTATGACGCATACGGCCATCGGTCCAAATCTTGATAAAGGGGGAGCTCAATGGGCAGAACCCGTATCCGATGAAGAATACAATAGCATCAACTAAAAAATAATCTAAGATTCAATCCAAAATTATGAGTAACAGAAACATAGAAGGAAAAGTCGTCGTCATAACCGGAGCAAGCAGCGGCCTTGGTGAGGCAACGGCTTGGCATCTATCAGAACAGGGAGCCAGCGTAGTATAACCTATATGCTGTGTTAGAACCGATAGAACACAAGCACTATAATTATAACAAACTGTGTCAGGTAATATTTAACTTTATTGAGATCTGGTATAATCGCCAGCGACTGCATTCTACGCTTGACTACCGAACACCGGCGGAAATCAATAGTCTCTCAATAATAATTCTTTAAAAAGAATAAAAGTGGATATACGAAACGTTGATAAAAAATATACCTACTTTACATAATATAAATTATACGACAAATACATAGTTCTGATGTTCATACGGGGATTTCAGTTAGTTATCGGATGTGATCAAAAGAAATGATAACTCTATACATCCAATCTTTCTTTAATTAACTAGTGAAAGAATCTCTGTTGTTAAATAAGTAATTGCCTTCTCATCTTAGCGATAGAAACCTATCAATACATTGAATTTTTTTAATTGTTTAACTATTACTGATGTGGTATCAATAGTTATCTCCCTGCTGACAAATTTGGGTTGAAAAGCTGTTATTTCTTGGAAAATGCCCGTTTGAATCGTTTAACTAAAGGTATTTGTTAAATTTTGATTCTAAGCAGCTTAAATAGATTTATAATGGTTATGTATGTCTAATTTACGGTTAATAGCTAAATTCTGGCCATTTTTTACTATTTTGAGGTTTTTGGAACATCATTTGTATAGTTGAATTCAATAAGTTAATTGAGTTTTGTTTAGCATGTTAATATTTGGATCTCAAAAAAAAGACATTATACTAGAATAGAACTTTTAAAAATATCAATCTGCATTCATCAAGTTTTATTGTTTTAAAATTAAAACTCAGAATATGAAGTTTATAAAAAAAATTTTCGGATTAGCTCTTGTCCTGTCATGTATTATTGCATTTTCTGACATACAAGCCCAATCTATCTTAGAAAAATTAAAATCAAATGACCAAACAACCCAATTTGCTCAAGCCTTGGAAAATGAAGGCATCAGCGAACGCTTAAACGAATCCGGACCTTTTACGGTGTTTGCACCTACTAACTCTGCTTTTGATGAACTTAGCTTAGGCCAAAAGTCAAATTCAAACCTTTTACTTAATCATATATTAACAGGAATGGCTACTGAGCGCAGCTTGCGGGCAATGTCTGATATTACTTGTTTAAGCGGTCAAACTGTTACCATTCAAAATCAAAATGGCAGCAATCTGGCTATTGAATCGAACAGAATAAGCGTTTCTAATATCAAAGCAAATAATGGAGTCATCCACATCATTGATGGAGTAATTGATTAGAAAATCACAAAGGGCAAATTACTTCTAAAGCATTGGGAATCAATGATATATTAAAATCAGTTGAATTATATTTTATTATTTCCCCGTCAGCATGAATGTCGACATCATTGCTAAAATTGAGTGTAAGTTTATCAACTTTTTCTGATTTTACGTGAGGAATTAACTGTGGTTTTCTGATTAAAAAAAGGGGCAGAAAAATAGGAATAAGCCATTTTGATAACGGTTTTATTAATACGGAATTCAGTTCCCCATCTGTAATTGACGCATTGGGTGCAATCCAAAAAGATCCGCCCTCTACCCTTCCATTTGCCAGTGAAAACATGATAGCACGTTCTTTTGAAATATTCCCACCTTTATCAATAGTTACATCAAATGAAGAGTGGTTTACCACTGCTTTAAGTGCTGATATGGCATAAGCTAAAATCGGATGTAAGTGTTTAAGTTGTAATGCATATCGGTTGGTAAGTCCGTCAAAACCAAACCCCAATGAATTTAAAAAGATAAAATCGTTGCATTGTCCCACATCTATCGAGACTGTATTTGCTTGTTTTAATACAGAGATTGACTGTTTGAGCTTAACCGGAATGGTTAGAGTTTTACAGAGGTCATTACCAGTTCCCAGAGGAACAATACCCAGCTGTTTTTGAGTATTTATAAGGCGTGTAGCTACTTCACGGACCGTCCCATCACCGCCACAAGCTACAAATACGTCAAATTTATTAAAATTCTGTTCAATGAAGTCAGAAATATCTCCAATTTTTTTAGAGTGAAACAGATATGCATCATCAAATTCCGTGATGTAGGTTTGTAGACGCTCCAATTTCAATTCTGACTTACCTCCCTGAGCAGCGGGATTGTATAAAAAGGCATATCGTTTCACGAGATAGAATCATTTAGATACGATTCTAATATGCTTAAACAACGTCGAATGTCATCGATAAACACCCGTTCGCCTATTTGGTGGTAGGGATAAATGGAAGGTTCTAATGCCACTGAAACTGTTGCATGACCATCGTTAATATTAAATTCTTCTCCATAATGCAGATAATCATTGGTGTTATTATCTACTTTGATATCAGAATCGATAGCCAAAAACCGATTTACCGCCTGTTCTGTTTTTTGGATGAGGTTTTTGCTGGGATCAAGATTATTTAACTCCCAGTAATTGGCATAGAGCGCTATACCATTGTTACCTTTAAAAAGCGGGGTTGTATCCAAAGTAATAACCTGATCCGGCACTTCATCAAGGGTTAGGCATTGTTTGGCAATGCGTCGAGCTCCCATCCCATTGGTATACCCTTTGCCGTTATTCTTAAGTAGTTGCGGATGTTCTTTAAGCCCTTTCTTCTCCTCCATTTCAGAAAAGAAAAAAAGCATATTTGGCCATTGACGGCTGTCAGCCATTTCTGCCAGGGTTACTACCATTCCCAACCCGGCACTGTCGTCCATAGCCCCTTGAATTTGATTGTTAGTGATATCCACGGGCAATGGATCTGGGTAATCGGTACCGTAATGGTTAATTTTATCGAGATGTGCGGTTAGTGCAACTGTCGGAAGCTCGGATTGGTCACCGACTTTATAAACCAGGTTATTGCCCTTAACATTAATTTCATGGGCAGAAATATCGTTAAATACCTGACGGATGTAAGGATGAAGTCGTTCTTCGTAGGTACTAAACGAAGGAATTTGTGCAATTTCGGTGATATGTGTTACTGCCCGGTCTAACATTGTTAGTTTGTTGTAAAGGCAATATCGAACGTACCGTCTTTCTCAGCCTTAATAGTTATTTTATCAATAATGGCATTGGTATTAAGCGGACTATAAAGATGTGGAAATTTTTCCCCGGTATCCTCATCCTTTTCATATTTAATATCATCGTGAAGTGTGGTAGCATCAATCACAAGTAGAAGAATTTCATCTTTATCTCCAAAAAAACTGTTTGCAGCAGTTTCTACTTGTTCTCCCGTTGAAAAATGAATAAAGCCATTGCTGTCAAGGGATTCCGGTTCATAACTTCCACTGTTATTATACTGTTTCCAATCGTCTTTGGTAGTAATATGAAATAATAGATCGTCTCGCATAGAGTATATGTTAAAGTAAATTTGAAATTATTCGTAAGCTAAATGTAACAGCGCGTCACCTTTATGAACTACGGGAGCATAATTTAAGCCAATTACCTGCCCACTATGTGGGCATGTAAATTTGAACTGTTCTTTACCATAGGGATCATTTATATGCCCCAGCACCTGATGCTTTTTTACCTTATCACCGAGTTCGATTTTTGGCCTGAACAATCCGGCATATTTAGCTCTAACCCATGTAGTCTTCCGAAATGTCTTGGTTTCCTGGACGACTTTTGGGGCTTCATTTCTCATTCCAAGATATTTCATCAGTCTTAATGTGCCATTAATACCTTCCTGAATTCCAAATTCATAAAAGCGTGTGGATTCTCCGGCCTCATAAACCAAGATATGTTTACCCTTCTTATGGGCCGCCTTTCGAAAAGATTTTTCAATGAGTGAAGAATGAATCACGAAAGGAGCTCCAAAAGCTTCTCCAAGTTCCTTGTTCTTTTCAACATCCAATGTACATCGCACTTGCGGATAATTGGATCTAGCTGAGCCACCAGTATGAAAATCGATGCCATAATCAATCTTAGGCACGATCTCGTTCATCAACGTATGGGCTAACAAACGTGCCAGTGATCCCCCCTTTACGCCCGGGAAGCTGCGATTAATATCCTTACCATCCGGTAATCCACGCACATTTTGGATAAACCCATACACGTTAACCAAAGGAAGCGCAATTACACTTCCTTTTTTGGGCATTAGCAGGTCTTTAGCAACCATCCGCCGGATAATTTCTATGCCGTTTAATTCATCGCCGTGAAGTCCGCCGGTGAGCAATAATGTAGGTCCATCCTTTTCAGACCGGAAAACATGGACCGGCAGATCAATGTTGGTATACGTAGGCAGCCGGGCTATATTTAGCTGAATTTCTTTTTCTTCCCCTGGCTCAATCCTGTAGTTGTTAATCGTGATTGTTTCAGGCATTTCTGGTTAAGTTCTGACTCTTGCGGGGATTATTCTTTATTTCCTTAGCTTTACGTTCAACAAATGAAATAATACGTCCGGCAATGTTTTTACCCGTTGCCGACTCAATGCCTTCCAACCCGGGTGAAGAGTTTACTTCGAGCACAAGGGGTCCTCGTTCCGATTGTAACATGTCTACCCCGGCAACCGACAAGCCCATTGCGCGAGCAGCCACAAGCGCAGCATGACGCTCTTCCTTAGTTAGCTTAATCAACTCTCCGCTGCCCCCACGGTGGATGTTAGATCGAAACTCCCCTTCGACTCCTTTTCGCTTCATAGCCCCTACTACTTTTCCATCGACCACAAAAGCTCTAATATCTTCGCCTTTAGCCTCTTCAATAAATTCCTGAACAATTACGCGGGCCTTCATACTATGAAATGCCTGTATAATCGACTCGGCTGCTTTAAAAGTGGGTGCTAAGACAACCCCAACGCCCTGCGTACCTTCTAGTAATTTAACGATCAGCGGTGGACCTCCTACGGATTCAATAATTTTTCGAACCTCTGTAGAATAATTTGTAAACACTGTTTTAGGCATTCCCACTCCTGCTCTAGCCATAATTTGCAGACTTCGCAGCTTATCGCGCGATCGTACAAGTGCTTGTGACTCGACAGCGGTAAATACTTTCATCATCTCAAACTGTCTAACAACCGCAGACCCATAAAACGTCACGGAGGCACCAATGCGGGGAATTACGGCATCAACGCCTGCAACTTTGGTCCCACGATAGTAAATACATGGATTATCTTTTTCACTTACAATATCACATTTAAGATGATCTAAAACTGTAGCTTCGTGGCCGGCTTCTTCAATTGCTTCAGTAAGGCGAGAGGTTGAGTAAAGTTTAGAATTTCGAGATAAAACAACTATGTGCATGTAAAATTAATTATGTCTGTTCTTTGATTTCATTTTTGATAAATACTTTTGGGATACATCAACAAGAAACCGCCCATTGATTAATTTCCGCCCAACCAAGACAGGATAACGCATCTCTGAACGGTCTGTAAGTGACAATTCAGCCGTCAAAAGCCTATCCGAAAGTTGAACCTTAGTTTTTACAACAAAACGTTCTTCCCTCGATCCATTTGAACTTTTAACTACCTTTTTACGGTGTATAGGCAACTCAAAAAGCTTGTCATTATACGTTTCATGTGATGGATCCAATAAGTTGAACCGAACATATTCCCCGTCATAGTTTTGAACCGGTTTTATATGGTGACAATGCAGACTCGAAGTGTAAGCTCCGGTATCAATTTTTGCATCGATACCATATAAATCCCACTCGGGAAAATTGATTGGTTCTAATCTGCCAATAATTTTGAGATCCTTTTTTTTAGCAGCCATTTTGCAATCACATTAATTGTTAATGAACCCACCTAAGTATACAAGTTATTAGGCTTTGTATCATCTGCGAACTTCCAAATTCATTTCTTCTAAATTTCTCTCTTTTTAATACTTTACAGTTGTTAAGCTTAACATCAATTATTGACCCATTATGTCTCGCATGTTTCACAAATTTATTCCGTTTAGCTTTCTGTTCATTGGTTTTTTATTTGTCTCTTGCAGTAGTTCCTCTACGCTTCAACATCCAACCACTTCCGCCACACTTTGGGCACAAAATGCCGCTGAATATAAAGCACTGACCAAATCAGTTTATAATACAGCTCTCTCAAATTTAGGGATGGCCATTGAAGATTCTTACTGGACGGCCTACCCCAATCAAGAAGATCAAGAAATACGCGGCATGCCTCCTGCAGTAATTTTAGATGTTGATGAAACGGTCTTAGACAACTCTCCCTTTCAGGCCAGGATGATCAAACAGAATAGTAGCTTTGATCCTAAACAATGGAATGACTGGGTGATGGAAGCAAAAGCTAACCCTGTGCCCGGGGCTGTTACATTTACGCAACGAGCGGCCAATCAAGGCGTAGCTGTTTTTTATCTAACCAATCGGGAAGCTGACGTTGAGGAAGGGACTCGTCAAAACCTGGAAGAACTTGGATTTCCACTTTCTGAGAATGAAGACCGTATCCTAAGTAATAATGAAAAAGAAAACTGGACCTCAGCCAAAACAGAACGTCGCGCATATGTTGCTAAAAATTACCGTATTATCATGCTGTTTGGGGATGATCTCAACGATTTTATATCAGCAAAAGGTATCTCTCAGAAGGAACGAGATGAACTTGTTGAAAGTAATAAGAATAAGTGGGGTAGATTCTGGTACGTGCTACCTAACCCTGCTTATGGATCTTGGGAAAATGCGCTCTACAATTTTGATGATTCTTTGAGTCCCGCGCAAATTGACAGTGCAAAAAAAGCGCGTCTTAATTCTAAGAGAAAATAAGTTGCTATGAACAGTCCGAAAATCATTGAAAGGTTTTTAAAAGAAGAGGTTCAAACTAGAGGTGGATTCTCCATTTACACTAACCTATTCCTCTATAAAGACAAACAATTATTAAAAGAGAATCGCCTTAAGGAATTTGCAGAGCGTAAAATTGATAAAGCACAAAATATATTCTGGGCGGTTTCATTCAGTATATTTATTGCCACTTCGTATTCGTTCTGGCACTTGATTGAATTTGGTCAAAGTTGGCATTGGAGTGATCTGACTATTGGAATAGCCTTTTGGGGTATCCTTATGTATGTCCTAATTATGGCGTGTAAAGAATATTACACCATCACAAGCTCCATGTCGCTGTTCATTAAGTTGCTAAAGGAGGATAAAACTGATGATGCACCAACTGATGGTCAAAAATAAAAAGGTCCCGTTCATTAAAACGGGACCTTAACTCTAATAGTAACTAAACCTTACAATGCTTAGTTAGATTTTCTATTCTTCTTTTCGCGAATTAACATGACGCCTAATGCTACAGCCAGTAAAACGCTGCCTCCGAGCAGATAGACAAGTATATTATTGGATTGGGGTTGTGCAATTTGGGTCCATTCATCTACTTTTTGATTAAGTTCGGAGGTTTGTTCCCGACTTAATACGTTGGCATAAGCCAAACTGCTTGTCCATTGCACTTCGACGCGATCCCAAAACTCCTTGAATTGTTGGAGATCCTTGTAATTTGCTTCAGAAGGATTATCCCTACCCTCCTTGATCTTTCGATCCAGGTAAGAATGTAAAGCTGCATTGAATTCATCAGCGGACTTAAAGCCAGTGGTTTCAATGCCTTGCTGCACAAAATAATCATTAACTGCATCAATGGTATTGGCCTGTAACAGGCTATCCCATTTAGTTAAGTTGGTGTTAATATTTTCAGTAAGCATATCAGCATTCTCGCCTTCATAAACCTCATGGATTTTATCGCCAAGCTTATTCCACATGGCCTGGAATTGATGATTTACCTCCGCCATCCGCAAGTAATCATCCAGCTGTAAATTCGAAGCATTCCGCTGTAAGATTTGGATGTTCTCATCGGAAATGTCATGGACCAATTTGAGTGCATCATTTGTCTTAATCCGTGATCGTTGATCATAATCTTCAATCTCCTGTAAGGCATCCAAATCCATATTCTGATACGTTACAACCATTGAATCAATAAACGTTAAAATGAGCTCATCGCGCTTCTCTAATCTTTGGCGATACTCTCGTACCATATTTGACAGCTCTTTTTCGCTTTCAGTAGACTTGCGAATGGCCGTCTTAAGAGAATCAGTCTGTTGGTCGAGCTGGCTTAAATCCTGTTCGTATGATGCAAGCTGGTCTTCAAGCTCATTAAGCTGTTTTTGCTGCTTAGCAATAGTTTTAACCTTACTCAGCGTGTGGACTGATGACTTCTTTAAACTTTCCATTCGCTTGTCGTACGTATCTGGGTATAAAGCTTTGTCAAGCAACTCTTCATGCTCACTATAATTTTGATCAAATTGCTTGATTGATTCGATCAACATTTCAGCACTATCAGGTGATGATACATTTTCCATCTGTTGTTCGTAGTTGGCATATTGCTGTTTAAATGTTTTTTGTATCTCATAATCCGACTGTGCTTCCTGGGCATAAAGTGCTGAAGAAAAAAGTCCGAGTGCGACCGTCAATATTATTGTGTATCGAATTTTCATAATCAGTTAACCTCTCGTTGAGCCATTTGGGATTCTTCTTTCTCAATGCTCTCTGCATAAACCTTCCATACTTCGCCAGTAGAGCGATTAAGCAGTTGTATATGGGTCATTCTCTGGTTAAATGCAGGTTTTGCAATGCCTTCTTCCGTCGTCTTTAGAGTTTCTTTTAAAACCAATTTTCCTTTTTCAGGTGCCATAACGTACACATTACTGTAATTTGGGGCGGTTATATAGTAGTATCCTTCCTGTCCTCGGATATATCTGACTTGTTTTGTGGTTATAGAAGAAGTGTCTTGAGTCTCGGCATACTGAATAGGCTTGATATTAAACGTTAGCCCATGCTTGATATCTTGAACAGTGCCGTCCTCTTCAGGCTCTAGTACCGATTCAATGGATTGCGAATAGTCCACCTTGCTGATAACCATTGATTGTGTGCACCCTGTCAGTAGTACCATTGCAATCACAGTTATCAACATAACCGTTCGTATGAATGACTTCATGATATTGTGTGTTATATTTGTTGGTAATTGAACTATGATTTTGCCGTTCAATTACTTATAGATGGGATCATAAACAAATGTTCCTCAAAAGAACTGATGGATTAGAAAAGTGGGAACTTATCAACAAAAGAGATGATTATTCGCTTATAAAGAAATAAGAATATCCTTTGGGATATCATCTGGAAGCTGATCGCATCCCTGCAAGGCTTCCAATTCAATAATAAAGGAATAGCCCGCAACGTGTCCTCCAAGCTTTTCGACTAACTGGGTAGCAGCCTTAGCAGACCCCCCTGTGGCTATCAAATCGTCGTGAATAAGAATGCGGTCGCCTTCCGTAAATGCATCCTCATGCATTTCAATCATATCTTCCCCATATTCAAGCGCATACGTTGCTGATACAGTTTCAGCTGGTAATTTTCCAGGCTTTCGGACGGGAATAAATCCGGCATGGAGATCTTGAGCAAGGTTTGTTCCAAACAAAAACCCGCGTGATTCCAACCCCAGTACGTAGTCGATATCCATATGACGAAATGGACGAGCCAATACTTGAGAGGTAAGTTCCAGTGTATCGGGGTTCTGCAGCAGCGGGGTTATATCCTTAAACTGAATACCCGGTTTAGGAAAGTCAGGAATATTGCGGATATTCTCTTTTAATAATCTAATTACTTGTTGTTTAACACCGTCCATTTGCCGTTTTTTCTGATTCAGATTATCACGCTGATAATACCTATTTGATCCCCAAGGAAGCAAATTAAATGAACTCTGATATTTCCGGTACTCAAAAACACCTTCGATTTATGCAACAGGCTTTTTTTCTGGCAGAACAGGCCTATGAGGAAAAAGAAGTTCCGGTTGGTGCCATTGTGGTGAAAAATGATCATATCATTGGCAAAGGGTATAACCAGACAGAACGACTGAACGACCCCACCGCCCATGCTGAAATGCTGGCAATCTCTGCGGCATGTTCAACCCTTGGACAAAAATACCTTCAGGATTGTACACTTTATGTAACTCTAGAACCTTGCCCTATGTGTGCCGGCGCACTTGTTTGGGCAAAGATTGATCAAGTGATAATTGGTGCCCTGGACGGTAAGGCAGGAAGTTGTGGTAGTGTCTATAATATTGCATCAAGCGAAAAGCTAAATCACCAAGTTGATGTAATGCATGGATTTATGGAAGAGGACTGTGAGTGGATTTTAAAGCAGTTCTTTCAAGAACGTCGTTCAGAAGGAAATGGGCAGACCGGTTTATGATGCAGAAATTCGTTTTTTCCTGCCAATGTTTCGCGAATGATAAATGTAAGGGGTTTTTCCCTTTTTAACGCCTTTCAAAGAAGCTAATGGTTGCCCAATAATATATCGATAGAGAAATTGTATGGCTTGTTGCGCTTGGGTTTTGACCGAGTCGGGAACTTCCCTCCTTATAACAAGATAGTTTAAAAATTCGACCACTTCTTCCTCTCTCATTCGTTTTGGATGTTCAAAATTATGATAGTAAATATACCGGGTAATCCACCCGACATACATTTGCTCAGTTTGATAGCCCATTCCCTGTCTTCTTATCTCTGTACGAATTTTACTAAGTAGTACCGACTTTCCCATTGATCTCCCTTCTTTTATTGCGTTTATAAGTAAGACCACTGAGAAAGCTAATCCTTACATCCTTTTTTGACTGCGATATGGGTAAAACCTTTTAATATCCTCTTTTAGGAACACAATTTATTTACCTATAATTGGATTTATAAATGAGAAAGCAAATTAACCGTTTTACAGTAAATAATTCATTCTGTTATGGCCGCATCTTCCAAAAAAGTTATTTATGCTGCATTAATTGGGAATGGGCTCATCGCTATCACCAAATTTGTAGCGTCAGTTTTCACAGGCAGCTCCGCTATGATGTCAGAAGGAATACACTCAACGGTTGATACCGGAAATCAGCTGTTACTTTTATTAGGATTAAAAAAAGCTAAAAAACCGGCGGATAAACAGTTTCCCTTTGGGCACGGTAAAGAGATATACTTCTGGAGCTTTATTGTTGCGATCATGATATTTGCAGTAGGAGCCGGAATCTCGATCTATGAAGGTATTCATAGCTTAATGGATCCTCACCCTGTTGAGAATCCGTATATAAACTATATTGTTTTAGGATTGGCGATGATATTCGAAGGCTTTGCCTGGTATTTTGCCTGGAAAGAATTTGATAAGGCTCGTGGAGATCGTGGATATTACGAAGCCGTACGAAAAGAGAAAAACCCGACCTTATTTGTCGTTTTATTTGAGGACTCGGCTGCTATGCTGGGATTAATTGTGGCATTTATCGGGATTGCATTAGGTCAATACACCGGGCTTCTTATTTTTGACGGGATTGCCTCTATTGTAATTGGACTCATACTGGGAGTTACTGCTGTATGGCTCGCTTATGAAACAAAGGGACTGCTAATTGGTGAAAGCGCTGATCCGGAAATAGTAACAGGTATTACGAATTTAGCAACCAACTATAATTTTATATCTGGTGTTAATGAGATATTAACCATGCATATGGGCCCAAATTACATCCTTCTTAATCTGAGCGTAAATCTAAAAGACACCTCAGATGTATCAAACGTAGAAAAAAATATCTCAACTTTGTCCTCCCAGATTAAAAAAGAGTATCCTCTTGTAAAACGTGTGTTTGTAGAGGCAAAAGAAAGTGACCTATAATTATTTAAGATTTTCATTTTAACCTATTGTATAACAGCATATTTTCGAATGATAAAGAAGCTACTAATTGTATCATTTTTTGTACTATCAGTATTTGAGAGTGGTATCGCCCAAACCCCAATTTATACTGATAATCAAGAATCCGATGATAATTTTTCGGATCGATTTGCATGGGTGAACGAAAAAGATGCAGATATTCATGAAATGAATTTTATCATCGGATACTCCTTTGCTTCTACCAAGGGATTCTGGGGCAAAATTCCTAAAGCTACGCTTAGTATCTATACCATTCGATACAACCGAAAGCTTGTAACATACAATGCAAAGCATCTGCTCGAATACACTGCTGAAGCGAACTTAGCAGCTAATTATACTCTTTCTGATACGCCGAGATATCAAGCGGGTTCTTATAGCGGCATTGGTATTACTCCCCTGGGATTTCAATTTAATTTGAACCAACACAATACAATACAGCCTTTCCTTAAATCCTCAACGGGGTTTATGTATTTTAAAAAACCCTTTCCTGATAGTCGCGGTGTCCAATTTAATCTCACCCTTGAATTGGGCGTGGGCGTAGAAATCATGGTATTAGATCATATCTCTCTTTCACTTGGATATAAGTATCACCACATGTCTAACGGGCATTTAGGTGAAATTAATCCCGGCATAGACTCAAATATCTTTTACAGCGGATTTACAATCTTTTGATTTACTAAAAAATACCAGTTACAGCCTTTCCCATAACATTTTATGCTGGTTCTCGTAAATGCCCATGTAAAATCGAACCAAAATAATTCTATTGCTAGATTCGATGTGTAAGATTAAATTTCAAGTTGTTGCATTATTTACCTTCCTGCTGATTATTCCCTTATCAATACAGGCACAAGATAGTACAGATATAGAATGGAAAAACTACGATCTAAAATATCGCACATACCGTATAACCCTGGTGCCCGGCCTTAGTACTAACGGGATTGATGCCCTGGATTACGCCTCAAAATACTCTTTTAATATCTTGGGCGGTTACCACGGTGCCCTTCACGAAGGCTTTGAGTTTGGCCCCCTCATAAATGCCAATAAATATTATGCATCAGGTGTTCAAATAGCCGGTATCGGCAATTACTCCGGAAAGCATACCTTAGGAGTACAATTTGCCGGAATCGGAAATTATAGCGGCAATAGTATGCAGGGAGTACAAATTTCAGGAATCGGCAACTGGGCCTCATCAGATATTCAGGGTTTACAATTTGCCGGAATTAGCAATTGGTCGGGTGGTAGCATCCAGGGCCTGCAATCTGCCGGTGCATTCAATATGGCCAGAAGTGATATACAGGGACTTTTAGTCTCAGGTATCGGCAATATTTCTGGTGGTAATGTGCAAGGTTTATTGTTTGGAGGAATTACTAATATTGCACGTGAGGATATGCAGGGCATTATTACATCAGGAGCACTAAACTACTCAAAATCTTTCCAGGGAATTAGTATGAGTTCGGTAAATATAAGTCAACTCTTTCAGGGTATTCAGCTGGGCGCAGTAAATATTGTTAATCAGGGACAAGGAATTCAGGCTGGAATAGTAAATTATGGAAATGAGTTTGAAGGCCTCCCCATTGGTCTGGTAAGCTACTACAGAGATGGGAGAAAAAACCTTGACCTTTGGACTACTGAAACCGGCTTTACCAATGTCGGGATGAAACTGGGAACAGAACAAATTTATAACATGCTATCAATTGGATTTAACCCGCTTATCAATCGTGACGTTTGGCGGGTCGGGTGGAGCATTGGAAGATTGCATGAATATGAAAAATATGATCTGTATTCTGATTTTTCATATTTCAAAATTAATGAAGGCAGCTGGACCAACGATCTAAATTCAATTTTAAAATATCGTCTCCTTTTCGGAAAAGAGGTGAATGAAGATTTTAAATTCTATGGTGGTCCTACCTTCAATATGCTCATATCGCGACTACAAGAAAGTAATGATTATGCCCCCTACCGCCTACTCGATATTAAAGCCAAGGGACGCCAATATGTTTTTTGGATTGGCGCAACCCTGGGAATCGAATTGTTTTAAAAGCAACTACCATATACATTAACAATGTCGGGTTATTTTAAACCTCAATAAAAAAGATAGATTATGACGGCTAAACCAAAAGTATTACGAAAAGCGGAGTTTAATCCTCGTATCAAAAGGTATTTACTAATCTACGGGACCCTGTTTTCAATCATCACTATTGTGGGAATAGTTCTTCTGCCTATTTATCTGATAATAGCTCCTATACTTATTAACAAATACTTTGATCGGTTAAGCGCCGAACTTACAACGCGAGCCCTACGTTTTGAGAAAGGCGTACTTTTTCATGTAGAACGGACCATTCCCCTGGATAAGATTCAAGACCTCACTTTTAAAGAAGGTCCTCTGCTTAAATACTTTGGATTAAGCATTCTTAAAGTCGAAACGGCCGGCGGCAGTGGTCAGGGGCAGGCCGACCTGACCCTTATTGGTATTAGAGATGCTTCGGACTTTCGCAGCCAGGTTTTAGAACAACGCGACAAGGTAACCGATAATAAGTATTCATCATCTGCAAGTGAAACAGATGAATCTACCGTCGCTATTCTAAAAGAAATTAGAGATTCTCTGCAATCAATAGATCAGAAAATGAATTCAAAATAGGTTTTAATCGGATTCTCGTACCGTTTTGTCGGCAATTTTATCGTTATAGAAGTAAAAAAGCCCCATCGCTATGCCCCATTGTACGACAATGGTCGCAACAGAAAATGCACTTAGGGGATTGTACCAACTATCAGGCGCATAGGATGTTATACTAAGGTATATCCACCAGATGAGTAATGAAATCACTTCAACGGGCACCACATACTTTATAATAACCGTCCACCATTTTCCCAGATTAAAGCGTTGACTCCCGGTATTGACAATCGTTGATCGAAATTTATCGGGATCAAATCTAATGATAGCAAACGACATAAAAGCCCCGGAAACCATTAGTCCAACTGCCCACACAAAGTCCTGATTAGCAAGTATATCGGTTGAAATTGCTGAAGGCATGCCTAATAGAAAACCCGTGATACATATCGCGATAGTGGCATTTTTTCGGGGAAAACCCATATCTACGAAAACGCGGCTGGCCAGCTCAATCATCGAGATAAGCGAGCTAAAGGCCGCAAAAGTTAATCCCAGGAAGAAAAGAATGGCAAATAATTTTCCACCGGCCATTTCATTAAAAAGCTGGGGCATCCACATAAAAGTAAGTCCTGTAGATGCAGGTCCCGACGTTTTCATGATATTTAAAATTTCTCCATTACCCATGCTGCTGCCAAGAGTACCAAATACCGTAGCAAAAATAGTCATAGCGGCCAGCAGCGATACAATGTTATTACCAATACCCGTTTGGAATGCGCTAATGGTTATATCATCCTTGGAACGCATGTAGGCTCCATAGGTCAAAATTAGTCCCCATGCTGCACCGGTATCCCAAGCGTTTTGTGTTAGAGCTTCGAGCCACAGGCTAGGCTGCGCTAAGGTGGCCCAATCAGGTGTAAAGAGATATTCAATACCTTGAAAACTGCCGGGAAGCGTTACCGCTCGAATCAGTGAAATTACAACAACCAGCAATAATGATGGGATCAGCACCTTGTTAATTCTTTCAATCGAGGAAATGCCTTTGACAACAATGAGGCCACCAAGACCAATCATCACTGCATGAAAAACCGATGGCCAGATTGACCCTTGAAAGCTATACCAGATAGTTTCGGCTTGCCCCATACTTGCAGGCAGACTCGAAAAGATGGATTCTATCAAATAATAGAGACACCAACCTGCCACTACGCTGTAATAAAACATAATTGCGGTAGCTACAAAGCCAATAAAGCTACCCATCCAGGCGTACTTTTTCCCTACCAAATTTACAAATGAACCGATTACGCCTTTTCTTCCATGTCGTCCGATGCCATATTCGGCAATGATCAATGGAATTGAGAACAGAAACAGACAGGTAATCCATGCAATAAGAAAAGCCCCGGCCCCCTCCTGACCCCCATTCTGTGCGGCAATACGGGGGAACCTCCAAATATTCCCTGTCCCAACGGCAATGCCCAGCACACTTAAAATAAGCCCCAATTTTGTTGAAAAGAGATCCCCTGATCCATTTTTACCGCTCATAAGGCATACTCCACATACTTAAATGGTTTTAAATTTCTTGCGTCTATTTTTAATGATTTTTTTGCGAAGTGGCAACCGACACTTACGATCATTACTACTTTTAAAAAATATTCCCATTTAATAGCCGTTAAAAATTTTTCCCGGTAGGTAAATGGGGCTATTATCATTTTGATTCTATCATGCCTATGACTATTATTGCCTGCTAATGAAATCTCTTTAAACAGCATTTTAAGGTATTAGGTACGAATGTTTTCGAATCATAAGACGACCAACCGTACGTTAGCTTTAATCACATTTTTTGCCTCTCTCATTTTATATTTCATTACCATGGCCCCGACGGCCAGCTTTTGGGATGCAGGGGAATTTATTGCCGTTGGTCATGGCCTGCAAGTTAACCACCCTCCCGGAGCACCCTTTTATTCCCTGTTGGGACGTATCTTTTCCATGTTTATGCCTACCGCTTATGTGGCAGCCAGCATAAACTTTATTAGCGTGCTAAGTTCCGCTCTCACCGTTATGCTGTTATACCTTATTACTGTGCGATTGGTCAGAGAGTGGAAAGGAGCTCCTGATAACATGTTAACTATCGATAAAATCGGAATGTATGGGGGAGCGATTCTCGGAGCTGCTACTTTTGCTGTTACTGATACGTTTTGGTTTAGCGCTGTAGAAGCCGAGGTTTATGCCCTTTCAATGTTATTTACAGCCTCCGTTGTATGGCTGGCGCTGGTCTGGGCCGAGAATCATGATGAGCCTTACAATGAGCGCTGGATAATCCTTATCGCTTACCTTTTCGGAATCGCATTGGGAATTCACTTGCTTAACCTCCTTGCTCTGTTTTTTGTAGCACTGATAATTTATTTCAAAAAATACGAATTTAGCTATCAGTCTTTCGGGGTACTCATGGCTGTTTCTGCAGGTGCCTTTCTGCTTGTTTACCCCGGCACCATACAGGGTGTTCCCAGTCTTATGGAATGGATCACCAATGCCAGCTATGGACTCATTGGTCCCTTAGGCTTTATTATTCTGGTTCTGATGGCAATGAGTTTCGGACTTTATTATACCCATAAAAATGGCCATCGGATTGCCAATATAGTACTAATTTGCTACACGATGATCCTCATCGGCTACTCCTCCTATTCGCTTATTTTTATTCGTTCTATCGCCGACCCCCCCATCGACGAAAACGATCCTGAAACTGTAGAAGCTTTTATTGATTATCTGGAAAGAGAACAATACGGGCAGACACCGCTGCTAACAGGTAATACCTACGACAACAGTCAGGGGACTCTTAATCGTGATGAAGAAACTTTCTTTCCGCGTCGTTATTCTTCCAATCCGCAACATATGCAACAGTATGCGCAATATTCAAGCGACTGGGACTTCTTTTTAAGATACCAGCTCAACCATATGTACTGGCGGTATTTTGCATGGAATTTTATTGGCCGTGATGCCGACATACAAGATGCAGGGTGGCAGGCTGGCTTTACCGATACTGAACATGAAGACAACCCTGCCCACAACAGTTACTTCTATATACCATTTTTGATTGGAATTTTTGGGATGTTATTCCACTTCCAACATGATTGGAAACGAGCACTCTCGGTATTGGCATTGTTTGTATTCACTGGCCTGGCTATCATTTTTTATCTTAATCAAACTCCCATGCAACCGCGCGAACGGGACTATGCGTATGTGGGATCGTTTTTTGCCTTTGCCATATGGATTGGTATGGGCGGCATTGGATTAGTAGAATTAGTTAAGGATTATTTAAAGTCTAGCAAGGTCGTTTCCTATGCCATTCTGGGGATATTGTTTTTAGCTGCCCCGGTGTGGATGGGTATGCAAAATTTCCATGATCACGATCGTGGTGACCGATATGTCGCCCCGGATTATGCCTATAACCTATTAAATTCGACAGCTCCCAACTCAATATTATTTACTAACGGCGATAATGATACCTTCCCGCTCTGGTACCTGCAGGAGGTTGAAGGAATTCGAACTGACGTGCGCATTGTCTGCCTGAGTTTGCTTAATACGGATTGGTATATCAAGCAGCTAAGAGATCAGTGGTCTCACGAATCTGCTCCCCTCCCTATTTCTTTTGATGACGAGAAAGTTGAACAGTTGACCAGCGGGCTCTCGATGCATAATCCCGATACGCTAAGAATACCTGTCAACAAAGACATGCTTAAAAATGCGTTCAGCAGCATGCAGAATTACAAACAAGCAACAGGCGTTGATACTAGTAAGAATCTTGGGTTGGACTTATCTAAGATACATTTCCAAATTCCCATAGATTCTCTTGATAACGAAGTCGCCTGGTACTATGAGGGACGTTCAGCCGGGCAAGATCGCCAGGGAAATCAGCGACACTATACTCAAGTACAGGATGAGGTTATTCTGAATATTCTGCGTAATAATAATTGGTTGCGACCGGTTTACATTGCAAATACGGTTTCAAATCAGAGTCAAATGAACTTGCAGCCCTATTTCCGTTTCGAAGGGAAAGCGTTCCGTGTTGTGCCTCAACGCCGACAGTCGCAGGGTTACGGTTGGATGGATGCAAGTATTCATGCCAAACGGCTTTCAAACTTCCGGTTCAGGGAATGGAATAAACCCAATAATTACTTCGATGAAAATATCCGTCGCATGCTAGGTAATTATCGCTTCAGTATTACCGAGCTGGCTAATAAATACAGCGATATGGGTATGCCTGACAGTGCCAGCTACTGGCTGAAATGGGGGGAAGAAAAACTTCCCTTCAACATTAATGATAATAATATCAACTCTACCATTCTCTATGCCTATAGTTATGCAGATGTTGGTGATACCCAAAATGCAGTTGAACTAGCACAAAAACTCGAAGAAGGAATATTTGGAAATCTTGAAAGCAGCATTACCGAATACGATGAAATGCAAAACAAGATAGCGCAACTCAAACAAGAAGCCGAACAGGCGCGTAATAATGCCAATATGAAGGCTCAACGACGCTTAAAGCAGCAGATGCAAAGCATTAGCTCAGAACGTCAACGAATTGCCCGTGAAATCTCAAGGTCCATTAGTCATCTCACTATTATACAGCGTATTTATTTCATGAATGGTGATGATGAAAAAGCCAAAGGATTGCACGAACGTGTTAATACAATTACGGGTAATCGTATTTCGGTTCCGGCTACAAAGGAAGAAAACAAGAAGGAATTTGATAGGTTCCAGCTATAAAAAGCTATAACTTATTTTATATGGCATAGCAGGAATTTCTAATTTAGAGTTGCGAATGGTATATTCCATTGAATCAAAAATAATGATTGCATAAGATTGCAAACCCATGGTTCATCAATTTACAAAAGAGAATATTGATGCAATTGCTGAAGTGCTTGAAACTAAGGCCAAGCCCCTTGGTAATGATGTGTTTCGCCTTGAAGTAGTTAATGAAGAGGAAAAACGGCGACTTGCTTTGGAAATACATCTTGGGCTTGAGGTGAAAGGCGAAAACTCTAACATGGTTTCGGTGTATGCGCAGAATACGTTTTTACAGTTACATAACTGTACAGCCTTTATTGCCAGCGACATGCTCCAGCAAGTAACCTTCTTTGGACGTCAAAATGAGCGTACCTCGGGGCTCATTGTAGAAACAGGAGCCGGTTGTAGCTTATATGCCAATGTGAGCGAAACTATTTTGAACAGCGATTTCACCAAGCTCCCTGAAGATCTGATGATGAGCGCTATCGCCCTATCACTTACCGAATCAGTGAACCTGGACAACTTCTCTTTTGATGAAGATTGATATCGATGGCCGATAAACTTTCCGATATTCAAATCTTCAACCAAACAAGCCTCGCCATTCCCCTAGACCAATCTTTTTGTGAAGAGATAGCTAAACAAATCTCGAAAAAGGAAGACTGCAGCTTTAAATTTGTTGAGGTTGTCTATGTAGATGAAGATGCCATTGTCCAGATCAACAGTGAGCATCTGGACCGGAATTATGTTACTGATATCATTAGCTTTCGATATGACGAATCAGATCATAACCAAGATATTGAAGGCACACTGTTCTGCTGTGCCCCACGAATCATTGAGCAGGCACAAGAATTTGATGAATCTATAGATAGGGAGTTTGGACGGATTTATATTCATGGTCTATTACATTTAACAGGTTATGAAGATCAATCCACCGAGCAAAAAGAGCAGATGACCAAAAAAGAAGAATTCTATCTTGATATGGCTGAGAAACGGGAAAAGTAATTTCCGTTTTGCAGATCCTAAACTCCTTGCCCATATTTACGTACAGCATTCCGTCAACAGTCTAATTATTTCTAACGGTATGAGCATAGAGCACCTTCCCGATAATAAATCTGACGGCGCGCTGGATACAGCCAAAAAAAAGACAAAAGAACATGCCCTAAATTTGTGGAAGATCGTTAATCGGTATACACAAATTGAGGATCTTACTAAAAAGAGAAGCCATCAACAGCAGCCAGTACGGAAACAGATCTACAGCAGTACGTTCATATCGGCCCTTTCTATTATTCCTTATCTGTTAGTAGTCTTATTCGGGGTCTCTTTTTTCTGGGATTTTGATGGATTATCAACTTCTTTGTGGGGGCGGGAACTTCAATTCGAGGGGCTATTAAAAATACTCAGCGTTAGTGGGTTAATCGGATTTTTAACCAACTGGCTGGCCATTACCATGCTTTTTAAGCCGGCCAAAAAACGTCCCATTTTTGGACATGGTCTTATTCCGGCACAGAAAAACCGAATAGCTTACCGACTGGCACAGGCTGTCTCTGAGGATTTGATCAATCCTGAGATCATAAAGAAGAAAATAACGCAATCTAATATCATTGGTCGTTATCGTGAACTTTCGACCCGATATATTAAGAATATTATTGATGATCCCGAATTCAGAAAAGATATCAAACAGTGGGTTGTACAATATATTGATGAGATGATTGCTGATCCTGAGATTAGAGTAGCACTTGCCAAACGTATTCTTACCCAGATTGAGGAAGCCTTGCATAACAAATCATTCGAAAAAATCGCTTTTAAGACCTATACCTTCGTAAAGGGACGGGAAATGCAGTCAATCATTGAAGAAGCGTTGGTGCAAATTCCTACATCGGTTGAAAACGGACTCGATAAACTTGATGATTTGTTGGATCAGCTTCCGCGTAAAATTGACGAAAACAGTAATGCCATCGAAAATATCGTAACTACTCTGCTTTATAAGCTTATCAATCAGCTGAACGTACATTCGTTGGTGGAGGAAAACCTGCGAAGTTATGATGAACAGCACATCTCAACTATTATCCGATCGGCCACTAATGAACAGCTGCGATATATTCAATACCTGGGCGCTATATTAGGTTTTATCGGTGGATTCGTTATCTGGGAGCCTTTGCTAAGTGTAGTAGTATTGGTCAGCTTATCTGCAACGCTATTGCTGTTAGATCAGCTATTGTATCAATACACAAACAGTTATTAATTGGATACTAATTTACATCCTTCGATGTTTGAGAGACGGAATCTGGCCGCGAACCTTTTGGATAATACCGGGATCTATTTCTGCAACCGCAACTCCCGGCTCTTGACCTGCATCTGCCACTACACGACCCCATGGATCAATAATCATAGCGTGCCCCCAGGTTTTCCGATTCTTACCGTGCAGACCGGTTTGTGCCGGAGCACAAACGTAGCAGGTGTTCTCAATGGCGCGGGCTCTTAACAACGGTTGCCAATGATCTTGGCCGGTTGTATAAGTAAATGCAGAAGGAATAGACAATATTTCCGACCCGCCAGCAACCAGTTTTCGATAAAGCTCAGGAAAGCGAAGATCATAGCAAACCGAAAGCCCCCAGTTCCCTATTTTATCACTCTCATAGATAACTGCCTCAGGGTCGCCTACCTTCACATAATCAGACTCCCGATAGGATTCCCCATCATCCAGATTCACATCAAATAGATGAATTTTGTTATAGCTCTTTAGCTCTTTACCATCAGGCGCATAAAGCGGAGAATGATTGTAGACTTTTCCATTACCGGCCGGAACGGGATAGCTCCCGCCCACAATGTAAATATCAAACTCCTTTGCTGTCTCAGAAAGAAATTGTGGCACTTTCTCAGCAATGGTATCCGCTTTTTTCATCCGCATCGACAGCCCACCCAAAAAGGCAAAATTCTCGGGCAATCCCACCACTTTAGCGCCTCTTTCTACGGACTCTTCAATGTAGTGGTAGGCTGAATCTAAATTAGCCTGCAGATTCGTTTGGCTGTTCATCTGTATAACTGCCGCTTTGTAAGGATCAGAAAACATAATGAGTCGTCAAAAAGTAATTCCAGTCTTGAATTTTAAATTATCAGCTTTCGATAGTTTAAATCATTATAAAATAAAAAAGGAGCGGCACTATTCATGCCGCTCCTGTAAAATTGTTTAGGAAAGATATATTAATTGGCTTTTGCTCCCCTATTTAAATACTGTTCATAAAGCTGTATATGTCGGCTCACCATTGGGATCTTATTCCCACGAATGAAAACATCCGTAATATGATTCATCGGCTCAAAGGGATCGCCGTCAGCGATAAAAAGATTCGCCTGCTTGCCCTCTTCAATGCTCCCAAGTTTATCGCTAACCCCAAAAATTTCTGCGGCGTTAATAGTGATCGCCTTCAGTGCTTCCTGCTTGCCTAAGCCATAACTGGCTGCAAATCCAGCGTGATAAGGTGCATTTCTCACATTCTCAACTTCGCCGGTTGCAATAGCAACCTTGACGCCCGCTGCATTCAGTTTGCCTGGATTCTGATAGGGACGCTGATAATTGTCATAATCGCGTTCGGGTGTATACAACGTTGATACCAGACACGGAAGACCGGCTTCGGCAATTTCATCAGCCACGCGCCAGCCATCTCTTACTCCTGCCAGCACAAACTGCATATCGGGATATTTTTTTGTCCATTCAATGACATTTAAAATATCACTTTTGGCATCCACTGAAATGATAACCGGTATTTCGCCTTTTACCACCTCTCGCATCGCCTGCATCTTTTTATCCATGTCGGGCTGCTGCTTATTATTGGGATTTTTTTCAAAATCTGTCATCATTTTATTATAAAATTGAGCTCGCGATATGAAATCATTAAGCTTTTTGAGATCTTCCTTATATTCTTTTTTGACTTCCTCGTCTGATCGCTCATCCCACCAGCCCCCTTTTTTGGATGTCGGCCAGTTTAGGTGCAAGCCTGCATTTGGACTAACCGCCATAGAGTCAGGAGAATACCCATAGAGATCAATAAGGGTAGCCTTGCCTGCCAATCGTCCGGAAACGGGCATGGAAATAACATGTGTTACGCCGTTAACCCTCGTCACGGGGATATTTACGCTGCTTGGGTTAATAGCCGTAAAAGCTCTCACATGAGGATTAAAATCTCCCAGTTCGGCCTGATCGTTAGTCACCGCGACCGCTCCGATCTCTTGAAGTCCGAGTTGCGTGCCCGAATCAAAAAAACCAGGATACACGTGCTTACCCGAAGCGTCAATCTGCTCATACTCTGATGGTATATTGATATCCCTGCCTACCTCGAAAATTTGCTCATTCTTAATCAATACCGTCCCATTTTCAATTATTCCATTAGTGACGGTATGGATTGTAGCACTAGTAATAGCAAACTTCCCGAATTCAGCCTTTTCGGTAATTTGTGCTTCAGCGTTCATCCCCAAAAAGAGTACCAAGAGACAAGCTGATATTGTGCTTTTCAAATACGTCATAATAATTTCTATATCTTTGCTCATTGTAATTAATTGCCTTGAAGTTTCATGCCTTGTTTGCTGAAACGAATTTCTGCTCCTCTCAGGCATGTTTCTGAATGGCGACCGTTTTCATTGTACCACCGTCCGGATGCCTCATCAAAATCCTGTTCGGCATCAACCTTTAGTCGCATATCATCGGCATCTTCAGCACGGTCAAAATATTTCTTACCGTCTACATATGTTTTCAAGGTTTTACTGTAGATACTCAACGGATGACCATCCCAGATGGCTACATCTCCATGTTTGCCAACTTCTAAACTCCCCACCTTTTCGTCTATTCCCAACTGGGTTGCGGGATTGATGGTAATCATCTTAAGAGCATCTTGCTTGGATGTATTACCATAATGAACAGCTTTGGCAGCCTCGTGATTAAGGTGACGGATCAGTTCACCGCTGTCGGAGTTGATGCTGTTTTTGACCCCATTCGCATTAAGTATGGAAGCGTTGTAAGCGGTCGAATAGTATACTTCAAACTTATAAGCCCACCAATCAGCAAAAACCGAAGTATAGGCACCGTTCTTCTTGAGTTCGGGCGCTACCTTGAAGGCCTCATTGGCGTGCTGAAATGTATAGTCTTCGATCCCATAATCATTAAAAACGCGCATCAACATAGTAATTTCATCAGCCCTGTATGAGTGCGTATGTACTAGTACTTCGCCTTCTAAAATACCAACCAACACTTCGAGACGCTCATTCTTGGCAACCGGGACGGGCGGGGTTGTGCGGCTTCCATTTTCAAAGGCCCGTTTGGCATCTAAAAATTCCTGCCGATTTCGCTTGTAATCGATCGCAGCATCAAAGTGATCTCGAATCACCTGTTCAACCCCCATACGAGTCCGTGGTTGTACGTCAAACCCCTGTCCATGGACACGCGTTGGATTTTCTCCAAGAGCAAATTTGATCGTTCGAGAGGCATCTTCAAAACGCATCTCGTCCATGCCAGTACCATAACGAAGCTTAAGCGTTTCATTTTGTCCGCCAATCACATTGGCCGAGCCATGCATCAAATGGATAGAGGTAACACCGCCGGCCAGCGCCCAATAAATATTAATATCATTGGGATCAATGGACTCTTGCATGCTAACCTCTGCCGTAACGGGATTAGTCCATTCGTTGATATCCACGCCCGCAATATGTGAGTGGGCATCAATAATACCCGGCATCACATATTTGTCGGAGGCATCGACGATTTCTACGCCATCGGGGGCAGAGATATCTTCTCCAATTTCAGTGATAACACCTTCCTCGATTAAGAGATCGGTATTCGTCATATTCCCATTAGTAATCGTAATAAGGGTTCCATTTTTGATAAGAACAGATCCCTTATCCTGGGCATAAGCCGCTAGACTAAAATAAAAAACTAATATTGTTAACAGTAACTTCTTCATAATCCTTATTCTTCGGAAGATTCTTGTTCAAATTCAGTAAGCTTTCCATCCGTAATGGAGTAAAGTGCTTGAGCTTTTTCTTCCATAAACGGCTTGTTAAATACGGTAAAGCTGGCGATACGACCTTCGTCAATATTACCAAGCTGGTTGCTGTATCCCAGAATGTCGACTGTCGATTGCGTCAACATGCGCAATATGTCTTCATCTTCAAGATCGCTCTCCTCTTTCAAGGTCATGAGATTCTTGTTGATCTCGGAAAGCTCCAATCCATTAGAAGCAAATCCAACCTTTACACCACTATCGATCAGTTTTGCAATATTTTGGATATCTGCTTTATAGGCTGCTTCCTGCCTATCTCTGAAGATGCGCATCTCCTCGGTAATTTCAGGCATAGCTTCATCCTCTTCTTGTGTTCGCCACTCAGGTTCTTCAGGAAGATCAATACTTGCCAATACCGGGATATCGCGCTTTTTCAACTCATTTGCCTTCTTGTATGCCTCCTTTCCGGATATGATTATTACTTCAAAACCGAGTTCATCCTGCAGGGTAAATACGCGTTCAATATTTTCTTTGGTATCTACTACAAAATAGAATGGTTGCTGCTTGCCTATTACCGGGTACAGCGCTTCAAGTACTTTGTTCTGTTTTGGAGCAGGATAATTCGATGAAACCGAAGCGAAATAACGCTCCTGTTGTTGCAGGGCTTTAGCATCATTAAAAAGTTGTCGAAACTGACTCATGATCCCCATGGTTGTAGAGGGATAGGCTTGCCCCTGTGCCTCTTCAAACTGGGCCGTCATTCCTACTCCCTGTTTTAAAAGTAGGTTCTCAGTTTCTTTGCCATTGATAAAAAAGAGGTCGACCTGACCAGGAAGCATCTGTCCTTTAAGCCCCAAAGCGGCGGTTGTAAACCCCTTTTTAGGCGCTTCGGCAAAAGACTTGTCACCTGCTTGTAAGAGCTGTGAGATTGCCCGTTCAGGCTGAATTCCAGCACGTCCATAACCTGGATTGCCGGGTTCATCGGGTGTTTCCACATCTTCATCTACATCCGGACTCCCCCAGAGCGCATGTCCATCGATAAATCCGGGATATACATGCAGACTATCCCCACCATCCCAAACATAGGCATCAAAGGGGATATCAATATTTTTGCCAACGTTCGTAATTATCCCATTTCTCCAAACGATAGTTCCACTTTTGATTATGTTTCCATCAGCTGTGTGGATTGTCACATTTTCAAAAGCCTCAGCCGGCGACGACTGGGACCATCCCTGCAATGCGAACATCAGCAAGAAAGCAAAACAAAAAGCAGTAATATGAGCTGTTTTCTTCATAAAAGATGTTTTAATAAAAATTTAAATCAATCTGAATATATGATTATGATTGTTATTTGAAAGTTTCGAAAAGAAAAAAGATGTAAAGCAAAAAATGCCCGACTAGCACAGTTTGGTTTCTATCTGCAGTTGTCCATTTTATTACCGAGAACAATCTATTGCCAGTTGTATTAAAGATTCTTCAATAATCATTCATGCAATAAGTAAAATCCATAGAATAGAATTTGTTGCACAGTTATAAGGATTGTAACTTTGCTGTTTAAAATTTAGAGTTTAGAATTTATTTAAAACAGAAAAGAAATACCCAATGAGTGAAGTACAACCCAGTGTCAGTTATAGTTTTACCATGCGTTTATATATTAAAAATAAACCAGGTATGCTGGCTAAGATTTTAAGTAAAATCGCAGATCATAAGGCAGATCCCGGGGCGGTTGATGTAGTCGAAGTTAAAGGAGAATATAAAGTTAGGGATTTGACTGTGAGCGCCCGTGATGAGGAACACTCCAAAGCCATTGTTGAAGCTGTTAAAGCTATCGACGGCGTCAAGGTTAGGAATGTATCTGACCGTGTATTTCTGCTCCACCTCGGAGGCAAAATACGAATTGAAAACAAAGTACCAGTCGATACCCGTGACTCCCTCTCTATGGCCTATACCCCTGGAGTAGGACGTGTCTGCGAAGCTATTGCCAAAGAAAAAGAAAAAGTCCATTCACTCACGATAAAAGAAAATTCCGTAGCGGTGGTCAGTGATGGATCAGCGGTGTTAGGACTTGGTGACATTGGCCCTGAAGCTGCCATGCCGGTTATGGAAGGCAAGGCCATGTTGTTTAAAGAATTTGCGGATGTTGATGCTTATCCTATCTGCCTGCAAACCCAAGAAGTTGATGAGATTGTCAATGCTGTGAAATGGATGTCCCCTGGTTTTGGCGGAATAAACCTGGAAGACATCGGAGCACCACGCTGCTTTGAAATCGAAGCAAAGCTTAAAAAAGAACTGGATATCCCCGTTTTTCATGATGATCAGCACGGTACGGCTGTTGTAGCGTTGGCTGCGACTATAAATGCTTTAAAGGTTGTTGGCAAAGACCTCTCTGACCTACGCACAGTGATTGTTGGTGTCGGTGCAGCAGGTGTAGCTATCACGAAGATACTGTTAGAAGCCGGTGCGAAAGAAATTTTGTGCTGCGACAGAAGCGGAATTATCAACCGAGATAAAATCGATGAGCTTAATTCCAGTAAACAATGGGTTGCCAAAAATACCAACCCTGATAACCTGTCGGGCTCCCTGCTGGATGCTACCGAGGATGCTGACTTGCTCATTGGAGTAAGTGGGCCGGGTACTGTTCCCGTCGAAGCAGTTGAACAAATGGCCGATGATCCTATCGTTTTTGCGCTTGCGAACCCGGTTCCCGAGATTATGCCTGAAGAAATACAGGGGATTGCCCGAATTATTGCCACCGGACGAAGTGATTATCCAAACCAGATCAACAATGTGCTGGCATTCCCGGGACTTTTCCGCGGCGCTCTAGATGCACGAGCTACTGATATTAACGAAGAGATGAAGCTGGCTGCGGCTCATGCCATTGCAGAATGTATTGATCATGAAGGACTCAGCGAAGAATATATCGTGCCCAGCGTTTTCAATAAAGAGGTCGTTCGGAAAGTATCTACAGAGGTTAAAAATGCGGCTTATAAAAGTGGAGTAGCTCAACGACCACAACCTTAAGACATCTAAAGTTCCTGAATTTTAGGCTTAGCAAGCAGGATCGGAATAGTTTCCGGTTCTATCACATTGGAGGCACACGTCCATGCTGAGGCTTGACGAGAATCTCCTCAACAACTGTACGCGGTGACAGCTGAATTAAATTGAGAATAATTTTTGCTACATCATCGGGATCGATTAAGAGATCACGATCAATAAGTGAGCCTTCCCAAGATGTAGATTGCGTTTGCCCTAAATTAATGGCCGTCACTCCGACTTTAGTTTCCATCAGTTCTTTTCGAAGAGAACGTGTATAACCCAATAAAGCATGTTTTGAAGCAGAGTAAGCCCCGCTGTCTTCGAGTCCCTCTACGGCACCCACTGAGCAGATGTTGATTACTAATCCATGAGGTTTACTTTTAAGGTCGTTCAGAAAACGCTGTGTAATATTCACAGCTGAATACAGGTTTGCCTGTATTTGCTGAACAAACTCTTCGTGCATCGTTTTTTGCAATGATTTTAGCAAAAATGAACCGGCATTATTTATGATAATCTTCGGCAATGGAAAATTATTCGGTAACTGTAACTTTTGTACAGACCTTTGATCTGCAGCATCCAAAGCAGCAATCTCGACAAGATTCTCCCCAATATTACGGCAAATAGTTTTGGTATCTTTTAAATCGGATTTGGTTCGTGAAATAAGCAGAAGTGCGTAGTCCGTTTCTCGGGCAAAAGCTTGTGCAATCCGCCGGCCTATACCGCGACTGGCACCGGTTATAACTACGGAATGATTTTGATCTGAAGTCAAGAATGTATTTTTATTATTAAAGTGTGAATCCTAAAACAAGTTCAGACCGCCTCATTTTCATGCGCCAAGACTTAAATTTATTAGCGAACCCCCATAAATTTGTGAGTTTGCAGGCTTATGCCCCACCGGGGATTTTCTTTTACGTAATCAACAATCAACTCTACCGCTCCCTCCTTTTCCCACTCGGGCTGTAGAAGCAGCTGAGTACTGTCAGGACATCTTGCCGCATTTTTTTCGGCCCATTCCAGATCTTTATTGGTCAGCACAACTACTTTTAGTTCATCTACATAGGGAAAGATATCATCCAGAGGTTCTTTAAAGCGCTTGGGAGAAAGCGTAATCCAGTCTAAATAACCTGATATCGGTGAGGAGCCACTGGTTTCAATATGTACTTGGATGCCGGCTTGCTTTAATTGGAAAGTAAGCGGATCAAGATCATGTAATAAAGGTTCACCGCCGGTGATAACAGCAAATTCAGCGCCGCTATCTTTAGCTCCCTGCACAATTTCTTTCACCGTCTTTGGCGGATGCTGGTCTTCATCCCAGCTTTCCTTAACATCACACCACCAACAATTCACATCACATCCTGCTGTACGGATAAAATAAGCCGGACGTCCGCTGTGAGCTCCTTCGCCCTGTATGGTATAGAAATCCTCCACCAAAGGATATCTTACCGATAGCATCTCATCCTGATCAATGAGCCCTTCCAATTTTTCCTGATCAAATTCGTTAAACATTTTCCTCTGTGTATTCAACCCAACTATTTTCAGTTTCCCAAACAGTAACATTTAGTTCAATATCTTCTGGAATACGTTGCTGGGTTTCCTTGTATATAAATTCCGCAATACGTTCTGCAGTGGGATTCACCGGCATTTCCTCATTCAATACCGAGTGATCTAATCCTCCTTTTTCAGCCCCTTTGGAGGCCCATTTTAACTCTTTGAAATCACAAACCATGTCATCCGTATCCAGATACTTCGAAGGATTCAGTTTATGTGATTTTGCGGAGATATGCACTTTATAGCTGTGTCCATGCATACGACCGCATTTACCGTCGTAGCCCTCAATAAGATGAGCGGCATCAAACTTAAATTCAGTATGTAAGGTCCAAGTGGGCATTCACTCTATATTAATTCGTTCCAAAAGAAAAGGCTTGTCGTCGTTGACAAGCCTTCAAAAATAAGGAAATATTGAGACAATTAGGAATTACTTAGGCCACTTAATCGTACATCCCAGTGCCTTGGTTGTCTTGGGATTGATTTCCTTGCCTGCCACCAGGTTTTGGATGGCATCCTTAAGATAAGGTTGTTCAACTTCTTGAGCAGATTTGGCGTTGTCATCAATAGCACCGGTATACATCAGCTCCATATCACTGTTAAATAGAAATATATCAGGTGTGCGGGTTGCGCCAAAAGCATCCGCCATCTTCGCTCCTTCATCTAACGCATAATAAAAATCGTAACCGCTGGATTTAGCCCGTGCCTTCATATCTTCCATCGATTCCCCATTGTCTCGAATAGCCGCATTGGGATTCAACATGATAACCCCTATCCCATTTTCTTTGGCCATTTTGGAGATGGGATTATAGCGATCTTCCCAGGCTTCGACCCATGGACAGGTATTGCATGAAAAGTTCACAAGCAATCCATTTTCGCCTGCCACTTCTTCAAGCGTTAGCACTTCTCCCGAAACATCCGTGACCTCCACATCTGCAAGTGGTGCTTTGGCTCCAATCTCCAACCTATCGGCAAGTTGATTCTCGACCGGTAAAAATGCCAGCAATACAACCGCCAGTAGGATAAATAATACATAAGATAAATTTTGTAATTTCATGATGGTCAGTTATTTATTGCTTTTTTTATGTAGCGTTCAAACTTTTCGTATTCTGCGCCTTGTTCCCAACTGCTAACAAGCTTTCCTTCTGCGTCCAAAATTTTTGTAAAAGGCAGTGCCCCACTCCAGTCATCTGATAATGCTTCGATAAAAGGCTGATCTTTTCCCGTCTTAAAATAGGTGGTCCAATCTACATTTTGATCTTGCAAAAAGTCCAGAGCCTTGTCGCGCTGGCTGGGGAAATCAGCCGATACAAAAACAACCTGTAGTTGATCTTGATATTTTTGTTGTAAATCTACTATATAAGGGAATTCTTCGATACAGGGTGCACACCACGTGGCCCAAACATTTACTAACACTGCCTTTTGACCTTGATATGACCTGATAACTTTTTGCAAATCCTGCCCGGAGGCATCTTTTAACAGCTCTACATCTGATGTGTTCTGTGCCAAAGACTCACTTGCTAAAGCTAAGATCATCAGTATAACAAAACAGAGAAAAAGTGCTTGGTGCTTAAAATTTAACATATTTTTTACTCATTCTATTTCTTCAGTAGGATCCCACAAATGGCGTTCGATATCTACTTGATAATCGTCAATAAAATTAACGCTCTCCTGTTTTAAACGCTCCCGCATAGTATCATCCGGAAAATGATAGCGTCCGGTTAGTTCCCCATTTCTATTGACAACACGATGCGCCGGTATCTTCGTTTCCACTGCTTTATTGAGAGCATATCCCACCATCCGAGCACCTGATGCAATTCCCAGGTAACGAGCAATAGCACCATACGTGGTCACCCTGCCAGAGGGTATTTGTTCGACAACCCTATAAACGCGCTGGTAATAATCATTCATGACTACTCTTCAACATATTCAGAATTTTTTTAACAGCTTCTTGGTCAATATGCTGATATTTTCTTGCATTAACAGCCGTCATTTGTCCTAACGTACAGTATAATGTTAATAATTCCGGCTTGTCTTTCATTAAACTTAGATGCTGCTCTACTGTCTGCAAGTCTCCACGTTTAATAGGACCGCTGAGAGCTTCCTCAAAAGATTGGCTCTCAATATTTTGAAGTGTCGTCTTTACCAGCGGCAACAGCGCTTTTTTTGCTTCCTCCGGAGCAAGATCGCTGCCTGATGCTATTTCTACTGCTGCATTTAAAAGCGTGTTTAAGTAATTAGAGGCCATTACAGCTGCAGCATGTAAATGGGATTTTTGTGTTTCGGTAACTTCTAACGTATGTGCCCCTAGCTTTTGGGCAATCTGATTAAGCAAGGGAAAAGCATATTCATCCCCCTGTAGACTAAAATAGATATCCTCAAAGTCAGCAGATGACCCCAAATTGTCGGTGAATGTCTGTAATGGATGGAAAGAGGCAATAATCCCTCCCTTTGATTTTATCGGCTTAAGTAAACTTGCCGACTCATTCCCCGAACAATGCACAATTGTTTTACTCTCAAAATCGTCCGAAAGAGCAGTCAGCAGTTCAACAATTTCATTAATAGCTGAATCAGAAACCGTAATAAATGTGAGATTACCTAACTCGTCGCTGTCCGATGGGAAGGATCCCGATATGTTTACGTCAAGTTCAACTGCAAGTTTTTCAGCCTTGTCGGCTGTACGGTTAAAAATACTTTTAAGGGGAATTTCAGCTGCTGATAGTGCTCTTGCCAAAGATTTACCCAATCCACCTGCACCAATAATTGTGATCTCAGGTGTTGGCATAATGGTCTATGAAAAGACTACTTTTTGGTGATCGGCATATCCGGTTAAAAGACTGCCGGTATAATCTTCGTATTGACCTCGCAAAAAGTGAAGGTCGAGTTTCCATTTATTAGCAACAATAATCCCTGCAATAAATGATGTAGTACCTTTAATATGTGATTCTCCACTATTTAAATAATTCATAAGGCCTGACTCATTTTCGGACTCTACCATTTCAACAACCTTTTTAAATTCTTTTTTTCGATCGTTGTCAAGCTCACAACTAAATATCAGCAATGCACTTCGTGATGCAAGTACCTCTTCGAGCACATATCCGACTTCTTTTACAATGGAAGGATCGGGATCTGCAATTTGTACGCTCAGGGCTTTAAAATCATCTGAAAGCGTCTGCAAGAACATCAGCTGGTGAAATAGGCTGATATTCTTGGTAAAAGCTTCATCGTGAATAAAGAAATCGTCATCTTCATCACAGAACTCATTACGCATATAGTCATTGACCGGCACTTTACCGAGCGGCGTTTCAAAGAAAGAATTAGACGCCATCGGCAACTTTTTGTCTAATTTTTTATCGTAGGATTCTACGATAACCACGGTATCATAATTCGACATATCCAACCGGCTGTAAATGTCGCATGCCCGCTCAAAATTATCATCGTTAATCTTTTCAGGTGCAAAAAGTAAGCGGATATGGTCATTGACTCCTTCATTGCGCTCCCGCGCTTTATCAAGTCCTTCCTGGATTTGTTTGCGGGAATACGAAGTGATATTCATAAAAAAGTTATTCTGATAATTTTAATTAATGATAAAATGCGACGGCTAACCAATTATTTTTGAATTCAAAACTACAAATTTTAGCTCTTTTATCATTATTTATTTCAGTAAATATCCGGTCGGATTCCCGTTCTATGTGCACCTCATTCATATTCATGCGCAACCCTTGTCCACGGAGTTTTATATAGGCTTCTTTGATAGTCCAAAGGCGAATGAGGGGTATTTCAGTAATACTATCGGTTTCTTTGAGATGGGTAATCCGCTGTTCGAGCCTTACAGGCACAGTTCGATCTACAGGTTCAAGATCAACCCCGATAGGATACTCCAAAGATAATCCACAAAATACGAAGTCATCTGAATGTGCAATGCTGGCAAAGAACTTTTCAGACCCTGCTTTTCCATAAGGCTGTCCCAGTTTATCCTTCAGAATTTCAAAATCCTTTCCATGCCCTACTTGTCCAGCCATCTTTTTTAAAGTGATCCGAGAGGTCACAAACTCACGCTGACGCTTTTGATTTTTGCAAAGCTCAAGTTCACGTTTTTCCTCTGTACTGAGTTGACTTATGGCTTCAGAAGAAACCGGAATAATCTCCGACATAGAAAAATCCGCCTCAAACGGCAACCAATCTTTTATTTCTAATATCCGATTACTCATAGCCTTTGCTTATTCAACTAAAACAAAAGAACATCTTTAATTTTATGCTCTTCTGAAACTATTAATTTTGATGAAATAATAAGTGCAAAATTCATTCTGGTATCACTCACCTAACAACCATTCAAAACCTTCTGACTTAAACAGTCTCAGTGGCCTTGAAAATATTTATTAGGTGAATTTGCTATTTTTGGGATGTTATCCGAATATGTTAGTCTACTGAAAATAAAAGAGAAGTTTTTATGAAGTTATATGCCATCTTGCTCCTAACATTTCTATTGAGTCTAACCTCCTGCTCAATATTTGGGGGCAATTCAGGAGAATCGGATATTACAGGAAAATGGGAGTGGGTTAAATCAACAGGCGGTTTTGCCGGTCACACGGTAACACCAGATTCAACCGGGTATTCGCAACAGCAACTACTTTTCAGTAATGACAACAAATTTTCATTTTTCCGGGCTGATACAATGGTCGCTTCCGGACAATATTCCCTCTCCAGGCAAAGCGGTAGTATCATGATACAATATAATACTGCAAGGGGGCCACATCTACCCGATCAGTGGATTGAGCGCAATCAAAAAGATACGTTGGTTCTAAGAGATAGATGCGCGGATTGTTATACAAGTATATATAAAAGGGATAAATAATTAACTGCAGCCTTTTAATCAGTCTTAAGCCATTCTAAAAATCTATAAACTGATCCAGTTAACTTAACATTAGTTTGAATCGATATTATTTTCTCAGGATGTGATTAATCTGTAAAGCTTAAGAAAGGGAAATTAAAAGAAGTAACCGAGGTATAAATTCCGTTAAACCTGTACCAGTTGCCTATGCTAAAAGGCCCTTATCGTGAAGATTGCATTAGCCCCTGCAATAATTCTTGATATGAACCAATATCTTTATCGTTTTGCTGAGTTTTAAGCTTAATAGACCCATTAAGAATCAATTCGCATTGTTGACCCTTATAGCTAAACTCTACGATTTCTAATTCATTTGGAGCATCGTAGTAAGGCTCACCAACGTCGGTTACGAAAAAAACCTCATATTTGAGCTGTTGAGTCAGCGAATGAAACAAACGCTTATTCATAACTTCTTCCATATTTAAAATTTTTACTCTCTAATTCGATCTCTTTGTGATCGATTGCTTTCCTTAGTTTGACCAGCAATAACTTTATTATTTCATGAACAAAATGCTACTATTTAAAGGTTTTTTAATCCAGATTATTGAATTGTAATCTAAACTATACTTTAAAAAGAACGTACTGAAAATACCCCAAATTCTACCATATTACTGAAGTAAAAAACTTGCAAATAATAGCATTTGAAACATCAATTGAATTTTAAATAAGGTTAAGTGCCTTATATAAAAAATGCAAATCAGTACGAAACTACTCCTCTCAGGACTTCAATTTCTTTCTCAAATGTTTATTAACCGTCTTTTATTAGTATAAGAATTGTATGCATTCAAAATACTAATTCCAAGTTCATACGTTATCAAAATCAGATTAGAAGAATAGATCCAAAATCATAGAAATAATATAACAGGCAGATTTCGATGATCATGGTCTCTTTGATATTGCTACTGTTAACTTTACTCTTCTTTACAACATTAACCATGCTGCTTTTAAATACAATTTTTCTATCCATTTTATGAATCTAAGAACATCAAATTATGGCTAAGAAAAAAATCACACTTTTGTCATGAATTCTTTATTTTTAGCGACTTAATAAACCATTGTAAAAACGAAATCAATTCGACTTTCTCATGAGCAATACTGAGTCCTCAGTAAGCGAACAACACGAAATACGTCTGCAAAAATTACAGGAACTCCGGGAAATGGGATACGATCCCTATCCCTATGATTTTGAGGTTACCCACAAGAGTAAACAGATCTTAGATCGACCAGAGTTCATTAAACAGGACGATCAGGATGAAGAAGACGTCGAGAAAGTTGCTATTGCCGGTCGTGTTATGACGCGACGCATTATGGGCGGATCTACGTTCTTCAATCTGCAGGACTCCGAAGGACAAATCCAGGTGTATATCCGCAAGAACGATGTTGGCAAAGAAGAGTATAATGAAGTCTTCAAACGACTTACTGACATTGGGGATATCGTTGGTATTAAAGGACATGTATTTAAAACCGGTACCGGTGAAACCACCGTCTATGCCAAAGAATTTACACTGCTCAGCAAAACCCTCCGCCCCATTCCTCTCCCTAAAGAAGTTGAAGAAGACGGTGAAACAAAGGTTTATGATGCTTTTACGGATAAAGAGCAGCGCTATCGTCAACGTTATCTGGACCTGATTGTTAACCCAGAAGTTCGCGATGTATTTCAACAGCGAACTGATATGGTCCAAGCCATGCGCGACTACATGAACGACAAGGGATATATGGAGGTTGAAACGCCCATCCTGCAACCTATTTACGGCGGTGCCTCGGCAGAACCTTTTGTGACGCACCATAACGCCTTAGACATGAAGCTGTATTTACGTATTGCCAACGAGTTGTATCTAAAGCGACTAATTGTTGGCGGGTATGATGGTGTCTATGAATTTTCGAAAGACTTTCGTAACGAGGGGCTTTCACGCTTCCATAATCCCGAATTTACCCAGGTTGAACTTTATGTAGCCTACAAGGATTATAACTGGATGATGGAGTTTGTGGAGAATATGATTGAATCAGTAGCAAAAGCCCTCCATGGCTCAACTACTGTTACGGTTGGCGATAACGAGATCGACTTCTCGGCTCCCTGGCCTCGTATCCCAATGTTTGAAGCTATTGAAGATGAAACCGGTAAAGATCTTTATGGCAAAGATTTAGAGGAATTAAAAGTAATTGCCAAGGACTTGGATGTTGAACTTGAAGACAGTTTTGGAAAGGGTAAAATTATTGATGAAATCTTTGGAGAATACGTTGAGCCAAAGCTTATACAGCCCACATTTATAACGGATTATCCCATAGAAATGAGTCCGCTTGCTAAAAAGCACCGCGAAAAAGAAGGACTCGTGGAACGATTTGAATGCATCTGCAACGGTAAAGAAATTGCTAATGCATTTTCTGAACTCAACGATCCGGTGGATCAGCGCGAACGTTTTGAAGAGCAGGCGCGACTGCGGTCCGAAGGTGATGAAGAAGCCATGGCGATCGACGAGGATTTCCTTCAGGCCTTAGAATACGGCATGCCTCCTACCGCTGGACTTGGTATTGGTATTGATCGCTTGGCTATGATTATGACGGATTCAGATTCCATCCGTGATGTCTTGTTCTTCCCACAAATGAAACCGGAAAAATAGTTTTACAATTATTGGTTATCGATTGTTGATATACTAATGGAGCATCCAAAGTCAGCAACCGATGAACTAATAATCTTTAACCAACAACACAAATGAACTTCGAGTGGTATTTAGCCAAACGATATTTCAAGGGTAAACGGAAAGGCTCCCGTTTTCTATCCTTTATTAAGGTGATGGCTATTACTGGTGTTGCCGTAGGTTCGGCCGGACTACTTATAGCATTATCGGTTGTTCACGGGTTTAAATCCGTTATCGACAATAAAGTCCTTGGTTTCGCCCCTCACGTAACCGTAACCTCGTTTGGAGGTAGACCGATAGAACGGGCTGACACCCTTTTAAAAGAGCTAGATGCCTATCCTGAGATCAGCGAAGCACAGGCTGTTGTAAATGGTCAAACCATGATTCAAGGTTCTGATGACGTTACCGGAACACTGCTTAAAGGTGTGGATAAAGAAGGAGACGTAACAGACATCAGAGATTACATAACGAAGGGAACCTACGATTTAAGTACCGACAGTGCCGGTCGTCCGGGAATCGTTATTGGTTCGAAGTTAGCGCAAACACTTAACGTGGATATAAATTCCACCCTCACCGCTTACACGGTTGATGGCCTGCCATCCCCGTTGAGTTCGCCCGAAATTGAACAGTTTCATCTTTCTGGAATCTATCAGACGGGTATAGGCCAATTTGATGATGTCCTGGCGTTGTCAGCCAGACCATATGTTCAGAAGTTTTTCCTCAAATCACCTGAAGAAGCCTCAGCCATAGAAATTCGTCTCAAAAACAAGTCTCAAATAGAATCTCTCGGTAAAAAACTGGATGGTCAACTCAGTTATCCTTATTTCTCAGAAACGATTTATGAGCGGTATAGCAATATCTTTGCATGGGTTGACCTGCAAGAACAGACGATCCCCTTTGTCATAGCTGTAATGATTATTGTAGCGGCCTTTAATCTGATTGGTACCGTATTAATGATGGTGCTTGAAAGAACCCGTGATATCGGTATTCTAAAAACCATAGGCGCCAGTGATAAAAGTATTCGAGGTATCTTTTTGTTGGAGGGATTATTCGTAGCTGTAGTTGGATTATTCATTGGAATTTTCCTTTCCCTGTCCTTTGCCTGGCTCCAGTCGACCTATCATATTATTCCGCTTTCTGAACAGAATTACTATATGGCCTATGCTCCCGTTGAGCCGCACATGCTCGACTTTGTACTGGTTACCGGCGTTACGCTTTTTCTCTGTGCTCTTGCCTCCTGGCTGCCGGCTCGCATAGCATCCAAAACCGATCCGCTTAAGGTTATTGCTTACGGGCGGTAGGGTTATCTATTCTGCAACAAAGCAGCGGAATGTGTATTCTTTTAAAATAAGGTTTAGAAGATCTGAAAAAGGTTCCCTTTCGTTTAAATCTATTAAGCAAACTGAATAGATCTCTACTGATAGCTAAGATACTTCCCACCTATTACACGGATTGTCAAATTAATTACTCTGTTTGTTTCAGATAGTCCTCTCGTAAATCGGCAATTAGTTTTCCATTCTCTGTTTTCCAACTGGTCCAACCATTGACAGTTTGTCGATCACTGCCAGCATCTTGAATGCCTGCTAATGCAGCATAGCTTGGACTGCTAAATTTTTGTCCCAATACTTCGAGCGAGCCATCGTCGTGTACTAATGCAGAGTATCGTTTTTGTTCACCATTTCTAGGATTATAATCCATAATTAATTGTTGATTAGCCGAAATAAAATCCTCTTCAATTAAATCTGAAATTGATACATCATACCTTGTAATGCCTTGATCTGATTCATCAACTCTATCTTCTTTTTCGGTATCGATTTCAGGCTTAAACTCTTCTGGAAATTCATATACAACGTTTGATGAGTTTTTAAACTCCACAAACTTAGAGATAACCCAGAGTTTTACATTATACTTTAAAGTTCTTGCCCACTCTTTTAAATCTGACGAAATATTGTCAATTGGAACTCCAATAACTGGTTCTTTTTCTATGATGTCCTGAATAACCTTTCGAACATTTAACTCTTTAATACCCAATTCTTGAAATTTTTCTTTAGCTGTTTCATCACTTGAATAAGTTTCTACTGCTAAATCTTGGATGATCTTTTTTGAATAAGGTTGAAGAGAGGCAATAACTTGTTTGGAAACTTGCGGTGCAATATGATTCCAAACAGTATGATGTAGTAATTCAGCTTCAACCAAATACCATTTCTTGGATGCTAAATCTATGGCAAATCCATCGGGAATAGTTCCTGCACCGTCCCCGGTCTTAATCTTCTTTTTCGGCAAATAAATAGATGAGGGGCCAAAAATATGTTCGTAATTTTCTATAACAACCTGCTCAAGTTCAGCCTCATCATCAAATGGTGACTTGATGAATTTTCTGTCATTTAAAATCAGCATGTCAATTCAATTTCATAAATTTTGGTATAACATTACTAAATATGGTCTCAAACTTGCAAGCGGTGGGGAGAGTCCAAGTGTAGAGCAAAGTTAAGTTGCAAAAAAAAATTGATAGCTTATTTGACTTCGGTTTACTTAATTCGGAATGACAATCATGTAGGAATTAGATTAAAATTTTTCCCTACACCTGCATAACACCGGTTTTAAATTCTTCGATATCGGGATTGTGGTTTGCGCATTTTATAGCATGAGAAATACGATCACGGGTATTCATCGGATTGATAATACCATCAACCCAAAGACGGGCGGCAGCATAACGAACATCAGTCTGGTGCTCATAACGTTCGCTGATCTCCTTCATGATCTCTTGCTCCTCCTCTTCTGTAATTTCTTTACCCTTCTTCTCCAAGGTAGAAACACGAATTTGGGTCAGCACTTTAGCGGCTTGCGTCCCTCCCATAACCGCAATTTGTGCTGAGGGCCAAGCATACATAAAACGGGGATCATAGGCACGTCCGCACATGGCATAGTTACCCGCACCATAGCTGTTACCAACCACGATTGTGATTTTAGGTACGGTACTATTGGATACCGCATTCACCATTTTGGCCCCATCCTTTATAATACCTCCGTGCTCTGCGCGCTTACCAATCATAAACCCGGAGACATCCTGCAAAAATACAATGGGAATTTTCTTTTGATTACAGTTCATGATAAACCGGGCTGCTTTATCGGCGGAATCAGAATATATAACACCGCCTACCTGCATTTCACCTTTCTTAGTACGTGTCACCTTTCGTTGATTTGCTACAATCCCCACGCTCCAACCGTCCACACGGGCAAAGCCCGTAATTAACGTTTGACCATATCCCTTTTTGAATTCCGTAAATGAATCTTCATCGACAATACATTCCAGAACTTTATTCATATCATACGGCTTGGTACGATCATCCGGAAAAACATTAAAGATTTCGGTTGCATCACGAGCCGGTTCTACCGAATCCTTTCGGTTAAATCCGGCTTTATCAAACGGACCCAGCTTATCAACGAGGTCGCGTACCGTCGCAAGACATTCCTCATCATCCTCCATCTTATAATCTGTAACCCCACTAATTTCGGTATGCGTAGTCGCACCGCCCAGGGTCTCATTATCCACCTCTTCGCCGATGGCCGCTTTTACCAGGTAACTACCCGCTAAAAAGACGCTGCCGGTTCCATCCACAATGAGCGCCTCATCACTCATGATAGGAAGGTATGCCCCACCGGCTACGCAACTGCCCATGATAGCCGCAATCTGTGGGATCCCTTCTGCACTTAGTCGAGCATTGTTTCGGAATATTCGCCCGAAGTGCTCCTTATCGGGAAAAATCTCATCCTGCATGGGCAGATAAACACCGGCTGAATCCACCAAATAAAGAATAGGAAGCTTATTCTCCAGCGCAATTTCCTGCGCTCGCAAATTCTTTTTTGCGGTGATGGGAAACCAAGCTCCCGCTTTCACTGTAGCATCATTCGCAACAATCACGCAATCACGCCCCGAAACAGTTCCAATTCCGGTTACTACGCCCCCGGAAGGACATCCCCCTTCATCTTCATACATCTCATATCCGGCCCATAATCCAAGCTCATAGAGTTGGGTTTCATCATCGATTAACATATTGATGCGTTCGCGGGCAGTAAGTTTTCCTTTATTATGCTGTTTTTTAATTCGTTTTTCTCCCCCGCCCTTTTTAATCTCCTCCTCAGTTTTATTTATCTCTTGAATAAATGACTTTAAATCCTGGGGAGATGAACCATTGGAATCTTGGGAACTCATAGATGCAATTTATTATTTTAGATAATAGTTGGAATCATTGAAGCATTTCAAAAATAACGAAATTTAGCAATCTCGAAAGTATTGATTCTATCTATTTCACCAAAAGTTCTTTAGTTTCCTTTTAGATTATAATCCACCAAAAAAGTTATCAGCTTGTGAAAAACTCCAAAAAGTACTTGGCGACCCTGTTCGTTATTATGTTCTCACTCATATCTGTTGCGGAGCTTTACGGACAGCGTAATGTCAGCTATCAAGATCTGGCTATGCGTCAACAGCAGCAGGCATCATTTGACTATCTCACTCTGCCAGGAAATGATGAGAATGGAGCTGTACAATTTGTCGTTATTTTTCATGTGCCTTACAGCTCACTTCCTTTTAAGAAAAACAGGGACCGCTCATCAGATAACAAATATTTCAGCTCCATGGATCTGATGCTGGAAGTTTTTAAAGCAGAATCCAATAACGACGAAAAGAAAAAGGGAAATATTTCTGTTGAGGGATTAGAGCCAGCCGGACGTGCTTTTTGGGCTGATACTGTTTATGCAAAAGACTATGAAAGTAGTCAGTCTGACGACCAGTTTTTAAATGGTTATATAAAAGTAAGTCTTAACCCCGGTACATATAATTACGTGTTGCAAATGAAACGAGGCGACCAGACCGATAGCCGAATTTCACGGACACAAAGGGTTAACATTACGTCTTACAGAGATAAAAAAACTGGTAGCATTCTTGTTAGTCCTACATCTACTGACAAGTCTGAATCGTCCCGTTTTATCCTAAACACGACAGGGAATACTGTTGATTATGCTCAAGATTTTTATGCTATTGCGTATCTACCACAGTATAAGGCGGATGAAACTTACACCCTGGATATTATCAAACTAAGTGCTTTGCGAGATGATACGACCAAACAAAGCAATGTGTTTTCAGAGAAACTGACAGATAAGCATATCAAAACAGATGTCCATCCCCAGTTGCTTCATGCCGAAGGAAAGCCTTATCTAAAGCTCAATGAAGCAGATAATGGCTATACTTATGCCATTTTTAAGGTACCCAATAGTGAATTCGAAAATTCATTATATCAGTTTTCGATAAAAAATACTGCCGGAGATATTATAGCCCGAGATACCTTTCGCTCTCAATGGAACGATATGCCCACCAGTTTATTAAATTTGGATATTGCCATTGACATGCTTCGATTTATCGCTAATAAGGAAACTATTCGAAAAATCGACAGTGGAACTCCAGCTGAACGAGAGAAAAAGTTCCGGTCATTCTGGAAAGAACGCGACCCTACACCAAATACCCAGATTAATGAACTGATGTCGGAATATTATCAGCGCATTGACTACACCTATAAGAATTTCACCACCGAAAATACGGTTGGCTACAATAGCGATCGAGGGGAAGTGTACATTAAATTTGGTCCACCACAAGATATCAATCGCAAGTTTCCCAAAGAAGGTGCGACAACAGAAATATGGACCTATCCCAATCGGCAGTTTGTTTTTAAGGCAACAACCGGTTTTGGAGATTTCAAACTTGTTTCCAATCAATCAAGATAATTGCGTAAACCTAAAGTATGCAGAAACGCATTGCCATAAGCATTGGAGATATAAATGGAATAGGGCCAGAAGTTGTAATCAAATCGTTGCGTAAACTCTCATTGGCAGATACTACGCCCATTATTCTGGCCTCAAAAAAAGCGATGGATTTTTGGCTCAATACCCTTTCTGTATCGCTGGATTATCATCATGCCCAATCCATCGACGAGGTGGTCGATAAGAAGATAAACTTACTGCAAACATACACAGATGAGGAAATCACAGTTAAACCCGGGGACTTTTCCAAACAATCCGGGAAGCACGCAATGCTGGCGGTTGAACAGGGAATTGCATTATGCACATCAAAACAAGCTCATGCCCTGGTTACCGCTCCAATATCAAAAGAAGCCGTAAACTTAGCGGGATATCATATACCGGGACATACCGAATTCTTAGCCGAAAAGACGGATACTACTGATTTTATGATGATGTTGGTGCACGATAACTTGCGGGTGGGGCTTGTAACCGGGCATATCCCCCTTTCGGATGTTGCATCCACCCTCTCTGCAGATTTGGTGAAAAAATATATTCGGATAATGCATAAAACGTTGCGAAATGATTTCAATATTTCGTCGCCTAGTATCGCTGTACTTGGTCTCAATCCTCATGCCGGTGACGGTGGCATCATCGGTACCGAAGAAATGGATATCATTACTCCTGTTATAACGGAGCTACAGTCCGAAGGACTCTCGGTTTTTGGTCCATATCCCGCCGATGGATTTTTTGGTAATAGAAAATATCAACAATACGACGGTATAGTGGCGATGTATCACGATCAGGGGTTAATCCCATTTAAGACCCTCTCTTTTGGCGGAGGCGTAAATTTTACTGCAGGGCTACCGATTATTCGTACATCGCCCGACCACGGTACAGCCTACGACATTGCCGGACAAAACAAGGCAAATCCTTCATCATTCATCGAAGCTCTCAACCTTGCTTCAAAACTTATTGAACATCGAAATGAACGGGTGAAACGAGGATGAGCACCGATAATACCAAGCAACAGCCACAATACTCCAAGCTGGCCGATATTTATGACGCAGTTATGGAGGATGTAGATTACGAGTTGTGGGCGGATTTTATCGATGCCATCATGCTGCAGCATCATCCTAATCCCGTAGATATTCTGGAGTTGGCTTGTGGTACAGGCTCTGTTTCTCTATTCTTGGATGAGCTGGAGTGCTATAACGTAGTAGGAACCGACAAGTCATCGCAGATGATCCAAAAAGCCCGTGAGAAAAATAAAACCATGCGGTGTAATGTCGATTTTAAAGTTATGGATTTTTTGGATCTGCAGCTCGATCGAACTTTTGACGCTGCTTTTAGTGTCTTTGACAGCATCAACTATATTCAAAATGCTGACGAGGTCCTTACTTTTCTCAATGAGACGATATCAGTCCTTAACCCCGGGGGATTACTCATTTTTGATTTTACCACGCCTAAAAATTCTATCCAAGCGATCGAATATCTAAATAACGAAGAGGGATATACCGATGACAACTATCGCTATTTTCGGAAAAGCAGTTATGATCCCGAGAATCAACTGCACGAAAACACCTTTCGAATAGAAAAACTGGGCGACGATCAGGAAACCGTTGAACAGGAATTCAGTGAAGTTCATCAGCAAAGGATCTATACCCTCCAACAAATGCTTGATATTATCGATCAAACAGCGTATAACATACGAGCAAAATACAGCGGTTTCGACTTTGAGGAAGCCGATGACCATAGTTTACGAATCACAATGGTATTACAATGTCCCAGCAATCAGTAATAGAATTTTCAAACGTAACAGTATCATATGACCACCAGTCGGTGCTCGACAATGTTAACTTTTCACTCGAAAACGGTGATTTTACCTATCTAATCGGTCAAACCGGCGCCGGTAAAAGTTCATTTCTTCGGCTTATTTATCGGGATTTATTACCTGATTCCGGTGATGTTCGCGTGGCCGATATGGATGTTACCTCCCTCCCCGATAAAAAGGTGCCCTATCTGCGGCGCAGGCTTGGTATCGTATTCCAGGATTTTCAACTTCTACCTGATCGATCGGTTTATGACAATGTGGCTTTTTCACTGCAAGTAACCGGTGAAAAGAAAAGTTACATCAAACAGCGAGTGCTCGAAGTACTGGGAATGGTTGGATTAAGCCACAAGCGAAAAAACATGCCCAATGATCTATCGGGTGGTGAAAAACAGCGTGTTGTTATTGCCCGGGCTTTGGCCAATGAGCCGCGTATTATGCTGGCTGACGAACCTACCGGTAATTTAGATCCCGGTGCGTCGGCTGAAATTATGGAACTCCTCAAACAGATTAATAACAGGGGTATGGCCGTACTTATGGTAACCCATGATTACGATACTGTAAAACAATATCCCTATCGCACTTTAAAATTGGAAAACGGGAAAATCAATGACATATCTCCTGATAAGCTATAAAAACGGCTCATAAATATATTTTGCGGCTTATATCTCATATTTGGGAAGGCCTGAATTTTTCGATTACCATCGATTGTAAAATGCCATTGAACTGTTCATAAATTCTGCTCTTTTATGAAATCTTTTAAGGCTTCCATTCTCATGAGCACCATAATATTTCTTTCTGCTTATCCTGTATCAGCTCAAAGCAGTACCTATGCAACTTCATCCATACAACCCGAAGCTATATCTTTAAAAAGCAATACTGCTGCATACAATCCCTCCATTTCTAGATTGTGGTTACAATTCGGTTCAGGTGTTGTACTAGGTGCTGCCGGTGGACTTTTAGGAGGTGTTGGTGGATTTGCGGCAAACGGCTTTAACAATGATTTAGATGCTATTGGTCCTGTGTTACTAGGAACTTCAATAGGATATTTAGCAGGTGGTGGACTCGGAATATATTTGGTTGCGAACTCTAGTTCCTATGATGCTTCTTTCGGGTATATCATGTTAGGCAATTTAGTGGGTGCCGGGGTTGGAATCGGAGGAACCCTATTGTCAGAGAATTCATTCAACAGCGACACTCCAAAAACATTGAGTGTAGGTCTTGCCTTTTCTGCTGTAATTGTCGGAGGAATCATTGCCAACAGCATGAGTATCAAAAAAAAATCTTCCCAATCAGCTGTATTAAATTTTTCAGGAGGTCATTCACAATTAGCAGTTCCTTCGATAGAACTTACCAAAACAAGCCAGATGAATAGCAGCAATTTGGAAATCCGCAATTCCTATTCTCCTTCGGTAAAACTGTTAAACATTTCTTTTTAAATACGTTACCTTTCATCAAAACAACGGTGTCAAATTTTTGGTGAAATGAATCTCCGAGAGCGGACCCAAAAAGTACGAGAATATGCCCTTCGACTAGGGTTTAATGCTTGTGGATTTTCCAAAGCCGGTCGGCTTGAAAAAGAAGAACGCCGCCTAAGAGAATGGCTGAACCAAGAGCGACACGGAACAATGGGCTGGATGGAAAATCACTTTGAAAAAAGAGTGGATCCTACAAAACTCGTTCCCGGATCTAAGTCCGTTGTATCAGTAATTGGCAGCTATTTTCACCCCGATCATGAACGCCAAATACAACAGAAGGATAAGCCCAAAATTGCCAAATATGCACAGGGACGCGACTACCACAAAGTATACAAAAAGAAGCTGAAGAAGCTTTTTGCGCAAACGAAAGAACTATTGGGCGGATTGGAAGGACGTGTTTTTGTTGATTCCGCTCCTGTACTAGATAAAGCCTGGGCGGTAAAATCTGGACTCGGGTGGATGGGCAAAAACTCAAATATTCTAAATAAAAATATAGGTTCTTTCTTTTTTATCGGTGAGATGATCGTCGATGCCAAATTTAACTATGACACTCCTGTAACAGACCACTGTGGCAGTTGTACCCGCTGTATTGATGCTTGCCCCACCAACGCCATCTATGAACCTTACAGGGTAGATGCTACCAAGTGTATCTCCTATCTGACTATCGAACTAAAAGAAGAAATTCCCGAAGAGCATCGTGATGATCTCGCAGGATGGATGTTCGGATGTGATATTTGCCAGGATGTTTGTCCCTGGAACCGTAATGCCACCTATGGTGAAATGGAGGATTTGTTTCCCCGGGAAAAAATTTTAGATCATGACATCAATTACTGGGAAGAGCTCGACATTCCCCAATATGATGCTCTTTTCGAGGGTAGTGCCATCAGACGTGCAAAATTTGAGAAGTATAAAGATAATGTAGCCGCAGCATCGCAAAGCCTGCATCAAGATAAAGAAGAATGTTAGAAGCGATGTCGCTTATCTTTAAGAGCTTTGTAAAGCAGTTCGCGAGCTCTGAATATATGCGCCTTCACCGTGCCTAATGGTTTATCAAGGAGATCTGAAATTTCTTTATAGCTTTTCTCCTCCATATGCCGTAACTCAATCACTTTTCGATATTTCTCAGGAAGATCATCTATAGCGTTTTGTACAATTTGTTTGCGCTGCTTTTTGATAATATCCCGGTCGGTACTGGCCGACTCGTCAGGCAGCTGCATCTCCATCTCACCATCCTTGGTTTTCATCGGCTTATCAATGGAGAGTGTTTTTAGCTTCTTCTTACGCAGGTAATCGATAGTATTGTTAGTAGCAATACGGTATAACCACGTTGAAAAAGCGTAATTGGTACTGTAGGTATTTAAGTTATCAAATGCCTTGACAAAAGCTTCTTGTACCAGATCTTCGACCTGTTCACGATCTTTCACCATTTTCAAGATATGGAAGTAGAGAGCACGCTCGTACTTGTCAACAAGCTTTTTATAGGCTTTTTCATCCCCTCCTTTAGCTTTTTTAACAAGTACATCATCCTCAAGGCTGCTTTCGGATGCATTTTCTCGAGGCGAGTCAGATGTTTGTGAGTTCGAAGCGTTTGAGTCAGACATTCCCACTTATGACAGGAAAACAATTACTTTGTTTAATTTGGGCTCAAACTTAGCAAAAGTGTCGCTTTATTCCCACTCAAATCATTTTTCCATTATCACTAATCTAAGACGATTAATAATATAGTTTACAACAAAATTGCCGATCATTACTTAATGAACCGTTTTAGTTAATACTCTTTTATGTGAGATTTAATTTTGATATTATCTTGGATTAAAGATTGAGGAAATTCCTTGTGGTCGAAATAAATAGAGGGATACCAACCATAACCAAATAAACATGCTATGAAGAGAATAATAAAACTATCAATTCTAACTTTTGGATTATTTTTTATTTACAGTTCTACTCTACAAGCTCAAGATTTCAAATTAGGTGGGGGACTTGTTTATGGAACTGAAGTTGAAAGTATTGGTGTTGAAGTCGGCGCTGTAGCGGGATTAACCAGCGACTTTAGAGGCGCTGCCGATTTTAAATACTTTTTCCCCGATTCGCCAAGTGGAGTTGATAATACCCTTTGGGAACTCAATGCAAACGTACATTACGCCTTATTTTCACAGGTCAACGCAAAAGTGTATGCCTTGGCGGGTTTAAACTATATAAGTCAGGAAGTTTCCGGAGGTGGGATTACGGTATCAGATTCTGAAGCCGGACTAAACCTTGGCGGCGGAGCAGAGTTCGGTTTAGGCTTTGCGAGCCTCTATGCCGAGCTAAAATATGCAATCAGTGACTGGGATCAAGTAGATCTTTCGGCAGGGTTGCGATTCGGTCTGTAATACAGGTTCGTGTATTTTGTTAATCAATGGCGTTTCTCCAAAAGAAACGCCATTTTTATTTATTTCCTATTCACTAAGATAGAACCATGTCGAATACCACCCGTTGATGTTACGAGTTTTTCAACATGGTACCCTTCCATAAATTCATTCAGTATCAGAAGTCCCGCTAAGAAAATATCAGCTCTCCCCTTCATTACCGACGGATACTTTTGTTCTAGTTTGGTCGATGTATATTCACAAAATCTTCGAATGTACTTTTCAAGGCTTGTTTTGCTAATAGGGTGTCCTGATAACATCTCGGTATCGTACGAACTTAGTTCTAAATCAATAAAGGCCAATGAGGTAACTGTTCCTGCTACGCCAACCAGGGTTGCCTGATTGGCAGTAGTGAACTCGTACTCAGCCAGCACGTTTTTAATCTCATCCCGACATTCCTGGATTTGAGAATCTGTTGGCGGATTATTTTTCAAAAATCGTTCTGTAAAACGGACACAACCCATGTCGTATGAATAACGATTTTGCAGTCGTTGTTCTCCATAAGCAACCTCAGTACTACCCCCACCTATGTCAATGATCAATTTGGGGCCATTAATAGTACCAAGCATGCTTTGGGCTCCCAAAAACGTGTATTCCGCCTCCTCTTCCCCACTTAATACTTGAATTTCCAATCCTGTTTCCTGCTTTACCAACTCAATAAAGTCAGTTCTGTTACCGGCATCACGGACAGCACTAGTTGCAGTCACAAAAATTTCATCCACTTCAAGATAGTTTGCGTTGACCATCTCCTGAAATTCCTTCAGTGATTCTATAACTCGTTGCATAGCTGCCACGGAAAGCTCCTTCTTCTCATCAACACCGGTCCCCAAACGCGGAACTTGCTGCTGCTCATCAAAAACTGTAAGATCGTTTCCCTGAACTTCTGCAACCAACAGCAGAACAGTATTTGTGCCGATATCGATTGATGCTTTCATACGATCGTCTTTTCTGCCTGAATAGCAATCCATTCATTTTCTTGTGGGATAGCCAGAACCTGATATGTATCTTCCAAGACAGGCAGAATGGATGATTTATCTTTTTCAAGCAGCCCAGAAAGTACCAAACCCCCTCCCTTTTTAAGAATAGCGTCCAAATCGGAAAAAATCTCAAGAATCGTGTTTCGTTCAATATTTGCCAAAACAACATCTGCCTTGCTTGGCTCTGACAGGACTTCCGAAGATCCTTTTTTTACTTCAACATGCTGATCTACCCCATTAAGTAAAATATTCTCCCTGGTGTTTGATATGCTCCATTCATCAATATCAAAAGCAAAAGCCTTACGTGCTCCGAGTTTTATAGCCGCAATCGATAAAATTCCTGTCCCTGTACCCGCATCAATAACAAAATCGTTATCTGTAATTACATTGGGCAGCAATTTTAATATCAGTCGTGTGGTTTCATGGTAGCCCGTACCGAAGGACATTTTCGGATCGATCTCAAGCAGGATTTTATCTTTTGGTGTTGTTTCTTCCGACCAAGTTGGTTTAATAAAAAAACGACCGACTGTTTGCGCCTTAATGGTCTCTTCCCACTGCTGATTCCAATTTTGATCAGCTACCACTTCTTCAGATTCGATAAATCCATCACCGGGATACGCAGCAAGCAGTGTATCAATACGCTCTCGGTCGCTAATACCAAAATCTTTTTTGAGAATATAGGTAATAACCTGATCATCACGCTGCTCAAATCCATCAAAACCTATATCAAAAAGTTCAGCTATAAAAGGCTCTTGATACTTATCAGCAATATGTATAACCAGTTTTAAATACTTCATTTTTGTGATTTCAGGAAGAAACTTTACTCTGAAACATTCAATCGATTATATATTAATTCCAGCAGTGTATCACCTACTCCATCCAGTGTTTTTTTGCTGATAATGGATAAGTCATCACCATGTGTATGCCAATAAGGAGCAAATTGAGAATTATCGGAACTTGGGTTATGACGAATGATATCAATGGTTGGGATACCGAGTATACGATTGATTACAACATGATCATCAGAAATTTTATTACCCACCTTTTGTATGAAAAGCTCTTCATAACCTTCTTCCTCAGCAATAGACCATATCTCATTAACCAATGCCGGTGCGAACTGCATGGAATAACCCTCCTTTGGGAATTGGGCATTTTGTCCCCCTACCATATCCAATAAGATACTAAAGCGGGGAGAATATCCATTAACAGGTGGATTGTTAGCCCAATGCCGTGAACCCAAAAAGTATTTAGACAAATCCCCTTCTTTCCCATAATCCTCACCGTCAAACAGTACAATATCTACCCCAATGGGTGGGGGATGCTCTTGAAAAAGTCTTGCAAATTCTAATAATATTCCTACCCCGCTAGCTCCGTCATCGGCCCCCAGAATGGGTTCATTTTGATTGCCAGAATCTTTGTCGGCACGGGGACGCGTATCCCAGTGGGCGCAAAGCATAATACGGTCACTGCTCTGTGGATTAAATGAAGCAATAATATTAGAAAGCGCCAGCGTATCGCCACCGTATCCCCTAGCAGTAAAGTTCTGAGCGTACACATATCGCCGGCCGGCGTATTGTTGAAGTGAATTAAGAAAATATTCCTTGGCTTGCTGATGTCCCTTTGAGTTGGGATTCCGAGGACCAAAAGCTACTTGGCGTTCTATAAAATGATAGGCGCTGTCAGCATTAAATGTGGGAACTTCGCGTCCCTGCTCTTCAAAGTTCAAACGCTTCTTTTCTCCTTCACTGCACGAGAAGAAAATTAAAGCAGCTCCAAGAAGAAGTAAAAAAATCCGAAAATCAGTCATTATCTCTATGCACCATCGTTGATGACGACTGAGCGACGGGCAAAACGATCGTGTCCATGATATTTACATGAGGCGGTCGATTAGCCATGAAATGGACAATTTCGGCGATATCTTTGGCTACCAAAGGTTTTATACCTTCATAGACTTCATCAGCCTGCTCTTTATCTCCCTTGAACCGAACTTCGCTAAATTCTGTTTCTACCAAGCCCGGAGAAACCATACTTACCCGCACATTGGTGCCATGCAGGTCTTTCTTTGTAGCTTCTGTAAATCCTTTCACCGCATGTTTGGTAGCACAATATACCGATCCGCCCGAATAGCTTTCGTGACCGGCAATAGATCCAATATTGATAATATGACCCCGGTTCCGCTCTTTCATTTGTGGTGAAATCAGGCGGGTCATATTTAGAACCCCTTTGATATTGGTATCAATCATGGTGTCCCAGTCTTCGTGATCAGCGTCAAAAACAGCATCCACTCCTTTGGCAAGCCCGGCATTATTAACTAGGATATCAATGGGTTCTGAAAAGCTATTTAAAAACTGTTGTGCTGCCTCACGATCTCTTACATCAAACGGAGCCAAAACAACATCAACATTAAAATGCTTCTCTAACTGTTGCTTTAACTCTTCAAGACGGTTTTCTCGACGTCCGTTTAACACAAGGTGACTGCCCGACTCAGCAAATATTTTCGAAATGGCTTTACCTATTCCCGCCGTAGCTCCTGTGATAAACGTCCATTTGCCCTCAATCCGATTTTGCATAAGAATATATTCAAAAAACTTAATTTAGCTGTTCAATTAATTTGGCCGCATTAAACAATTTACCCTCTTCGAATGCATTAGCCATCAATTGCATACCGTACGGCAAACCATTGGAATGAATCCCTGCAGGAACGTTAATGCCACAAATGCCGGCCAGATTGGCCGAGGTGGTATAAATATCATTCAAATACATTTGTACCGGGTTATCCTGATTTGCACCCAAATCGAATGCTGTAGTTGGTGCCGTTGGTGATACGATAACATCCACTTCCTCAAAGGCTTCGGTAAAATCCTGTTTGATCAAACGACGTACTTTCTGGGCTTTAGCATAATATTCATCATAGTAGCCAGCGCTAAGCACATACGTGCCGAGCATAATTCTGCGCTTAACCTCGGGACCAAAACCCTCAGTGCGGCTTTTCTTATAAAGCCTGATCAGCGAAGAATCCATATCATTCAGTTGATCAACCAACTGTTGCTTTTTTTCTCCCTTAGCCTGCTTAATCTGTTCTTCTAAAGCCTCTTGCTCTTCTTTAAGATCTTTCTCCACATCATCAATATCGGCACGGTGGCCATACCGAATGCCATCATAACGCGCCAAATTGCTTGATGCTTCGGCCGTAGCTAGAATATAATAGGTAGCGATGCTGTATTTCATGTGCGGCAGATGAATAGGAACCAGCTCAGCACCGGATTCTTCGAGGTCACTGAGTCTGCTATTGATGCCATCGCGTATCTCTTCATCCAATCCTTCACCAAAATACTCTTCCGGAACCCCAATTTTAACATTAGAGTCTAAATTTTCTGTGAATTTCGTATAGTCAGGCACCGTTCGACTAGAAGAGGTGTTGTCATTGGGATCGGGACCCGCGATAACCTCAAGGATCCGGGCGGCATCATCCACAGAATTGGTAAGCGGCCCGATACAATCAAAGGAAGAGGCAAAAGCTACCAATCCATGACGAGAAACCCTTCCATAAGTAGGCTTTAACCCTACCACGCCGCAATAGGAAGCCGGCTGTCGAATAGATCCACCGGTATCAGAACCAAGAGAAGCTGTACAAAATTCGGCGGCAACAGCCGCAGCACTACCTCCTGAAGAACCACCCGGGACTTTGGTAATATCAATAGGATTTTTTGCAGGACCGTAGATAGAATTTTCCGTAGATGATCCCATTGCAAACTCATCCATATTCAGGCGTCCCAATAAAATAGCATCTTCATTGCGCAACCGTTCTACAACCGTAGCATCATAAACACTTTCGAAATCAGAAAGAATATTGGAGGCACAAGTAACTTGTTTGTCCTTCTCACAGATAAGGTCTTTAACTCCGATTACCATGCCAGCCAATTTACCGGCTGTCCCATCCTCAATACGTTGTTGTATCTCACCAGCTCTATTAAGGGCTTTCTCTTTGTCGATGCTGACTACTGCATTAATTTCATCATTATGCTGTTCAATATTATCAATGTAAGACTGTACAATACCTGAAAGTGAAACATTACCAGACTTAATTTCCTGTTGGATCTGGCTGAAATTTGTAAAACTCAATGGATTAGAAATGGATTTAGTTAATTTTGCTGCTCTTTTTGTGTCTTTTCTTCAGAGTTGGAATTGGAATCCATACCTTCTTTTTGGCCTTCTTCCAGCTCTCTTTTTATTTCATTAGAGGCTTTTTTGAATTCCTTCATGCCCTGTCCAAGACCACGTGCCAATTCAGGAATTCGTTTGGCACCAAAGAAAAGAAGTATAGCCAGGCCGATAATCAAAATCTCCATTCCGCCGAAACTTCCCATAATAATTTGCTTTGATTTTAGTTTACAATTATGACAAGGGAAGATAAGAATAATTTATTAGACCTTTGAGTCATAAAAAGGAAAAAATAATTGCATTTTCCTTAAAAATTGACTTGAATTTAATGTGTCTAACCTTTTTATAGGTAGATAAGATTTTAGTAGAACTTTAACATATCAAAACTGTAACACATTTTATGATTTGGACTGTTGAATTAGCAGCCGTTTTAGATGAGGCGCCTTTTCCCGCAACCCGAGATGAGCTCATTGAGTGGGCTGAACGTAATGGGAGTCCTCAGCAGGTACTCGATAATTTATATGAACTAGAAGAAATTGAACAAGGTGAAGATGTTGTATATGAAGGTATAGAAGATATCTGGCCAGACTATATCGGTAAGGAGGATTTCTTCCACAACGAAGACGATGAAGGCTTTAATTACGACGATGTTTAAAAAGAAGTTGATCTGAAAAGAACTTATTTTTGCGGTTGCATGATTTTTCATGCAACCGTTTTTTTTGAATGATATAAGCCCAAATCTCTTGAAAGCTTTTTTCTCGCGCGCTCTTATAGGCTCAGTACTGCTCAGCGTTTTTTTGCTGATCCCTTTTGACAGAGGTGTATCTCAGAACCTAGCTACTGAAAGCGACACTACCGATAATGTTGTTCGTATTGTCCGTTTTGCCGGTAATGACAATGTAAAAGACAATACGCTTGAAACGTTAATCCGAACCCAGACAAACCGAGAGTTCCTGGGGATACCACGTTTTACTCCTTGGTATTTCATTTGGCAACTTACAAATAGTTGGGGAGAACCTCCTTCGTATCTAAATCGTGCAACAGTAGCCAATGATATTGAGCGCATCAAGCAATATTATAAAACGGTCGGTTTTTTAGAGGCTACGGTAGATACCAATATCGTTGAATTTAAGAAAAACAGGGTTGAAGTTTCTTTCCTTATTGATGAAGGACCCGCTTTTACTATTAAAACATTAGGATATACCGGCCTTCCTGAATTTAAGGAACCCCGAAAGATAAACCGTTTTTTGCGGGAAAGTTCTTTGACCGAGCAACAGTTAAACGACTCAACATTTGCTGTTAATAAGCAATATTCCGAGAATGAGCTCAATACAGAGCGTAACCGACTTATTAGTTTCCTGAAAAACAACGGTTATGCTGCCGTACAACGCGATTCGGTAAACTTACTGGTCAAAAGAGATACAACCAGCCCTAACCAGCTTGATGCCCTTTTCACCATTAACCCAGGAAAACAATACCGGTTTGGAGACCTTTATATTAGCCTTAGCGGTCCGGGCGATACCCTTCGTTACAATCAGCGGGATACTCTTCGACAATCTCCTTTTACCATCAACAATAGATCCATTTTTTTGGAAAAGGGAGAATCTGCCCAAACCAGATTTAAGCTATTAACCAACCAGGTATTGTTTAAGCCCGGCGATATTTTTGACCATTCGCTTTATATACGTACGGTCAATGAGTTTCAGAACCTTGGAATGCTCAACATTCGTCAGTTTGGGTTAAGTGAAGACGGGTCGCTGCCCGACTACTCCAAGGATGAAATCCCCGTCATGTTTTCATTGCAAACTCTACCCAAACATTCAGTAAACTTAAATCTGTTTGGGATGAGGCGATATGGATTTGGATCGGGAGCCGGCGTTACATACACCAACAATAATCTTTTTGGGAAAGCGGAGAACTTTCAAATTGGTGTGAACGGAAGTTTTGAATATGTAAGCTCTCAAACAGTTCGTGACATCGCCTCAGAAGCTGATTCCAGCTCACAATCATTTGATGGACGATTTTTTCAAAGCTTTGAAACCCGGGTAGAATATTCCCTGCCTCGTTTAATTTTCCCTTTTTCCTCACTTGATGATAACATATTCTTCTCAAACGGACGTACCAGATATTCACTTTCTTTTACCCGATCGAATCAGCTGCTTTTCGATATTAACTCGGATATCAGATTTAATCTTCGATACGAGGTGCAGCACAACCAGCGTTATTCCAGTTTTTTAGATCTTATCGAGCTCGATCTGCTTGACACCGATCCGTCACCTGAATTTAGTGAAGCACTTCGCAATCGTTTTGGAGAAGACTCGTTTCAGCTCCGACAAATTGAGGAAGATTTTCGACCCCAGGTTTCATCGATTCTCAGATATACATTTCGTAGCCAAAGAACTGATTTGATTAAAAGGGACCGCGGCTATTTTAGTGAATATTCTATCGCTTCCGGGGGTAACATTCCCTATCTGACAGATCAATTCATAGTTACCCCAGATACCCTTGAGGGAAATTTACCGGCTATTTTCCCCGGCAGCCAAAACAGTCTGGCATACAGTCGGTTTGTAAAAGGAACAGCTGATTACCGACGATATATTCCATTATCGAATAATGCAGTACTGGGATATCGGGGGTTTTTGGGATTAGCCCTGCCCTATGGACAAAGTAATACCATCCCCTTGAATCAACGTTTTTATGCGGGGGGCGCTAACGACATACGAGGATGGGATATTTACAGCTTGGGTCCCGGTAGTATCCCCTTAGATGATGTAACCATAAACGGCGGGCAAATAAAATTACTTTCACAAATGGAGATAAGACAACAAGTTATCGGAAACTTTTTATCTGCTGATTGGATTGCTGCCTGGTTTACCGATGCCGGTAATGTGTGGTATGGTCCAAAAACAAAACTATTTTCCAGCGACCCTTCTCAGGATGAACAGCAGCAAATCTCTGATAACACCAAGGAACAACTACTGGAATTGGGAAAGTTTCGTTTTGATAATTTCTATAAACAAATTGCGGTAGGTTCCGGTCTTGGCTTACGATTGGACTGGGAATACGTAGTCATTCGATTTGATTTTGCATTTCGAATCCACGACCTGCAACAGGGATGGTTTGAAGATAAAACCCCCTATTTTACCTTTGGTATCGGTCATTCTTTTTAACAATATCAATTGTTACCGTCCGTATAGCTTAGTAGATTATGGATCGGCCAAACCATAAATAAATTCATAAGGCATGTTTGGATCCAAGCAATTCAACAATTTGAAAAATAAGAGCGATCTTATCTTCCAGTCTCGTTTTCTTAAAAACTTGACGATGCTTGAGCGATCAGAGTTTTTGCAGTATTGTCACCGCAGACAATACAAAGAGAACGAATATATTTATTACCAAGGCGACCCCGGTACCGGCATGTACTTTGTTGAGGAAGGTAAGGTAGAGCTTATTGTAGAACCCGAACCCGGTACGCAAGACGAAGAAACACACAGCTATGTTATTGAATCTCCGGAAAGCTTTGGAGCCCTTTCTATTGGCTACGAACTGCGGCGAATTTCAAGTGCTAAATGCCTGACCGATTGTACCCTTCTTGGATTCTTTAAACCGGATTTTGAAACGCTCAAAAAACGGCATCCCACCATTGGCGTTAAGTTTATGGAAACACTAGCTATGATTGCAATGAAACAGCTCGAGATTACAACTAAAGAGCTCAAAAAGGCAAGTTCTGCTGAACGGGCCTTTTCGCTGCAATTCAAGACATATATGGAACCTGACCAAGAATAAAATCAATTTTTGAATTACACTAATAGCAGCAAATGGCTATAAAAAAAGGTGATGATGTAGAGCTTACCATCGACTCGGCGGCTTATAAAGGCAAAGGAATTGGTAAAATTGATGGGTTGGCAATATTTGTACCCAATACAGCTCCCGGTGACCGAGTAAAGGCGCGTATTATCAAAAAGAAAAAGAGTTACCGCGAGGCCAAACTACTTGAGGTTATTGAGCCCGGTCCCAATCGCATTGAACCCAAATGTCAGCATGCCCTAAACTGTGGCGGATGCAACTGGCAGCATGTCTCCTATAAAAAGCAACTTAAGTTTAAACGCGACCAGGTTGAAGATCACATGCACCGCATTGGTGGGTTGACAGATCTTGAGGTAAACCCGACCATTGGCTGTGATAATGAGTTCTATTATCGCAACAAAATGGAATATTCGATGGGTCACAAACGGTGGTTAAGCCGAGAAGAAATTAATCGCGATGAGTTTGTCAGTGACCGCTGCTTTGCGGCGGGCTTACATGCTCCGGGACGGTTTGACAAGATCCTAAATCTCAATGAATGTCATCTGCAAGATCCGATATCTTTCAAAATCCTTGACTTTGTACGCTCATGGTGTATTGAGTACGATATTGAACCATACAATCGCATTGATCATGAAGGATTTATGCGGAACCTAGTAATACGGAAGGCTCATCATACCGAAGACTTAATGGTCAATATCGTCACCTATAAGGATGATCAGGATGTGATGGAAGCCCTAACTCATGCACTGTTGGATGAATTTCCAGAAATTACGACCATTGTAAACAATGTGAATGATACCCGTTCTCCCACCGCAGAAGGACGATACGAAAAAGTTCTTCATGGGCCCGGCTTCATCACTGATCACATCGGTCCTTATCAATTTACCATTGATGCCAATGCTTTTTTCCAAACAAATACGGCCCAGGCAGAACGACTATACGAAGTTGCAAAATCCTTTGCTGATGTTAGTAAAAATGACATTCTTTATGACCTTTACTGTGGTGTAGGTACGCTTAGCCTTTTTCTAAGTGAATACTGCAAGCACATTATCGGCATTGAGTTAGAAGAAGTAACAATCAGTAATGCCAGGAAAAATGCAGAAAATAATGAGGTTACAAATGTCTCTTTTATTGAAGGAGATATGAAAGATGTATTTACCGAAGAAGTTACGGATGAGTTTGGTGAACCCAATTGTCTCATTACCGATCCTCCCCGTGCCGGCATGCATCCCGATGTCGTTGAACGACTCAAAGAATTAAAAGTCCCCAAGCTCGTGTATGTGAGCTGCAATAGCTCAACCATGGCTCGAGACTTAAAAGAACTCAATGAAGTTTACCAAATACAAGAAGTACAACCAGTCGACATGTTTCCACAGACCTACCATATTGAAACTGTTGCTAAGCTTCGTTTAAGGAATTAATCAAGAATTATATAGCCTGATCAATACTTGGCTGGAGCCCCCTTCTCGGGAATCGACTCACGAATAAACTCCCGAATATCTTGATTGGAAGTACTTAAATCTTCTTTCCGAAGATACATCATGTGTCCGCTGCGGTATCCTTCAAAAGAAATTCGATCCTGCAGTTTACCACTAGGATCCATGTTCCAAATAGTATATTTAGCATCAAAATAAGGCGTACCACCATCATAGTAACCTGACTGAACCAATACATTGAGATAGGGATTTTCTGCCATAGCCGATCGCAAATTTTCCCCCGTATTATTTCTGTCACGGTCCCATGGATGCACAGGACCAAACATCCAGTATTGTAGATCGGTCTTGTAACCCAGGCTGTTCCGCAAATAATCGTTAATGGCAGGTGTAAAAGCATGATTCCACGCAGTTAGAGCAGGATCATAACCATAGCGATTTCCAGCATTTTCGCGATCTTGCCCCCTGTATCTGGAGTCTAATCGGCCAACGGTAAGCTCTTTTTCATCTCGCAACAATTCTTTCCAGAAAAACGATGTAGACATGCGCAGATTACGATCCAAAATCTTTTCTGCATCAATGCCGGAATAAAAAGCGACTTTCTCGGCTATCGATTCTTTTTGTTTGTCACTTAACGTTCCGCCACGCGTAAGCGCCGGGATATAAGTATCAACAGTATAATTTTCTACTTCCGGTAAAAGTTCACTTAAATCCTGCTGCTGCAATTTATCCGGCAGAGCATTGTGATACCATGCCGTTGCAGTAAAATATGGCAGGGTTAGCGCGTCATTAACCGGTCCATCACGATCAATACCCAAACCCGTAGGAGAAACCAGGATTACGCCATTTAAGAACATCCACTGTGAGGATTGCAACTCATTAGCTAATCCGGAAACACGGGTTGTACCATAGCTTTCACCAATTAAAAATTTGGGCGATTTCCACCGATTATTACGTGAGACAAAAGTATCGATCCAGTCTGCCAAATAATCAACATCAGCATTTACTCCAAAAAACTTTTCCCGTTCGACTTCTTGATCTAATATCCGTGAAAAACCGGTGTTTACGGGATTGACATATAAAATATCGGCCACATCCAGTATCGAATGCGGATTATTCTCCACACCATAAGGCTGTACAGGAAAACCTTCATCACTTATTTTTACCTTCTTGGGCCCTGTATATCCAATATGCATCCAAACCGAGGCAGAACCCGGTCCGCCGTTAAAGGAAATGACAAGCGGGCGTCGTTCTGTATCATCAATATCCGTTCGTTGGTAATAGGTGTAAAAAAGCGTGGCAATAGGTTTGCCATCATCATCCCATACCGGCTGATTTCCTACCGTAGCTGTGTAAGTAACATCTTTCCCATTAATATTTTGTTCGTGCTGCGTTGTAATTGATGTATCGGCCGGCGCCCTTAGGGACTGTCCTTCTGCCGTACCAACTCCCCATATAAGTAAAAAGGCCAAAATAAGTTTCGAATAATGGTTATTGAAGCGTTGCATATCAGAATATTTTAGTACAGATTTATGATTCATCAGTCCATAAAATAGTTTTCGATTTTTGAGATACAAATATTCGTCCTCTTTAAAACGTCAAAGATTGTTAAAACACTTCTGAGGCTACAAAGAATTAAAATCTATAGTTACAATTGCTCTTATAATTCTTATAATCAAGTGATATGGATATTAAAATCATTGGCGCTGGTCTCGGTGGACTTGCGGCCTCTTGTCTGTTAGCACACAAAGGTCATGATGTCACAGTTTTAGAAAAGAATAGTTCACCGGGCGGGAAAATTAATGAATTCTCAATTGATGGCTATCGCTTTGATACCGGTCCCTCCTTGCTTACCATGCCATTCATTCTTGAAAAGTTATTTGAGTACTGTGATAGCAACATAAGTAAATATCTCGATATAGAGCCGGTAGATCCCATTTGTCGGTATTTTTATCCGAACGGCATACAATTCGATTGTTATCAAGATACGTGCTTAAATACTGCCCAAATTCAAGAATTTGCCCCAAATGATGTTCAGGCATATAAACAATTTATAACATACGCAGAGCAGCTTTTCGAACACACCAAAGATGCTTTCCTGTATAACCCTTTATACGGGCTTTCGGACTTGGGCAATCTCGACTTTACTGATTTTTTTAAAATTGACGCCTTCCAAACCGTATCCGGTCGTATAGACAAACAATTTGAGTCGCAAGAACTGCGACAATTTTTTAAGCGATTTACGACCTATAACGGTTCTTCACCTTATCAAGCCCCGGCCACCCTTAATGTCATTCCTTATGTTGAGATTTCTCTGGGTGGATACTATCTCAATGGAGGCATGTACACACTTGTAAGAGCTCTTACCTCACTTGCAGAAAGTAAGGGTGCAAACATTCAATATGATACCGAGATAACAAAAATTAATACAGATGATAATCGAATTACCGGTGTCACTGATAGCACAGGTAGTATTCACAAAGCTGATATCGTAGTTTCCAATTCAGATGCTTCTGAAACCTACCTTCATTTAATAAAAAAAGAAGATGTTTCGCTACTGAAACGGAAGAAAGCTGCCAATGTAGAACCCTCTTGTTCCGGCTTTGTACTTATGTTGGGAGTTGATAAATCATACAATGCACTGACCCATCACAATATTTTCTTTTCAGAGGATTATGAGAGGGAATTTGAGCAAATTTTTGAGGACAAAGTTATGCCCGATGATCCCACGATCTACATTGCCAACACCTCCCACACAAATCCTCAGCATGCTCCTGAAGGTAATTCAAATTTATTTGTTCTGGTGAATGCTCCCTACCTGAGCGATAATATGAATTGGCAAAATGAAGAACAACGGTACAGAAGACAGATTATCCGAAAGCTCCAGGAACACGGGTTAACAGATTTGAGTGATCATATTCAATACTCAAAAACCATCACTCCCAGAGATTTTTATCAAAAATATCGTAGCAATAAAGGGAGTATTTACGGCACCTCATCCAATAGCAAGCTGGCTGCTTTTATGCGTCCCAAAAATAAAAGCCGCTCGGTAAAAGGTTTATATCTGGTAGGCGGTAGTACACATCCAGGCGGTGGAATACCGTTGGTCACACTTTCGGCTTTTCACGCCGTAGAGCTGATTAATCGATTTGAAGAATAAGGCTATTGTTCTCCTTTTTGACCAAGATTAATCACTTCAACATCCTGGATTTTTCCGTCTTCAATATTAAAGCGAACGCAGGTTCGATAAACCTGGAAACCATATCGTCCGGCAGCGCCGGGATTAATAAAAAGCATCTTATCTTTGTCCTGATCCCGACCAATCTTCAAAATATGCGAATGGCCACAGATAAAAACATCTGGCGGATTTTTTTCCATTTCCTCTCTGATCGGAATACAATAACGTCCCAACGTGCCCCCAATATGAGTCATCCAAAAATCAATACCATCGCGTGAAAATCGCTGATGCAGCGGATACTCCTGGCGGATGTCTTGTCCGTCAATATTGCCATACACGCCTGTTAAAGGTGCTATATCCTTCAGGGTATCAGCGATCTCTAAAGTACCAAAATCCCCGGCATGCCAAATTTCATCCCGATCCTCAAAATACTCCAACACCTGTGGATCAAGATACGAATGGGTGTCCGAAATTAATCCAACTTTGATCATAGTCGATTCTTTATCATCTTCAGCTCCGTGATAACGTTTTTTCTTGCCTTTTTATGATTGCAGGAAAACATTAAGAAAAACAATTTCTTGGTTATTAAAAATCGAATATGCCCTTTTTTAGTATCATTATTGTTTCGTGGAATGCGTTACATCATCTTAAAACATATTTTCCGAGCGTTGCTGCCACTAACTACTCTCACTACGAAATTATTCTTGCCGATAACGCCTCTACCGATGGATCAAAACAGTGGATAAGAGAGCATTATCCCGATGTAAAAATCGCAGAATTCGACAAAAATTATGGATACTGTGGAGGAAATAACAGAGCTGTGCCCCATGCCGAGGGAGACATCCTCATTTTTTTAAATAACGATGTTCGGGTTGAACCCGATTGGCTTAACAAACTTGCGACCTGTTTTCAAAAGGATAACAGAGTTGCAGCAGTACAACCGAAAATGCTTTGGGATGAGGCCCCCTCCTCTTTCGAGTACGCCGGAGCAGCCGGTGGATTTTTAGATCAGTTTGGATATCCATTTTGTCGCGGGCGCATTTTTGATTCCCTGGAAAAAGACGAGGGACAATACGACTACGAATCGGATATCTTTTGGGCCAGCGGGGCCGCGTTGGCTGTTCGCAAAGAGCTATTTGAAGAGGTTGGTCCTTTTGATGAGGATTTTGAATTCCACATGGAAGAAATTGATCTCTGCTGGCGTCTGTGGAATATGGGATACCGCGTTCGCTACTGCCCTGAAAGCATTGTCTATCATTTAGGCGGTGGATCTCTGCCCATGGACTCCCCTCGCAAACTATACTACAACTACCGCAATAATCTCAGGATGATCTGGAAAAACAGCAGTGCCCATTCTATTGCCTGGCAATTTATTGGGCGGTATTTCCTTGATATAGCATCAGCTTTTAAATCACTTACGGATAGAGATACTGAGTCATTTAAAGCTATCGTTCGTGCTCATTGCGATTTCTGGAAAGGGTTCCACGCTACTTATCAAAAACGTCACTTGCTGCAACAGAAACGAAAGATAGAAGAAAATCCGCCTGTAATGCTCCAAAGTTCGATTGTCTGGCAATACTTTATCAGAGGAAAACGAAAATTCAGTGAAATGTTTAACCGGAAATGAATTCCGAAAAAATCAAAGAACAAGCTATTACATTTTTAAAAAAATGGTGGGCTTCCCTGTTGATGCTACCATTTATGTTCTATTCCCTGCATCAAATTTACTGGGCACTGAACTATAATATTTTTTTTGCAGTAAATTATAGTTATCCCTTTCCCCTGAATATTATCTATCTGTTTGGCGACACTTTTTTACTCATTGTTCACGAAGCTGGGCACACGTTCTTTGGACTGCTTGGCTTTCGGTTTTTAACTATTCTAGGCGGATCGCTTTTTCAAATACTGCTGCCGTTGGCAATTCTCGGTTACAGCTGGATCAATCGAAAATATTTAGGACTGCAATTTTCTTATCTGCTAGTCGGTTTTAGCTGGCTTGATGTGGCTACTTATGCCGCGGATGGAAGTGCCCGACAACTACCTCTTATCGGCGGATTAGGAAAGGAATCGCACGACTGGTACAATTTGCTGGTTCGCATGAATGCGCTGGAATACGATTTTATAATTGGTATTGCTTTTATTGTATTTGGCGTTCTGTGTTATCTGTTGGCCATATTTATTCCACTTTTTTATCAAAACCATGAACAGGTAGATCTCGATTTATCATTGGATTGAATCGATCCATCATCCAACTTCCATAAACGCATATAATATTTTTTCTGTTATAACTTTTTCATTTAATCCGGTAATTATAGTAGTACTTGCATAATGACTAATCGGTCACCATTCTGGGTAGTATTCCTTGCAACTTTCATCGTGTTTTATGCCATGAGCTGTAGCTCCAATCAGAAGCAAACCGAGGCCGAATACGCCAAGGAAGTAAATGAATGGCATCAACTCCGCATTGATAACTTATTGGGACCTGAAGATTGGCTAAAGCTGGCCGGTCTTTACAAACTTGAAGAAGGAACACAAAGCTTTGGCTCAGACTCAACGAACGATCTCGTATTTCCTCCCAAAGCGTCTCCCTCAATCGGCACGATCACCAAAAAAGACACAACTATTACCGTACAAATAGATGACGATGTCGTGGTCACAAATGATCAGGATACTGTCTCTAAAGTTACGATGATACCCGGTAATGCAAGGTCCGGTACGGTTTTAAAACAAGGAAGCCTGGTCTGGTATCTCCTTGACCGAAGAGGCGATTACTACATCCGTCTGGTTGATGAACAACACCCAAATTTGGCTGCATTTGACGGTATTGAACGCTTCCCCATTGATCAAAAATGGAAGATAAAGGCAGAGTTTAAACCATTTGATGATCCCAAGCTCATAACCGTTCCCGATGTCTTAAATGAGGGCATGTCTGATACTCTTTATGGTATGCTCGAATTTTCAATTGATGGCGAAGAGTACAGCCTGGCACCGCTAAATCATCCTAAAAAAGATGATAAGTTTTTCATCATTTTTGGGGATAAAACCAACGGCGAATCGACGTATGGAGGCGGTCGATATATCTATATTCCTACGCCTGATGAAAATAATATTACCTACATTGATTTTAATAAAGCATACAATCCACCCTGCGTGTTTACCGAACATGCTACCTGTCCGCTGCCACCATCCCAAAACAAGCTGGACATAGCCATCCCGGCCGGAGAAAAAATGTTTGAAGAAACTCAAACCTATTAATATGTCAAAATTAGAAAAACGCTTTTCTAAGCAAGCAGCTCTATATGCGAAATATCGGCCTGACTATCCCGATGAACTGTATAGCTTTATTTTTGAGTGCCTTGATCAAAAGAAAACAGCCTGGGATTGTGCTACCGGATCAGGTCAGGTAGCTGGATATATAGCAAATCATTTTGATCAGGTTTTTGCCAACGACATCAGCGAAGATCAACTTAGCTATGCTCCTGAGAAAGCGAATATCACCTATCTAAATACCCCCGCAGAACACTCCGGACTACCCGATGACACTTTCGATTTGATTACCATAGCACAGGCTATTCACTGGCTTAATTTTAACCGGTTTTATGATGAAGTACGCAGAACTGCCCGGAAAAATGCATTGCTGGCCGTGATCGGCTATGGCATGGTTCGTATTGACAAGCAAAGTAATCTCATTATCGATGATCTCTATGAGGAAGCTTTTAGTACATACTTCAATGAAAATCGAAAATATTTAGACGATCACTATCAAAATATTCCTTTTCCATTTGATGAAATTTCCACGCCTGACTTTCAAATCACCTATGATTGGTCGCTTGATCAGCTGGAAGGATATTTTAACAGCTGGTCCGCAATCCAGAAAATGAAAACGGAACAGTCAAAGAACCCAGCAGAAAGTGCCATGGAGAGGCTCCGACAAAAGCTTGGAAATCCAAAAAAAGTGGAAGTTACTTTCCCGGTTTTCATGCAGCTGGGAAAGATTAAAGAATAATTATTTTTCGGTCTTCCGGTTTAACTTCCAAGCGTTAACCTCTTCTCATCTCTTGCTCCTTACCGCTTATATATAGCCTTGAACTCTTTGATCGTGTAAATTACTCCTACCGAAAACAATAAGCTTACTATGACACCAATCGCAAAAATATTAACTTACCCAGGTTGATCACCCTTTGAGATTTTTTAAATAAAAACCTGAGCTTAAAATGAAAGGAACTCAGTTATGCAAACAATTCTCGGTACCGGTGGTGCTGCAGGCACAGAGCTGGCAAAAGCACTATTAAACTACACTGAAGATATTCGCTTAGTTAGCAGAAATCCCAATAAGATTAATCCTACCGATCAACTGCTTGAGGCAGATTTAACAGATGCCTTACAGACAGATGAAGCTGTTAAAGGATCAGAAGTGGTATATTTAATGGTGGGCCTACCCTATGACACTGATGTATGGGAATCGGTATGGCCAAAGATTATGCAAAACGTATTAAATGCTTGTAGTACCCACGATTCAAGACTGGTCTTTTTTGATAATGTCTACATGTATGATCCGGATCATATTGGAAAGATGACCGAAAACACGCCTGTGAATCCTAAGAGCCGAAAAGGCAGAGTACGCAAAAAGCTGGCTAACATGGTTATGGATCACGTTAAAAGCGGGGAGGTCGAAGCATTGATTGCACGTTCGGCAGATTTTTATGGCCCATCGATACAAAATACCAGCATTCTCACCGAGATGGTTTTCGAACCCCTTGCCAATGGTAAAAAAGCGAACTGGCTTGGTTCAGTTAACTATAAGCACTCTTTTACCTACACTCCCGATGCCGGTAAAGCCACGGCGCTGTTGGGAAATTATCCAGAGGCCTATAATCAGATCTGGCACTTACCTACTGCTTCAAATCCACCGACCGGCAAACAATGGATTCAAATGATTGCAAATGAATTAGAGGTCGAACCAAAGTATCGGACCGCTCCAAAGTTTTTTGTCCGAATAATGGGATGGTTCAATTCCTTGATGGCCGAGATGGTTGAAATGATGTATCAATATAATCAGGACTATGTATTTGATAGCTCCAAGTTTCAATCACAATTTGGCATGTCCCCCACGCCATACGAAAAAGGCATCAAAGAGATCGTCAATCAGGATTACAGCTAAGTACAGCATAGCACTGGTATACTCATATGATATGCTGTACTTATTTTAACACCTGCTGGGTTAAGCCAGTTAAAAAAGTAGCCATGGCAGTAATCCCAAAATTGATTTGACTTACAAACTGAAAGGTAATCTACCTTTCAGTTAGGCTGTACAAGAGTTCAATCTCCTCGGGCCAGCGCTCTGTATTAGGGGTTTCCAGAATCATTGGAATATTGTCGAAGCGTTCATCCTGCATCAGCATTTCAAAGCCCTTCATCCCAATCTGTCCCTCTCCAATATTATCATGGCGATCCACTCGGCTTCCGAGTTCTTTTTGAGAATCATTTAGATGCATACCCTTCAGATATTCAAATCCAATTTTCTCTTCAAACCTTTGGCAAAAAACCTTAAATCCCTTTTGGGTAGATAAATCGTATCCCGCTGCAAAAGCATGGCAGGTATCTATACATACACCTACTCTGCTTTTATCATCAACGCCATCAATAATTCTAGCCAGATACTCAAATTTATACCCTACACTCGTACCTTGGCCGGCCGTATTTTCGATAACAGCCGTCACCCCCTCTGTTCGTTCCAACGCCCAGTTCAGCGACTCAGCATTACGGTCCAAGCACTCCTCTACGGTCATTTTGTTCAGATGATTACCCGGATGAAAATTCAAAAGTTTTATTCCCAACTGTTCGCAGCGTTGCATTTCGTCTAAAAAAGCATTTCTGGACTTTTGCAGCTGCTCTTCTTCTGGATGTCCAAGATTTATCAGATAGCTGTCATGCGGCATCACATAATCCATTGAATATCCCAATTCTTGACAGCTTTTTTTGAAACCATCGATATTTTCTTTGGTGAGCGGCGGACCTTCCCATCTGCGCTGATTTTTTGTAAATAAGGCAAACGCTTTGGCTCCTATTTTGTGGGCTCGCTTCGGGACATTCTCAACACCGCCGGCAGCACTGACATGGGCTCCAATATATTTCATTGAATCTACTGATTGATTATAAGGCTACTTAAAAGAGTGCTAAATAATCTAAAAAGACATGCAAATTCAAATAATGTACAGACCCTCAAAAATAATTCCTGAGGATAAATTGATAATTTACTTCCAGGCTCCCAAAATGAGTCCCATTACTGTAAAAGTAACCGTCCAATAACCGCCATTAATAAAAATATATTTCCAGGACTTTTGTTCGTATAAGCTATTAACCGCCAAAGCAAAAAACACCCATCCGAATCCAGCCAAGAATCCGTAAAAAGCTCCCATTTGAGCATTCATCATCTCAGCAGCCTCCGGCGATCCTGTTAGAAATATTGCAAGATTAAATGCCATGATTAATTCAAAGAGAAAGGCAAAACCAAATATTTTTGCCATGTTTCCCTGCTGAATTTGTTCCTCTGATAATCCCACGGCATTCATCCAGGCTTTGCCAAAAAGAGGTCCATACCAAAGCCATCCCACTAAAAAAGTAGAAAGTGTAGCTACTAATACTGCCAAAACATTAATATTTGAAAAGTCCATAACTGTATCCCCATTTATTTAATTATTGGATAATCGAAATTAATCAAAACCCCCTATCAATTATAATAAATTTTAGTAAAACACTATGTTTCAATAGATTAAAAAATTTTTCTGATAAATATGTAGGGGTTAATACTACAATATTTTACATCAATCAGGTACAACCTGAAAGGGAAATACGCTACGGCATTTGCCCGCCAAAAAGGTGTATTTATTTTTAATGGCTTTTAAAAAATCCCGGGCTTTATGAAATCAAAAATCATCTTTTGGGCGATACTGCTACTTAGCTTACCGTTAATACTTATCGGGCAACCATCGACCTACAAATTGGGGACAACTGTACAAATTAACTCTGGAGACACCCTCTCCCAAAACGTGCTTTCTGCTGCACAGGTGCTTGAAATTTACGGCTATTTGGAAGATGACTTATTTGCAGGTGCAAGAACTATTACGGTTGGTGGTGTTATAACCGACGATGCCATCATTGCTGCCGAAACGATCACCTTAAGTGGAACAGTTGGAGATATGACCATTGCAGCAGGTGATTCCATAACAATAAGTGGAGAACTCCAAGGCGACCTTTTTATTGCAGGCAATGATATACGAATAACCCAAGAGGCCGTGATCCGGGGAAATGTTGTTATTGCAGGTAATGAAATTATGATTGAAAATGGGCTCATCGAAGGCTGGGTTCGAATCTATGGTAACGATGTTACCCTTGGTGGCACTATTCAACGTTACGTAGAGCTCTATATTAATGATATTACTTTTACTCAAGACTATAACCCGCTTGGGGCTACTACCATTATCAGTTATAAAGATATTGATGCTGAAACCTTGCCAAACGCCCCCGAAAACCTCACAATTATTGTTGAAGAGCAAGGCGGATGGGGAATAATGCTTCTGATTCGTCTCTGGGCTTCTGTATCAGTATTGATCATTGGGTTCTTACTTTTAATCATTTTTCCGCAATCATCAGTTGATCTATACCGATTTTCAAAAGAGCATTATCTAAAAAATACGGGTGTAGGACTACTTCTTTTTTTGGGAATTCCTATTATAAGCATACTCCTGTTACTACTCTTCTTTACAATTCCTTTGGCTTTACTAATCTGGATGTTATACGCTATAGCATTGCTCATAAGTTATCTGCTTGTAGCTCTGCTGGTAGGCACTACCGTGATTCGATATTTCAAAACTGAATCGTTCGCTGACCATTACTGGGGGCTTGTGGTAGGCATGGGCATCATCTTTTTGCTCACGATCATCCCCTATGCAGGTCCCATTATTAATATAATTCTTGTTTTTCTCGGCCTTGGTTCTTTACTGCGGTATTTCTGGAAAATGAGGGGCAATGCCATTTAACTCTTTCAAGGGCATAAGCCATGGAAACGATTTTTAAAGGACTAAGAAAAATTCTTGAAGTTATCATTCGTTTCCCGGTTACAGCCCTCTTTGGTACCCTTTTTTTAGGGGTTCTGGGATTTTTGCTGGCCACAAATCTACGAATCGATACCGATCTTTCTGAGCTTATCCCGGATGATTATCCCAGCGTTCAGGCACTACAAAAGTTACAGGAACAAGTAGGCGCTGAGCATGAGGTGGCAGTAATTATCGAAAGTCCTTCGTTCGAGGCAAATAAAAGATTTGCTGAGACGCTTATTCCTCAAGCTTTGAATATGGATCAATCCAGTGGCAACCCCTACTTTATCCGAGCTGAATTTCGCAAAGAGATCAATTTTATCAAAGAAAATGCACTCTATTTCGCTACTGATAGTGAGTTGGATGATCTTGAAGACTATCTACAACAAAAAATTGATGAGGCAAAAGAGGAGGCTAATCCATTTTACTTTGAGCTGGATGAAGAGGAATCTTCAGATCTCGATTCCCTGGGCAATGAACTCAGTGCTGTGTATGACGAACTTATCGGATCAGAGTATCCCACTTCACCCGATTCAACTGCACTTGCTGTAAAGCTCTTTCCCAGCGGTTCACAAACGGACCTCACATTTGTACGTAATACTTACAGTGAATTACAAAGGTTAATTGATAGAATACACCCCGCCGGCTTTCATCCGGAAATGAAAATTGTTTTAGCAGGGAGGCTGATCCGTACACTCATCGAAGTACAAACAATCACCCGTGATGTTTTTAACTCATTTGGTGCCGGCATCGTAATGCTTTTATTCTTTGTTGTCCTCTACTTTCAATACAAAAGCTACCGCGCTCATGCAGGTGATTATTTTTCTTTAGGCCTGCTGCTTAAACAGCTTAAATATATTCCGGCTCACGTACTAATCCTTGCCCTTCCCATGGCCTTCAGCCTGGCGCTTACCTTTGGAATTGCCTGGCTAGCCTATCAAAAGCTGACGATCATGACGGCTACGCTGGGCTTGCTTCTTTTTGGAATGGGAATCGACTTTGGTATCCACTTTTTTGCCCGATATACCGAAGAAAGGGAATCCTGTGCCATACCTGAGGCACTTGTAAAAACATTTATGACCACCGGACAAGCCATAGCCATCGTCGGGCTTACCACGGCCGCAGCATTTTTCATCCTTATGTTGGCTGACTTTAAGGGGTTCAGTGAATTCGGATTCATTGCGGGGGTCGGACTCCTTCTATCAATCATTGCCTATATATTTGTTTTACCCGCTTTACTGGTGCTTCTTGAAAAAATAGGTTGGCTCAACTTGTCCGACCATCCCCATAAAACAACAAATGCTCTAGCCCCCAACAAGAAAAAACCACGAACGGACCCAAAACCAATAATATCTTATGTGATTATCGCTCTTGCCATTGTCACAACAGCAATAACTATCATTGAGCTACCCAACCTAAAATTCGAGTATGATTTTGCAGAATTGGAACCCGAATACGAAGAATACAATGTATTGCGGAATGAAATGAACAAGGTCTACAGCGACCGGAAGACCCGTAATGCCGCTTACGTTATTGTAGATACTCCCACTCAAGCTGTTGCAGTAGCCAACCGGTTGCGCGATTATATGACTACTGACACGTTAACTCCGACCATACGATCGGTGGAAACATTTCAGGATCGCTATCCGATAGATACAACAACTGCTGAAAAAAAATTAAACCGTATAAGTGGTATTCGTGATCTGCTTGAAGACCCCTTTTTAAAGGATTCTGATGATTCACAAATAGGTCAACTGCAACGGGCAGCCTCTACTGAGCATCCTATTCCCTTGAACGAAGTACCGGGGTTTATCATAGATCCATTTACTTCCAAAACCGGAGAAATCGGCACATTAGTTATAATACATCCATCTGTAGGATTAGCTGACGGCCGAAATTCTATGTTATTCGCTGATGATGTCGGGGAAATAACTATCCCCGGAGGCCAAACCTTCTATGCGGGATCAACCTCTATTGTTGCCTCCGATATGCTCCGACTTATGATCGAAGAAACTCCCATTATGGTCACCCTTACCATCTTGTTTATCATCATCTTTAAGTTAATCGTATTACGAAAAATAAAATGGATGATTTTTGCGCTACTTCCTCTTACAGCAAGTTTTCTTTGGATGTTTGGATTCCTTGAAATTTTTGGATGGAAACTCAACTTCTATAATCTTGTGGTCCTTCCTACTGTTTTGGGAATTGGTGATGACAGTGGCATTCATTTGGTCCACCGATATCTGGAAGAAGGCAAAGGTTCCATTCATAAAGTTCTTACTTCAACAGGCGAACATATCACCATCAGCGCACTTACGACCATGCTTGGCTTTGGCGGTCTCCTTTTTTCAATACATCCTGGAATGCGTTCTATTGGAGAAATGGCGGTATTAGGCATTGGATTAACCCTTTTCGCAGCGCTTTTTTTACTACCTGCTATCCTAACGGTTTTTGAATATAAATCGAAGAAAGGTTGATCTGATTTCCCTTTATGTAGTGCAAATTTCTACATGCTATGCAAAGTTATACCTACAGACAGGAACCTCGAATTATATTATAATATTAACAGACTAAACTGAGAGAGAGTTTGACATTTTGAGATTGCACAGCCTTATGAATGCTACGGCATAATATTTAAGGTAAGTCCAAATCAATGACCGGAGACTTCGGTTGGAATTGGCCTAAATCAGGCATTTCAAGTGGTGTGCAACGGTCTATTAAATATCGATACGCAAATATCGATGTTGAGCCAGCAGTTGAGGGTGCTTTGAGAAATCAAGGCTGAGATTATACCTCCAGACTTAATTCGGGTAATGCCGAAATAAGGAAACTGTTGGCTTTTTTTATTGATTCAACTGATTTCAACCTCGGTCCAAATGCTTCCACAGTTGTCCCACCAAAAGTGGAATTCCACTCATGACAAAAACCAGTGTCCACCCGGTTAACGTGGGAGGCGTAACCTTTAGCACATCACTAAAGATCGGTACATAAACCGCCATAAAGAGCAACCCCGTACACAGTAGAAGTGCTCCCCAAATATAGCTATTGGTTGTTATTGTATTATCCCAAAATTTGGAATCACTGCTTCGCATATTGAATACATGCCATAGCTGGGCAAACGCAAGCGTTAAAAACGAAAGGGTTACCGCTTCATCCGCAGATAATAACAGATATTCCATCCCTATAAAAAGTGATCCAAGAACTGATAAGGTGATAATAAAGGCATAACCGGCTATACCCATCCACTCACTGCTGCCCAAGATAGGCTGTTCGGGATTACGCGGTGGTTTTCGCATGATTCCTTCTTCTCCCTCACCAACTCCCAAAGCCAATGCAGGAAAAACATCAGTAACCAAATTTAAAAAGAGTATTTGTAATGGCAGTATAGGCAAAGTTGTACCAACGACGGTTGCCATAGCAACAACCATCACTTCACTTACATTGCACGACATCAAATAAAAAATAAAGCGGCGTATGTTATTAAAAATGACGCGTCCCTGTTCAATGGCACTCACAATGGTAGAAAAAGCATCATCAGTAAGCACCATATCAGAGGCCTCTTGCGCCACCTGGGTGCCCCGTTGCCCCATGGCAATGCCAATATCGGCCTTTTTTAGAGCTGGGGCATCATTGACCCCATCTCCGGTCATCGCTACAATTTGCCCTTTCTTCTGGAACAGCTCAATAAGATCTAGTTTTTGATTGGGACTCACGCGTGAAAAGACCGACGTACGGTAGATCCGGTTTGCCTCGCTGCTGTCGATATTCAACTCTGCAATATCGGGCAGATCTCTTCCATGTATTGCTTCTCGATTATCTAAATCGATGCCTACTGCCTCGGCAATAGATTCGGCTGTTGCCTTTTGATCTCCTGTTATCATTACCACTCGAATTCCTGCTTGCTGACATCGCAAAATTGCAGGTTTGACCTCACTGCGAGGTGGATCGCTTAATGCAACGTAGCCTACCAACGTTAAATCCTCGTAGGGATTCCCTTTGGTCATTTCAGTTGTTTTAACTGCCAATGCCAACATACGCAGTCCCTTCTGCCCCAATTGCAGGTTAAGCTCATCCCACTGTTCGCGATCCTCATTTTGTAAAGGTTGTACTTCTCCATTCACCATAACGGTGCTACAGGCGTACAAAACCGCTTCCGGTGCGCCTTTCACACATACACGATAGGCTTCATTATTCTGCTGATTCCAAGTGGCCATCATTTTTACATTAGCATCAAAGGCTTCCTCTCGTACTTCGGGATATTGAGATAAGAGTTCATCAATTTCGATCCCCGCCTTTTTCGCGGCCTCAAGCAAAGCAACCTCCAGCGGATCACCTGTTCCACCCTTTTCTTGATGATCAAGCGAAGCATTATTACAAAGAACCCCCACTTCCAGAGCCAAGCGCAAATCACTATTGCCCTTGAGTGTTTGCTCTGATAAAGATATGTCCCAATCTCCTGACAGATAAATGCCGGTAGCCGTCATTTTGTTTTCTGTTAATGTGCCGGTTTTATCCGTACAGATGATACCGGTAGCCCCTAAGGTTTCTACGGATGAGAGTCGGTTAACCAAGGCATTTTTTTTAGCCATTAGTCGAATTCCTTTAGCCAAGGCTATCGTTGCTACAATAGGCAAACCTTCAGGAATAGCCGCAACCGCAAGGGCAATGCCCGTTTCAACCATCAGATACAATTCTTTTCCTGCCCAAATACCTGACCCCACCACAAAGGCCGCGATTATTAGCGTTACTGCTATTAATCGATAACCAAGCCTATCTAGTCGCTCTTCAAGCGGTGTTTGCTCTTCATCAGCTTCCTCCACAAGCGATGAAATTTCTCCCAGCTCGGTATCCAGTCCTGTTGATACGACAACTGCTTCACCGGCCCCACGGGTAATCGAAGTTCCTTTATAAAGCATACTACTCCGCTCCGCCAGTACCGCATCATCGGTAACTGCATCAGCCTGTTTTGACACCGGTAAACTTTCTCCCGTCAGCGCTGATTCATCAGCTTGAAGCTTGGATTCTTGGAGGATTCGCAGATCGGCTGTAATGATATCCCCACCCTCAATGATGGCTATATCTCCCGGTACCAATGCTTCTGCATCGATTTCAATAATTTTACTCGCACGACGGACCCTTGTACTCACTTTCCCAAGCTCGAAAAGGGCCTCCATGGAACGAACCGCACGGAACTCGGTAATAAATCCAATCCCCGTATTAATGACGATAACAGCTACAATAGCCCAAGCATCTACATATTCCCCCAGCCAAAAGGCAAACAGGGCCGCAACCGCCAAAAGTACAATTATTATACTCTTAAGCTGATCAATCAGAATTTCTACAATACTCCTCTTTTTATGGCGGCGAAGTTGGTTGGGGCCATACTTTTGCTGACGCTCTTCCACTTGCTCTTTTGAAAGCCCACGTTCTGTATCAACCTCCAAGGTTCCAAGAACATCCGGAATATCCAGCGCCCAGGGTTGTTTTTCAAAGAAAGGATTGCCTTCGGGTGATCGGTCCATAGATGAATGAAATCATATTCTGCATGATATATATCTATGGATAATCTAAAATAAAAAATTGGTATTTATTACATCTTTTTCCCGGGGATTATAATAATCACTACCAATAAGAGCTGAGTACTTAGTTATTTGCTGCGCAATATTTTGCGGTGGAGAATAAGTTTTGGTAAGTCCCTTCGAAATAGCCGATAAAGGTAAATTGGGAGCAATTGAAGATCGGGGATCCTGAACGATAATCTGTCCGGAGTGTTTTTTTATTTCCTCAGCACCCGCCAACCCATCGCAACCACAACCACTAAGTAAGATTCCAAGGGTCTTAGTGCCATATAATTTAGCTACAGAACGAAACAACACATCGATTGAAGGACGCATATTATTTTCTCGCGGCCCGCGGTACACTGAGGCCACAACACCTGAAGCAGACTGAGTAATTTCACATTGATATCCGCCGGGCGCGATATAAACCGTACCTGCCGTTAGCTTGTCTCCATCCTGCACTTCTCTGACGGGTATTTGGCAAAAGGCATCCAAACAAGTAGCTAAATATTCGGTATAAGTCCGCGGCAAATGCTGCACAACTACCACTGGCATCGCCAAACCCTTTGGCAAACTGCTTAAAATCGAGAATAATGCCTGTACGCCTCCAGTACAACCTCCCATTACCACAACTTCGATCGGCTGTTGTTCTCTAATGCCCGGGGTAATTTCTTCAAAACTTTTCTGGGGCTGAGTCAGTGATTCGAGCATTAAATTGTCCAGACTTTTACGCTGTTTCATCTCATAAATAGCCGTAATTAAAGGCTCTAATCGCTTTTTAAGATGCCGTTCGGCAAATAAAATCAGATTTTTTGACTCTGGCTTAGTAATAAAATCAATAGCACCCAACCGCAATGCTGTTATCGCCGCCTTCGCACCTTCGTTATTGCGAGGGGTTATAACAACAACCGGCAAATTGCTAAAAATCGACCGTATTTTCTGCAAGATATCCAACCCTTCACCTTCGATACTTTCGATACTTAATAAAACAACGTCAGGTTCTTTATTGCGAATAACGGCTTCAACGGTATCAAACTCATCATTTAACCAATAGACGCGGAATTTTTCATGCTGTTGTAAAATGGTGGTTATTGCCCTTCTGACGAGAATATTTTTATCAATTATGAGAACCTTTATGGCATCCATAGCAAATTAAATTTTGGGGCAGTCAAATTGGAGTTCCATGAAAATGAACATATATAAATATTAACCAAAGAAATGTACGTGCTACTATATTATAGATGTAAGAAATTCTACCACGCTATTAATACAGAAAAACTCACTCTTCGATAGCTATTATTAATTTATGGTCTCCTTTATTATCGGGAAACGGGCACGTAACCAGGTCATTTTTTACGGTAACGGTAGAGCCATTCAGTGATGCAGTAATAGTACCTTTGGATAATTTATTGGGATTCAATACTTCGATGTGTAAGGTAATATCACGATCACTGTTTTTAATCCAGCACTCGTACTTTTTCCATGATGAAACAATTGTAGGTGTAACTTGGACATCATCTCCTTCAATAATGGTTATGCCCAAAATAGATTCTAAAATCACGCGGTACATCCAACCCGCCGAACCGGTATACCAAGTCCAGCCCCCCCTCCCCACGAGGGGATGTTCCCCATATATATCAGCCGCAACCGCATAAGGCTCAACCTGATAACGCTCTACATCTATACTATTTAAAGCATGGTTTATGGGCAAAAGCATCTTCATATATAAAATGGCTTTCTCAATTTCTCCGGCTTCTGCAAATGCTTTAACCAGCCACAAAGCAGCATGGGTATATTGACCACCATTTTCGCGCACACCCGGAATATATCCCTTGATATAGCCGGGGTTTTTCTCTGTTTGGTCAAAGGCAGGAGTAAGTAATTTGATAATTCCATCTTGCTTTGATACCAGATGCTGTTCCGCAGCAAGCAGGGCTTTTCCCGTTTTGGAAGGCGTTCCGGCGTCCGAAATTACCGACCAAGCCTGCGCAATTGCATCAATGCGACACTCATCGTTTTGGGCTGATCCCAGCGGTGTTCCATCATCGTAATAAGCCCGTCGGTACCATTCGCCGTCCCATCCTTCATTATTGAGATGTTGTTTGAGCTCTTTTTTATAGATTTGATATTTTTCAAGGCGGTCTTGGTCGTTAAATTTTTTAACGATCGGAATAAAATCATCCAAAATCGTATAGAGGAAAAATCCCAGCCAGATGCTTTCTCCCTTTCCATCAACCCCTACCTGATTCATTCCATCATTCCAGTCTCCCCCACCTATTAGTGGCAAGCCATGCGCTCCCTTAGTCAGCGAACGATCAATAGCACGGCAACAGTGTTCATATAAAGATGCCTTTTGATGAGATACTTCCGGCTGCAAGTAGGCCTCATGTTCTCCTTCGTACAACTGACGTGCTTTTAAAAAGGCCATCCGCTCATCTAAAATCGCGTCATCTCCCGTTTTATTCATATAAAAAGCCGTTGTGTAGGGCAACCAAAGCAGGTCATCTGTAATGATTGAGCGAATACCTCTATCGGTCGGGGGATGCCACCAATGCAATACATCTCCCTCCTCAAACTGATGAGCGGCATGCAGCAGAATTTGTTTACGCGTAAGTTCAGGGTCCAGATAACACGCCGCTGTAGAATCCTGAAGCTGATCGCGAAATCCGAATGCCCCACCCGCCTGGTAAAATCCGGTTCGCCCCCACATTCGACAAGCTATATTCTGATATTGCAGCCAGCCATTCATTAATATATTTAACTCAGGCTCCGAAGTTTTAACTCTGATACCACCCAGTTTCTTTCGCCAATATGCCTTCACATCACTGAGTGACTGCTTGATGGTCTCAGGTTGCTCATACTTATTTATCAGACTGCGCCCCTCCTCTTGGTCTTGCACTTCGCCCAGGTAGAAATATATTTCAGCGGATTCCCCCGATTTCAATTCAAGAGAAAACTGATGGGCTGCACACGATTCAAATCTCATCCCGAAGCGTCCATTTAATACGGTGTCATCCTTCAGAGCCCTTGGATTTTGTAGATTTCGATTTCGACCAATAAATGACTGTCGATCTGAAGAATATGAAACTGAGTGGATATAGGTGTCTGTTACAAAACCCGAAAAAGCTGCCCGACCCGCAAACTCATTGTTATAAAAATTAAGGGCAAAAATGGCTTGTTTTTTTTCATCCACAGATGAAACAATCTGTGGGGTACTTTTCTCCCGGAATACCCCCAACACCCAGTCGGTATATCCAAAAAGAGTTAAATTTTTATCCATTAAACCTTCATTAGAAAGCCTGAGCTTTACGAATTTTATCGGATCATCTTTGTCTACCCATGTAGTAACATTTTGCGAAATATTCATGGTGGTACTTCGATAGGTAGAATATCCATGTCCGTGTCTTATTTCGTAATCAGCACATCCCGGAACTGGTTGCGGCATGGGTGACCAGAATAGCTTTTCATCCTCATCACGTATATATATAGCTTCACCGGATGGATCTAACACTGTATCGTTGGACCATGGGGTAAGCTTATTCTCTCTGCTATTTTTACTCCAGCTATATGAGGATCCCTTTTCGGTCGTCAACAACCCAAAGTCCGGATTTGCAATAACATTAATCCACGGTGCCGGAGGAAAACGCAATTTCTTGGTATTTGGATCAGTCCGGAGCCTGATAACATATTCATTCCCATTCGGAGAAAACCCTCCATACCCGTTGTAAAACAGTAAATCCTCACCTACATTTTTTGTTTCATTTTCAACACGCACGTGTTTAACAGGCTTGTATGATGACATCTGCTTTTCAGGAACATCTACTTGCCCCTGCTCTTTCAACTGTTTAAGATTGGGTAATTTTCCGGCAAGAACCACATGAGCAACTGTATTGATAAGTACATTATCTTCTCGGCTTAATTCGTCACTACGAAGGATAAAGACTCCCCCCTTTTCTCGCTGGGTATGTTGATCGGTGGTTTGTTGTAATTGTTGCTGAATTAATTCCTGGAGCTCATTTACGTACGACGGTGGATGATCATTCATAAAAACCAGATCCACCATTAAGCCGCGTTGCCGCCAAAAATGATGTGCCTTAAGCAATAGCGTAACCTCCCTCATATACTTTTTATCATCAATGTGATAAACCAAAATAGGAACATCTCCTGATATTCCGTGTGCCCAGAGTCCGGATTGTGTTTTTCTATTTAATATTAACGTACCTTCATCGGCCCTCAGTGCTTCACAATTATAGACAAGATAACTTGTAAGATGTTGAATATACTGGGCTTGCTCACCACTTAGGCCCACATGCTCCAGTTCAACATTGCCGTAAATAGAAGCAAGTTCAAAAACGCGATCCGTGGCATAGGGATTGTCATATTGATCTCCCATAGCTACCGCCTCATCACGATTGTTAGCACTTCCAAAACCAAAGGTTATATTCTTTTTTTCGCCGGAATTAAGTGTAACCACCCTTCGAATGCTTACAATCGGATCTTTGACATTTCCGACTCTACCACTAAGTCGTGTTCCTTTTTCCATGGCACGTGGTGATTGCATGGAGCGGTTTCGCCCGATAAATTGCTCACGATCTGTTTCAATCTGGAGTTCTTCAGCAAAACTTTCCGTATCCTCACTAGCGATCGTATGCACGAGCCAAACGGGATCTTCATCCTCTGCCCGAGGACGTCTTTTTGCTAAAATAGTATGATGCTCCTGAAGGTATTCGGTTTGTACAAATAAGTTTGAAAATGCCGGATGAGAACGATCAGCCTGCTGCGTATTTAAAACCACTTCAGCATAGCTGGTAATCTCAATCTTACGCTGCCGTTCAGAATAGTTTGTCAATGTAATTTTTCGCAGCTCGATGTTATCTTCCGGTGAAACACATATCTCCATAAATGTTTCAATCCAGTCGTCTACACGAGCAATTTGAACCTTTCCGGCATGATACCATGTATCATACCGATCAGCTTTTCGCTTAACCGGTTGATGACCTGCTGACCAGTAATTACCACTTTCCAAATCCCGGATATAGAAAAACATGCCGTAATCATCGGTTACCACATCTGGTCGCCATCGGCTAAGCATCAAATCGCCAGAATAAGAATAGCCGGTACCTGAATGAGTAATCAACGTCGAATAATGTCCGTTTGAAAGGATATGTGTTCGAGGCGGTGTATCATCAAGAGCTTCCATACTGGCATGATCCACAACATTTTTTGCCCGCTCCTCTTCAGCTGGTTCAAGCTCTACGTCAATGGGACGGGGTTCTTTAATGGGGATTCCTCTTGGAATACGTTCCTGTAAAAGTAATTCACAAGACTGAACTAATGGATGATTATGGAACAATTGCTGTATGCGATTATTATCCAATACATTTAACAACGCCAATAAACTCATCCCTTGGTGATGTGCCATATACATCTTAACGACAGCACTTTCATTCCTGTCCTCCTTTGCCAAGTGCCGTTGTGTATAGTCCACGGCTTCATAAAAACCATTGGCACCATATGCGCCCACATCCCGTAATTTTTGCAAATTACTTAGCGCATGTTTTGAATCAACCATCAACGCCAGCATCGCGGCATAGGGTGCCACTACATAATCTTCGGCCAACCCCCGTCGCAACCCTAAACCAGGTACGCCAAATGCCCGGTATTGATAATGCAACTCCAAATTTCGCACATTATATCCACTTTCAGAAAATCCCCAGGGCTTATTCCTCAGCGACCCATAATTTCGCTGCCAAAGAACTACATTTTCATAGGTATTGCTAAGCAACGTATTTTCAAATTCTGACATAAACAGCAATGGCATCAGATATTCGAACATTGTTCCACCCCATGAAAGTAAAATTTCATTGCGCTCGATGCTTGTCAGTCGTCGACTTAGCCGAAACCAGTGCTCAGGTGGCACTTCTCCCTTTGCTATCGCAATAAATGATGCCAGACGTGCCTCACTGGCCAAAAGATCATAATAACTGTTATCCCTCTGGGCCCGATCCACATTATATCCAATGCTAAATAACTCTCGGTCGGAATCGTACACAAGGGAAAAATCCATCTCTTGAACCATCTCGCGACAAATTGAACTTAACTGCCCAGCCCTTATAAGAAGATTAATGTACGCAGTATTTTTTATGGTTTCCCTGTTATCAGATACTGAGACATTGTTATTCTTTAGTTTTTCTATTTCATCCAGCTGGCCTTGTATCTGGACCAACGGACATTGAAGCCAGTCACTTAACTCATGGCTTTTTTGATCTTCCAAGGAGTACTCCAAAACCACAGCAGAAAGGTCCTTTAATTTTTGGGCGTTCTCCCGTATTTCCAACAAAATCTCTTCCCATTCTTCAAGTGATTTCGGTGAATTTTGCGGAATTTTATCACTTATTTGCTTGGTATTTGCGGTAACTTCATCAACTAAATTTTTGTAATTCACGCTTTTGTTGTATTCGATAAGCAGATCATTCAATGCCTGAGTGGTATCTTGCAATCCAGTCCAAAACACAGGATTAGGACAAGGTTTCTGGTCCAATTGATTCAGAGCCTGTTCAATAACCAACAGTGCGGCAGCCAAATTTCCTGAATCAACAGTGGATACATAATTTGGATTTAATACTGCTCCTAACTTAGTGCTGTACCAGTTATAAAAATGTCCACGATACCGCTCGAGTTTGTTCATCGAAGACAGCATGTTATCGAGCCGTCTCACCATTTCAGTCAGGGTCAGATATCCCATCTCATAAGCAGAGTATACCGCTGTCAGCGCTAAACCCATATTGGTTGGTGATGTGCGTCCTACAGCTCCTATATATGGTTCTTCCTGTACATTATCTGGAGGCAGCCAAGAATGCTCTTCGTTGACATATTGCTCAAAGAAATGCCAGGTTCTGCGTGCGTATTGGCGTAGCTCGTGATACTGTTTATCTGATAATCTTCGTTTTTCACTTTTCAGAGGGCGGCCCAAAATATACGTTCCATACGGAGCCAGTAACCATCCTGAACAAATGGGAATAGCAATAAATAATACAGAAGTACTAAAAACACTTACGAGCCCTAAACAAAGACCGCTCCATATAATATTGGGCATCATTTTTTTCCAGTAATCCCATAACGATCCATTAGCATGCTGCTTTTCGACCTGGGTAGCCGTTGTCCATTCCAGTAAATGCTTTCCAGAAACAAACAGCCGATAAAGTGATCTAAAGATGGCATCTAGGGAGATAAACGCTTGATGGGGAAGGTTCAAAAAGCTGGTCACCGATTGGATGGTGTTCATTTTAATATCAACCCGAATTTTATCCAGATACAGACGCCATCCTACTCGCTGCGGACGTTTGAATATATCGGTTGAGAACGTCGAATATATGGGAAATGCCACAATACCAAAGACCGCTCCCGTCCAGATCAGCGCTGAGCCGGGCAGAAAAATCCATCCGGCCAATAAAAACAACAACAATGCCGCTGGATTCAATGATCGTCGAAGGTTATCAAGTATTTTCCATCTTGAAATACTATTGATGGGATTCCTTTCCTTCTCTTTATCCCCTTTAGGTACTTTACTGAAGAGCCAAAACAATATCTGCCAATCTCCGCGAATCCATCGATGAAGCCGCTTTGAGAAACTTAAATAGGTTGTGGGATAATCATCAAAGAGCTCTATATCTGTAAGTAAGGCCGTACGTACATATGTACTCTCTAGCAAGTCATGCGATAGTACTTGGTTTTCTGGAAAACGACTCCCGAGCACTGTTTCAAAAACATCCAAATCGTAAAGTCCCTTGCCGGTAAACACTCCTTCGCCAAAAAGATCCTGATAGATATCGGAGACAGCGGTAGTATAAGGATCGAGTCCCACGTTTCCGGAATATATTTTGGCAAACATAGTTTTATTGGCTGATTTAGGCGGGATAGATATGCGCGGCTGAAATATTCCGTAGCCTTTCGTAACAATGTTTTTTTCAGAATTAATCTCTGCTTTATTGAGCGGATGAGCGGCCGTACCAATTAGCATTTGAGCACTACCCGGTGGCAGCTTAGTATCAGCATCGAGTGTAATTACAAATTGAACCGGAAATTTTTTGGTTGATGCTAAAAAATCATCCGGGATTTCAATAAAGCTCGTTTGGGCATCGTTACTTTTTAATAGTTGATTAAATTCCTCGATTTTGCCTCGCTTTCGTTCCCATCCCATCCACTTCTGTTCCGAGTTATTCCATAGTCGCTTTCGATGAAAGAACAGAAACTTATCTCCATACTTAGAGTGGTATTGAACATTCAAGCGATTAATCTGCCTGCGGGAAGCTTCTAGAATAGCATCATCGTTATCTTTGGTTTCAGTCTCGGCATCAAGAAAATCTGAAACAATGGCAAATTGTAGCGATTCGTTAGTATTGGCAAGAGCACGAATTTCAAGGAGTTCAAATTGCGCTTCTACATCGGCTGTTGATGACAACATGGTTGGCACAATTACTACAGTCCGATACTCATCGGGAATAATTCCTTTGAATTCGAGTTTAGGCAGAATACGGGGAGGAATCAGAAAAGAAAGCAGTCGATTAGTAGAAACGATGGATAAGTCAAGCGCAGGAAGCCAGGATATAATGAGGGTAAGGATAATCACCCAGCTTTCCCGGGCTATTATATTCGTAACGATTCCGACTATAGCAAGAAGAATGGCAAAATGAATGCCGATAAAGAAAAAGTAGATTGCAGGATACCGTTGTAAAAGCTCTCGGAAACGTTCGTCAAAGGGTTTTTGGTAAGCCAGTTTTTGACTGAGGGTCGCATATCCGTCATCTAAAAGATAATAGCCAATATGCATTTTTTTTCTGCGCTGACCGGTCCCGTTCTGGGCAGCACTTTCGGCCATCATCAAAGCGTGTTCTGCTACTTCCTGCTCACTATATTGTGAATGAGCACTAAGCTTCTCCACTATTTTGCGGTACCGGTCACGTGTGCTAAAATCCATACGAGTATACATATCAGCCGGGTCTAGTCGTAGAATTCGCTCTACAACAGAACAACTTTCTACAAAAAGTGACCAATCAGTCTCTGAAACTTCTCGCAGCGACGAAATCGCATTCTGGATACTCAAATGCAGCCGCGAGGTTTGTTGGATTCGGCTACGGAGCTGTTCTTCCAAGTTGGTTTCCCAGCGCGATAGTTTATAGTCGAACCACCGGCGTTCATTTTCAGTAAACATGCCACGTGACTGAAGGCGCTGAGCTAAAATCACCAAATAGCGTATGGTGTTGTGCTTCTGATCAACAATTTCAGACAGTTTTCGAAGCAAGAACCCTGGCTCATCAATATTCCCTGATATTTTATCATTTAACAGCCCATCAATATCATCCTGTATCTTTCGATCTCTGAGCAGTTTTTCGCTTCGTTGAGCTAATCGTTCAATAAGGGCAAATCGATTCATTAACGGCACCGACCACATCTCTGCCAAATTTAAAATATCTACTTCCTGATAGGCCTGGATGGCGATGGTAGTATTTTCCCGATCGATGATGTTGTCACTAATCGATGCTAACAGCTGAATAATCTCGTAGGTTCTCGGATATCCTTTAAATTCGCCTTGTGTTAGTCTGGGCAGTTTTTCGTAGTATGATTTGGGCAGGTCTGCCTGTAGCTGTACAATCTGCTCCTGTATAATGTAGAAATTGTCAATTAGCCATTCCCCCGCCGAACTCAACTCGCGATTAAGCTTGGCCGCACGGGCTAATACCGTGTAGGTCTGAGTGAGGATCTTCTTGGCCGAAAGCAATCTTTCATCAATAGATTGCATCGGCCTTGCCTCAAGTGTAAACTCTTGCAACTTGGCAAGTTGGCGTATCTCCTCTTCAAGATATTGTTTATTAAAGTGGACTTGTGTTTCTGTAGCCATAACCGGGCAGTATTAATCCGGACAATCCAAACCAAAATACGTGTATTCTTAGCCGTACTATTAATGATTTCTGTCCCTTTTTGATATTTCTGTTTACCTGATGTCAATGATACTTTTCTCACCATCTCGGCGAACCACCATCATCCCCGTAAGCCAACCATTTTGCTCTTCATTTACGTAAATCTCTTGGGGATGAGAAATAAGGTGATCCAGTTTATCAATCTGTATTTCAAGAATATCGCTTCTGGGATCGTAAGTGATGCCTTTCAGAGGCGTCCAGTTAATCTCATGCTGCGCTCCCATATCCTCCGAAAGTACTTGAATTTCAATGTATTCCGGCTGTTTATCTTTCAAGTATTTTAATGAGAATGTATCAAAATACTTTTGCCACTGACGTTTACTAATTTTTTTGGATTCCATAACGGCCCTCTGTGCTTTATTAATTCGGTGGATTACAGATATGTATAAAAAAACAGCAATGACTTACTACAGGTTATACCCCACTTCATTGTCCGTTTATTCCTTACAGCAGCCAGTTATAAATTTGAATCGTCCTCTTCTCTCAATACCTCAAAGCTAGATGTAATATCAAGGATCTCCTCGGTTATAGCCACCTGACGCTGCATTTGATATTTTTTTGTCAAATCATGAATCATATCCCCAATTTTTTTTTCAGCAATCTGCATTGCTATAAGCCTGCTATTATTTTCAGCCGATAACGACGAAGCAAGCGCACGGTATAGAGAAACAAAGAGTAATTGCCTGGTCAGCTCAGATAACAGTATGCTCGATTCCATGCTATAGGTAGGGATGCTTCGTCCCTCCCACGACTTGCCAACGATGGTTTGAATCCAGCCAGCATCAAACGGTAACAACTGTTGATAGTTGGGCTCAAAAGCTGAGTTCGTCACGGGATGATTATAAAAAAGCTGAACGCCTGGTACTTCTCCCTTGGTATTTAATTGCTGAACTGCACTTACCAGCTCTTGTACCGTTGTATTGATACGCTCAATGGTACTTGGCATCTCATAGCTATATTCAACGGAATATCCATAGCGCTCCAAATTAGCAATAATACGATGTCCAAGAGTAACGATTTGTACACCATTACCCCATTTGTTGGAATGTTGATCTACATAAGAAGCCAATACCTCATTAAACGTGCCACACAACGGTTGACCAGATCCAAAAACAATCAAGAGCTGTTCAGAAGAGTCTTCATTCACTGAAACATTCATCAATTGTCCCAATTGCGGCTGGCTTTGCAATACAATTTGAAGCCCTTTCTCTATAGATAAGTAATAACTTTTTATTGATTCCACAGCATGATCGTACTGATTAACACTTACAGCAGCAAGCCCCTTCATTGTCTTAACTATAGACTCTAAATCTTTGGCACTCTTTATTTTGCGTGATATGTCTTTAATCAATTCCATATATTACCCCCGCCATTGAGGCTACAATTCTTTTAATAATATCATCCAGTTCAGATCGTTCCTCATCAGTCAAAATATCACCGGCCGCAATTTTCTTGGATATTTCACCGAGTTCATTCTGTGAAATCTCGGCAACCTTTTCTTTAAAACTATCAATTGCTGAAATAGGAAGTTCATCAAGCATACCTTTGGTTACCGCCCACAGTTCAATAATCTGCTGATATACAGGCATTGGGTTAAATTGTTTTTGTTTAAGAATCTCTCGTATCCGCTTGCCCCGTTCAATGATCTGTTTTGTTTTCTCATCCATACGAGCTCCAAAGCGTGCAAATGCTTCAAGCTCTTGGAATTGTGTATACGACAATCGCACATTCTTAGACACATTTCGATAATATGGGAGTTGCGCTTTGCCACCTACCCGCGAGACCGAAATTCCGATGTCAATAGCTGGCAAGATATCTTTTTGAAACAGCTCGGGAGATAAATAAAGTTGCCCATCTGTTATTGAAATCAGATTCGTTGGGATAAATGCTGATATGTTTTGAGCTTCGGTCTCAATAATTGGCATAGCTGTAAGAGATCCGCCCCCAAATTCAGTTTTAAGATGGGTGGCACGTTCCAGCAGCCGGGCATGGATATAAAAAATATCGCCGGGATAGGCCTCACGACCCGGCGGACGACGCAACAGTAGCGCAAGCTGACGATAAGCCCGCGCATGCCAGGTAAGATCGTCATAAACAACAAAGACATCTCTACCCTGTTCCATAAAATACTCCCCGATACTTGTTGCTGCATAAGGAGCAATATACTGTATGCCGGCAGGCGAATTACCCGGTGCTGATACAACTATGCTATGTTTAAGGGCATCATAGGATTCTAACTCATTAATGACTTTGGCTATATCAGCACTTTCTTTACCGATAGCGCAATATATGCAAATGACCCCGGTTTCAGCCTGATTAATTATTGTATCTAAAGCAATAGCAGTTTTTCCAGTTTGGCGATCTCCGAGTACAAGCTCACGCTGACCTCTTCCGATAGGAATAAGCGCATCAATTGTTTTAATGCCAGTTTGTAGTGGTGTAGAAACTGGGGCCCGGTGCATAATCGGTGGCGCAGGACGCTCGAGCGGATACCGATCGACTGTGCGGATAGGTCCTTTTTCATCATGGGCACGGCCAAGCGGATCAATCACTCGTCCAAGTAGTGATTCCCCTACTGGAATATCTAAAATACGCCCGGATCGATGAACTTTTTGCCCAGCTTCAATAGATTGAGGATCATCCAACAAGATAACACCAACAGCATTTGGGTCAAGATTATAAGCCATCCCTAAAATATTATTGGGAAAATAGATCAGCTCCTCTGCACCTACATTTGGCAATCCATCCACAATGGCCGTACTCTCTGCAACTGACAGAACGGTTCCTATCTCTTCAAAAACAGGCTCGTGAGTATGATCCTCAAGTGTTTGATCTAAAATCTCAAATACATTTCCGATGATATTTTTAAAAATAGGTTTTTCCATATGTCATTTTACTGACTCTGATTCTGCAACTTGATCAATAGTTGACTGCTCAACCAAAAATTGATCGATCTCTTTCGTGAGTTGTTCAATATACCTTGCAAGGTTCCAGGTCATGCTCCAACCCTTTAGATTAATTTCTATCCCAAATCCTAATTCATCGGATTGCTTAAACGCAATTTCGAGTTCTGTTTCAGAAACTTGTCGCAGTAAATTCGTGAGTTTATGTTTTTGATCTCCGGTCAATGGAAACGAGCTATTTATTTCTGCCTTATTAACCTGTTGGGCCTGACTATTTTTTTGTAGCTGCTGTTTCTTTTCATCCGGAAGCTGTTCCAATCTTTCACAGAAATAATCTACGGTTTGCTCCTCGAGGTTACGTTCTGATAAATCTTGTAGAACCCGTTCAATCAAATCGATAATTTGAGCTGCTGTTTCTTTGCTTAATTGATCGAGAAATAACTTCTTTTCCGTTTCAAGTGCTTCTTCCCAGCGATTGCGAACCTCCATCATCTCCGCCCGCAAATCGTCGAGCCATTGTTTTCGTTTTTCTTCAACATGCTTTCGAGCATCTCCCAATAACTCATCTTTTTGCTCTTCAAATTGATTAAGTCGGTTCTTTAGCTCTTGCTCCTGTTGTTCCGCATCCAATTTTGTTTGCCTTGCTTCTTCAAGTTCGGAAATGATTTTTTGCTCACGATCGGCCATAGCCTTATTGATTGGCTTAAACAGAAAACGTTGCAGCAACCAAATGAGGATCAAAAAGTTGATGACCTGAGAAACAAATGTGAACCAATCGAATTGCACGCTATCCTCCACCGAGCTGAATCACATAATCCCAGAAAGGATTTGCAAAAATTAAAATTAATGAGATCACAAAACAGTAAATAGCGGTAGATTCTACCATTGCAAGTCCCACAAAAAGAGTTCTCGTAATTGTGTTCGACTCATCCGGCTGTTGAGCAATAGCATTTAACGCCTGTGAAAGGGCTCTCCCTTCTCCAAGTGCCGGCCCCACTGATCCAACAGCAATAGTAACGCCCGCAATAATAATTGATACCATACCGATGATACTAACTGAATCCATAATTACTCTCTATTTTTTTAAAATTAGACTACTAATCTTTTTTTATTTCTGTTGATAAACTACTTTCGTCAGCTTCATGGGCCCGCTGTCCTGATGCAATATACACCAAAGCTAAAATTGAAAACACATAAGCCTGGATAACACCAATCAGTAACCCGAACGCCTGTACTAATACCGGAAAGAATAACGGTGCCAAGCTCAATAAAATGGCAACAATCAGACTTCCGCTCATCATATTTCCAAATAATCGTATTGCCAACGCAATAGTACGAGAAAGCTCTCCGATAATATTAAAGGGCAACATAATGGGTGAAGGCCGCATATAATGAGCAAAATATTCTTTTGCTCCTTGCCGGGCGATTCCAAAAATTGGCACTGCTATAAATACACAGCTGGCTAAAGCCGCTGTAGTTGACAATGATGTTGTGGGGGCTGAAATCCCCGGAAAAATATCTAAGACGTTTAATGCAAGAATGAATAAAAAAAGCGTACCGATAAAAGGTAAATAGTAGTTCGGGTTTTGCTGACTTGCTTCTCGAATTTGATCTTTAATCATCGATACAAGTACTTCCAAAAAGTTTTGCCACCGATTCATTTGAATATCAGATTGTAGTTTTCGACTTATCAACCACGATCCACTTACCAAAACCACCATAACTACCCAAGTGTACACCAGCGTAGCGGTAATACGGACAATACCCCACTCCCAAAAAATGATCTGATCAGTAGTTAGCTCCATGGATTACCTTATTAGAAATTATAATCATACTTGGGTATTGATATGTCAGTATCCACATCATTCGCTTTTTATTGGTTTTGAGTGATCCATTGTTTTTCGAGTGACCGCTAATCGGCCAAAAATAAACCCGAGTAATGCCACGGCCATCAGCTGCCATTGTACCCTTAGCAACAAATAAAATCCGGATAAAACGATGGTCATACGAATACAAAAGCTGACAAAAATCCAGAAATAGGGATGTTTTATTGTTGGTATGGATTCCACGGTTTTCCAGAGTCCCCAGAAAAATAGATATCCCATTGCAATGCCTGCTAAAAAACTGACTAAAACTGCGAATATCGTACCCATAACCAACACCCTTATATTTTATCATTTTTGTTGACTCTCACTGCTAACCCAATACCAAGCATTTAAACAGCCTATGGCAATACCAATCACAAGTAGCATCAACGTCCATGAATACTGGCTTGGATATCGAGCATCAATCCATATACCCAACGCAAGAAAAAGCAACGTTGGCATAGTAACCGACCATCCTACAAGACCAAACATGCCAACCCCGTACCAAAGACCACGATCTTTCTGCTTGCGTGCCTCAATCTTACGCCGGGATTTTTCTTTTATCTGCTCTTCAAACTGCTTTTCGGTTTTGTGATCTTGTTCAGCCATATTACATACGACGTTAATTCCTGATTTTTTGCAGCTCTACAAACCGTCGAATAAAATCAGCCTGTAGCTGTTCAAGTGCTATTTGTGTTTCTTGTTCTTTCTTATCTAATACATAAAATTCTTCTTGAACGACCCTTTCCAAATCATCAAGATTGTGCCCTTCTATGGCGTGCCGTACAGATATAAAAACGTGGTCAGCTTGCTTTATGAGAATTCCTGAATTGATAGCCATAAAAGTTTCCTTCTCACCAATCATAAAATTCAGTATTCCCGGAGCCAGTGCTGATACATAATCGATATGGCGTGGTTTTAAACAGAATGAACCATTCTGTGCTTCGGCTATAATTTTTTCAACTCCCTGGAACGTCTTCTTTTGTTCCGGTGTCATAATGTTCAATGTCATATGCCTATCACTCATACCTTCTTATCTATTGCACTTTTAATCGATCCAATCATGTAAAAATCCTGTTCATCCATATCCGGAAATTCATCCTGCAAAATAGCGTCACACCCTTCGATAGTATCTTCAAGTGATACCATTACCCCTTCGGTCCCCGTAAACTGTTCGGTAACCGAAAACGGCTGAGTAAAAAAACGCTCCAGCCGACGTGCTCGTTTTACCAAACGCTGATCTTCCGGAGCCAGCTCTTCTAATCCCAGCATCGAAATGATATCTTTCAGCTCCTCATAATACGCCAAAGTCTCTTTAACCTGCTGCGCAATTCGGTAATGGCGTTGCCCCACAACGGCTTGTGAAAGCATCTTTGATCCCGATTCAAGCAAATCTATGGCCGGATATAAACCAAGGCTGGCCCGTTCTCTGGAAAGCACTATAAATGCGGAAAGATGAGCAAAGGTGTGTACTACTGCCGGATCAGTAAAATCATCAGCTGGAACATAAACCGCCTGTACCGAAGTAATGGCTCCGTTTTTAGTACTGCTTATTCGTTCTTCAAGCTCTGCAAGTTCTGTTCCCATGGTCGGCTGATATCCCATGCGGGAGGAAATTTTCCCCATCAAACCTGAAACTTCTGCCCCTGCCTGTACAAAACGGAAAATATTATCAATAAGGAGCAAAACATCACGACGTTCACAGTCTCGAAAATACTCTGCCATTGTTAAAGCAGCATGTCCCACTCGAAACCGTGCCCCCGGGGCTTCATTCATTTGACCAAACAACATCAATGTATTAGGGAGCACTCCTGACTCACTAATTTCTCGATACAACTCTTCAGCTTCTCTACAACGCTCCCCAATGCCACAAAAAATACTTATCCCCTGATATCCCTCCACAATATTACGGATTAATTCCATGATGAGCACCGTTTTTCCGACTCCGGCTCCGCCAAACAATCCGGCTTTACCACCACGCTGAATAGGCGCTAAAAGGTCTATCGCTTTTATGCCCGTATGTAAAATTTCGCTGCTTCGGGAATGTGAGGTCAGCGGAATGCTTTTACTGTGTATCGATTTTTTTTGGGCCGTTATCGGATCTCCAAAGTCAAGCGGATCACCAAAAATATTAACCACTCTCCCCAGCAGCTCTCTGCCTACCGGCACACTAAGGGGCTCACCATTATTTTGAACTTCCATCCCTCGGGATAATCCCTGAGTGGGATGCAGGGCCATGCAACGAACTGTTTTACCATCTATGTGAGCAACGACTTCCGCAACTACTCCAACAGCATTTTCACGCTTAATAATGAGCTTGGTATCTATAGCAGGCAATTCATCATCAAACAAAACATCTATGACACTTCCGCGAATACGAATAACCCTTCCACTGCTTGTTTCTTTAACCTGCTTATCTTGCGACAGATCTTTTGCGGTATGATTTTTCGTGCTATACATGGGCAGCCCTCACCTTTTTCTCTGCCTTACCGACAGCCTGCAATACATCTACCACACTATCGGGATTTACGGATATAGAATCGATACCTGCCTCAACTAAAAATGCTGAATAAGCTGGATCATCACTCGGTGCCTGTCCGCAGAAGCCGACCGTAATCCCCTTTTCATGAGCTCGATCAATTATTTGCCTGATGGCTTCTTTGACCGCTTCATTTTTTTCGTCAAACAGGTACGACAACTCTGCGGAATCGCGATCCACTCCCAAAATCAGTTGAGTCAAATCATTGGACCCAATAGAAAATCCATCAAAATATTTAGCAAATTCACGAGCTAAAATTACATTTGAAGGAATTTCACTCATCATATAGATCTGAAGTCCTTTTTGACCACGTTTAAGCCCATGCGATTTCATGACCTTTAACACTTTTTTGGCCTCATCAATCGTGCGACAAAACGGGATCATAACAATGACGTTGTCCAGTCCTATTTGCTCGCGGACTTTCTTCAGTGCCTTACACTCCAATGCAAATCCTTCGGCATATCCTTCACTGTAATAGCGGCAAGCACCTCGCCATCCCAGCATCGGATTTGATTCTTTAGGCTCAAACATGCTTCCACCCAACAGATCGGCATATTCGTTGGTCTTAAAATCACTGGTGCGTACAATTACCGGATTGGGATATTGAGAAGCGGCTATTTTGGCAATCCCCTGGGAAAGCTGGTCTACAAAAAATGTGGTTTTGTCCTCATAACCACGGGTTAACTTTCGGATTTTTTCTCGATCATGCTCCTGTAACACCTTATCAAAATTAATTAATGCCTTTGGATGAATCTTAATATGTTGATTGATAATAAACTCCATCCTAGCCAGCCCAACACCCTGAACGGGCATTTTCCACCATTTAAAGGCCGATTCCGGAACCGCCAGGTTGAGCATAATCTTGGTTTCAGGAACTCGAAGTTTGCCCAAATTAATCTCCTCGACCTGATAATCCAGCAACCCATCAAAAACTTTCCCCTCATTTCCTTCGGCACACGATAGCGTTACAGACTGATCGTTTTTTAATATAGAAGTGCCATGCTGTGTACCCACTATAGCAGGTATACCAAGCTCACGACTTACAATAGCCGCATGACAGGTGCGTCCTCCTGCATCGGTAATAATGCCGGCAGCCCTTTTCATTGAAGGCACCCAATCGGGCTCAGTCATTTGAGTAACCAAAATATCATCGCTATTCACATCGGCAAGATCATCAACCGAATGAATTTTTTTTACCGTGCCGTTAACGATTTTATTACCAATACTTAGTCCTGTTAGTAAAAGAGAAACATCTTTCTCTTTTAAAACGTAGTTCTGAAAAGTTTGCTGATCTTGATCCATGGAATGAACTGTTTCGGGTCGTGCCTGAACAATATATAACTCCCCTGTTCGATCATCCTTTACCCATTCAATATCCATTGGGTACCCATAATGCTTTTCAATGGTAGAAGCCCAGCGAGCAAGCATCAAAACTTCGTCGTCCGATAATACAAATGCAGTCCGTTCCTCGGCCGTTGTAGAAATATTTTGAACTCTGCTGTCTTCATTGAATGCATAAATCAGTTTTTGCTCTTTACTGCCCAGCTTTTTTTCAAGTATTGGCGTGAGTCTCTTTTTATCGAGAAGAGGTTTAAAAACAGTGTACTCATCGGGATTTACCACTCCAAGAACAATATTTTCACCCAGTCCCCAGGCCCCATTGATGATAACGACTTCGGGAAATCCCGATTCCGTATCCAGCGTAAAAATGACTCCGGAACAAGAATTATTGGCCCTGATCATCTTCTGAACCCCAACCGAAAGAGCAACCTTAAAATGATCAAATCCTTTTTCTTCGCGATAAACTATAGCTCGAGCGGTAAATAATGAGGCATAACACTTACGACATGCTTTCAATAGGTCTTCTTCGCCTCGAATATTCAGATAGGTTTCCTGTAATCCTGCAAAACTTGCACCGGGCAGATCTTCAGCCGTCGCACTACTGCGGACCGCAACATCCACACTTGGCATATCATATCTTTCACATAACTGCCGGTAAAAATTGCGGATATCTTCGGCAATAGAGATTGGAAATATCCCATTTCCAATAAGTTTTCGAATTGCTCTACCGGCTTCCTCCACGGTTATTTTCTGGCGGTGATATTGATCTAAATAATTTTTAATTGGTTCTCTTAAATCATTATCATCAATAAACTTACGATAACATTCTGAGGTTGTAGCAAAGCCCAGTGGCACATTAATATTTTTGCTTGTTAGATGCTTCAACATCTCTCCCAGAGATGCATTTTTCCCGCCCACCTCTGCTACATTATTTTGATCCACATCGTACAGCCAATATACAAATGGTATTTGAGAGCTATCCATAATCTATTCCTTGAGTTATTGAGCGATATATCCTCCGTCAATTAAAAGGGTATGTCCTGTTATAAATGAAGCTTCCTCAGAGGCAAGCCAAACAATGGCGTTGGCAACTTCACGGGCTGTCCCCAACCTTCCTAATGGATGCAAGCCTACAGCTTTGGCTCTAATATCCGGATCTGACAATATTCCAGCCCGTTCAAGCATGGGTGTTTCGATGTACCCGGGACCAACGGCATTTACTCGGATGTTATTTTCAGCATAATCAAGAGCAGCAACCTTGGTAAGGCCCACCAAGGCATGTTTACTTGCCGTATAGGCCGGTGTCTGAGCTGTACCAACGGTTCCTAATATGGAAGAAACATTAATGACCACTCCTCCCCGTTCTATCATTTCAGGAATTTCGTATTTCATACATAGCCACTGACCCCTAAGATTGATATTGAGGACGTGATCCCATTCTTCAATAGTGTACTCAGCTGTTTTAGCCATTTTACCTTCTATTCCCGCGTTATTACAGGCTACATCAAGCTGACCAAATTCTTGCACTACATACTTTATCATTGACGCAACTTGTCCGGGATCAGAAATATCGCACGGTTTTACTATTGCCTCTCCTCCCCGTTCTATAATTTGTTGGCCAACAACATTAACTCCCTTTTCATCACAATCAGAAATAGCTACACGATATCCGTTTTCAACAAATTTAAAAGCTGTTGCCTTGCCAATTCCAGAAGCTGCCCCCGTTATTAGTGCCACTTTTTTCATACCCGTCTACGTTGATGAAATATTAAAAGGGGCTGCGCTTGAAACGCAGCCCCAGAACCTGACATTGCATCTTTAACTATTCAATAGGTACTTCTTTGCGCTTGCTTTTTTCAGCTTTTGGAACGGTTACTCTTAATATGCCCTCTTTAAATACGGCTTTTACTTTATCTTCTACAATTGAAGCCGGCAGAATTATAGACCGTTTGAAAGATCCGAATGAACGCTCGCTACGCAAATATCCCGGGCGTTCTTCTTTGTGAGTTTTTTTACGTTCACCTTCAATAGATAACACATTATCCTGGCAGTTGATTTGAATATCTTTTTTGGAGAGTCCTGGCAACTCCACTTCTACAATATATTCTCCATCCGTTTCAAACATATCGGTTGTTGGGGTCCAGGCAGTCATTCCTGCTTCATTTTCATCAAGTCTCCAGCTAAAGGGAATAAGCTCATTAAAAATGCGATCCATTTCTCTACGCAAATTGCTTACCGGGGCAGTCGTGGGCTGATATCTGGTTAGTTGTTTCATAATAACTCCTATCCTTTCTTTTGTGATTTATGTTGTCATGTCATGGGAAAATCCCACTGAAGTTGAACATAAAACATGCAAGGCAGTAGATGTGCAATAGGTTCTATGGTAGAGCTGTAAGTGAAAAAGAATTTTACAAATAGGTGAATTCCCTACGCAAAACTGACCAAATTTCGCCCTTTTTTATAACCGACAACAAGGATATCAAGTCCCAGTCATCAATATATTTTAATAAATACCGGAATGCTCGTTTTCCACCCATTTAACAGCATGAACCATCAGCTCGGTAGCATTCTCCAGGTTAAGTTTTGTTTTTATGCGGGCGCGATACGATTCCACAGTTTTTACTGAGAGATGCAGTTTTTCGGCAATATCACGAGTACTGTTGCCTTTGCCGGTCAGTTCAAAAACTTCCAGTTCGCGATCGCTAAGTTTTTCAATGGGAGATTCCATCACCTCCTTTTGACCGCGTGCCATTCCCAACAGTAACCGCTCGCTTACTTCCTCACTAACGTAGATGCCGCCATTCAAAACCTTCCTAACGGCCTTAAGCAATACTTCACTGGCTTCCAGCTTCATCACATAACCTTTTGCTCCGGCCCGGATAACCCGCTCAGCATAAAGCGATTCATCATGTCGTGAAACAACCAGCATCTTCTGGTCTTCCTTTTGCGATATTATATGTTTTACCAATTCAAGGCCGCTCATCCCGGGAAGCGATACATCCACAATAATCAAATCGGGACTGAGTTCATCTAGTCTTTGAATAAGTTCTTCGCCGCGATCAAGTTGCTCAATCACCTCATATGCAGGATCAGAATCAAGGGTAAGGGCAAGTCCCTTACGCATTAAAGGATGATCATCAACTACAACAATACTTTTTTTAAATTGGGTTGACATAAGAGTTCACCTTATTTTCTAATTGTTATATGGAATGGTACATACGACTTTAGTTAGCTGATCTTCGGTTTCAAAAATTTCAATACGGCCCGATAATATGCTCGCACGATATCGCATTATATTTATACCCATTCCTTTTTTCTTTTTGTTCTTCTGGGATTCACTAAATCCAATTCCGTCATCCTTTACTGAGAGTTGTAAAGAACCATCTTCCTCTTTTAGATCTATCGCAATATTGCTGGCTTTCCCATGCTTTACAGCATTACTAATTGATTCCTGAGCTATTCTGTATAAATGCATGCCCTGCATATTATTATGAATATTAATATCATGCTCATTATTAATTGTGCATTGTACATCAAAAAGTTTTTCTACTTGTTGTGCCAACTGATCTAATGCAGTATCAAGCCCCTCTTTCTTAAAATCAATATAGACCAATCCATGCGCCAAAGCCTTCGCATATTCATCAGCCTCTTTTATCAAATCAGCGATTTCCTGCACTTCACCAGCACCTTGTATCCCGTTAGACTCCAGTTTTTTAGCTAAGTTTTTGCTAATTAGATATATACCGGTCAACATTTGGCCGAGTCCGTCATGCAGATCTTGCCCCAAACTTCTGCGCTCTTCCTCTGAAATGCGTAATATTTCCCGCTCAAGGCGTCGGCGTTCACTGATATCATTAACCACTCCTGTAAACAGTCGATTTCCTTCCCATTCAACCTCACTGACCGACAGCTCCAGCGGAAATGTGGATCCATCTTTCCGCTGCCCAACCATCTCTCTCCGGTATCCAATCGCACGTTTTTCCTCTGTTTCAGAATATCTCGTTACATAATTATCACTCGAACTTTTTGGTTCCGGTATAAGTATATTCACATTTTTACCTATGACTTCTTCTTCGCTATATCCAAAGATGCGAGAAGCAGAATGATTAAAATCCAGAATACGACCTTCAATATCAGTAGTAATTATTCCATCCACCGTTGTCTCCAAAATTGTTTGGGCCCGAGCTTTGTTTTCTTCCAGTTTCTGTTCAATCTTCTTCAATTTGCCAATATCGTGTGCAGAAGCAATGATAGACTCGGGCTTTCCATCATCACCCACCAGCGGTCTGGCATAAACATCAACCCAGATTATTTCACCCTCTTTAGTAATACTTTTCCATTGTCCTTGTACTTCCTCTCCTGAATTTAACTTTCGAATGTCCTTGTAATATCTTTGTTCCGCTACAAAAGGATATATTTTGCTTAACGGCTTATTGAGCATTTCTTCGCTTGAATAGCCGAATATTTGTTCGCATGCACTATTCCAGAATGTAACAGTCCCATCTAAATCTGTACTAATAACCCCCTGATTTATGTGCTCCAAAATCTGACGGGGATCAGGAGTTTCTGTTATTTCATTCTGTATCATATTTGCTCTCTTTTTATAAGATAATACACCTTATTCGTACAAAAGTCATTATTACATCCACATCTTCATATATATTTCATCTCACAGATATGAGAGGGGAAAGCTGCGTTTATTATTATACCAACCAATTGAGATATGTAATATAATAGAACCTCCCTTACAGTAGGCGGGGATATTCCCCACATCAATTTATTGCTACCAAAACAAAGGAAATAAGAAAATCCCTACAGGGTATTTCTTACATAACATCGATTTTTCCTTTCAGATAGGATTAAATACCCTCTAAAGTCACTAATAAGAATTCGATATTTTAACTATAGAAAATCAGAATTATAAACAGTGTAATCATATGTACGAGATTAAACTTCAACTGCCTTTTCGTAGTTTTTACATTACCGGTACCATGGTTTTACCCGTTAAGGCTCGCTCTTTAGTTATTTTTGCCCATGGATGGGGAAACACATCAGAAAGTCCACATGAGCACGCCATAGCCAAGTATTTGCAAAAAGAAGGTTTGGGTACACTTATGTTTGATTTAAGGGAAGGAAATGCCAAGCAGCCGGATAATCTTAAAGATATGACACTCTTAACCGAGGGGTTATTGACAGCTACCCAGTGGATTAACGGGCATTCACAATATCAAAAATTACATATCGCATATCTGGGAAGCGGAACAGGAGCAGCCGTTGCTATTGAAGTTGTAAACAAGTTGCCATCCCATATCGTAGAGGCCATTATCTCGGTAAGTGGACGTGTAGATCTCGTTCGAAAAGAGCTTACCGGAATATCCTGCCCAAGCTTGTTTATTGTAGGTGAGCTTGATTTCCAAACTTTAAACATAAACCAACATTTACTAAAGTATGTAAAAGGGCAAAAACAGCTGGCCATTATTCCAAGTGCTTCCCACTTGTTTGAGGAAATTGGTAAACAAGAGAAAGTGGCCAAGATTATCAGTTCATGGCTAAAAAAATATATGCCTGCCAGGCAAGAAAAAATGACGATATAGAAAAGGGAGATGAGTGTTATCCCATCTCCCCAAGCGCACTACTTCAAAGCATCTCCCTAAAACTCTGAAGTAAGGACCTCTCTCTAAGCTTCCAATAAATTAATCAACTATTGCAGTATAGATTTCTAATCTTCCAGAAACAAATCTTAGTTGTAGTTGTTTAGTCTATTACTAATGTGGGATTTACCACTAGTTGATTTTTCTAACCTTGCTAAGCCACTCATTTGCCCATTCATGTTCACAAGTCTGAAGCGAATCATTCAGCAAACTTTTTTTCATAATAGTTTTTACCATTGGGTACTCTTCTTTCATCCAACGCTCCATCTTTTGTTTTCCCCTTATTGGATTGTCAGCAACCACCCTGGCCCAACAGCAGGCAACCTCGTCCTGCAACACTTTATAATCATGATTCCATACAAAATTGCCTACAAATGTTGCTGTAACCCATTCCAACAACTCCAAGACTTCAAGAACTGACTCCTCATCCTTTAAAAGTTCAGCGCAACAAACAGCAGCCAAGCTGGCACGCTGCTCCAGAGGCGTTCCGTTTTTCCATTCAGCAGTGTACTCAATCAGTCGATGAAAGTTTTTTTGCCCGATATATCGCAAGGCTTTAAGAACCGCTTTTCGAGTAGTAAGTCTGGGATCATTTGCACACTCCCGCAGCTGATTAAGCAATCCCTGATCATAATATTTCGATAAGTACATTCCGTATCCTAAAACACCGCAATAGGTTAAAAAAGCCTCTGCTGTTCCCTCAGGTGCCTCAATGTGGTCTATGCGGACAAATCGTTTAAAATCCATCAAAGTACCTACCCTGGCGAATGTCTCTGCAAGTTCAACATTTATCTTATTTCCCGAAATAAAGGCGTGCTCCATAAGAAATGCAGGCCATTGTTTGGGTGACATATTAATTAATACCTTCTCATAGCTCTCAATATCATTCACTTGACCTCCCCTTTTAAGATTTATGCTTTGCAGAATACTAAATTTTGTACACCCGTGGTATAAGGGAAAAACCTACAGGCTGTACAACCTCAGAAACTTATTAGCCCGATTAAATCATTGTTATATTTTGGGGGAATTACAATCTATTCTTACCTTCAAAAGGAAACAAAAGTACATTTTTATGCTGCACTTGACGCTCTTTCAGCATTAACAAAGAACAATTTCATTTTGAAGATTTCTGAAGTCACAAAAACGGTACCCATCGATGAAGTAGGCGTTGAAGAACGAGTAGCTCGACTCAACTCCAGAAGTATTAAAAAAGAATCTAAGGTGCAGGCCCTGAAACTGGCTCTCAGCATGATTGACTTAACCACGTTAGAGGGTATGGATACACCGGGAAAGGTGATCCAGCTTTGTCAAAAAGCTAAGGAACCTCATGTTGCGCTTCCTGATCTTCCCACTGTTGCCGCCGTCTGCGTCTATCCTAATATGGTGCCTGTAGCTAAAAAAGCGCTACGCGGAACAGACATCAATATTGCGAGTGTAGCCACAGCATTTCCCAGTGGAATGAGTACGCTTGAGGCCAAAATCGAGGAAACGAAACAAGTGGTCGAGGACGGAGCTGATGAAGTGGATATGGTGATATCCCGCGGTGAGTTTTTGAAAGGCAATTACAGCTATGTGTATGATGAAATCGTGGCTGTCAAAGAAGCCTGTGGAGATGCTCACTTAAAAGTAATTTTAGAGACCGGGGAACTTCAAACGTATGAAAACGTACGAAAAGCGAGCGACTTGGCCATGCATGCCGGTGCTGATTTTATTAAAACATCCACCGGAAAAGTAAAACCCGCCGCCACACAGCCGGTAACGTTAGTGATGCTTGAAGCAATTCGTGACTATTTTTATGATACTGGACGCATGGTGGGTATGAAACCGGCGGGCGGCATCCGTAAGGCCAAACAAGCCATCCAATATTTAGTGCTTGTCAAGGAAACACTCGGTACTGATTGGTTAACCCCCGAATATTTCCGTTTTGGCGCCAGTTCACTAACCAATGACCTGTTAATGCAGATCGTAAAACAACAAACAGGAGTCTATCAGGGTGTGGAATACTTTTCAAATGACTAAACAAGACTGCTGCCGGATGTTTACATACGTTCCTGATACAACGATTATGATTAATTAACTTTTATAGATTTTATTGCTATGTCTGAAGATTCAAAACAAGCTGAAGCTGTTGAAGAAAAACCCTATAAACCTACTTCTCCAAGTTCAAAACTGAATTTTGATGGTTTTTGGGAATATAATGACGCCCCCCAAAGCGCAGAACACGTGGAATATAAAGATCAGTATGATCTATTCATCGGTGGAGAATTCATTACTCCCGAGAAAGGCCGCTATTTTGATTCATTGAATCCCGCCACAGAAGAAAAGTTAACTTCTTTTGCCGAAGCTACACAGCAGGATATTAATAAAGCGGTAAAAGCAGCACGCCATGCTTTTGACAAAAGCTGGTCAACACTGGAAGCTAGAGAACGGGGCAAGTATATCTTCCGATTAGCCCGGCTTATTCAGGAACGTGCTCGGGAGTTTGCCATACTCGAAAGTATGGACGGCGGAAAGCCCATCCGAGAATCGCGGGATGTCGATGTGCCTCTTGCTGCTGCTCATTTCTTCTACTACGCAGGATGGGCTGACAAGCTTGATTACGCTTTTCCCGGCAAAAAAGCCGAACCACTCGGAGTTGCGGGACAAATTATTCCATGGAACTTTCCTCTTCTAATGCTGGCCTGGAAAGTTGCCCCTGCCCTTGCAACGGGCAATACTGTTGTTCTTAAGCCCGCAGAAACGACCTCCCTAACAGCGCTAAAATTTGCAGAATTATGTCAGGATGCCGGATTACCCGATGGCGTGGTTAATATTGTAACTGGTGCCGGACAAACGGGGTCTGCAATTGTCAATCATGACGATATCGACAAGATTGCATTTACCGGATCTACTGAAGTCGGAAAGATCATCAAAAAATCGTTGGCAGGGACTGACAAGCGCTATACCCTTGAGCTTGGTGGCAAAGGACCGAATATTATTTTTGAAGATGCTCCGCTGGATCAAGCTGTCGAGGGTATCGTTAATGCCATTTTCTTCAATCAGGGACATGTGTGCTGTGCCGGATCGCGCCTGTTTGTGCAAGAAGGGGTTTCCGATACCGTAATCCAAAAACTGCGTGACCGTATGGAAACGCTAATCGTTGGTGATCCACTGGATAAGAATACCGATATCGGTGCCATTAACTCTGAGCAGCAATACAACAAAATTAGCGAGTATCTGGAAATTGGCGTTAATGAGGGTGCAGAGATGTATCAAAGCTCCTGCCAAATTCCCGAGACTGGTTATTTCTGTCGCCCCACCCTGTTCACCAATGTGGGGCAGTCTAATCGCATTGTACAGGAAGAAATTTTTGGACCGGTTTTGACCGTTCAAACATTCCGTACAGCCGAAGAAGGAATCCAAAAAGCCAACAATACCCCCTATGGCTTGGCTGGTGGTGTTTGGACGGATAAAGGATCCAAGATTTTCAAAACCGGCAGTGAAATTCGTAACGGCGTGGTTTGGTCGAATACGTATAACAAATTTGATCCTACTTCTCCCTTTGGCGGCTACAAAGAAAGTGGTGAAGGTCGTGAAGGCGGTCTGCAGGGATTGTATCCGTACGTTAAATTGCAGTAACCAAATACATTACTGGCTTACGCTTAAAATGAGAATGATTTTAAAATAGCATATTATGTCTGACAGAATTGAAGTTTTAAAAACCTATAAAACATATGTCGGTGGCAATTTCCCACGGACAGAATCCGGACGTTATTACAAGATCTACGATGGAGATAAGAATATTTTAGCCAATGCCTGCCAATGTTCCCGGAAAGATCTAAGAGATGCTGTTGTTGCAGCCCGCAATGCTCAGAAAGACTGGAATGGTCGCAGCGCATATAACCGTGGACAAATTTTGTACCGCATCGCCGAAATGCTTGAAACGCGTAAAGCTCAATTTGTAGAAGAGCTGGAAATGATTGGTTATAAAACAAAAAAGGCAAAAGCTGAAGTTGAAGCTTCTATTGACCGTCTTATTTACTATGCCGGCTGGTCGGATAAATATCAGCAGGTATTTGGTACCATAAACCCTGTTTCAAGCTCTCATTTTAACTTTTCGATGCCTGAACCGATGGGTGTCGTAAATATTTGGGCGCCTGAAGAACGTCCGCTTTTAGGATTGGTTTCTGTGATGGCTCCAGTTATCATAGGTGGCAACACCTGTGTGATCCTGGCATCTGAGAAGTATCCGTTAAGTGCCATCAGTTTTGCAGAAGTACTTAATTCTTCGGACGTTCCCGGCGGAGTAGTCAATATTTTGACGGGGTTCAGAGATGAACTTTTAGAACATATGACCACCCATAAAGATGTAAATGCATTCTTTTATACCGATCCGGACATTGAACAAGACCAACGGAAACAAATTGAGGAGAACGCCACTTTAAACCTTAAGCGGGTTAGACGCAGACCCATAGAGGATTGGCTGTCAGAAGAAGCACAATCTCCCTATTACATCACTGATTTCCAAGAAACGAAAACAACGTGGCATCCGGTAGGCCTTTAATTTTATGAATTATTTTTCTCGCTGCTTTTCACTCTCTTTTATTATCCTGTTGGTTGTTGGAATCATCAGTTGTAAAACAACCGAGCAAACAACTCCCGATCAGGAAGATCCTACTGCAACTGAAGGCGACGAACCATTGTCCAAATTTGTAGCGATGCTTGATGCAACCAGAAGTAGCTTGAGTGATGTATATTTATCCCAAAAACAGGATATCCCGGATATATATTTGAAGGCCGATTCAGCCGGAGAGCAGGTCAATCGAAATCCATATGATGGCTACCGCATACAGATTCTTTCTACCCGCAATGTTGAACAGGCTGATTCAGTTGCCAATTCATTTCGGATGTGGTCCGATTCCACTATTACCGGCTATGAAGCGGATGCCTATGTCTCATTTCGGCAACCGCAATTCAAAGTGCATGTGGGAGATTTTCAAATCAGAGAACAAGCCAATAGATTTTCCCGTTTAATTAAAAAACGGTATCCGGATGCATGGGTGGTGCATGACCGAATTGAACCTTCTGATGTACCTGCCGATACGGCATCATTCTCGTTTATCAAAAAAGATACAACTGCTACTCAAGAAGACGATTTTTGACCTGCACATTGATTCTATCCTGAAGTTAAGTTAGTAACACTCTCCTTTTCTCAATTTTAAGAGTGTATTGTGAGATTTCCATATCAGTGTTACTCCCTATCCTACCATAGCTATTTACAGGTGGTCACAGCATAAGGATTTCCGTGAAACAGAACCTTTCTCTTTTCGTAATCAAGATGCTATTCACAATAAAATTCATTCATATTATGAGAAAGCTTACTCTACAAGCCATTGTACTGCTTTGCGTATTTCCTTCTCTTTTAATGGGACAGGTTGTTGAAAAAGAATATAAACCACTTCTCAAATCAGCAAAGAAATCCAACTCCGATGCACTGGTGGTACTCAAAGACGGTGAGAAGGTTGTGGAATTCTACTCTGACAATAAAACCAAAAAAATACAGACCATGTCAGTTACAAAGTCGGTAGTTGGGCTGGCCATGACAAAACTTTTTTCTGATGGGGTTATTGATTCCATTGATGTGCCGGTAGCCGAATATTATCCAGAATGGCAGCAAGGTCAGAAAAAAGACATAACAATTAAACATTTAATGAACCATACCTCCGGCCTACAAAATGTTAAAAATGCCAATGTTGAGGTAAATCCTGCAGCTGATAAAATCCAACTCGGGCTCTGTGCTTCCGTCGTCAATGATCCTGGATCGACATTCAGTTACAACAACAAGGCGGTGAATATTCTATCAGGTATCATAAAAAAAGTGACTGGTGAGCCTATTGATGACTATCTACAAAAGAATTTATTCAATACGATGAATATCACAGATTACCAATGGGCAACCGATGAGGAAGGAAATCATGTAGCAATGTCCGGGTTGCAAATGCACGCCTATGATCTGGCAAAAATTGGTCAATTGGTACTGCAAAAAGGTGCTTGGAATGGGAACCAATTGATTGATAAACAATGGATAAATACAATGTTAAATGACACACCTTCAAATACCAATGAATACGGTTTGCTTTGGTGGCGAATTCAAAAAAATAAGAAATATCTCATAGGCGATGAACAAATTAATGAAATGAAAGAAGCCGATGTACCGGAACGTTTTATAACGAAAATGGAAAGTATCAAAGGAGAATATGACACCCAAGGAGGCGTAGTAGATGCCATTCGAAGTGAATTTAAAAATAGAAAACAAATGGTTGAATTTCGTAAAGCCACATTAGGCCGAGACATAGCTCCTTATTCAAAATCAATCAGCGGCCCTGCTATTGGTTATAAAGCATCCGGTGACCTTGGTCAATATATAGTCATTTATCCCAGTGAAAACATAGTAGCGGTTCGCATGATACAAAGAACCGAAGATTTTAACCCAAAGACTGATTACTTTGGAACCTTTCCAAAAATGGTGTACCAGTTTGCAAAAGAAAATTGAGCGATGCTCCAGCGTCAGACATTAAAACGGAAAAGCATTACATCTCCATCCTGGACGATGTAATCTTTTCCCTCCTGACGCATTTCTCCGGCATTCTTAACGGCCTTTTCTGAACCGAGCTCTTTATAGGTCTCATAGCTGACCGTTTCAGCGCGAATAAATCCACGTTCGAAATCACTGTGGATTACCCCTGCGGCTTCGGGTGCCTTGGCTCCTTTACGTACGGTCCAGGCTCGTGTTTCTTTTGGACCTGTGGTGAAATAGGTAATCAATCCCAGCTCTTTATAAGCCGCACGAATCAAGCGCTCCAATCCGGCACTTTCAACTCCGAGTTCTTCCAAAAACATTTGCCGTTCATCATCGTCAAGTTCGGCTATTTCTTCCTCGATTTTCGCACAAAAGGTTACGACTTCATCATCAAAACGCGCGGCAATCTCTTTGACCTCATCTACCCATTCGTTACCGTCATCAAGATCTTCTTCCGAAACATTGCAAGCATAAAGCACCGGTTTGTCAGAAAGCAGAAACAACTCTTGATAAGCCTTTCGCTCTTCTTCATCGGCATCGAAAGCACGAGCAGCGTTCCCCGTTTCAAGATGCTCCTTTAGTCGCTCCACAATTTCCAGCTTTTGAAGAGTCTCTTTTTCGCCGCTTTTGGCTTCCTTTTTGAGCTTTTCATAACGTTTTTCAACGGTTTCAAGATCTTTAAGGATAAGCTCATCTTCAATAATGTGAATGTCACGTTTGGGATTAACATCTCCTTCAACATGTACTACGTTTTCATCATCAAAACAGCGAACCACATGCACGATCAAGTCCACCTCGCGTATATGAGATAAGAAAGCATTCCCTTTTCCCTTGCCTTCGGATGCCCCCTTTACCAATCCTGCGATATCAACAAATTCGACGCTGGTCGGTATTTTTTCTTCCGATCCCACAATATCATACAAGGTATCAAGCCGTTCATCAGGGACGGGTACTACACCGATATTGGGGTCAATAGTACAAAAAGGGAAATTTGCCGCATCAGCACCGGCATCACTTAACGCATTAAACAAAGTGGACTTTCCTACGTTAGGAAGTCCTACAATTCCACATCGTAAACTCATGTATTACAAGTAGTTAAAAATATTAATCAATTAGTTATTAAAAAATCAGTCGATTGCTGTTTGCTGCAAAAATTCTTCTTCGGGCAACTTCACAGCTGTTAATTTTCCGTATCCCACCCTATCAAAAACACAACCGGTATCTATGCCAATCATATTCTCTTTTTGAATAGGTTTGGGGCGGGGCGTATGTCCAAATACCACCGTTTTTTCCCAAGGAGTTTCAAACGCATTTAGATGAGAGCGTTCCCATAAAAATTCCTGTACTTCATTTTCATCTTCAATGCTGTCGGCTATCGTTCTCGCGGGTGAAAGGCCGGCATGGACAAAAAAGTAATGCTCGGTGTCGTAATACAAACGCGTATTTTCATAAAATTCCTTATGGCTTTCAGGTAGCTTCATTTCTATCCCCTCTCGCTCATACGATTCTATAGTAGCCCTACCCCCATTCATAAGCCATAAGTCCTTTCTATTCTGATGGAGCGCATCCAAAAGCATCTGCTCATGATTACCCCGCAAAAAAACACAGTCAACCTTTTCTCTAAAATCCAACAGGTAATCTACGACTTGTTTAGATCCCGGACCTCGATCTATGTAGTCCCCAACAAAAACGAACTGACGGTCGTAATAAGGCTCCAGCTTTTCCAACAGAGCTTTCATAGAATGAAAACAACCATGGATATCACCAATCGCTATATATTTCTGATCACTCACGATAGAATATCCTTATGATTTGAAGGAAGATTCAATAAGTCCACGGCCTTTTTTATTAATACGGCCATCGCTTTTGAGCTGTTCAAGTGCAGAATCTAAAATGCCGTTGATAAAATTCCCCGATTTCTTTGTCGAATACTTCTTAGCAATTTCAATAGCCTCATTGATGGATACCTTGGTTGGAATCTGCTCGTAATATAGAAACTCAGTAATAGCTATACGCAGCAACAAACGATCAATTGCATTGAGTCGACCCAACCGCCAGTTATTTAGATGCTTCTGGATAATTTCGTCAATCTCATCTTGATTATTTACGATTTTAAGAAACAATCGCTCGGCAAATTTGAAGATCTCGGTGTCATTCGACAACCTCGGTTTTATCACCGATTTGATAATATCCTCCCATTTCCCTTTTCCTATCTCATTGGCATAAAGGGCCTGTAAAACTACTTCTCGTGCTTCTCTGCGTTGTGCCATTTCTATCTGTCACCAATTTTTCCGTCAAAATGAAAAAGCCTGTCATACCCTATGGGGCAACAGGCTTTAGCTGTATGTGGGTGCTACTGGATTCGAACCAGTGACCTCTACCGTGTCGGGGTAGCGCTCTAAACCAACTGAGCTAAGCACCCAAAATTGAGGGGCATTACATCAATTCAAGAGCGCTAAATATACACATCTTTTACCTTTGATGACAACCTTGTTTCGTCATTAATATTGCATCATTATTTTTAGAGAAAAGTACCAATTTATAACTCGCACTGACATCAACATTTTGTTTTATTGTATAAAATATTCAGAATCTAATAATCCCATATTTATGAAATTACCATCGGCACTTCTTGGAGTTACACTTTTTATGATATTCGCTTTACTGTCCGGATGTCAAATGGATGATTCTTCCCAGATGAGTAGATCACAACAACAACAGATGCAGTCGACCTTTAAATCAATGCAGCAATCACATAGAACGATGCTTACGCAATTCGAGAAAGATTCTGCTTCTATGCCAGATGAAATGAAAATGCTCTACTCACAAATGCGGAAAATGCATCAACAGATGTCTGAGAATCACAAACACATGATGTCCGGCCATAAGAAAAAAGGGATGGGCATGCAGCAGGATAATAAGAAAATGCGAAAGCGCCGTCAGGTGCGCAGGCAGATGCAAAACAAAATGAGTCGGGAATGGTATAGTCAAATGCAGAGCATGCATGACCAAATGGCCCGCCAACATGAGCAAATGAATCACCCCCGAAAAGCGAAACAGCATCGAAAAATGGGCGAAGGATATGGCAAGATGAAGAACATGGTTCCCGGAAACAATCCATCTTCGAATGAGCCCGTCAATCAAAATGCAGATCCTGCCTTTTTAAATGGCGCCAACCTTTATACTCAAAACTGTGCCTCTTGTCATGGCAGCAGTGCACAGGGAATTGGCAATGCCTTTCCCCCTCTTGTTAATTCAGAATGGATAACCGCTGAAAAGTCGGTTCCGGTTCGAATTGTCATGGATGGATTGAGTGGCAAAATTCAAGTCAGTGGAGCATCCTACAATGGAACAATGCCTTCTTTTAAAGCCCGACTCAGCATGGCAGAAATAGCAGCTATAATTAATTATCTGCGTGATAAAAGTGATGGGGATCATCCTCAAATAACCCAGGAAGAGGTTATCGAAATTTCCAAAACCTATCAAAATCGCAATATGCCATGGCAACCGAATGAGCTATTAGGTGAATAGGAAAAGATTTCTTTCATTGAACCACATAGATAAAGGAAAGTCGCACCTTTCACAGTGCGACTCTCGTTAGGGATACACAGTAGCAGGTTAGACTACTGTGCTTTATAGGTTCTCAAAAAAAACTCATTGAATTACTATTCGTCACTTTGTTGGATAACAGATTTATTCCATCCACCACCCAGAGCACGATAAAGGTTTACCCCAGCGGTCAATTGCTGTAGCTTATTATTGATATCAGATAACTGAGCTGACAAATAATTCTGCTGTGCTGTCAACACTTCAGTGTAATTTGCTTCGCCATATTGCAATAACTCCCGAGAGTACTCAACAGCCTTTTCCAGAGCCTCCAGCTGTCTTCTGCTCAGTTCTCTTTTCTCTTCCGCATTGTTATATGAGCTCAAGGCATTTGATACTTCACTGCTGGCAGTAATGATTGTGCTTCGAAGTTCTAATTTGGCCTGTTCTTGCCGGGCTTTACTTCGTTTTAATTGCGCTTTGTTTTGCCCCCTATTTAAAATAGGCTGTGTAATACCGGCAATCAGGTTGTAGAATACTGAACCCGGCTGAAAGAGATCATCCGTTTTCAGGCTTTGATAGCCGCCTTCCGCCGTAAGGCGAAACGAAGGATAAAATTGGGCCCTGGCATTGTTCGTGATTTCAAAAGCAGATCGGAACGAATGCTCTGCTGCAATAATATCGGGCCGATTTCTTAGCAATTGTGCAGGGACACCGGTAGCAAGTGAATCTATAGGAGACTGTTCTGCTAAGCTGTTACGTTGAATACTTCCGGGAGCTCGGCCAAGCAAAATGCTAAGTGCATGTTCTTGTTCCGTAATCTGCTGGCGTAATTCCGGAATCGTCACTTCAGCTGCATAGCGATTGGCTATACTTTGCTGTAACGAAACCCCTGTTACCAATCCACTTTCTTTTAAACTTCTGATAGCCTCAACATCCTGCCTGCGATTTTTGACGGTTTCTTTGGTAATTTCCAACTGCTTGTCAAGAGCCAACAATCGATAGTAGGAATTTGCAACTTGAGCTATGAGCCGCGTTTGCACCGCTCGACGCGTGGCTTCTGCCTGTAACAATGCGGCAAAACTTGCTTGCTTGGCACTGGTCAGTTTTCCCCATACATCAAGCTCCCAGCTGGAGCTCATAGAAACTGAATAACGCTCACTGGCTGGAATTGATCCAATTCCTACCCCACCGAAACTGCTGGCATTATCGGATTGCTCATTATACGAGGCATCAGCTCCTAAAGACAATGTCGGCAACATGCTCATTTGCCCCTGATAAAAGTCAGCTTCTGCAATACGAATTTGCTCGATGGCACTCCGAAGCTGAAGATTATTTTGCAGTGCTTCCTGAATAAGATCTCGCAGTTGGGGATCCTTAAACACCTCTTGCCAAGGCATATCGGCCAGCGTTGTGCTATCCATTTTCACCTTTTCAAAAGGGTACAAGTTTTCGGACTGCATTTCCGGCTGCTCGTACGATTTAGTGGCAATACATGACGATAATGAAACCATAATAACCAGCGCCGCTATCAATGTAGAATAATGACGATAAAACATAGAGTCAGTTAAATAATTTGTAGATTCGTTAATCACGGATTTATAATTTTTTCTCTGCGTTTTTTAACGACTTCCGGCGGACCTGAAATCTTTTCCTGAAGCTTTTGAAAGATGATGAAAAGAACCGGTATCACCAGCAATCCAACAAAGGTTCCAATGAACATTCCTCCTGCTGTACCGATACCAATAGATTGATTCGCATTTGCGTTAATACCCGTTGCCAAGGCCAAAGGAAGCAAACCAGCAATAAAAGCAAAAGAGGTCATCAGGATTGGTCGAAGTCGAGCTTCAGCCCCGTCAATAGCGGCCTTTACAATACTCATACCCTCTTCTCGGCGACGCTGAAGACCAAACTCGACCACCAGAATGGCGTTCTTAGCTAAGAGTCCCATCAACATAATGGCCGAAATTTGCAGGTAGATATTATTGGCTACCCCAAAGATGTTGGCAAAAATAAATGATCCCATCAGTCCGATTGGAAGCGGCAAAATTACTGCCCAAGGCACCAAATAGCTTTCATATTGAGCACTCAGAAAGAAGTAGACAAAGAGTAGGCAAAGCGCAAAAATGACAATTTCTTGCCCGCTGGACTGACTTTCTTCCCTCGTCAGTCCGGAATAGGCATAGGAATAGTCATCAGAGATTTCTTCCTCAAAAATTTCTTCAATCGCCTGTATAGCATCACCGGAACTGTACCCCGGATTGGTGGCCCCGGTCACCTCCACAGAATTAAAGAGATTAAATCGTGATATATTTTGTGGCCCGTATACGCGCTCAAGATCTACAAACGAGCTCAGAGGCGCCATCTGTCCATTTTGATTGCGGACTGAAATCTGCTGTAAACTTTCTTCAGAGCCCCGAGCTTCGGCATCTGCCTGTACATATACGCGGTACAGTTTACCAAAACGAGTAAAATTGGAAACGTACAATCCACCGTAATACGACTGCATCACATTCATAATTGACTGTACGGAAAACCCGGCCCGCTGGGCCTTCGGCACATCAACATTTACCATATATTGTGGGTAATCGGTCTGAAAATATGATGACGCATATTGTATCTCAGGACGTTGAAACAGTTTCTGCTGGACTCTTTTACTTACTTGATCTAACTGTTCAAGCGAACCACTTGATCGATCCTGAATATTTACCGTAAAGCCACTGGTGTTTCCAAAGCCCGAGATAACCGGTGGAGCAAAAAAGGATATATTAGCCTCTTTTAAACCCGACGTTTTTTTTCTCAACAAGTTGATTGCCGCGTTAACATCCATATCTCGATCATCCCAATGCTTTAGCTTGCCGACAATAAATCCATACTGACTTCCGGATCCACTTAGAAGTCCGAATCCTGATATTGCAAGACGAGAATCAATAACTTCGGTATCCGCCATAATCTGGTCAATCTCAGCCATCACATCTTTGGTCCGTTCCAGTGAAGCCGACGGCGGCAGACTTACATTTGCGAAGAATGTTCCTTGGTCTTCGTCAGGAACAAAGCCCGTAGGCGTCGTTTGAAACAAAAACCCAAAAATTCCAATAGCGGCAATAACAACAGCTACAGCTGCCCAAGCATTACGCGTAAAAAAGCCCAACACCTTCCGGTAACGATACTTTCCTACTTCAAAAACTGCATTAAAAGCGATGGCAAAACGATCAACAAATGACTTCTTTTCACCGATCTGTTTTTGCTCGGGTTTAAGCACCAAAGCACACAATGCCGGACTTAACGTCAGAGCGTTAACTGCGGATATGATGATAGCCGTTGCCAGGGTAATACCAAACTGTTGAAAGAAAACTCCCGTAGATCCTGTTATGAACGTTACGGGAACAAATATTGCGGCCATAACCAATGTGATGGAAACGATGGCGCCTGCAATTTCATCCATTCCCTCAATAGCAGCCTCCATTCCCGACTCGGCCCCCTCCTCGAGCTTGGCATGAATAATCTCCACCACAATAATGGCGTCATCTACTACAATTCCAATCGCCAGCACCAACGCAAAGAGCGTTAATAAATTGACGCTATATCCAAATATGTTGAGGAAGAAAAAGGTTCCGATAATAGACACCGGTACAGCAATAGCAGGAATTAAGGTTGATCGCCAGTCCTGTAAAAACACAAATACCACAATAAATACAAGGATAAAGGCCTCTAAAAAGGTCACAAATAGCTTGTTGATGGATGCCGTCAAAAAGCTGTTTGCATCAAACACGGTGGTATATTCGATATCGTCAGGGAAATCTGCTGATGCCGCCTCAATTTCGGCCTTCACATTTTCGACCACTTCCTGGGCATTGGCGCCCGCTGTTTTAGATACAAACATCCCCACGCTGGGCCCACCGTTGGCAGTACTGTGAACACTGTAGGTCTGGGACCCCAACTCCACCTCGGCAACATCTCCAAGGCGAAGCATCTCCCCGTTTTCAGAACCTTCGCGGATAATAATATCCCTGTACTCCGGCGCGGTTGAAAGGCGTCCCTTGTACTTCATGGTATACTGAAAAGCCTGTCCACTATTTTCTCCGATGGTTCCGGGAGCCGCTACAAAACTCTGATCATTTAGAGCGGTTATGACATCCGAAGGCACCAAATTGTAGGAGGCCATTTTATCCGGCTTCATCCATATTCGCATCGAATAGGTATTAGCACCAAATGCATCGGCGGTTCCCACTCCATTTACACGTTGAAGACGCGGAATCAAATTAATACGGGCATAATTTTCCAAAAACGTACCGTCATGAGTACCCTCAGGACTATACATGGTAAAGATTAACAAGCGGCTGGTCTGCTGTTTCTGAGTAGTAACGCCAGTCTGTGTTACCTCTTGTGGCAGCAGATTGGAAGCCTGCGAAACACGGTTTTGCACATTTACCGCAGCGATATCCGGATCCGTACCGAGCTCGAAATAAACCTGGATTTGAGCACGTCCGTTGTTACTGGCCGTGGAACTCATATAAGTCATTCCTTCCACCCCATTGATCTGTTCCTCAAGCGGAGCCACAACACTGTTTAATACAGTTTCGGCATTTGCACCGGGATAAGTTGCCGAAACCTGAATGGTTGGCGGAGCAATATCGGGATACAGAGAAACAGGCAGCGCGTTATAGCCGAGATATCCCAGAATGACAAGAATAATAGAAATAACCGTAGATAGTACCGGTCGCTGTATAAATCGTTTAATCATTGTATTACAACTCTAAACTTACAAAAACATTAATTTGACAGGGTATTACTTATTAGCCGACAGAGTCTGATATAAACTGTCTGCATCAACAGGGTTTGCCTGGATCTTTGTACCGTCATCCAACTGAGCAATTCCAGAGCTGATAACACGATCTCCTTTTGAAAGCCCCTCATTAACAACAAATAACTGCTTCGTATCGACAGGCAGTAAGGAAATTTCCCGACTTTCAACCGTACTGCTATCCGTTACAACGTAGGCAAAACGTTTATTTTGAATTTCGTAAGTAGCTCTTTTGGGGATGACTATAGCTGCATCCTGGTCAAAAGGTATCTGCACATTTCCTGATCCACCGCTTCGCAGAATTTCTTTTGGATTTGGGAATGTAGCACGAAATGAAGCCGACCCGGTTTCTCTGTCTATCAATCCACTGGCCAATTTAAGCTTACCCTTGTGCTCGTATTTTGTATTATCGGCAAGCAACAATTTCACCTCAGGCATTTCTGCCACCCGCTGCTGAACTGTTTTATTACCTTCATTACTAGATACGGTTTGCGCCATCTCCAACAGCTCACGCTCACTCATAGAAAAATAGGCATACACCTCTGAGATATCAGAAACAATTGTCATTGGTTGAGCAATAGAACTATTCACCAAACTTCCAATACGATACGGAATGGTTCCAATTATTCCGGTAACAGGACTTTTAACTTTAGTATAACCCAGATTTACCTGAGCGTTTTTTAGGCGGGATTCAGCCTGGGCTAAAGCCGCCTGATTCGATTCCAATTCATTTTTAGCGGATTGAAGCTGGTACTGACTAACGATCTCTTTGTCTACCAAACTTTGCAAGCGTTCCACCTCATCCTCGGCTGTACTCACTCGTGCTTTGGCCGCCTGAATGTCAGCTTTTGCCGACCGTACCTCCTGTTGATACTCCTCGTTATTCAAGGTAAACAGTACTTGGCCTTTGGATACCCAATCGCCTTCATCCACATGCATTTCTACAATATAACCGGGCACGCGGGGACGAATTTCAACCGTTTGTTTCCCTTCCAGTGTTGCCGGATAGGTACTTGTCAATTCAATACTACGAGGCTGAAGATCAAGCACAGGAAATTGTTGCACCTGCTGCTGCCCACGCTGTTGATTCGCACCTCCACAAGAAGAAATTAACAGAGGTATTACTGATAAGATAATCAAATAGGTGATTCCCAAACTATGCGATTTGCTCATGTTACTTTGCTTATTCAAATTAATTATTTATTGGTCTTTAATTGATTGATAACGTCAACTATTGGTCACTTAAAAATTCATACATTTTTGACAACGCATCTTCAAACTCTTTGGTCTCAATGTTTTCAATTTTCCCGGTTATCGCTTTATCAAGCTGTTGATCAACAGCACGAGCCTTTTCCAAAACTTTAATACCCGGCTTGGTGACTAACAGCAATTTTCTTCTTTTATCCTTCTCATCTTTAACCCGGGTTACGAAGTGATTTTTTTCTAACCCATCAATATGTCGAAGTACTGCTGACTTATCTCTATCCACAATTTCAGCCAATTCCTGGAGAATAAGTCCATCCTCGTTATCTAAAATATTAAGGATAAAAAACTGTTCTATGGTTAAATTAATTCCTTCTTTCTGAAATTGCTTTTTTAAACTTCGGATCATTTCTTTGACCACATAAGCCATACGGCATCCGGTCGTTTCACAGTACAATTTTTGACGTAAACCCATAAGTTAATATCTGTTCAATAAAATAAGATCAGCAAAGATAACTATATTTAGTTGACATAATCAACTAATAAGTTCTAAAAATTTACTCCCAATATGTTTGATATCCTTATAAGTACTTTTCGGTATTCAAAATAAAAAGGCCCGATTAATTCCGGGCCCCTGAAAGTATACTATATGGTTTTCCGTTACTCTGCTTTGTAATGAATATCTGATAAGTCTTTAATGAGTTCAGCACTGGCTTCGGGCGTTATATCGCGCTGTGGCGTTCCCAGCATTTCGTATCCAACCCGAAACTTTTTTACCGTGGCGGAACGCAACAACGGGGGATAAAAATGCATGTGGAAATGCCATTCCGGATGCTCTTTTCCATCTGTTGGAGCGGGATGGAATCCGGCGGAATAGGGAAAGGAGACTTCGAATATGTTATCGAATTTTACCGTAATCTGCTTCACAATATCAGCCAAGCCATCCTTTTCGGCTTCACTTATATCGGTGAAACGTCCAAACGGCCGGCGACTAATCAATAATGTTTCAAACGGCCAGAACGCCCAGTAAGGCACTACTACTACAAAATGTTCGTTGGATACCACCACTCGCTCATCCCGTTCCAGTTCTAAATCCAGATAGTCTGATAGCAATGTATTTCCGTGCTCTTCGTAATATTTAATCTGTCGCTTCAACTCTTTTGAGGGCTCATCGGGAATGGTCTGCTGCGCCCAGATCTGTCCATGCGGATGCGGGTTGCTGCACCCCATAATCTCGCCCTTGTTCTCGAATATCTGCACGTAATTTATGTAGTCACGACTACCCAACTGTGTATACTCATCAACCCACAGATCCACCACATCGCGGATTTGGGAAAGCTCCATCTCGGGCAGCGTTAAATCGTGACGGGGCGAAAAGCAAATCACCCGACAAATACCCTTCTCCCCTTTGGCAACCAGCAAATCGTCAGTATTTACCTCTTCAGAAGGCACATCGGGCTTTAGTGCGCTAAAATCGTTGGTAAATACAAAAGTAGATTTGTACTTCGGATTACTGGCATCGCCCGCACGATCGTTACCGGGACACAAATAACATTCAGGATCATATTCAGGTTTTGTATCACCGGGCGTTTCCTCCTCTTGCCCCTGCCACGGACGTTTGGCCCGGTGTGGTGATACTTGCACCCATTCTCCGGTTAATGGATTCCAGCGACGATGTGAATGGTTATCGAGATCAAGTGACATAGATTTCCTCTCTATTATTAATTACGACGATGTTACCTTCTGCCCGGATATCAAGTGTGTGCCGGAAGATACGTTCGTTCGGTATACTTTTATCTGTTTGTCCATCTGCTGCTGATATTTTTCCCTGACCTGCTTGGTGAAAGAATCAACATGATCTTTCTTAACGATATTGATTGTGCACCCACCAAATCCACCGCCCATCATACGAGCGCCGAATACCCCTTTCAAATTACGAGCAATATCAACCAAGACATCAAGCTCCTTGCAACTAACCTCATATTCGTGGCGAAGTCCGGCATGCGATTGATACATTCGTTGCCCAAAAGAATGCAAGGCCCCCTGCCGCAAGTCATTACACGCCTGAATAACTCGTTTATTTTCTTCTACCACATATTTACATCGCTTGAATATGGTCGGATCCATATCCTTTTCGTGTCGAAACAGTAGAGAAAGCTCCACATCCCGAAGGCTTTCAATTTCAGGATCCCACTGTTGCAAAGTCTCTACCCCCTGCTCGCATTGCTTCCGGCGCACATTATATTCTGATGAAGCAAGTTCACGACGCACCTGCGTATCACACAATACGATCTGGATATCATCCCGGTTAAATGGAAAATACTCATAATCGAGGCTGCGGCAATCAAGCTTCAGGGCATATCCCTCCTTACCATTTAAACTGGCAAATTGATCCATGATGCCGCACTGCACACCCACAAATTCGTTTTCTGCTTTTTGGGCTATTTTTGCCATTTCTACCGGAGGAATCTCCCAATCGTTGAGCTCCGCTAGTCCAAATAATACGCCGCCTTCTAAGGCCGCCGACGATGACATTCCCGCCCCAATGGGCACATTCCCACCGAACACACAATCAAATCCCTCAACCTTATAGCCATGCTTTCGGAGCTCGTCGACCACTCCTAACAGATAATTCGGCCATCCCAGATCACTTTGCTCAACAGCTTCGGAAATATCAGTTTCAAATGACTCCTCTTTATCCACCGCATAAAACCGACAGGTGTTCTTATCATTTGGATATATCGCCAGTACAATGCTTTTATCAACCGCAGCAGGCAACACAAATCCATCATTATAATCGGTGTGTTCGCCTATAAGGTTAACCCGTCCCGGTGATTTTACCAGCTCATAACGATCCCCAAAACGGCTTTGAAACTCTTCTTCGATTTGTTGAATCAACTGCTCCATAAATCAATAATTAAAACATTGGTGTTCTGCTTACCAGAATACAGCATATAATACGGCCACTATGACCAGAATAATGTACGCCCCGATATTGAAGGCCGGGCTGGTTTTAAACATTTCGGCGGTTGTGTGTATGGCTTTGGGATCTTCATCATGCGGATTCGTCGTCAAGCTAACGCCCATAATAATCACGATTGTGAGAATGAGCGTATACAGCATCTGATCCAAAAACGGAAGTTGAACCGCCGGGGTTTTTAAGAACACTGCAATTACAATGGATGAAAGCACCCCGTAGATAGCCCCTTTGGAGGTCGTTTTCTTCCAGAATAGTCCCATAAGAAATACCGCCAGTATGCCCGGACTCACCATGCCGGTATACTCTTGGATATACTGAAAAACCTGCGGCACATTATCGAGCTGTGGTGCCACAATAATAGCCGTTATTAGGGCAATTGATGCGGATATTCGTCCCATATTTACCGTCTGTTTATCGGTAGCATCTTTATTGAAATACGGGATATAAATATCCATCGTAAAAATAGTCGCCACTGAATTAAGCATCGAAGCCATGGACGAAACAATAGCCGCGGCAAGCGCTGCTACCACCAATCCAAGAAATCCGGGCGACAGAAATACCTTCATCAGCCAGGGATAGGCATTATCATATTGAATACTTCCATCTGCTTTGGTAAATACATCGACGACACCGGAAATCTGAGTGGTTCCCTCAGGCTGGGTAAACAAGACGTACACAATGATACCGGGAATAACCACAATTAGGGGAATAATAAGCTTTAAAAAGCCGGCAAAAATAATCCCCTTTTGGGACTCCTTTAATGACTTTGCGGCCAACGTTCGCTGGATGATATACTGGTTGAATCCCCAATAATACAAATTAGCAACCCACATCCCTCCGATTAATACGGCGATGCCCGGTAGATTACTAAACTCGGGATTTGATTGATCCAAAATCATATCAAACTTGTCCCCTGCCACCTCATAAAGATGAGCAATACCGTTGAAAATACCACCATCGGGAGTCAGGTTGTAGAGGCCAGCAAAAGTAACCACACAACCACCTAGAACCAGTAACCCTACCTGTATCACATCGGTCCATGCTACAGCCGAAAGGCCACCATATAGCGAATAAGCAGCGGCTATTGCTGACAGACCAATCAGAGCATACATCATCAAGCTACCGTCCCCCGTACCCATAATGGTGTCAAGTGCCAATGCTCCCAAGTAGAGCACGGTTGTAAGATTCACAAAAACAAAGAGGGCGATCCAAAAAACTGCTAAAATCGTCTTAAGCGTCGTATTAAAACGCTGTTCAACAAATTCCGGAATCGTGAAAATTTCTTTCTCAATAAAAATCGGCAATAGGTATTTACCGACAATAATCAGTGTAACCGCTGCCATCCATTCGTAGGAGGCGATAGCTAGACCCACGGCAAAGCCCGAACCCGACATCCCGATAATCTGCTCGGCCGAAATGTTGGCAGCTATCAATGAAGCACCAATAGCCCACCAGGGAAGCGACTTTCCTGCCAGAAAGTAGTCCTCTGCCGTTTTTTGGTATCCCTTTTCCTCTCGTGAAACCCAAAGACCGATACCGACAATCATTAAAGCATAGGCGCAAAATACAATCGTGTCAATTAGCGAAAATTCCATAAAGAGTATCCGTAAATCTAATTATTAAATTTTGTGTCTACCTTCTATTAATTCAATATCAACCTGCCAACATTGTATGCTCATCGGTGATATTTTTAGCTGATCTCCCCATTTGCAGGCTTCCTTTAGAGAATCTGGACGTGCATTACAGGGTTCCAGAGCCAAAGTATATTCTGTTGAACCAGCATCTTCGGGCCATCCACCATAACATAACCAAATCCCCAAAAAAGGAACCTGATCGGTATTAAAAGAAAACACCAGGCTTTCATCACTATGTTTTTTGTAAAGCCCTGCTCTACCTTTTTTCAACCGGTTGCTAAATAATTTAGCTGCAAAATTCATCGATTTATTTTGTACATAAGTAAAATCAATATTTGAATTATTCCCAAGTACTTTTGGCCATGAAAGCCGATCACCAAGATCTCCAATTTCTGAATTTGATGACCAATTCAAAATAACTTCACGAATCTCATCCGGTAAAAGAAGCTCATCTCCCTCATTAATTTTCAGCAACGGATGAGCCGACCAGATAAAATCAAATGGAACCTCCTCAAAACTTTCCACTTCGTATGTTATCTGAATTTGAGATCCATCGAGCTCGATATGTTTAGCAAACCGGTAATTAAGCTGCTCGCCATGCGTCCACAATGATATCGCATCTTCACGATCCTCGTATTTCCACGCTTTCGTCCATAGCTCTCCATGATCGGGAAGATCAATTTCCTTTTCTTTGAACTCATATTTCGAGGGCGCAACATTGGGAAAACACTCATCAAATCCGGCTGCATTCGGTGGAAGAAACTTATCGCCATAACGAGGTTTTGAAAATAGCTGATAATCGATCCGTGGCTCCTTCAAAAATTGCGTGCCAGACCGTTTATTTTGCAATTTTACCATTTTGCCCCCCAAATCCGGAATAACCGCTATCTTAAGTTTCTCATTTTCTATCTCTACAACCGGCATGGTGTGTTGATTTTTTTGCTGCATATCTAAAACATCAATAGCCATAATAACATCTTATTTAGTTCGATCTCAGACTTATCTCTTCTAATCGGGTATGCCCTGCTCTTCTTTTTGGCCCAGTCGATATTTGTTAAATACATCCATCACCGGTAAAGCATTACCCTCTTCATCGAAATAACTTCGTGCTCCCAGCCCCCCTTCTACTGCTGGCTCCCACCAAAAAATGCCCTTTATTTTGGGGGATGAGGTATTGAGCAGCGTCTCATTTACGGATTCCAAAAACTCGCGCTGTCCGGCTGGCGTTTCGGGATATGGAGCCACCGCATCCTTATATTCGGATGGTTGCCAGTGGTAGGCCGTTTCTACCAGAATAATATCCTTGGTGAAATTTTCAACCAGTGATAATAGGTTTTCGCGCAGCTCAAGTAGATTTCCATGCCACCATGGGTAATACGAAAGTCCAATAATATCATAGGGAATATTATAAGAATTGAACTTATCGTAATATTTTTTGGTGCCGTCGGCATCTGCACCCTGATCATAGTGTATCATAATCAGTGGGCGTGCGGCCTGCCCACGTCCGGCATCTACGCCATCCACCCCGGCTTTTACCAGCTTGGCAAAGTTGTCCCAATTTTCAGGCAACTTACCTGTAGGCCAAAGCATTCCGTTACGTGTTTCATTACCGATCTGCACCATTTCGGGCATGACGCCTGCCTTCCGAAAAGCTTCAATCGTATTCTTAGTATATTGATAGACTGAGTCAGCTAACACATCTACCGACAACCCTTTCCATGCGGCGGGTATCGGCTGTTTGCCGGGATCGGCCCAGCTGTCGGCATAGTGATAGTCGAGCAGAAATTTGAATGCCCGCTTCTCTGCTTCTTGCGCTAATTCAATAGTGTATTCCAAGTCGTTGGGCAACTCGTTGGGAGAATGAAACAGGCGGAGGCGTATCCAGTTGTAGCCGTGAGCTTTGAAAATATCTAGTCCGGGTTTTACTTGCCCGTTGTCTTTGAACTGCTTGCCATTATCTTCGGCACTTTTAAGGAAAGACATATCAGCGCCCACAGCGTAGGTAATATCGGCGGTACCTTCGGATTTAGTGGAGTCTTGGGCAAATCCGGGTTGAACTAATGCTAAAACTCCTATTAATGTAATCAGTGCGGCTTTTTTTAAAAGTGGAAACATAGGATATAATTTATTTACTGGCTGATCATCCCCCTGCCCCCTTCGAAGGGGGAAATACGAGTGCTTTTCCCGTAAAGGGAATGATAATTTCTGATTTTTATTCTTTGTAAGATTCTATTTCTATCTGGCTGGTTGCCTGTTCTAATTCGTCATTCGTGGCAGTGATTGTTACCAAATCCGCTTCATCACCCGCTCGAAGCAAGATCGTGGCAATACCGGCTTCGGCACTTATAGGATTCTGCCCAACAAGTTCTGCCCCTCCTTCTACCTCAAAACTGATATCATTTTCAGCATCAGGAACAACCGTTCCGTTTTCATCCACTACCGAAGCGTACACAAACACCACATCTTTTTGTCCGGCTTCGAGAGGCTTATTACTGAGGTCGATATCCAGTTCAATAGCAGATGGTTCGCCGGGCGTAATTTGGGTATGCTCGGCCACTTCTGTACCATCGATATATCCAACAGCACGCAGCGTGCCAGGCTCAAATTCATTAATTTCAAACGTAAAGGTCGGATGATTTAAATGGCTCGAAACACGGTCGCTGTCCGGCGATTGTCGTCCCAGTGATTCCCCATTCAAAAAGAGCTCTACCTCTTTGATGTTGCTGTACACTTTGGCCGTGGTGAAATCCTCATCCGACCAATAGTTAGCAATATAGACCATTGGTTTACCGAATTTGGCATCATCACTCAAATTTGGTCCGGCCTGACTTCGATAGAAGTAATAGGTAAACTTGGGAATGCGGAAAATATCGCGAATGCCCGAAGCTTCCAGGTTGTCGGCATAGCCACGGTTATAGTCATACATTACCCAGTTGGCATCCCCGAAAGAATTCCCCCTTCGATTACTGTTGTGCGCTTCCTGAAAATTTAAAGCCTGTTGAGCTAAACGCTTTTGTCCGTCCCCGCGCAACTGACGCGAATTACGCGCTTCTTCTGTGAGATCCTCAAACTCATCCTGATTAAATCCGGCATTATGCGCATAGTATTCCCAATCACCATATTCAGCAATAAAATAGGGTTTATCGGTCTCGTAATTATTCCAGTACTCCGGGGGATCGGCATGCTGACGCGCGGGAATAAATACATCATAAGCGTAATCCATCCATCCAGTAGAGTATGTATTATTGAACGGCAGCTCGTCATGGACGATCGCATGAGCGCTATCCATAAAGGCCTCAGGCATATTTGATTCGTTCAAGGAAGCCTCCCAAAGTACAATACTTGGATGATTTCGATCTCGGCGAATCATCTGACGGACATCCCGGTAGGCCAGCTGCTGAAATCCTTCATCGCCAAAAAATTGCCAGCCGGGAATAGCATTCATAAAAAGCAGTCCGAGTTTATCTGCGGCATCCAAAAAAGTGGGCGACGGCGGATAGTGAGCCGTGCGGATAAAGTTAAATCCGGCTTTCTTAATTTTGTAGGCATCCCGGTACTGGGCCTTATCCGACAGCGCATAACCGATATACGGGTAGGATTGATGGCGGTTCGTTCCCCGAAGTTGCAGCACTTCTCCATTCAACACAAATTGTCCATCCTCGTTAAAATGGAAGGTACGAATACCGACGTTCTCCCGCTTGGAATCAACGACTTTTCCATCCTTTTCCAGTTCTACCGTTACCGAATACAAATACGGATTATCGGGCGACCACAAGCTGGGATTTTCAACACTAAATTCTTGCTCAATTTGCCTAAAATTTCCTGCAGCAATTTCTTTGGCGGATGTTTGAGCTTCTCCTATAACGTTGCCATCCTTATCACGAAGCACGGTTTTTACTACTCCTGACTGTGGCTGATTTCCTGAATTCAGCAGGTCGGCCTGCACATGAACTATGGCCGACTCATCCGATACTTTCGAACTTCGAACCAGTAATCCTCCACCGGCTACCCGCTCAGCGGAAATGGGATCAGAAATATGCAGCTTATCATCCATCAGCAGATAAGCGTTACGATAGAGTCCGCTGAAATAATTGAAATCCAGATTGTCGATGGGTTTCCCGGGAGGGATGGTGGGATTATCTTCATTATTGAGCTTCACCAGCAGCACGTTTTCCTGATCAAATTGTACTTTATCGGTAATATCCACCACAAACGGCAGGTATCCGCCCTTATGCTTGGTCAGTTTTTCGCCATTGAGATAGACATCAGCCTCATGCATGGCCGCGCCAAATTTTACGGCAATGCGTTTGTCGTTGTGTTCAGATGCAAGCTCAAAAAATTTGCGATAAAAGGCCGTTCCCTGCCACTGCTGATCCTCAATCACCAGGGGCTCGATATGAGCAGTATGCGGTAGGGAAATATTCTCCCAGTTGACTTCACTCTCCCTAACAAAATAGTCCGCCACCACCGTGGTGTCGATGTCGCGGGCAAACTGCCAGTCGCTATTAAAATTTGTTGTAGTGTTATCGGAGAAATCCGTCGTTACACTCTCCGGCTGACATCCCACCATAAATAACAATGGAATAAGAAGTATGAATTTGTAAATGGATAACATTGATTTCATAAATAGTTAATTGCGTTCATGTTCATGCCTCAAAAATTCAAAACCAATATGTGTATTCCCCTCAAAATCGAAGAGCGTATTATTTTCCCACGAAGAGCCAGCGCCCCATTGTGTTTTTATACCAGAGGTTATCCAAGCCGGCTCCCAGTAAAAAAGTCCGGCGCCCCCGCCCTCCATAACTTCTTTGGTTAGGTCGATCATAAAATCGCGTTGACCTTCTTTCGTAGCCGGATATCCATTTACAAGCGCATCCTGACCAAATTGATTGTTGTAATCATCGGCATAATCCATCGTCCAAGGGTAAGCCGTCTCTACAATCATGACTTCTTTATCGAAGCTATCACGAAAATCAGCAATATAATCGCTAATTTCCTTGAGCTGGACATCGGACCACGGGGTATAATAGGAAAACCCGATGATATCGAAATCGGAGACATTACCGGTAGTCGTCATGTTATCGAACCACCAAGATACATTTTCGGGCTGGGCAATGTGTAGTATGATTTTCGTATCCCCATCTTTGCTGGAGGCGACATCGCGTACCGCCTGAATACCGCTATTAATAATTTCTCCGGCATTACTCCAGTTATCATCACACACATTAAGCGCCGGAAAATCCTGAGGTGCATTGCTGTACATCAGTCCACAGTTGGTTTCGTTGCCTATTTGCACGTATTCAGGCATTAATCCCTCACTGTCAAGATGCTCGAGGGTTTCCCTGGTATAATCATAAACGGCATCTTTCAACTCATCCAAGTCAGTAATATCGCGCCAAGCCTTGGGAATATTTTGCTGTTTGGGATCGGCCCAGGTATCCGAATAGTGAAAATCCAGCGTCACCTCCATACCGTGTGCCTTTGACTCGCGAATTGCCTCAGTAACATCTTCCAAATTGTTGTACATGGGATTATCAGATCCTTCATATAACTCTGCGGTCCATTCCGGATTGTGCCACAGACGGAATCGAGCCACATCGGTCCCATAATCACTGAATATTTTATAGGGATTTTCGACTTTGCCTGAATCGCGGTAGGAACCACCCAGATCCAAAATCTGATTTACATAAGAAAGGTCGGCTCCCATTACAAAATCCCCGGTTGTTTCCTCGGGTGGTGTTGGTTCGTTACCATTGCCTCCGTTATTATTATCCCTGTTGACAGTTGGCGAATCTCCCCGACAAGAAACGATGGTCAAGCAGAAAAAAAGGAGCAGCATTTTTTTTACCAACATAATTAAACCCTCAATAATGGGCGTAACCGGCTACACCCCGAGCAATAATTAGATATATGTTAACGATAACATACCGTTTTAAAAATATAAGACTCTAAATTAGTATATCAAATACGATTAATAAACTTTTTGAAATAAAAAGCTTCAGGAGTCTTTACTCTGCGCGGCAACCGCATGAAGATCGTATTTTTAAAGTAGTGGGAACCTCGATTTTTTCCACCGCCGCATCATCATCTTCAATATAAGTAATCAACTTTTTAGCAGCCTGTTCTCCCATTTTATAGGCAGGTTGATGAACGGTCGTCAAGGGAACATCCAACAAAGAAGAACGGATATCGTCCGTAAAGCCAACAATGGCAATATCATCTGGAATGGATAATCCAAATTCCCCAATGGCATCAATAGCTCCAATAGCAGTAGGATCATTAACAGCCACTACTGCCTCTGGTAAATGGCCGGCACTATCTTGCAAGAGCTTCCACATTGCCTTATACCCAGTATCTTCACGAAAGCCTGACTGAATAATCCAATCTTTATTACATGCTAAATCATGAGCATCAAGTGCATCTTTAAATCCCTGAAGACGCTCTTTACCAATGGATACTTTCTGTGGCCCGCTCAAATGGGCGATTTGGGAGTAACCATGCTCAATAATCAAATGCTCAGTAATTTTCTTGCTGCTCTCCCGATCATTAACGCTAACGCAACTTGCGCCGATATCTTCAATGCAACGGTCAAAAAAAACAATTTTTGTCCCTCCCTCTATGATGTTCTCATAAAACGAATAATCCTCTCGGGTAAGGGATGAGGAAATCAACAATCCGTCAACACGCTGGCTTCTCAGAGTTTCAATTGCTTCCTTTTCGCGATCAAATTGCTCGTTGGCATTAGTGAGGAAAAGCTGATAATCAGAATTATAAGCCACTTCTTCGATACCCCTTACCACTTCGGGAAAAAATGCATGGGTAATTTCAGGTATCACAACCCCTAGCGTGTGAGTTTTTCGAGAAACCAGACTTTTGGCCACGCGATTGGGCGTATAGCCCATGCTCTGTGCTTTTTCCCGAATTCGCTGCTTGGTTTTTTTATCAACGTTATCACGGTCGTTCAAAGCACGAGAAACCGTCATGGCCGAAACGCCCAGCGCTTCAGCTATGTGTTTAAGCGTTACATTAGAGCCCACAAGATTTGTATTAAATTACCCTTTGTGCCCGCTTAAGGTAATCATATTTATCCTTTTTTATTAATACAGAATGATACTATCTGAAGATAACAACTAATTAAAAGGACCAATATAGTGTTAATCTCGGTATTATATCGGTTTCAGGAGACATGCCCTGGTTGTTCTCACCGTATATAATCGCCTCCAAGTTGGGCATCAAATGTACCTGATTGGCAAGTGAAAAGTCAGCCCCTGCAACCAAGAAAGTTGATTCAACCCCCTCTGCAAAAGGAATATATGAATTACCGCTTCCCCCTCTATATTCGTCAAAAAGATGATCGGCACGCAAATATCCTTTCGTCGTTTCACTGATTTTAAAATTGGTAAAGACAGATACGAGATCCAGTTTTCTCGCTGGTAACCCCAGCTGTCCTTCATGATACTGGTAAGAATACAACGCACCTACATTCACATCTTCAGATTGATATCCGCCAAATAACTGCCCGGTGTAAATGTCCGGATCATTGGTCTGGCTATTGTAGTCGGCATACCCTTCTATAATAATGTTGTCGGTAAGATCGTATCCCAATGATAACATCACCTTTTTACCTCGGTCAATTTCGGGCTTGTTACTGTTCCCGTTACCGAAAAAGAAGTGATAGTTAAGGTCCTTGTCCCGGCCAAACTGTCCTTTAAATGCTAGTCCAAAATCCCGTGAACTGCCATAATCATACAAATCCTGCGGTGATTTTTGGACTGACCGATATCCCCAAACATCTTCCGTTAATCCAAAAGTAGGAGTGGATGAAATTCCCGCCAGAATCTGATGATTTTCATTCTGCCATTTTAAGTATGCATCTTTTACGTTGGGTATCATTTCCGGGTCAGACTGAAAATCACCCGCTGAATTCATCTCGAGGCGGACCCGAGTTGAGAAGGCCTCATTTAAGTCCCGATCGTAGGTTACGTAAATACGACGAATCCAAAATCCATTTTTGCCTTCAATATCTTCATCATGATGCTGAGCCATCCAGTAGTAATCACTGTACACCCGCCCGCTCAGGCTTGCATCCTCACCTAAAGATATTTGTGCAATTGTTTCAGTGGTTAAAAAACATAGAAATAGTAAACCCAGGGCTGTAATACGTTTCATAGCTTATTTTTTTTAAATGTGCTGATCAATTTTTGTGCTTAGTATAACTGCAGAAGTTGGTTAGGTACTTTGCGATAGGTTTTTTAGAGCTGCAGCTTTAATCCTTTAAATAAAACAACTAGCTATCTGATTCTCCGTTGTCGTTATTATTTTTTGTTTTCATCTTTTTATGCTTGAGCACTTTAGCCTCAAGATAGAAGATAAGTTCTTCGGCAATATTTTTGGATAGATCCCCCACCCGTTCCAGCTTTCTGACGATGGAAAAGAGATACAAATAATTTTTAGTTTGACTTACATCCTGTTCAATTAGTTCTGCCGTTGATCCCGAAACCTCACGATTGATTTGATTCAGCGTTTCATCAAGACGAAAAACTTTTCTTGCAAGACTGGTATCTTCTGTGATAAAGGCATTAAAAATGTTGCTTACCATCTTGTTCGCCGTATCATACATCTCATCAAGACGCATGGTTTTCAAGGTCTCTTCATCAATTTTATGACCAAAATCCACGATGTATTTGGCAATACTATTGGCATGATCGCCGATACGTTCTAAATCAGAATTGATCTTAAAAGAAGCCATCACAAAACGTAAATCCACGGCTACCGGATTATGGAGAGCTAATAAATTTTCGCAATCCCGATCAATGGTAAGCTCCAGGCTGTCCACTCGTTTCTCATTGGCCATAATTTCGTGGGCCAGCTCTTCGTCAAAATCATGCAGAGATTTTTGTCCCTTTTCAAGCTGATTTTTAACCAAGAACATCAACTCTAAAACATTGTCTTTTAATAACTTGAGTTCGCTATCCAAATGTTGTGGTGCCATCTTTATAAATTTTTATATAATAGTTGACTAACTGATGAATTATTATCCGAAACGTCCGGTAATATAATTCTGTGTGCGATCTTTTTCGGGATTTGTAAATATTTTTTGAGTATCACCGTATTCTACCAAATTACCCATATAGAGGAAAGCGGTATTATCGCTAACACGGGCTGCCTGTTGCATATTATGGGTCACAATAACAATAGTAAATTCCTTTTTAAGCTCGTGAATTAAATCCTCAATTTTACCCGAAGAGATGGGGTCCAGTGCTGAAGTAGGTTCATCCATCAATAAAATAGAGGGTTTTACCGCCAGAGCCCGGGCTATGCAAAGCCGTTGCTGCTGTCCCCCCGATAATGAGAGCGCCTGTTTTTCCAGGTTGTCTTCTATTTCGCTGTAAAGGGTAGCCTGTTTCAGGGATTCAATGACTCGACTTTCGATAAACTCTTCATCTTTAACCCCTTGTATACGTAATCCATAAGCTACATTTTCATAAATAGATTTTGGAAACGGATTCGGTTTTTGAAAAACCATTCCAACTTTTTTGCGAAGTTCTTCTACCTTTATTGACTCGTCATAAATATTCTTATTGTCTATCAGGATATTACCATTCATTTGGAACCCATCAATATTGTCATTCATGCGATTAAACAATCGCAAAAATGTTGATTTTCCACATCCCGACGGACCAATAAAAGCAGTAATTGAATTTTCGACGATGTCCAGGCTTATGTTCTTAATAGCCTGAAAATCATCATAAAAAACATCTATATTTTTAGCCTGAAGCTTAAAAGAACGATTATTTGGATTCAGCTTTGGCCTTGTTTCCACTTGTGATGTTTGGGTTTGTTGACTTGTCGTTTCTGAGTCCATTCTGATCACTTAAAAATTAAAATTCGTGATTACCACTCCATTTTGCTCTGCCACTTGTTACGCAAATAAACCGCAATACCATTCATCATAAAGGTAATCCCCAGAAGTACAATAATAGCGGCTGCCGCATTGATTATAAACTCTTCCTGCGGGCGCGATACCCAGTTATAAATTTGTACCGGTAATACCGTGAATTCATCCAGTGGATTTTGTGGTGCAAAAGGTACATATACCAACGCTCCAACTACTATGAGAGGCGCTGTTTCACCGATAGCACGCGATAACGCCAGGATCACGCCCGTCAAAATGCCGCCAAATGAAGCCGGCAATACTTGGTGCCAAATCGTTTGCCACTTAGAGGCACCCAACGCATTTGAGGCATCCCGAATAGAACTTGGAACGGCCTTAATAGCTTCTCGCGTAGATACGATAATGATCGGCAAAATCAATAGTGATAAGGTAAGTGCTCCCGCCAAAATGCTATTGCCCATCTGCATCATGCGAACGAAGACTCCTAAACCGAGCAGACCATAAATAATGGAAGGCACGCTGGCCAGGTTAGAAATATTGATTTCAAGAAAAGTACTCCACCGATTTTGCTTGGCGTACTCTTCTAAATAAATGCCGGCGCCCACACCAAGTGGAAATGAGATTAGTGTTGTAAATACCATAATCCAAATGGTACCCATCCAGGCGGTATATATCCCCGACTCCTCGGCAAATCGTGATGGCAACTGAACGATAAAATCCCAGCTCAGGCGTTGCACGCCCATATAGATCACAAAACCGATAAATATTGCGAGGATAACGATCCCAATAATACTGGAGAAGATCCCCACGTATTTAAACGCCTTGTCTTTTATTCTATTAATCTTAGCGTTATTCATACTTTTCCTGATACCTGTTTTTAATCCAGTAACTGATATTATTCAAGATAAATGTGACTACAAACAAGGTGATTCCCGCGGCAAATATTGTTTGGTAAGCTACGGTTCCCTGGGGCACATCACCCGAGCTTACCTTCACTATATAAGCAGTAATTGTTTCAATGGGTACTGTGGGATCAAAGGTAAATACCGGTGTTTGCCCGGCTGCAATAGCTACAATCATGGTTTCACCTATAGCACGAGACAGAGCCAATATAATTGATACCATGATACCCGACGAAGCTGCAGGGACCATTACTCGAAAAGCCGTCTGAAACCGTGTTGAGCCCATTCCATAGGAGGCCTGACGCAGCGAGTCCGGTACCGCAGCCAATGCATCCTCACTTAATGAAGAGACAAAGGGAATAATCATAATACCCATAACAATGCCCGGGGAAAGAGCATTAAATCCGGACAAGTCGGTTATAAAAAGCTTAAGAAAAGGAGTTACAATCATCAGCGCAAAGAAACCGTACACTACCGTAGGCACTACTGCTAAGACTTCAAGAAGCGGCTTTAGCACCTTTTTAAACCGTTTGGGAGCATATTCATTTAAATAAATGGCAATGGTCAAACCAACCGGCAGGGCTACAGCTATGGCAATAAAAGTGGTTAATAAGGTACCTGACACCAGCGGCAGAATGCCGTATTTCTTATCTGCAAATAACGGCGTCCATTCGGTGCCGGTTAAGAAATCGGTAATTGGAACTCCCCTAAAAAAACCGATCGCCTCATATAACAATACCCCAATAATACCAACAGTTGTGAGAATGGTTATCAAGGCACATAGGGCCAGAACCTTCTCAATTATTTTCTCTTTGATATTCATGAGCCAGGATAATGAGTGAATTCTCCGCTCTTTCAAGATATGGATCTTCGTATCAGAGCAGAGAACTCCAATTAATTAATCTGCTGCTACTGTATCAGAAGCAAAACTGCGAAATGCTGACTTCTGTTGATCAATATCCTCTGCTGGCATGGGCACATATCCCACATCCTGAGCTAATTCTCCGGCATTATCAAAATAAAATTCTACGAATTTCTGCACGGCGGGACGTTTTGCGGCTTTCTTAGCAACATAGATATACAGCGACCGTGACAACGGCTTATATGTGCCGTTTTTAACAGTTTCCAGCGATGGTTCAACTGCCCCATCTCCGGAATCAATCCCAATTAGTTTGAGCTGATCTGCATTCTCTTCGTAATACGCCAATCCAAAATATCCGAGGGAATATTTATCGGAGGATATACCCTGTACGGCCACATTGTAATCAGCCACTGCATTATAATCAGTCCGACTGGCGCCCGACTCTCCATTTATTACTTCGGTAAAAAAGTCATACGTTCCATGAGCAGTATTTGGACCATAAAGACGAATATCTTCATCCGGCCATCCCTCGCGAATATCGCTCCACTGCTGCACTTCACTGTTGGCTTTCCAAATCTCATTAAGTTCTTCTGGCGTAAGTGTTTTCACCCAGTCATTGTCGGGGTGAGCAACGATCGAAATACCGTCTAATGCAATAGAAAATTGCTGGTACTCAATGCCATTTTCTTCTGCCAACGCTTTTTCCTCCTCAGATATTTTTCGGGACGAATTTGAAATGTCGGTTTCTCCCCGCACAAATTTTTTAAATCCGGCACCCGATCCGGATGAACCCACAGAAACCCTAATGTCGGGTTCTACCTTCCTAAACTCTTCTGCTACCGCTTCAGTGATAGGATAAACAGTGCCAGAACCATCGATTTTAATTTCTTGCTGTGATCCACCCGAACCACAGGAATATAAAAACAGTCCGCCAAACAGGATGAGAGCAAATACTTTTTTAATCATTATTTCGGATATTTTGAGTTGACTTTTTTGAATGTGATTGTGTGCTGAAATTCTGTGACTAAATGTATTTTAAATTTCCGAATCTATTGTTAACTCAATGTTAATTCTTGAGCCCCAACCCTTTTCTAATGTCCATAAAAAGCCTTTTTCAATAGACAGACAGTAAATTCCTGTGCATAAATCGGGATATCATTATCTATTCCCGCTTCGAATCTGAGAAATCTTATTTATACTTCCCTTTATTATAAGTTTAGATCACCAAAGGTTTTAAAATCTTGGGCTTGAAAAAATCCAATCGCCCTGTCTTGGAGTTAAGCTTGAATATCGTAACTTATTGATCCTCTTGTATCAAAAGAGATCATGTCAAATTCAATTCGAGTTATTTCAATTTATGGATCAGGAAACATCACATAAATTAGCCGTCTTAATCGATGCTGATAATGCCCAACCTTCAATCATAGAAGGACTCTTGGCAGAAATTGCAAAATATGGCACAGCCAATGTTAAACGCATTTATGGCGACTGGACTTCACCAAAATTGCGCGGTTGGAAAGATCATCTTCTCGATCACTCCATTCAACCCATCCAACAGTTTGGTTATACGACCGGTAAAAATGCGACCGACAGTGCTATGATTATTGATGCCATGGACCTACTCTATACCGATCAATTTGATGGGTTTTGCATTGTTTCGAGTGATAGTGATTTCACCAAACTAGCAGCCCGCATCCGCGAAGCCGGGTTGTATGTATATGGATTTGGTGAGCAAAAAACCCCCGATCCCTTTGTAGCGGCTTGTGATAAATTTATTTATACGGAGGTACTGCGAAGTGAAGAGCAAACTGATGAAGATTCTTCTATCCAACGCATGTCAACCAATGAGCTGAAACAAGACACCAAACTTGTCAATCTGATGCGCAATGCCATTGAGGCTTCATCTGATGAAAGCGGGTGGGCACATTTGGGACAAGTAGGAAGCTATATCGCCAAACAGTCTCCTGAATTTGATCCCCGTAATTATGGCTATCGAAAACTGGGTAACCTGGTAAAGGCTATTAAACTCTTTGAAATTGAAGAACGCTCTACTGGCGAAGGGCAATCAAAAGCTATCTATGTGAAAGACAAGCGCAAGTAAGCATTATTCAGAAATAGAAGTCTCTTTAATAAACCTGCGGGCCGCCCACTGACTTCCCCAAAATCCCATAAACACTGCTAATAGCAACATGGCGCCGCTAAGGTAATACCAACGTCCAAAAGGCCATTCCAACACGCCTAACTGTGGAATATATTCCGGTAGTATGTAATGGAACCCAAGATACATGAGTCCTACCGAAAGTATTCCGGCAATTAATCCCTGGATAATTCCTTCAACCACAAATGGACGCCGTATAAATCCATTTGTAGCCCCAACCAGTTTCATCGCCTTAATGAGGTCTCGCTTGGCATAAATGGTAAGACGAATGGTATTAAAGACTAGGATCATTGAAGCCAGCAAAATAAGGATCCCCAGCCCCCCCCCAACCATTGCTGCCGTTTCGAAGTTGGATTCGATACGCTTTAGTAACTGTTGATTAAACCGTACTTCATCCACGCCACGGTACGATTTAACCTGGTTAACCAGCGAATCCACCTGCGATATTTGCGCATTAGGATCAATGTTCAATTTAAAAGAAGCGGGCAAAAATTTTAGATCTGCAAGCGAGCTTCCTGCGGAGCCAAATTCTTTTTCAAAAACAGCGGCCGCGCTGTCTTTTGAGATATAGGTTACCTCCTGAACAAGCTCTTTATCTTTGAGTCGCTCTGACAGCTCATCAGTGGTCCGCTCATCCAAATCTACCAAAAATACTTCAACATCTATCGACTTTTTTAACGACTGTGCAACTTCGTAGCCGTTGTACCCCAATCGAGCCAGTAAACCCAACAGCAATACCGCAATAAAAAGCGAAAATATCGAAGTAAAAGCCGCAAGTTTTGCTCGGCCAATTCCGGCCATCCCTTCCTTAACTACGTAACCTAAACTCATCGAATCAATCTCATTTTAATTTCTAAAAAGTGCCCGCACGCTAAAAATAAATCGTCTTTGCGACATGGGATATTGAGCAGTTTCAAAGTAGCCGAGTTGACTAACATCGTCAAGCACATTTTCCCACCGTAAAATAAACATGATAGAACGCACTCGAGCCGAAATATCGACATCCAATCTATTGAACATCGGTAGCTGCTGATCGTCGCTCATTGACTGCCAATAGTTTAGCTCGGGATTATAGTGATCGGCTTGATAACGAAATGGAGACGCCATCCCGGAAACACCCGCTTTTACATAAGTAGCCCGATCAAACAGATATCCCTTCCAGTAGGCACCGCCTTTCACCCAAATCCGCTCCTGCGGAGACATTGGGATGCTACCGGAGGGCGACAAGTAACTATCAGTAAAGCGATGATAAACAGCCGAACCTTCAAATTCGAAGTGCGTCAAATTCCATTCAAAAAAAGCTGTGGCTGATTGTGAGGCATACTTCTCTACATTAGTAAAGAGACTGTCTGCTATCATAATACCATCAGTAATCTCTTTGTGCTGTCCGCGAAGCCCAATCCTGATATCGGGCGTAAAATCATAACTCAGCGTTCCCCGTATATCCTGAATTTTTTCATTGTTTAGATCTGGATTGCCCTGAAACTGGTCGGAATCCCAATTTAATTGTTGCGGTGTGGGCATTATGGCTCCTGATGATGCCCCGGTCTTTAAAGAGAATCCACCAATAGAAATTTCTGCTTCAGTATTAATCTGATACGATTGGAAACCATCGGAGCGCATCTGCACTTCAGCATCTCCCATCAAATCAATAAAAGGGATAAAGTCTACCTGTAAACTACCATCTGCTTTTGCCATAGCCCAGTTGTCAGCGGGAAAGCTTCTGTTTTCCGGCGTTTTATTAAAGGAGTAATCAGCCTTAGCCCCCGTCTCCAGCTGTATACCACCCCATTGCCACCATTTTCGCGCATTAATACCCACTGTGGTTAAGCTATAGCCTGTACTGTCTCCCGGTAGAGTTAAAAAGCGTTCATCACTTCTATGGAAAAGCCCTGCTCTGAAATTGTCTTCTGTTTGCGTACTGTCGGGATTACGCTGATAATAATTTAATGCGAGAATATTGTTTTTCCGCTTGGTTGTTGCTGAAGACTGAATTGCAGAAGCGGAATAGCGATCAAAATTGAAAGTCGCTAGATCCGACATATTGTATCCAAAAGGCTGCCCAACATCATAATTGTTGGTAATGTAGTTTAACTTCAGATATTTGTTTTGATCCAAATGATGGCTCGCCTTAAGGTAAATTTGACGTCCGGTAATTTCAGAGTTGCTATATTCTCCACCGGAGCGCCGATCCCAGTAGCTTAACTCAACATTGGTCCGCTGCGACAAATTATGGCTCACCTCAAATTCCAGATTGCGGTAATTGAACTTGCTCTCGCTGTAAATCAGCCTTGAAAGCGGCTTATTTATATAATATTGATGATGATAAAACCGTGATTCGTGCACTGTACCCAAATCATCAGAATAAAAATCAGCAATCTTATTTTGAGGTATCAGTTCCCAATTAACGTTTCCGGATACGGGGTCATTTAGCGAAATATCCTCCCAGTACAACTGCTGATGGCGCGGTTCGTGAGCATTACGCTGTACGGCATTTGAACGAATATTGGTCCCCAGACGATAACTGATAACGCCCGGCTCTCGATTAAGTCTGTAGGTCCAGTCCGACCAGTATTGCCATCGCAATGTGCTGTCGGTGGCCGTTCGTTCAGCCCCCAGTGGTGCATGAAACTCCCATGGATTTACCTTGAAAAGCTCCTTCTTCTCTTCTTCTGCTACAGGTTGGAGAGGTCTGTCCTTGAACGCATCCAAGTTTAATGGAAACCGAAAAAGCGTATCAGTTGCTGTAGTATCAAGTGCAACGGTATCAATAGCTGATGTAGGAAATTCTACAGGATACAAAAAGAGCGTATCTGTTGCGGCAGAATTTAATGCTACCGAATCGACCGTGGTAGAATCAACCTGCGCCATGGCCGCCGACTGCCAACCTGTGAGCAATATTAAAAGCAAATATGTAGCACGTAATAATTTCAAGCCGGATACTTTTTAAGTCCGTATGGCATTTCTTCGATTCCCATGATTGATCGCCTGATTATTTCTAAAGCAACCGCCGCCGAACGCTCTTTGTTGATCAGCCGATCATTCGTAAAGCGAGCTTTCAATGCAAAATGCTCATCCTGTCTCCAGAATCCAATCCAAACGGTACCCACCGGTTTTTCTTCAGTTCCCCCATCGGGGCCGGCAATGCCTGTTGTTGATATACCGAAATTGGACCCTAATCTTTCGGCAACGCCTCTCGCCATTTGCAAAGCTACGGGTTTACTCACGGCACCGTGATTATTCAAATCATCCTGTAAAACTCCAAGCTGATCTACCTTCACCCTATTAGCATAGGCAACAATACCGCCCATCATATAGCGACTACTCCCAGGGACATCTGTAATTGCGTTAGCCAGATAACCGCCAGTACAGCTTTCTGCAACACTTATTAACATCTCGTGCTCCGCTAATAAGTCACCAACCGCTTTCGGCAGATCAAGTTCTTTGCCTTCACCAATAATATATTTGCCAGCCTTCTTTTTAATATGGTTTCGAACAGTATTTATCCGCTCATTAATTTCATTATCGGAACTGCCGTACGCACTAATTCTAATGCGTGTACCCTGTGGACTCGGCAAATAAGCTACGCTAACATGGTTGGGCAACACATCACCAAGTGGGCCAACAATCTGGTCACTGAGCGTACTTTCACCAATACCGGCCGTAGTAATGTAGTGTGAACGACGAAATTCTGTATCCCCATTAATTGCTCTTATCTTTGGAATCACCTTTTCATTCATCAGGTGCTTCATTTCATGCGGGACACCCGGCAGTACTGCCAACTTCACTGATCCCTGATCAAACCACATGCCCGGCGCCGTACCCTGCGTATTAAAGAGTACCTCGCAGCAATCAGGCACCTCCGCTTGATGATAATTGGACGTACTGAAAGGGATATTACGCTTCTTAAAAACCTTTTTAATAAACTCCAGTACCGAATCTTCGAGCACCAGCTCACAATCAAAAAGTTCAGTGACGGCACGTTTGGTAATATCATCGTGTGTGGGACCAAGTCCTCCGGTCGTTATAATCAGGTCTGTCGAAGATAATGCCTCCGATAAAATACCTTTCATCGTATCCAAGTCATCACCAATGGTATAAATATGGGTCACATCAATGCCCGCCTCAGTTAGCACATCGCCCAACCAGCTGGCGTTGGTATTTACCGTATCACCAATCAATAATTCATTTCCTATAGATAATATTCGGCACCGCATGTAGCATATAAATTTTATATTCGGCAAAAATCGTTGATCAAAATATCAAACTCTGACAGCTTTTCGAAGCTAATTATTCCAACACAAAAAAGATTTAATTCTCTATAACAATTACTATCTTTGGGCCGTGCGTCAAATACCTAACATATTAAGTACTATCCGTATTATTTTGGCTCCCATCTTCTTAATCCTGTATGTGCAGGATGAAGTGGTATGGCGTGCCCTAAGTGTAGGCATTTTTGCCGTGGCCGTGGTCACCGATTTTTTTGACGGCTATATTGCCCGTATGTATGGTGCCGAAACTGATTACGGGGTATTTTTAGATCCGTTGGCCGACAAATTCTTAACTTTTGCAGGTTTTATCTGTTTACCCTTTATTGATCCCGCACAGTTTCCATGGTGGGCAATTGGGATCATTGTTTTCAGGGATATATTTGTTACCGGCATGCGAATGTTGGCCGATTACCGCAACATCACGATGGATACCCGCCTGACGGCCAAAGCAAAAACCCTGAGCCAGATGTTCTTCCTTTACCTGATACTTATGGTGGGGGTTTTTATCGAAACAGATGTATGGCTAAGCAGCTATTGTGTCCAACTCCTTCAATCAGGAATATTGGGATGGCTGATGATGGTCATCGTTGCCATTACCGTTTATTCTGGCATTGAATACATTTTTATCAATAGAAAAATATTTTCACTAAAGAAAGATGCCAAAACTTAAACCGATACTCGGTAGTTTTTTCAACGCCGGCTTTTTACCTAATGCACCGGGAACCTGGGGCAGCTTTTTTGCCCTATTCCCTATCTATATAGTGGGTTTATACAGCCCATGGTATGGCATGGCATTTTTAACTGTACTATTTTCCTATATAACTGTATGGGTATCCGAAGAGTGCGAAAAAGAATGGGGCGGCGATCCCTCTCCCCTGGTCATGGATGAATTTGCCGGACAGGCCATGACATTTGTAGCCATCTCTTTTAGCGGAATCCTTTCACAAGATCTGCTCTTGCTGCTCGTTGGATTTATCTTCTTCCGCTTTTTTGATATACAGAAACCCCTCGGGGTAAATAAATTGCAAAACCTGCCCGGGGGTTGGGGCATTTTAGCTGACGACCTATTAGCCGGCGTCTATGCCTTTTTATGTATACACGGACTTTTATTCATTTTAGAAATTATTTAATAATATGCTAATCAAACGGTAGCAACTTTTTTGTATCATTATTGTTGCCTTCTAGCAAGAGAACTACTAAACAATTTTATATGATTATTGATCAAACATTTGCAAAAGAGTTAGCACTTGATTTATTAGATATTAATGCGGTTATCCTGCGCCCCAATGACCCTTTTACATGGTCGTCGGGATGGCATTCGCCCATATACTGTGATAACAGACTAACTATGCGGTATCCTAAAATCCGTAAGAAAATATCCAAAAAGTTCGTTGACTTTATTTCAAGTGAGTACTCTGATGTTGATGTGATTACGGGTACAGCTACCGCCGGTATTCCACACGCTGCATGGGTGGCTGAAAATATGGATAAGCCCATGTCATATGTCCGCGCTAAGGCCAAAGCATACGGACTCGGTAACCAGATCGAGGGTGGCATCCAAAAGGGAGAAACAACCGTTGTTATTGAGGATTTGATCTCCACCGGCGGATCGGCAATTTCGGTGGTTGAAGCCCTGCAGTTTATTGGCGCCGAAATCGAGGCTGTACTCAGCATTTTCACCTACGGATTTGACAAAGCAAACAAGCGCTTCGAGAAAGCGGGCGTCCCTATGTTTACGCTTACAGACTATTCTACCCTTATTGATGTAGCCAGTGATAACGATTATGTAAATGAATCAGACCTCGAAACACTGGCCGAATGGCGTAATACCCCCGATACCTGGCCAAATTAGGGATTGATAATTAATAGATTAAGACTCGAGGAGATAATGAATCTTTGCGGGTCATTTTCATATAAATATCCGTTTTACCTTTTCAACTATCAGCTTCATAAAGAGCGAATCTCTTCTTATATTCATCAGTCTAAATAATCAGGAACAAAACATTGTTCACAGTGGATCAACGCAACTTTTACATTGAGACATACGGTTGTCAGATGAACGTCTCTGATACCGAAATCGTCAACTCTATTTTGATGGAGGAAGGCATGCAACCGGTGAATGAGCCAGAAGATGCCGAAATTATTTTTATCAATACCTGCTCGATTCGTGAAAATGCTGAAGAGCGTGTCTGGAATCGCCTAAAAGAGTTCAAAGCGATGAAACGGGAGCGTCAAAATCGGGACATGACGGTTGGCGTACTGGGTTGCATGGCTGAGCGTATCCGCGAGCAGATTATGGAAAAAGAAGAGCTTGTTGATCTCGTTGTGGGTCCTGATGCTTATCGCGATCTGCCAAAGTTGCTATCGGATGTTGAAAATGGGCAAAAGGCTGCCAATACTATTCTCTCGCTCGAAGAAACGTACGCCGACATTAAGCCGGTGCGCCGTAATGATAACGGCGTCAGCGCATTTGTTACCATTATGCGCGGCTGCGATAATATGTGCGCCTTCTGCGTGGTACCTTTTACACGTGGACGTGAGCGAAGCCGAACGGCCGAAAGTATTATTGAAGAACTGCAACAGCTCAGTGAGCAAGGTTATAAAGAGGTTACCCTGTTGGGACAAAATGTTAACTCCTATGATGATGGGGAGCACTCTTTTGCTGACCTGATGTACAAGGCCAGCCAGGTAGATCCCGAAATGAGAATCCGCTTCTCGTCTCCACACCCCAAAGATTTTCCAGAGGAACTGCTCGAAATTATTGCCGAGCAACCTAACCTCTGTAACTATATTCATATTCCGGCGCAATCGGGTAATAATGAGGTGCTGGAACGTATGAGACGTCCCTATACTCGCGAGCAGTATTTAGATCTTGTTGAAAAAATGCGCGATATCATTCCCGGCGTTACGCTTTCAACAGATATCATCACCGGTTTCTGTGGCGAAACCGAAGAAGAGCATGAAGACACCATGTCATTGATGGCCGAAGTGAAGTATGACCTGGCCTATATGTTTGCCTACTCCGAACGGGGACGAACACTGGCCCAACGCAAGTACGAAGATGACGTCCCGGAGGACGTTAAAAAACGCCGTCTCTCTGAGATCATTGAACAACAAATGAACATTCAGGAGGAGCTCAACAAGAAAGAAATCGGGCGCCGGCATTTGGTACTTGTTGAAGGTACCAGCAAGCGTTCCGATGAGCAGCTATGCGGACGTACGGACACAAATAAAATGGTCGTTTTTGACCGCGAAGAACACATCGAAAAAGGCGACTATGTGGAAGTAACAATTACCGATTGTACCTCTGCCACCTTGATGGGGGATGTTATCAAAAAGAGTAGTATCCAAGAGTATAGCCGAGAAACAGTGGCTGCTTAGCATTTTTGATTGGATTACTACTAGTCAGCCCATGTAAATGGGGAATAAATTAATTTGTGAGAAACGCTTGTAAATCAGTTCTAGTTACATAATTGCTTTGAATGTTTATGTAACTAAAGCAGTTATTATTACCTTTAACCATAGATACAGTTTTAACAATAATATTTTAAACGAGCTTCTCCCCTATGGATCGTGAAGCATTTCAAGAACGATTTGGACTTATTGGAGAATCTGTTGCGCTCAAGCAGGTTATTGACAAAGTTATTCAGGTGGCCGATACCGATATCACCGTGCTTTTGGAAGGTGAAAGTGGCGTAGGTAAGGATGTGACGGCCAAAGCCATTCACGAAATAAGTCACCGCAGCAAGAATAATATGGTGATTGTCAACTGTGGTGCTATCCCCGAAGGTATTATCGAAAGTGAGCTGTTCGGTCACGAAAAGGGAGCGTTTACCGGGGCTCATGAAGCACGGGAAGGATATTTTGAAAAAGCCAACGGTGGTACCATCTTTCTGGATGAGATTGGCGACACTCCCGCCAATATTCAGGTAAAATTACTTCGGGTACTCGAAACCGGAGAATACTTTCGGGTAGGATCAAGCAGTGTCCGTAAAACGGATGTACGGGTATTAGCAGCCACCAATAAGGATTTATGGCAATTGGTTCAGGACGATGATTTTCGCGAAGATCTTTACTATCGTCTCGATACCGTAAAAGTAAAGCTCCCTCCTCTTCGTGAGCGCCCTGATGATATAATCCCTATTTTCAGAAAGTTTGTTACGGAATTCTCTGCCAAATACGACTCTGTCTTCAAAGGTTTTTCGGATGATGCCAAAGAACTTTTAATATCCTACCGCTGGCCGGGCAATGTCCGCGAGCTCCGTAATGTAGCAGAACAACTGGTAGTGCTTGAAAAATCACAATTTATTGATACCGAAAAGCTCCAGAAGTATCTCAAGGGACGGCAACATGAAGGCTCGGCCGATAATCTGCCTGTCCTCGCTGATAAAGATTCGCAAGGAGGATCAAACGGAGCATTCGGCAATGACGATCAGCGATTGATTTATCGCGCACTTGTTGAACTACAAAGCGATATCGGGGACTTAAAAGAAATGCTGGGAACCTTCCTCTACTCTACCTTTTCCCAGAAGAATATGAAGGCCCTTCCCCAAAACATCCAGGACGAATTCAGCCAAAACAATATGTCTGATGTGGATATGAATGTAGATATCGGTAATGCTGCGGATGAAGAAATTGGCGGTGTAGAATCGTTTGCCGAGGCCGATATTTCGGAAGAAGAATCTGATGATGAAAATATTTTTTATCAATTTTTTAACGAAGATGAAGTCCCCTCAATTGAGAAAGCAGAGCAGTTTCTAATTGAACAGGCGCTAAAAAAATTCGACGGCAATCGTCGAAAGGCTTCCGAAGCGTTAGGTGTAAGCGAACGCACTCTTTATCGCAAGCTCGACCAGTATGATTTACAATAACAAACGGCGAATTCTTGCGCTACTACTCATCGCTTTTATGTTAAGCGGTTGTTTTAGATACAGCTTTACCGGGACTTCAATCCCCGATGACGTAAACTCAGTTTATATTCCTTTCTTTGCTGATCAATCTTCGGGTGGTACTGGAAATCTGAGTGATCAACTTAATACGGCCTTAGTCAATCGATTTATCAATCAAACAAAACTGCAGCTCTCTAACTCACGAAACTCTGCTGATGCCGTTTTAGAAGGATCCATAATAAGTTATGCCAATGAACCTTTTAGTGTCACCGGTGAAGGTCAAAGCAGCCTAAATGAAGTTTCCATTTCGGTACGGGCTACCTTTCAATATACGGATAAAGAACAGGCCGAATGGAGCAGCACCTTCAATGGATCTGATACCTATGATACCAATGAAAACCCCATTGAAGGAGAAACAAACGCAGCCGTTGAAGCACTCAATCAAATCGCTGACAATATGTTTAATGACGCAGTGAGTGGCTGGTAGTGTTGAAGAATATTTTGATGAGCAGCACAAATCTATTTATATAATAAGTATTAAAGAATTGGTCGGGAATCAGTAAAAACCAACAAATGCCTCAGTTACCGTTTAAAATTCCAAAGTCGCTGGCTTCTTATGCTGAACATTTTGACAAGGAGCCGATCGAAGCTACAAAACGCCTACAAAAACAACTTAAAAAAAGAGGCCCTGATGCCGTAGGGCATTTTTTGCTGGCATGGTTTTATCACTTAGAGGGGATGGACGACCAAGCTGTTGATGAAGCTGTAAAAGCCCGCATCTTTGCCCCGGGCAGCCCATTCTTCGAAAAGTTGCATTATTACCTGAGTCACCCCAATACCTTTGAAGCATGGACACCTGATTCTGAAAAAATATCATCAAAAAAAGATAGCCAATCCATCAATGAACCGGGACCTGTTTTAAATTTGGATTCGCTCATTCAAAAACTCTCCTCTGTTGAATCAAAGCGAATACGTCCTGACAAAAAAGAAGAAAAAAAGGGTGAAAATAATCAGAACGTCTCGACCGATGATGTTGATGATATTGTTTCGGCAACGCTGGCTCAAATCCATGAACGACAGGGCAAGCTGGATGCGGCCATTCGCACGTATGAACGACTCAAAGAATTAAGGCCCAGTAACAGAGAACAATACCAGGAAGAGATTATTCGGCTTAAAGCCGCTAAGGGGCAAGACAGCAGCGAAGAATAGGAAGGCTGAGCCTCATCGTCTACTTCTTTACAAAAGGATTAGCTTTCTTCTCATGCCCGATCGTTGTCTTTTCTCCATGGCCCGGATACACAACCGTATCATCCGGCAGCGAATATAACTGCTCTTGAATAGATTGTTCCAGTACTTTGAAATCTCCTTTATACAGATCGGTACGACCAATGCCCTCCCTAAAAAGTGCATCCCCGGCAATCACAATACCGTCAGAGTTACTATAAAGTGAAACATGGTCCGGAGCATGGCCCGGTGTATAACGTACATCGAAAGAAAAATTACCGATGCTCCATTCATCCGTGATTGGTAAAACCTCGGGATCAAACGAAAAACCATCAGAAGCGAACCCAAACATTGCTGCTTGGGAACCAAAGTTGTTCCAAAGATGTCGATCCTTATCACTCAAATGTACAGGGATATCAAAATCATCAATCACCCTCTGCAATCCCAATACATGATCTACATGAGCATGGGTCAGCACTACAGCAAACAGCTCTACATCCAGATCATCAATTTTCGTTTTCATCTTTTGATATTCTGAATCTTCCAAAAACCCGGGATCTATAATCAGGGCCTGATCCCCTTCGGTCAGCAGATAGGTATTTTCAGCAAATGGTCCGACGGTAAATTTAATGACATTCATATATAACGCTTAATACATTAGAACATAATCAAATAAAAAAGGGATGCACCTCCTTACGAAATGCATCCCTAAATTCCTTAATCTTCCAACAAGCCTTAGTCGTCTTGCTTGCCGTAACGCTTCTTAAAGCGATCGATACGACCGGCTTTCTTCTGGAAGTTCATATTGCCGGTATAAAAAGGATGGTTCTTAGAATCTACCTCGCTGCGATATACACCGTCTTCGGTATCTATCGTGCTGCGAGTTTTAAATTCGGTGCCATCGCTCATCACAACCGTAATCTCTTTGTACTCTGGGTGAATTCCGTCTTTCATGGGATTATTAAATTTCTTTATTGCTTAATTCGGTCGATAAATATAAGGTTTTGGGAGCCTACTTGCAATCACAATCACTACTCAAAATCCTCGAAATCATCTAAATCATCAATAGATCCGAGCATACTTCCCAGCATATCAGAGTAGCTGCGAGCATTATCCAAATCCTCTTTTCCTACCATTGAGTGCTGGTGGAGTGCTTCAATAACAAAGTCCATCAGCACATGCTTATCATTATCCTTATCGAGTAATGAATTTTCCTCCGCTAATGATGAGAGACCATTAACATTTTCAAGTAATGCTTGATACTCTTTTCGACTCATATTATCACTGATATCCAAGGTATGGCCATCGGCAAACCAGTCGAGCACCGGCTGGTACATGTTCTTATCACTTTTTTTCTGTTCAGCAGGATCAGGAAAATATCCGGCAAATGTTTTCTTAATGGCTTTGCCGATAATATGCTTCGCCACGTTCATAGCTCCTTCCTGTTCCCCTTCATAGACCAATTCCAGCTTGCCGGTCAGGGCAGGCACAACATGAAACACATCCGTGATGCGTGCCACCGTTTCTGATTCGTTATTCACCAGTGCCCGGCGTTCAGCTGCAGAAATAAGCTGCTCCATCGCCGTAATCGTCATCCGGGTAGAAACACCACTCTTTTGATCGATGTATTCCGACTCTCTGGCTTCGAAAGCAATCTGCTCCAGCAACTCCTTTATTATAGGCGGTATAGTCACATCCACGGCTCCATCGCGCGAAATCCAGGCTTCCTGTTGTGTGATTTTCATTCCTGTTTCCAACTCTTTGGGATAATGCGTCAAAATTTGAGAATCGATACGATCTTTCAGCGGGGTAATAATACTTCCACGATTGGTATAGTCCTCGGGGTTGGCAGAAAATACCATCAGCACATCCAGCGGAATACGTATATTAAAGCCTCGAATCTGAATATCACGCTCCTGCATGATATTTAGGAGTGCCACCTGAATGCGGGGTTGCAGGTCAGGAAGTTCATTGATGGCAAAAATCCCCCGATTCGTGCGGGGAACCAATCCAAAATTTATCACATTTTCATCAGCCAGCGTGAGTTTTTCGGCCGCTGCTTTAATGGGATCAATATCTCCAATCAGATCAGCTACAGCCGTATCAGGGGTCGCCAGCTTTTCCCCGTACCGCTGACTGCGATGAATCCAGTTAATAGGCGTCTCATCCCCTTTTTCTTCTACCAATTCGCGAGCATGCTTGGACACCGGATTATATGGGTCGTCGTTGATCTCCGATCCCTCAATAACAGGCAGATACTCATCCAGAAAAGAAGTGAGCTGTCGCAGTATTTTTGTCTTTGCCTGGCCCCGAAGACCCAGTAAGATAATATCGTGCTTTGCCAATAAAGCATGCTGCAGCTGTGGGATTACGGATTTGTCATATCCCATAATATCAGGAAATAGCGTTTCGCCTGATTGTATTTTCTCGATTAAGTTTTGCCTGATTTCTTCCTTGACTGAAACAGACTGCCAGCCTGACTTTTTTAATTCGCCTAACGTATGAATAGTATTATGCAATTTTTCCATCTGCTACCTTGCTTATTTTTTTCATTATTGATTTACCAACAACCTATTAATAAGTAGAATCATTTCATCAAAATGGCCTTATCTTTTTATCGCAATACTTGCTAAAAATTAACCGCTTATTTACAGTATAAAAAAATTACCGATCGGGTACGTATTTACTTGAATCTCTCCTTATAAATTGTTAGATATCAGGAGATATGAAAGCGCTTACATATCCTGTTACGATTTAAATTTTTTATACGTCATGTAAGCGCTTTCATCCTTAGTATAAATTGAAATAATCAACACATTTTATCCTCTATTAAAAGAGTATGTTCAAGACTTATCCACAATAATCTAAACCAACCTCTATGATACCTATCAAAAAGCTACTCATTACGTCGTGTCTGGTTCTGGGACTCACGCTTCCCGGATTAGCACAGACTTCCGTATCGGGAACGGTAACAGACGCACAGTCAGGAGAATCCCTGCCGGGCGTTAATATTACCGTTAAAAACATGCCCGAACGCGGAACTGCTACCAACGCCAACGGAACCTATACTTTAAATGTACCATCGTTGCAAGATACGCTGGTATTTTCTTTTGTAGGATTCGTCAAGCAAGAAGTTCCAATTAATGGACGAACAACCATTGATGTTGCCCTTTCACCCGATGTACAACAGTTAGAAGATGTTGTGGTTATCGGTTACGGTACACAGGAAGTGGACGATAATACCGGATCGGTTACCTCTGTAAATTCAGAAGATTTTAACGAAGGAGCGATCACATCTCCCGAGGAACTCTTCCAGGGTAAGGCAGCTGGTGTTACGGTAACATCAAATGACGGTGCACCCGGTAGCGGAGCTACCATACGAATTCGCGGAGGGTCTTCCCTGTCGGCAAGCAACGATCCCCTGTTTGTAATTGACGGTGTGCCTCTTGACGGGAATGCCGTATCGGGAATGAGAAATCCGCTCAACACGATTAACCCGAATGACATTGAGTCAATTTCTATCCTAAAAGACGCCTCGGCAACAGCCATTTACGGTTCGCGTGCCTCTAACGGTGTAGTCTTAATTACTACCAAACGAGGAACTGCTAACCAGGCGCTAGAGGTTTCTTATACCGGAAAGTTTTCTTTCCAAACCAAAACTGAGGAGTTAGACGTTCTTTCTGCAGATGCATTTCGATCTGTGGTCGAAGATGAGTTGAATCCTTCTGCACAAGCCTTGCTTGGTCAAAATGATACCGACTGGCAAAGCCAAATTTACGAGAATGCCTTCAGTCAACAGCATAATATCAGCCTGACAGGGGCCTTTAAAAGTGTTCCCTATCGTGTATCATTAGGATTCAACGGTAGTAACGGGATACTTAAAACATCTAACATGGATCGTTTAACCGGTTCTATCTCGGTGAACCCTACATTCCTTGATGATGACCTTAAAGTTGACCTCAACATAAAGGCTTCACAAGTTGACAACCGTTTTGCCAATCGCGGTGCTATCGGCTCAGCTGTGACCTTTGACCCGACCAAGCCGGTTAGCGTTGATAATGACTTTGGCAATTACTATACATGGACGGATCAAAATGGCAACCCCATTGATATTGCACCAGCAAACCCGTTGGCATTGTTGCAGCAAACGATTGATGAGTCGACCGTATACCGATCTATCGGTAATGCCAAGTTTGACTATACCCTCCCCTTTGAGGAGAATCTAACAGCTACACTGAACTTAGGTTATGATTACTCAGATGTGGGCAACGGTGATTATATGGTTACCGACCAGGCTGCTTTTGAATATGTTGGCCCGGGACAGCCAAATGGTACTCGCACGGAGTATGATCAACGTAAGGAAAATGAACTGCTCGACTTCTATCTAAACTATAAGAAGGAAGTAGAATCTATTAACAGTAACTTTGATGTCACCGCCGGATATTCCTGGGAGCACCACTACGAAGAAAGCTCCAACTACGTTACCAACTATAATATACAAGATACGGTAGCAGTTGACGAGGACACCGACTTTAAAACCGAACACTACATTGTGTCATTCTTCGGTCGTTTAAACTACACCTTAAATGATAAGTATCTATTGACTGCAACGCTTCGTCAGGATGGTACTTCTCGATTCTCCGAGGATGAGCGATGGGGGCTGTTTCCATCTGCTGCACTGGCATGGAAAATCCATGAAGAACCATTTATGGATGGCTTTGAAGATCTTTCGCAGTTAAAACTGCGATTAGGTTACGGTATTACCGGACAACAGCGCATTAACGAAGGTGATTATCCCTACCTGGCACGTTATACCGCAAGTCAGCCAACAGCACGGTACCTATTCGGTAACCAGTTTGTTACGACACTGCGTCCGGAAGGATACAATGCGAATCTCAAGTGGGAAGAAACAACCACCTATAATATTGCGCTGGATTACGGTTTCTTCAATGATCGACTGTTCGGTTCTTTTGAAGCTTACCACCGGGTAACGGATGATCTGCTAAACGTGATTCCCGTACCTGCCGGCACAAACTTTACGAACCGAATTCTATCAAACATTGGTACGCTCGAAGTGCAGGGGCTTGAAGCCAACATAACAGGACGGCTGATCTCTACCGAGGATACCTATCTTGAAGTTGGATTTAATGCCACACACAACGTTAACGAAATCACCAAGCTCACAAACGTACAATCCGAGGATTATATCGGTGTTGAAACCGGTGGTATTTCGGGTGGTGTCGGTAATAATATTCAGATACATAGTGAGGGATATCCCCGAAGTTCGTTCTATGTATACGAACAGGTTTATGATGAAAATGGAAACCCATTAGACGGTGTTTATGTTGATCGTAATGAAGACGGACAAATAACGGCCGATGACAAATACCGTTATGAAGACCCTGCTCCCGATTTCACCTTTGGGTTGTCATCCAAGTTTGAATACAAAAACTGGGATGCGTCATTTTCTGCCCGAGCGAATGTAGGTAACTTTGTCTACAACAACGTAGCATCTAACCATACGGTATATGAATTTATGTACAACAGCCAGGGATACTTAAATAACGCATTGAGCGATATTAATGACTATGGCTTCAGCAACGCTCAGTATATGTCTGATCATTATGTTGAAAATGCATCCTTCCTGCGCATGGATAACATGTCGGTAGGATATACATTCAACAACCTATTTGATCAGGTTCAATCGCTGCGTGTTTCTGGTACCGTGCAAAATGCCTTTGTAATCACCAATTACAGTGGGCTGGATCCTGAGGTTTTCAGTGGAATTGACAATGAAGTATATCCACGGCCTCGCACCTTTATCCTTGGATTAAGCCTGAACTTTTAATTGAAATTTTCTAAATCCGACCATTATGTTAAACACAAAATTTAAAATCGTTGCGATTGCATTAATCGCTCTGCTTGTTGCTACGGCTACGTCGTGTGTGGATGATCTAAATACCTCTCCCATCGACGAGGATGTTGTAACATCAGAATCTGTTTATACGAGTCCGGAAAATTATCGGCAGGTACTTGCAAAATTGTATGCAGGCTTTGCCACTACCGGACAGCAAGGGCCCGCAGGTGATCCTGACATTCAGGGCATTGACGAAGGCTTCTCAAGCTATCTTCGTCAGCTGTGGGTAGCCCAGGAAATTCCAACTGACGAAGCCGTTGTCGGATGGAATGATCCCGGTCTTCCTTCATATAATTACCAGGCATGGACATCTTCCAATGACTTTGTAATGGGGCTCTACAGTCGCATTTACTATCAAATTGCTCTTGCCAACGAGTTTATTCGCAACGCGCAAGGCAATGACAATCAACAAGTGCAGCAGTATCTTGCCGAGGCCCGATTCCTTCGCGCCCTCAGCTATTGGCATGCACTTGACATGTTTGGCGGCAATGTACCCTTTGTAACCGAAGACGATCCTGTTGGTGCTTACCAGCCGGAACCCATCGGTGCTCAAGAGCTCTTCAGTTATATTGAAACAGAGCTCACTGAGATCGAAGGTAATATGCCTGCCCCGGGACAAAATGAATATGGTCGTGCCGATCAAGCAGCCGTTTGGACCCTTCTAACGAAGCTGTACCTCAATGCTGAAGTATATATTGACGAAGCTCGTTATGATGATGCTGTTACCTATGCCAACAAGGTCATCGATCAAGGAGGTTATACCTTGGAAAATGAATACGGGAATCTGTTTCTCGCAGATAACCATGAAGCCAATGGGGTCATTTTTGCCATCCCCTTTGATGGCGTAAATACTCAAACATACGGTGGAACCACCTTTATTGCTCATGCAGCAGTAGGTGGAAATATGGACATTGCTGACTTTGGTCTCAACTCTGCATGGGCCGGACACCGAGTTACACCAGAATTCGCTGATAAATTCGAAGTACTAGGTCAATCTGGCGAATCAGTAGGAAACCCAGACGGAGATCCAGAAATTTACGTTCCAGGTGGTTATCAAAGTTCAAGTGGTTATGGTTCAGATTGGACTCCATCTGATGCTCCGGCACTTGTAGATGATAATAATGATGGAATATATAACGGATATATTTATATCAGTAATACCGGCAGTGAATTTAAGTTTACTCCTGACCCAAACTGGAATGTAGATTATGGGGATAATGAAGGTGATGGCACGCTTGAACAAGGAGGTTCTAACTTAAGAGCCCAACAGCCAGGAAGACACTATATTACAGTAAACCTAAACAACAATACATATAGTGTTGAACTGGCCAATAATAGAAACACATTATATACAGATGGTCAGGAAAAGGAAATCCCAACCTTAGCTGAGTTTACCAATGGTTATGCACTCAGCAAATGGAAGAATCTGACTAAAAATGGCCAAACTGGTTCTGATCTTGAATTTGTAGATATCGACTTCCCCATGTTCCGTCTTGCCGATGTGTACCTGATGTATGCTGAAGCCACCCTACGAGGGAACTCCGGAGATATGAACAAAGCTCTTACCTTGGTTAATGACCTTCGGGAACGAGCCTATGGTTCAGATGTAGCAAACATCAGCTCCAATGAATTAACCCTTGATTTTATTCTTGATGAGCGCGGTCGTGAACTACACTGGGAAGCACACCGCAGAACTGATCTGAGAAGGTTTGGCCAGTATACCGGAAATGAATATATCTGGGCCTGGAAAGGTGAAGAGTCCACGGGAAGTAGTACCGATTCAAAGTACGAGATATTTCCTATTCCGGCATCTGAGGTGAACTCAAATCTGAACCTGACCCAAAACGATGGGTATTAATCAAAGGTATTATCTGATTAAAAAAGATTTTAAATCTAAAAACGAATAATCATGAAGAAACTTAGCCTATTATCAATCTTACTTGCAGGGCTCCTGATTTTTTCCTCTTGTGACAAAGGGGAAATGGGGCCTGTTATGAGCAATGATCCGGGTTCACCCTCAATTACTTCTCCAGAATCCGGTCAGAGCTTTACACTTTCTGAAGATGCATCAGATGAAAATCTGGTTACATTTGAATGGCAGAATCCCGACTATGGATTTTCTGCTGCACCCGAGGTTACCATAGAAATGGTTGAAACGGGGAATGACTTCTCTGACCCAATTGAATTTGCTAAAACTACCGGTACTTCTTATTCAGTAACGGTTGGAGATATGAATGCTAACCTGCTGGGACTCGGTTTTACTCCTTTAGAAGAGTCAAGTCTAGACTTTCGAGTAAAAACAACGTTAACTGATACCTCTTATGTATCAGAAACCATAACACTTGGTTTTACTCCATTTTCTACTTGTGAGTATTGCCCGGGAATATACGTACCTGGAAATTATCAAAGCGCCAGCAGTTATGGCAGTGACTGGACTCCAGCTGATGCCCCTGCCCTTACAACAGTCGACTTGACTGATAATTACGAGGGATATGTTTACATGGCTAATGGAGGTAATCAATTTAAGTTTACCCCCGAGCGTAATTGGAGTGCTGATTGGGGCGACGATAGTGGCGACGGAACATTAGAGCCAGGAAGTGCCAACATTGAACTGGCTGATCCAGGTTATTATAAAATAAATGTTAACATAAATCGCTTGGAATATACTGCAACCAATACACAATGGGGTTTAATTGGTGATGCAACCGGAAGCTGGGAAACTGATCAAGACATGACCTATGATCCAAATAACAAAGTTTGGACTATAACTACGGATCTCTCATCCGGCCTGATTAAATTCCGAGCCAATGATGACTGGGCTATTAATTATGGTGACAATGGTGCCGATGGCACGTTAGAACAAGGTGGTGCTGATATCTCCATAGAATCTGCTGGCAATTATACCATTGAGTTAGATCTAAGTGGTGATCCTTATACATATAGCATCACCCAAAACTAACATTAATTCGCAATCTATTTTAAAGCCCACTCATCCGAATGATGGGTGGGCTTTTTCTTAATTATTCAGTTATGCGACGAATTACCTCCACACTCCTCCTAATATTGGGGCTTTTTATTACGGCCCAAGCACAAGTAATTACAACCAATCCGGAATTTCCTGTTTCGGGAGAATCAGTAACGATTACCTTTGATGCTACCGAAGGCGCCGGCGGTCTGGAAGGTTACGACGGGGATGTCTATGCCCATACCGGGGTTATTACCGATCAAAGCACTGATGGTTCTGACTGGAAGTATGTCGTAGCTGATTGGGGTGAAAATATTCCTAAAGCGAAGATGGAGCGTGATGCCAATAATCCGAATCTCTATACCCTGGAGATCACCCCATCTATTCGTGATTATTACGGTGTTCCCGAAGGGGAAACTATAGAACAAATGGCTTTTGTATTTCGGAGCAGTGACGGATCACGCGAAGGAAAAGCTACGGGCGGAGAAGACATCTTCGCGGAGGTATATCAAAATCAGTTTAATGTAAGTATTACCGCTCCCTCAGACGATCCCGCATTTACCTCACAAAACAGTACGGTTACCATCGAAGGGATTGCATCAACCGACACCGGTAACGAGCAGCTTACTCTTTTTGTAGACAATCAGCAGGTTGCACAAGTAAATAGTAATTCTATTCAGTATGATTATAATGCTCAAAATGCCGGCAACTTTGAAGTACGTTTAGAGGGAACCGATGGTACGAATACCGATCAGGTTACTCAGCAACTGGTCGTAAACCCGGAAATTACCCAGCAAGTGCGTCCGCAGGGCCTACAAGACGGTATCACTTATGTGGATGACAATACGGTTCGCCTTTCCCTTTTTGCGCCTAACAAAGATTTTGTATACGTAATCGGTGATTTTACGAATTGGGAAGTGGATCCCAATTACTTCATGAATAAAGAAACTGTCAATGCCGACAGCAGCTATTTTTGGATTGAAATTTCTGGCCTTACGCCCGGCGAAGAATATGGGTTTCAATATTTTGTGGATGGAGAAGTTCGGGTAGCTGACCCCTATTCCGAAAAAGTTCTCCAACCCGACGACCAATACATCAGCGAAGCAACCTATCCGAATCTAAAACCTTACCCCGGCGACCAGACGGATTTTTCTGTGAGCGTTCTGCAACCCGGTAAAACGGATTATCAATGGCAGCACGAAGTGTATGATCGTCCCAATAAAGAAAACCTGGTTGTCTATGAATTGCTGGTTCGGGATTTTGTAGAAAATCATGATTTTCAAACCCTAACTGACACCCTCGATTATCTTGACCGGCTGGGCGTTAATGCTATTGAACTGATGCCGGTCATGGAGTTTGAAGGCAACATCAGCTGGGGATATAATTCGGCCTTTCTTTTAGCACCCGATAAGTACTACGGTCCGGCCGAAGACCTTAAAGCCTTTATCGATGAAGCCCACTCCCGCGGCATCGTTGTCATTTTAGATATTGTGTTAAATCACGTATATGGACAATCGCCGCTGGTGCGGCTATGGAACAAAGGTGACTATGGGCAACCTACTACCGAGAACCCTTATCTCAATGTCCAATCTCCCAATCAAACGTTTTCCTGGGGATATGATTTCAACCATGAATCCCAAGCTACCCAGTACTACGTAGATCGAGTAACACGCTACTGGCTGGAGGAGTTTAATGCCGATGGCTACCGCTTTGATTTTACCAAGGGCTTTACGCAGAATGCCGGGGATGGCTGGGCTCGTGATGAAGATCGTATCCGACTGCTAAAGCGAATGGCTGACCAGCAATGGGCCGTGGATGACTCCTCCTATGTAATTCTTGAGCATCTTACAGCGAACAGTGAAGAACAAGAATTAGCCGATTACGGCATGCTACTCTGGGGCAATATGCACCACAACTACAAGCAAGCCTCCATAGGATATGAGAATGAAAGTGATTTTTCCGGTATCTATCATAAAAACAGGAATTGGAGTAATCCCAACCTGGTGGGATATATGGAAAGCCACGACGAGCAGCGCATTATGTACGAAAACCTCAATTACGGTAACAGCAATAGCAGCGGATCTTATGACATAACAGAATTAAACACGGCTTTAAATCGAATAAAACTATCATCGGCTTTCTTTTTCACAGTACCCGGCCCCAAGATGTTCTGGCAATTTGGGGAACTTGGGTATGAAGTTGATATTAATCAGAATGGACGTACGGGCGAAAAACCAATCCGCTGGGAGTATTACCAAGATGAAAACCGCAAGAAACTCTATAACACATACAAAGCATTAATTCGACTTCGTAATTCTCACGAAGCTTTCACGTCGAATACCTCCGATGTAACTATGGATGTTAATGATGCCACCAAGCGCATTGCGATCAGTCATCCTGAATTGGAGGTTCGTATTGCCGGTAATTTCGGTGTAACGGATACCGATCTACAGCCCCAATTTTCGCAATCCGGAAACTGGTATGATTTCTTTTCCGGGGATACCCTTTCGGTGAACAATACGGATACCACCATTGCGATGAGTGCCGGTGAATTTCATATCTACACCTCCCAGAAGTTTGAGGCACCCGATGGCGACCTAATTGACTTTTTTCCAACGCAGATCAATCTGGATATTTCAAAAGCATTTGATGGCGCATCCACACCACAGGATTATCGACTAGTAGCCCTGCCCGGCCAACCAAATGAAGCTCTTTCTAATGTTTTAAACGGTACTCCAAGTGTTGATTGGCAAGCGTACTGGGACAATGGAGAGAATGCCAATTATATGGTGAAGTATGATGGCAGTTCCACTTTTAATATGAATTCAGGTAATGGTTTCTGGGTCACCAGCAAAGAAGATTTCACTTATAGTCAAACCGTTTCTACCGTAGAGCTAAATGAGAATAATCAAGCTTCAATTCCGCTCCATGATGGGTGGAATATCATATCGAATCCCTTGCACACCGATGTAGCATGGAGTCAAGTATCTTCGGCAAATGGCGGAAACTTATCACCTATCTGGAGTTTTGATGGATCTTTTAGCCAGGCTACTAATTTTGTATCGGCTCGTTCCGGAGAGGCTTTTTACTTCTTGAATAATCAGGGATTAAGTGAACTGCTGATACCTTTCGAGGAGACTTCAAACAAGAAAAAACCGGAATCCGATCAAAGCGAAATCAAGCTGATTACCCGAAAGAACGGTGACATAACCTCCTCGAGCAACCTCACTTTTGTTAACTCCGAAGAACAGCCTGCTGATATCGTAGCTCCCCCTTCGCGGTTTGAAGGTGCTTCATTGCGGTTTAATACTGATACAAAAGAAGAGGAGTCTTCTCGGCTTAACTCTTTAGCCCACATTTTCCGTGACCAAAACAAGCAGGAACACCGATTAGAACTCACCCTTTCTGCTACTCCCGGAGAACCGGTTACCATTAGCGCCGAAGGATGGAATAACAATCCGAGTATTAAACTGGCATTATTAGATACCGATTCTGGTAATAAATACAGTCTGGGTAACGGAAATGAAGTAATGATTACTCCCGATAAAGAAAAAACTTCAATGTTATTGGTAATTGGAGATACACGGTATATCAATGAACAGCAAGAAAAATTCCTACCCAAAAATATTACAATCAACCCTAACTATCCCAATCCGTTTAACCCATCGACTACCCTGCGATTTTCACTGCCGGAACAAACAGAGGTACAGGTTCAGGTATATAATATTCTGGGACAACAGGTCAGCACGTTGATCAACAATGAAACCCGGCAAGCGGGAGTTCATACCGTTACGTTTGATGGAAGTCAACGAGCCAGCGGGATGTATTTTGCTGTTTTTGAGATTGGAGAACAGCGCTTTATTCAAAAAATGACGTTAATCAAATAGCCAAGAGTTTTATGAGACGCATATTCTTAATACCAACAATTATATTAATGCTGGGCGGCGTGATGGTAATCTCCTCCTGTGGCGGTTCGTCAACAGGTCCGGGTAATGGCGGGGGTAACGGCACAGATGAAGCGCCATCTGCCCCGACAAATCTGGATGGAACTTCTGGAGATCAGGAAATAGTGCTTACCTGGAATGCCAACAGCGAAGATGATCTGGCAGGGTATCATTTATACCGTTCCACCAGCAATATCTCAGGTATCTCCGGTATGGACCCCATCAACGGGTCTAATCTGATACAGAATGCTGAGTATACGGACACCGATGTAGAGAATGGAACAACCTACTACTATCGGCTTACGGCCGTCGATGAAAATGACCATGAAAGTACCATGTCTTCCCAGTTGGAGATTACTCCATTTTCAGATCCACCTGACCGCCCTTGAGAAGTATTTGTGAATTATATTATTGGTTTAAACAGTTGGAGAAACGAGGATCAAATGATGATGGTAAAATAATAAATATGCTATGAAAACTGCCCGGTCTCTAATATTGGCACTATCGGTAATTATTTTTGCGTCTGGCTGCAATTCTGATTTCTCCGAACAGCCTAAACAAAATAAGATTCAGCAGGATACCATCCACAATTTACAGCTAACATCAGGGCATATAGACCGGTATCATTTCTCATCTAATTTTGTAGATGCTCGAAACATTGATGTCTGGCTCCCAGACAATTACCACAGCGACAACGATTATCCTGTCCTCTATATGCATGACGGACAAATGCTTTTTGATTCTACAAAAACCTGGAATAAACAAGAGTGGAAAGTAGATGAAGTAGCAGGCAAGTTAGTTACTGAAAATAAGATTTCACCTGTTATTATAGTTGGGATCTGGAACAATAATAATCAACGATTTGCTGAGTATTTCCCCGAGAAAGCTGTCAATTATATCCCCAAGACCCAGCGAGATTCGCTGATGAAGTTAGGTCCTGTGAATTTGAAAGCAGACCGTTATTTGAAGTTTCTCGTCAGTGAACTCAAACCTTTTGTCGACAGTACCTATTCAACTCAACCCGGCCCCGGGCATACCTATTTGATGGGATCCAGTATGGGCGGGCTTATTTCTATTTATGCTGTAAGCGAATATCCGGATGTATTTGGCGGTGCTGGGTGCTTATCCACTCACTGGGTTGGTACTACAGAATCCGATACCATTATTCCCAGGGCTATCGAGGACTATCTATCTGCCAATTTACCTTCATCGGGAAATCATAAAATTTATTTTGATCATGGGACAGCAACGCTGGATTCACTGTATCCTCCCCACCAAGATCGTATTGATCAAATCATGCGTGATAAAGGATATACTAACAAAAACTGGATGAGCCGGGAATTTGAAGGAGCCGATCACTCCGAAAAATCTTGGTCAAATCGACTACATATACCATTGACTTTTTTGTTAGAAAAGTAGGCACGAATTTCAATCAGAATTAACCACTACTTCTATGAAGCGTACATTTCATTTTATAACAACATTTTTAGCACTGCTCTTGCTATTCAATCTTTCAGCAGATGCCCAAGACTATGCCATTGAACGCGTAGAACCGCTCCACTGGTGGATTGGAATGGAAAATCCCGAACTTCAGGTCATGATCTATGGTGATAATATTGGCGACCTCTCTCCTGCCGTCGACTATCAGGGAGTGACAATCAAACGCATTCAAAAAGTAGAAAACGATAACTACTTGTTTGTCTATCTAAATATCTCTAAAGATACTGCCCCCGGAGAGTTTGATATTACGCTTTCAAAAAATGGAAAAACTGAATTAAGCTTTGCATACGAACTTAAAGAGCGTGAACAAAATTCTGCCCAGCGAGAAGGCTTTAACTCTTCGGATGTAATGTACCTGATTACGCCCGATCGCTTTGCCAACGGAAATCCCAATAATGACAGTGTAGCAGGATATGTTGATAGCCTTGACAGAGATGACGATTACGGTCGTCACGGTGGTGATATTCAGGGCATTATCAATCACTTGGATTATATCGAAAAGATGGGTTTTACGGCTATCTGGTTAAATCCCGTGCTGGAAAATGCCATGGAGAGCTCATCCTACCATGGATACGCCACCACCGATTATTACAAAGTAGATCCGCGCTTCGGGAACAATGAGCTTTATAAAAAACTAAGCAAGGAAGCCGAGAAGAGAGGCATTAAGTTGATCATGGATATGATTATGAACCATTCGGGCTCTAACCACTGGTGGATGGATGACCCCCCTAGTGACGATTGGGTACATTATCCCGATAAATATCAGGAGACGAACCACCGCCGAACGACGCTGCATGATCCCTACGCTGCTGATATTGACAAGAAAAGAATGACTGACGGATGGTTTGTGAAGTCAATGCCCGACCTGAACCAGAGTAACCCTCTGCTGGCCGATTACCTGATTTACAACAGCCTCTGGTGGATCGAATATGCAGATCTCGAAGGTATACGTCACGATACCCATCCCTATGCCGGACAAAAGTTCATGGAGCAGTGGACTTGTCGTATTATGGAAGAGTACCCAAACTTTAACATCGTAGGCGAAGAGTGGGCGGTTGATCCGTTGGTATTGTCCAAATGGCAGCGCGGCAGCGACAAGCCCGACAAATTTAGTTCTTGCCTGCCCAGCCTGATGGACTTTCCCATTCAAATTACCCTTGTTGATGCTTTAACCAGCGAAGAAAGCTGGGGCAGCGGATTCGTTGACCTTTACGAGACATTGAGCTTCGACTATGCTTATCCGGAACCTTATAATATGGTTGTTTTTCCCGATAATCATGACATGGATCGATTTTACCGGCAGGTAGAACAAGACTTTGACCTTTATAAAATGGGGCTGGCTTACATTATGACAATACGCGGGGTTCCGCAGTTTTATTACGGCACAGAATTGTTGATGAGCAATGAAAAACATCATGATCACGGACAAATACGTGAAGATTTTCCGGGTGGTTGGAAAAGCGATACAAAAAATGGGTTTTCCGGTGAAGGATTATCCGACAAACAAAAACAAGCCCAAAATTATGTAAAAAAGCTAGTCAACTGGCGAAAAAACAATCCCGTTATTCACAACGGAAAACTGATGCAGTATGCGCCCAAACATGACGGGGTATATGTTTACTTTCGCTATAATGAAGAGGAATCGGTGATGGTTGCATTCAATAAAAGCGAAGAAGCTGTTTCCTTAAAAAAAGATTACTTTTACGAACAGTTGGATGGCTTTACCAAAGGAACAGATGCTATTACAGGTAAAAACTATCAACTTGATGAATTAACTGTTTCATCTCGTTCGGTATTGATACTGGAGCTGGAATAACCCAGAACGTAGCTGACCAAAACTATTGAAATGCCCGTCATTTAAATAATGACGGGCATTAAGTAGTAGGTACTACCCCTCACAACCAAAAAGCAACTGAAATTATGCGAGGGGAATACATCCATCTAACGTAATAAACAAATTACTCGGTTGCTTCAACGGTTCCCGACTCATTCATTTCCCGAGCGGCCTTGTCATCTACAAAAATCATCATGAGTGCCGCAAATGCCATCGCCCCCCCTCCTGCGATGAGAGCAAAAATGGCTTCGCCGTTAAAAAGATTTCTCAGCATTGTTCCCAGAATACTGGCTGCTACAATTTGGGGAATAACGATGAAAAAGTTAAACAATCCCATGTAAACCCCCATTTTCTTGGCAGGAATGGCGCCGGAGAGAATAGCATACGGCATCGCCAGGATGCTGCCCCAAGCAACACCAATACCCAGCATCGGTAAAATGAGCATCATGGGATCACTTATTAAATAGATACTTGCCAGGCTTACGCCACCAATCAGTAGCGAAACGGCATGTACGATCTTGCGGCTTGTAAGTTTTGCAAAGTATGGCAGAGCAAAAGCAATAATGGCGGCAAATCCGTTGTATATAGCAAAAAGTATTCCCACCCAGTCAGCTCCTTCGTTATAGAGCACAGAGGTCGTATCACTTGTTCCATATACATGAGAAGTTACGGCAGCGGTAGTATAAATCCACATCGCAAAAAGGGCAAACCAGGAAAAGAACTGTACCGCAGAAAGCTGAACCATCGTCTTAGGCATACTCAAAAAGTCGCTGACCACTACCACTAATCCATGTTCATCTTTACCTAAACTCTTCTGCATAAACCCGGCCACAGCCATCACTAACCCAAATACAGAAACACCGATGCTGAATATATATAACTCCTGCTCAAATTTAGCGCCGTAAATATAATAGGTTAACGCAAGTCCGACAGCGATCAAAATGGATCCTATGGTATATTTTCGCTTTGCATTTCCTGAATCAACTTCTCCCTTTTTAGCAGCATCGATAATAGATTCTTCGCCTGGCTCATTTTCTGAGTACCGCTCGAGTTCTTCAGGAGGATATTCCTCAGTAGTCCAAACGGTCCATAAGACGGCACCCAAAAAGGTGGCAGCACCAATATAAAAGGACCACTGTACGGCCGGCGGGATTTCGCCGGGAGCAGCGGTATTGGCTAATCCTACCCAGTTGGTCATAATATAAGGTAAGGCCGACGCAACAACGGCCCCGGTACCAATGAAGAAGGTCTGCATGGCAAACCCTTTGGTATGCTGTTCCGCAGGCAGCATATCGCCTACGAACGCACGGAAAGGCTCCATCGAAATATTAATTGAGGCATCCATTATCCATAGCATACCGGCTGCCACCCAGAGAACGGGAGAATTGGGCATGATAATCAGTGCCAGTGATGCAAAAATAGCTCCGAATAAAAAATAGGGTCTTCGCCGCCCGATACTGTTCCAGGTTCTGTCACTAAGGTGACCTATAATCGGTTGCACTACCAATCCCGTAACGGGGGCAGCAATCCAGAGAATGGGAATATCATCAACGCTGGCACCGAGCGTTTCAAAGATACGACTGACGTTTGCATTTTGGAGAGCAAAGCCAAACTGGATGCCCAAAAACCCAAAACTCATATTCCATATTTCCCAGAAACTTAGTCTCGGCTTTTCATTTTTTTTATTCATAGCGTCACTTTTTGGGGATCAGATTAGCGTATTTATTATTGGAATCACTTTTCAAGCACCAAATGACTATGGGCATCGAGTGTCACTCCTTCTTTGTCTATTGTAATATTCTCTTGCCTAAATACATCGATATATTCGGTAGATTCTTCAAGCCCGGGAAGGGAGATATTCTGCTCGCTGCCTTCGAAATTAAGGATTACAAAAACTTCATTATCCCCTTTCACGCGTTTATAAGCATATGTCTGTCCTGAGGACTCGGTAGGCACAGCAACGAATTCCCCGCCATACTGACCATTCCATAGCGCCTCATTTCGATCTTTCAGCTTGAACAGTGTTCGGTAGAAATCCTCATATTCAAATCCGTCCCATTCAATGGGATCTCTTTCAAAAAACTCCAACCGTTTATCAAGAGCGGTTTCCTGTCCGCTATACACCAGCGGCATGCCATCTATAGTTGCCGCCATCACAGCAAAATTCTCGAAATTATCACCAAAGAGTTCTTCGTCGGTTCCATTCCATGAGTTTTCATCGTGATTAGTAGTAAAATAGAGTCGATAAGCATGGGACGGGAAACGTTCTTTCTGTTGGGCCATATAATCCGTAATCTCATCAACAGAAGCCTCGCCTTTTGCAATATCTGTAGTCAGATGAAAGTACTCCCAGGTGTAGGTCGCATCAAACCAGGGATGCATGTCGGGCGTATTCCACTCAGCCAGCCAGAAAAAATCTTCTTTTGATTTATTTACTTCGGGAATGGCCTTCTTCCAGAAATCCAGAGGAATATCATGTCCTGCATGATCTACTCTATAACCGTCTATATTAGTCTCATCGACCCAGTACTTCATTCTGTCGATCATTTTATCCCATAGCTCCTTATTCTCGTAATTGAGCTGAGCAATGTCGGTCCAATCGGCCTCATAGGTAATTGCTCCGGTAGAATCTTTCATGTAATATTCGGGATGTTCGTCGACCCACGCATGATCCCAGGCGGTATGGTTAGGAACCCAATCCAAAAAAAGTTTCATATCGTGCTCATGAGTCGCCTTAACCAGATCTTTGAAATCCTGCATCGTCCCAAAATTGGGATTCACCGCCTTGTAATCCTGAATTGAGTAATAGCTTCCAAGCTTTCCTTTACGCTTTTCTTTTCCAATAGGATGAATGGGCATCAGCCAAAGAACATCAACCCCCATTTCTTTTAGTCGCGGGAGATGCTCTTCAAACGCTTTGAATGTACCTTCTTCGGTATACTGACGGATATTAACCTCATACATATTGGCACTTTTCGACCATTCCGGATGCTCGATATGATCTCTAGCCTGTACATCCTCTTTAATGGATTCGGTACATCCCAACGTCAGTAATGAGATGGAAAGCAGTAAAACAAGCGGTAATATTCTGGTATAAAACGGTGAACGATTATTCATTGCGGTATAATTTTATTTGATCTTAAAAGATGTTATTTGCTCAATGCAGGTGCTGATATTGCAACTTCTTTATTTTGAGGTATCTCATATTTATCTCCATAAACATAACATGTTGATCCACTGCCCTTTTCACAGGTTATGGTAACCTGTTCAGGTTCAACCCGAACATTAAGCCGATTGCCCTTGTGTAAAATCTTAAAGGAATAGGCCTTCCATTCTTCAGGCAGTGATGGTGAAAAATACAACTGCCCTTCTTTCGCGCGTTTTCCGGCAAATCCTTCAACGATCGACATCCAGGTACCGGCCATGCTTGTAATGTGCAATCCCTGGTGTACTTCCTTGTTGTAATCGTCAAGATCGAGGCGTGCTGTACGCAAATACAGCTGGTAGGCCTTATCACTATAACCAAGCTTTGAAGCAATTATAGCATGAATACAGGGCGAAAGGGATGATTCATGCAGCGTTCGGGGCTCGTAAAAATCGAAATTGCGGCGAATAGTATCCTCATCAAAATGATTTTCAAAAAAGTACAAACCCTGTACCACATCACCTTGCTTGATAAAGCACGAACGCAGTATGCGATCCCACGACCAATACTGGTTAATGGGGCGTTCACCTTTCTCAAGCTCACCGGCCGTTCGCTGCACTTTATCCAAGTAGTTATCCTGTTGTAAGAAAATTCCGAGATCCTCATCTTCACCAAGATACACTCGATCTAAAATATCCTTCCACCGTTCAGTCTCAGCATCTTTATAAGACGTCTTCTGCTGAATTTCCTCGAACCGTTCGGGAGATTCTTCGCGAACTTTTGCAATGGCTTCCATTGTATATCGCATACACCAGCAGGCAATATACGAGGTGTACCAGTTGTTATTGATGTTGTTTTCATATTCGTTGGGACCGGTAACGCCAAGCATGACATATTTTTGACGCTTTTCCGAAAAGTTAAACCGTTGGCTCCAGAATCTGGAAATAGCAATCAATACCTCCAGGCCGGCTTCTTTGAGGTATGAATCATCACCTGTATGCCGGATGTAGTTGTAAATGGCATACGCAATGGCACCATTGCGGTGGACCTCCTCAAATGTAATTTCCCATTCGTTATGACATTCCTCACCGTTCATTGTTACCATCGGGTAAAGCGCTGCTCCATCGGAAAAGCCAAGTTTTTCGGCATTTTCAATCGCTTTTGGTAAATGTCTATACCGATACCATAACAGCTGCCGAGCCACCTCGTTGGGAGCTGTATTCAAATAAAAAGGCAGACAGTATGCCTCGGTATCCCAATAGGTACATCCGCCATACTTTTCACCTGTAAACCCTTTGGGACCAATATTCAGGCGCTCATCTTCGCCGGTATAGGTTTGATAAAGCTGAAAAATATTGAATCTAATTCCCTGCTGGGCATCCTTATCACCTTCGATATGCACATCGCTGCCCTTCCAAATATTGTTCCAGCAAGCAGTATGCTCCTTCTTTAACTGTTGGTAGCCGACTTTAGCTGTATCCTCCACTGCTTGCCTGGCATGGTCATGTAAGCGCTTACGATCATGATTCAAAGAAGAAGCAACTACGGAATATTTATGAAGTTGAAAGACGTCATTTTCTTCAACAGGAATTTCAAAGGTTTGGTCAACATACATCGAGGAAACAGAAGCCGTGGCATCAAGATCGAAAGACTCTCCATTTTTATGGATGGCATTTTTCATTGCCGCTGCTACATGGAAGTCAAGCTTTTTTGTTTGTGTTGTTACCACTCCCCCATCTTCAAATGAATCCTGAGTTCGCTCATCCCAAAATATCTCATCGTAGTTGGCATCTTCGTTATACACTTCTCCATTGATATAAGGAGTAAGCGTAATGGTACCGGAAAAATTCAGTGCCTTAATGCTATATTCAATCACTCCGACCTCGGTGCGTTCCATGCTCACAAATCGGCATGCTTCTACCGCCACTTTATTACCATTTTGTAACTCGGCAACAAAACTTCGCTCCAATAACCCTTTTTTCATGTCCAAAGTGCGCGTAAAATCAGTAACTGTACACTCGGCCAGATCTAATTGCTGACCGTTGATGTAGACATCAACACCAATCCAATTCACAGAATTAAGCACCTTAGCAAAATAGTCGGGATAGCCGTTTTTCCACCACCCAACTTTTGTGGGGTCGGGATAATAAATGCCACCAATATAACTGCCTTGAAGCGAATCACCGCTGTAATGCTCTTCAAAATTGGCTCGCTGCCCCATATGTCCGTTGCCAATACTGAAAATACTTTCAGATGAGCGCTGCCGTTCCGGATCAAATCCTTTTTCAATAATTTTCCATTCGTCAGTTTCCAGATACTTATCCATAATCCTATGTTTAGATCAAAATCTTGTTACTTATCCGTTACTTGTCATTGAGCTTTTTGAACAACTGTTTCGGTGTTAAGCCAATAAAATTGGAAATAACGAGATCGGCATCACCCAAATACTGTTCAGAACCAACGCCAACACTCATAAAACCGCCGTTATTAGCCGCTTCTACGCCCGATGCTGCATCCTCAAAAACAATAGTCTTAGTGGGATCGGCATTCAATGCTTTTGCACCTTTCAGAAATACTTCGGGGTCGGGTTTAGTATTTTCCACTTTAGTACCGTCAATAATTACTCCAAAAGTATCATTGAGCTGCAGATAGTCAATGATATACTGTGCATTTTTGCTTGATGATCCGATTCCCAAAGGGATCTGCATCTCTTGTAATGATTCTAAAAAACCGGGAACACCATTAAGAATATCACCGGGTGTTAATTCGGCAATGGCATCTTGATACCAGCCATTCTTTTTATCCATCAGTCGCTGAATTTCCGACTCCGGTAATTCTCGATCATCAATAGCCAAAATCTTTTCTATTGATTTGCGTCGACTCACGCCTTTTAGCTGCTCATTAAATTCCTCACCAAAAGATATCCCAAGCGATTCGGCAAGTCGCTGCCAGGCTTTAAAATGAGCATCTGATGTTTCAACAATAACCCCGTCCAAATCAAAAATACATGCGTCAGGTTTAATCATAGATTACAATGTTTATCAGCTTTCTTCTTTAATTTCTTTATCTGTAGAGGATCGCAAAATCAGCTCCGGTGCAAAAACTTTATGCTCGGGTTCTGCTTCTCTATTCTTCATTCTTTTCATAAGTTTTTTTGTTGCCAAAGCACCCATATCATACATTGGCTGACGTATGGTCGACAAACCAATAAAATTCGAAATTGTTATATCATCATAGCCAATAATGGGTATCTCCATCCCTTTTTCTTCCATCGCTTTCATAGCTCCAACAGCCTGTATATCCGAGGTACAAAAACAAGCCTGTGGGGGATTTGGAAGCTCCAGCAGTTTTATCATAGCCTCATAGCCGTTCTGTTCCGAAAACCCATCGCGGTACATAGAATCGCCTGTTACAATAAGATCTTCCTCAACAGCAACGCCCGCCTCATTTAGTGCTTTTTTATATCCTTCAATACGCTGCCTTCCGGGTTTCGAGGTTTTCATAGCACTGATCATAGCAATACGGGTCATCCCATTGTTCAAAAAGTAATGCATCGCTTTTTCAATGCCCTTTTCATTATCTACAGAAACAGAATCCATCCCGGGATAGGACTCATCAACAAGCGCAATCGGCATATCATAATTTTGAAGCTGCTCAAGTTCGGCGTCCCGCAAATGTGTTGAAATGAAAAGATAACCATCGGCCCATTGGCGTTTGATGATATTCTCTACCTGGGAAAACATCTTACCTTCCCCATTGCTCTGCACATTGAATATATTCAGATCATAATTGTACTTGGATATCTCATCCTGAATACCTGCCAAAACCTCCATAAAAAAGTAGTTGGATAATACCGGCACCACCACCATAATGATATTCTTTTTTTTACGCGCCAGTCCTTGGGCGTAGGCCTGTGGATAATACCCCAACTCATCAGCCACTTTTAATACTTTCTCTCTCGTTTTATCCGCAATACCATCACTATTATTAACAACGCGTGAAACAGTAGCTATGCTTACGCCCGCTTTTTTTGCAATGTCGTATATTGTACTTCCAGCCAATTGATTATCCTTTTAAATATCCTGATTAAAATGACAGTTTAAGTAAAAAATGTAAGGGCTTACATTTCTAATAATAACCAATTTCAAGAATTTCGCAACTTCTCATTTTATGGATATAATAGGCCTGCAGAGCCGTATAACAGGATTTATGAAAAGTGCTTATTCTTTTTCCAAGTTCTCAAACACATGTAAGAGCGCGCGAGCTTTAATTTGGGTTTCTTCCCACTCTTTTCGGGGATTAGAGTCACTGGTAATTGCACCCCCAACTGCGTAATACAAATAATTTTTTTTGATGATGGCTGTCCTAATAACAACATTAAAATCAAAATCTCCAGCAGGGGTGATATATCCTATAGCACCTGAATATACCCCCCTCTTAACATCCTCAAGTTCTTCAATTGATTTCATAGCGCTAATTTTAGGAGCTCCTGTCATTGAACCCATTGGGAAGCAAGCTCGCAGAATAGTCACCGGATCTTTCTCCTTTGCCTCGGCAACGACAGTTGATACCAACTGATGCACGGTTCCAAAGGACTGAATAGCAAAAAGTTCAGGAACTTTCACTGTTCCTTTTTTTGCGATTCTACTCAAATCATTTCTGACCAAATCAACGATCATCAGATTTTCGGCCTGCTCTTTTTCTGATGAAGTCAGCTCTTTCTTTAAAAACTCATCTTCATCAACAGATTCACCCCGTTTCGACGTCCCCTTAATTGGCTGTGAATAAACAGTGTCTCCCTCCTTTCGAAGAAATCGCTCGGGCGACTGGCAACAAATTGAAAGCTCACCAAGCTGTAAAAAACTGCCAAAAGGCACGGGACCGATTTCACGCATCTTTTGATATAATTGCCATGGAGAACCTTTGAAAGGAGCTTTCATTTGATGCGAAAGATTAATTTCGTAAAAATCCCCCTCAGCAATCAAATGCTGCGAATGTTTTATTTTTGGAATATAGGACCCTCGACTTGTCTGTGATTGCATGCTTTTGAGCTCCCATTCTTTTTTAGCTGAAATACCCTGTTTAATTTCAGTCTCTTTGGGCATTTTGCCACGTATTACCTCTCCCTTTTCAGAATGATGATCGTATCTCCACAAAAATCCGGGGACCATAAAATACATATCCGGAGCTCCCACCGGATCAGCATTAGATGAGCTTAACTGTTCGATATAATTCTTTAAGTCATATCCCAAATATCCAAATAACCAGTCATCCACCCGGTTTCTGAATGCCTGCAATGCTTGCCAGGGATTTTGAGTGTACTGCTCTTTTTTGGTACCGCTGATCTCAAAAATCTGATCGTCATATGCCTTGATGATTCTCTCCGGCTGGGCGGCCAAATATGAAATCTGGGATGAAGGGTGATCTTGCGACTGAGACTCCAACAAGATAACATTACCAAGAGAGGCAAAATAATTCGTCAATGAAAGCAGATCAGCCATCCCATTTACGATTTTAAAAACTTTGTGTTAGCTCCACGAAATACGGTATACCGCTCCTGTAATTTTTCTATAGCAGGATGACCAGCATCAAACTTTACATTATTAATTTTTTTTACAGCTAATACCTCTCGAACTGAATTGCATACCCAGACCGAATCAGCATCCAAAAGATGATCGAGTGTATATTTACCTTCTTGATATTTCCATCGATTACTTTTTCCAATCATTTCTAAAATAATATTACGCGTGATCCCCGGAATAAGATCGCATTCTTTATCAGGTGTAAAAATAGTATCCCCTTTCACCCAAAAAATATTGGCAATGGTCGTCTCTGAAATAAAGCCGTCGATTGTTTGCATCAGGGCGTCATCGCCTCCCTTCTCGGAAGCTTGCCGAGCAGCCATAATATAGTTAATCCCGTTTGTGAATTTTGCCGATGATGGCATCGATTGAGAAGGTATACGCCTTTGCTTAACAGTAGCTAATGTAAGGGGACGAAAATCCTCCGGACAGGCTGAGGCAGTTATCGAGTAATGTATATTACCATCAGCTTGTGGATGATAGCCCCGCTGCCCGTCCCTCCACACCTGAAGACGAATAATAGCATCAACAACAAGCAACTGCTGCTTTTCCAACAGTTTCCATATCAGTTCTTTGAGTGCATCAATTTTTAAACAAGTATCTACCTGCATTCCCAGCATATGCATTCCTGAATGCAAGCGAGTAAGATGGTCCTCGAGGAAAAGCGTTTTACCCTTATAAATTCGAAGCGTCTCAAAAACACCATCTCCATACATCAATCCCCGAGAAACTACCGGCACAACCGGCTGATTCGCCGGAATAATGTCACCATCAAAAATAAGCCAGTTATTGCTGCTTTCCACCATTTATGAGCACCCGTAAGCTGTCGTATTGACGATCATCCGAATATCCCAAGAATACATGCTTAAGGTCAAGTTGTTGATCGTACACAAATTGGACAGGCAAACCGGGCATATTGAACTCCGAGAACTGTCTGGAACCTGCTACAAAATGAAAGGGAAACCGATGCTTTTGGATGTACTCTTCCACTTCCTTCTTTTGTAGCCCTACAGCAGCTGCTAAAACCTGCAGATCATCAGGGTATTGCTGCTTAATTTTGGCCAGTTCGGTATGCGATTTAAGTGAAGCATCTGACCAATTCGACCATAAATCCAAGACAATATAAGTTCCCTCAAAATCAGATACTTGTAGGCTGTCTTCTGATTGTACTTTATTCCACCAAGTTGTTTGAAGAGAATCCTGCGCTAACATGCGCTGCTTAAAATCAGATTTTTCCGCACTGCGATTGCTAATTATAAAATAGGCAATTAGGGAAGTGGCCACGATGGCAACGATCAGCAAAAAAGTATTAAAATATTTGGGATCTATACGCATAATTAGTTCTCTTCGGGAGATAATATAGCGCCAGCAATGGGTGGAAGCGTAATTACTGCTTCACTGTTTGCTACCTCTGTTCGATTACCCGTTACGATGTTTTCAAGATGCTTTCCTTTTTCAACCTCAAAATGATCAAGTGGTATGCTAATTTTTTGTGTCTGATTTGAACGATTGACAGCTACCAAACAAAACATATGTTTATTTAAAAAGCGGGTAAAAGCGAATACATTCGCATCATTTTCGACAATCAATTCCTGGAATTTTCCCTTTTGCAATGCTAAGTGCTTATTTCTGATTTCCCCTAACTTTTTATACCAGTTAAATAATTCCTCATTAAATGAGTTTTTATCAATGGGGCGTTCCTTATCCAGCGGATGGCTTTGCTCATCCTCATATTCAAATTCCGGCCAAAGCATCGGCTTCCGGTCATCGGGATCATCTGCTCCCCACATGCCGGCTTCGGTACCGTAAAAAATCATAGGAGCACCAACATAGGTATATTGAAATAACGCTATGAGTCTTTGAAGGCGACGTTCTTCGGAGGTCGGTTTACGTACGTCAAACCCCTCTTCGGGCTTGGTTTTGGTATCAAATTCACGACCGGGATTCACAATCATCGATGCCAGACGCGGCGTATCATGACTATCCATCAGATTCTGTTGAACGAATTCGGCACCCTCGGGTAATCCCTCCCGAATTGACCGGAGTCGCTTCATAAAATCAGACACAGTCAACGACTGATCAATCATATAATTTTGCACAGCCTCAGTAAAGGGATAGTTCATGGCCGCGGTAAAGAGTTCACCGTTGACCCACTTTCGACCTTTGTCCGTCCAGATTTCTCCCACCGTATAGGCTTTGGGATTAATATTACGAACCACTTCATTCCATTCTTTCCAAAATTTTTGCCCGACTTCTTCGGGAACATCCAACCGCCAGCCGTCGATGCCGTCTGACGGATCACCATCCCCATCGGGATCCATCCAACGTCGTGTAATTGCAAAAAAATGTTCTCGAACAGGTTTTATCAGGGTACCATCAATCTCTTTTAATTCGGGTAAACTTTTAACACCCCACCATCCCTCGTAATCGAATTTCTGGTCATTTTCATCCGCAAACGACTTAATTGAGTACCAGTTTTTATACTTGGAATTTGACTGATGTTTTCTCACGTCCCGAAAAGCCCAAAAATCGGTTCCTGTGTGATTAAAAACTCCGTCTATAATAATTTTCATTCCTCGTTGATGGACCGCTTCAATCAGCTTTAGGAACAACTTATCTGCCGATGTCCACTGCCAAGTATCCGGATCTTCAGGATCCTCCTGCTTCATGATCTCTACATCTCCTTCTGGATCAGGACCAAAAAAGCGATCAATGTGGTGATAATTACTAGTATCATATTTATGAAGAGACACCGCATCAAATACAGGGTTTAGATAAATGCCACCAATTCCTAAATCCTGAAGATAATCCAGCTTATCGATAATGCCCTGAATGTCACCACCGTACCGACGCTTAAAGACCCCATCGCGAAACGAATGTCCTAATGATTGCTCCCAGCCAGCCCGTTTGTACCAGTCGCCAGTCCAAGGTGATATTTCCCATCCCTTAGGTCCGTCCACTCTTTTGCGGGTAGGATCGTTAGAGGGATCTCCATTGCGAAAACGCTCGGGAAATATTTGATACCAAATTACGTGTTTAGCCCACTCAGGTGCATCGTAAGACTTATCAACGGGATTTCCGTTGTGCGAGGTATGTTCAAATCCGTGTTCCATCAAATTAAGTACGCGTATGAATCCTTAAATAGAAATAATGTCGGCAATACGAAGTAGTTCTTTTTCCATTTTAGGATTTTGCTTCGTTGCCTTTTCAAAATCGGTATAACTAATTTTCCGATCACGGATACCAACCATGATATCTCCTTTACCATCTCGCAAAGCCTCAACCGAAATGACCCCCAGTCGGCTTGCCAACACCCGATCTGCACAGCTCGGTCGACCACCACGTTGTACATGTCCCAAGATCGTTACTTTAGTCTCATATCGATTCCCGAATTCATCTTTCACTTTTTCTTCAAGATCATATACACTGCCATTATTATCTCCTTCTGCAACAATGACCAACCGTGACGTTTTATTACGCTTAGATGTTTTTGCCAGCGACTCAAAAAGTTTCTCGACCCCTCGGTCTTCCTCGGGAATGAGCACCTCTTCAGCACCAGCAGCAATGCCTGAATACACAGCGATAAATCCGGCATCACGACCCATTACCTCGATAAAAAACAATCTGTTGTGAGAAGTTGCGGTATCACGGATTTTATCAACGGCATCAACAACCGTGTTTACAGCCGTATCAAACCCAACGGTAAAATCTGTCCCATAAATATCGTTGTCAATGGTTCCGGGAATCCCGACAATGGGTAAATCGAACTTCTTGCCAAATTCCATTGCACCGGTAAATGTACCATCACCACCGATAACCACGAGCCCGTCAAGATTATTCTTTTGAACATTCTTCCAGGCCTTTTTCATGCCTTTTTCCGTTTTGAAGTCGAGACTGCGAGCTGATTTTAAAATCGTACCTCCTTGGTGAATTATATGCTTTACTGAACCGGCATCCATTTTTTCGATGTCATTCTGGATTAGTCCCTCATAGCCCTGGTAAATACCATAGGGCGTTATATTGTAATACACGCAAGTTCGCACGACCGCACGTATGGCGGCATTCATGCCCGGCGCATCCCCGCCAGATGTTAATACACCTATTCGTTCCATTCTTTACTGAGAATTGAAATTCTTAATTTTTCGATGTGCTAAATGCAAATACCAAAAGTGAAATTTTAACAGCACAACATAACGATTATTGCAGATCATAAATAAGTTTTCTGCATTGTTCTTTTAACCCGGGGTCATCGGGAGTTTGGCTTTCCAGCTCAACTGCGTTTTCACACACTGAAATTGCTTGTTGAGCCTGCCCCATTTCTTCATATACCTTGGCCAGATCGTAGTAATATAAGATGTTATTTTGATTAAGATCTATGGCCTTCTGGATAGCATCAGCAGCTTTCTGATTACTTGCATCACCGGGAATACCCCCAAATAATGTATTGGCTGCTGCACGCTCCACCCAACTTAGATTTGCCACCTTAAAATGCCAGCGTCCAAGTACGTGCCATGCTCCAGCATGGTTTTTATCATATTCTAGGGCTTTGTCAGCATGTTTTTTAATAGCGCGCGATGCAGCTACGCGTTCGCGAGCTCCCGATATCAATGCTTTACGTCCCATGGCAACAGCCATAACGAAATGGGATTGGGCATCGGTTGAATCGACTCCGAGCGCACGTTCAGCAAGCTCAATCCCACGATTAAAATATTCTTTTTGATCATCCTCATCACTGAACCTGTTACCAATCCGAGAATACAAGAAGCTGGCCCGCCAAAGTGCTTTATAGTTTTCCGGCTCTTCTTCCAGAATATCGCGATAGAGTTCCAGCGCCTGCTTTTCTTGAAACGACTCATATAGGGAGTCGGCTCGCTGTTTTTGATCCACAATATCCTGCTGGGCCAAAAGCATTAATGGAGTAACAAGAAAGAATGCTAACAAAAAAATATGTTTTTGAAGTATACTCATAACGTTAATATTAACTCTATACTAGTATTAGTCGAATTAATCGGGGTAAATATATTTATCACAATTCATTGATACTACCATCGGCATCAATTTCATATTCGGTTGTAATGGTATTTTTTTGTTCTAACGGATACTTGATATCACGAATTGTTTCAGATCTAATAAAAATCACACTTCCCTTACTATTCACAGATATGTCGGTATGGATACTTCGTGCTGGTACCTGTTCATATATCCCCACAATGTCAAAACTCCGCAACTCTTTTCCATTAAAAGTAGCTGTAATCAGTTCAGCATCACGGTAAGCCGACTGATGCTCTAATAAAAACCATCGCACTGTCTGCGTGCCAAAAGGTTGTACACCTGCCAGCGTTAGTTGTTGGCCTTTCCTTTCAACACTGCATGATTCTTCTTTATTAGCTGTTAACTCTTCCAATACTTCCCAGTCCAGTGAAAAGGTAGATTCTAAGTTAGGGCTGTAGCCACAATCCGATATTTTTACTAAATCATCTGCTAAATTCTGGGAATCATTGTTACTTTTCAATTCCGCATCTGTACTTTTTCTGAAGTCGGAATAGTCTTGTGAGTTGAGATACTGCTGATCAACTTTCTGTTCCTGCTCTTTAGAACATGACACAGAACTTACCAATGCAGCAAGCAAAATGAACAAGAAAAGGGACTTCCTTTTGACCATGGGAGTAACGTAATTGCAGTTATGTGGATGCCTCTTCTGCGGGTTCATTTTCTTCTTCCCCGTTGGTTTGTCCATAATTACGCATCACATAATTATCCAGGATATTTCGAAATTCTTCGCCAATACCTTCACCGCGTAGCGTCTTGTAGTGATCACCATCCATATAAACGGGTGCTTTTGGCTCTTCGAATGTACCGGGCAGTGAAATACCAATATTAGCATTACGCGATTCACCGGGTCCGTTTACCACACATCCCATAACCGCCACATTCATCTCCTCTACACCGGGATACACATCGCGCCAGATCGGCATCATTTCGCGCAGATAATCCTGTATTTCATCGGCAAGCTCTTGGAAATAGGTACTGTTTGTACGTCCACAACCGGGGCAGGCTGTCACTTGCGGAACAAAATTACGAATACCCAGTGATTGCAGAATCTGTTGGCAGATTCTTACCTCTTTGGCCCTGTCTCCGCCCGGTTTAGGTGTAAGCGAAACACGAATCGTATCGCCGATTCCTTGTTGCAATAATACCGAAAGCGCAGCCGTACTTGAAACTGTTCCCTTCATGCCCATTCCTGCTTCGGTAAGGCCTACATGTAACGGATAATCAAGCAGTTCGGCAATGCGTTCATATACATGCACAACATCCTGTACATGCGACATTTTACAGCTGATGACAATTTTATTGGATGCAAGTCCCACGCTTTCGGCCAGTTCGGCAGATCGTCGTGCACTTTCAACCATCGTGTCCAACATGACCTGTTTGGACGACTTGGGCGCTTCGAGTTCACTGTTGGCATCCATTTTCTTAGCCAATAACTTCTGATCCAGCGAACCCCAATTCACTCCAATACGAACCGGTTTATCATGTTTTATTGCTTGCTCAACAATAGTACAAAAGTTCTCATCCCGCGTTTTTGTACCGGTGTTGCCCGGATTGATGCGAAACTTTGATAAAGCTTGTGCCGCTTCAGGATAATCGACCAACAGCTTGTGGCCGTTGTAATGAAAATCACCGACAATAGGTACCGTTACATCCTCAGCAAGCAGTTTTTCCTTAATTTTGGGGACTGCTTTTGCCGCAGCATCATTATTGACAGTAATACGAACAATTTCCGACCCTTCTCTATGCAAGTACTTAATCTGCTCTGCAGTAGCATCAACATTAGAGGTATCGGTGTTCGTCATCGACTGCACCACAATAGGCGCACCTCCGCCTACCGGTACATCGCCAACCATTACCTGAATAGAATCTCTTCGCTTTATGTGAGACATAATATCTTTATTCCTTTTTCTTATCGTACCCTAATGAACCATAGGTACGGTAAAAATCATTCAAATTGTACTATTTAATTTTTCTTGCTAAGCTCAAAGAGTTTTTGCTTTTCCTCATCCGTTAAACCATCGTACCCCTTCTGAGAAATTTTTTCCAAAATAGCATCAAGCTCAGATTGATCCGTTTCATCTACAATTTCCACATCAGAAACAGAATACATATTCTTATTTTTAGGACTGGAGTTCTTCTTTTGATAGGTTCCTTTTAAGCGATACCAAAACTGTTCAATTGGTAATACCCAGCGACTGAGGTCGTTCCCCTGCCGATGATATTTCATCAACAAATAACCCATGCCAGCGCCGGCCAAGTGTACAATTCGGGCAGTACCGTCTGATGATCCCAACAGTAAAGCATCAATGGCAATGAGGCCGGCTACTACATAGCGTGCCTGAATGGGTGGAAAGAAAATAAGCATAATGGGCATGGTAGGATACAACATCGCAAATGCAACCATGATACCGTAAACTGCACCCGAGGCACCAATTACAGGATTGAACCCCAATACCGGTGCCGCAATAATATTAAATAACGCTCCGCCGATACCGGCGCCAAAAAATAAGACCGAAAACGTCCGGGGCCCAATCGATTCTTCAACTGAACGACCCAACCACCAAAGCCAAAGCATATTAAAAAGCAGGTGAAACGCCCCTCCGTGTAAGAACATATAGGTAACTGCTCTCCAGGGCTGAAAAAGTGCGGTCTGCCACTCGGGATAAAAGGCAAACGCATCAATAAATAAATTACTGTAGGCAGGACTAAAAATACTCAGCAGCGTTTGGAGGATAAAAACGGCTACGTTAATCGTAATTATCACACGAATTGCCACCGGCAATCCCCAATAGCCGCGCTTTACTGAGTTACCGAAAGAGTCGTTATACATATTGGTCGTCCGCAATTAATGCTGTTGCTGCATAGAGTAAAGTTAACAAAAATATCCTGTTAGTAGTAAGATTCTTCACTTTTTAATCCCCAATATTTTATCAGGATAAAGCCTACAAGCATCCCTCCCAGGTGCGCAAAGTGAGCCACACCAGAGTTGGCTCTTGTTAACCCGCTGATGAGTTCAATAGCACCAAAAATGGCAACAAAATACTTAGCTTTTATAGGAATAGGTGGAAATAGTAGCATAATTGGACGGTTGGGAAACATCATCCCAAAAGCCAGAAGAATTCCATAGACAGCTCCCGATGCCCCCAATGTAGGAGCACCCCCTCCGCCTATAAGCATGTGCAGCAAAGCAGCACCAATGCCAGTTAAAAAATAATAGACTACAAAGCGATTGGTACCCCAAAAATTTTCGATAGCCTGTCCGAACATCCACAGTGCAAAGAGGTTGAAAAAGATATGTCCAAATCCTGCATGCAGAAACATGTATGAGACAAGTTGCCAAACACCAAATCGTCCGGAACCAATGGGCCAAAGTGCTCCATAGGTAAATAAATACTCTGACACTACAGGAGTACTTAATGCTACAAAAGCCAGTAAGTTTATAATCAGCAGATGTTTAACTGCCGGAGGAAATATCGAGAGTTGCGTATTAGGACTGTATTGTGGGGATTGATAATTCAAGAATAAATAAAATTTGTTAGTAATTTATTTTGGTGGAATATACGGGTACTGATCGTCAATTCTAACAGCTTATATTTTGTACAATAAGACCATTAGTGATACGAATTCAGAAACGTATTGTTGTTATTTTTCTAATGAGGATATGATTAACGCAAAAAATTGCGACTGCATAATGCTACAACAAAAATACCGCTCACTTTGTTTGACAAGGCGGGGCTGATTATCCAGCTACTGACTGTTATAATGATTCATATAATCAACGGTAAGACCAACCATTGATTTTATACCCAGCTTCATACCTTCTTCTTCAATATAAAAATCAGGAGTATGATGAGGAGGAGCCTCAGAAGGCTCCATTCCCTCAGGCATTCCTCCGACAAACCAGTATAAGCCGGGTACTTCTTTTTGGAAGAATGAAAAATCCTCGGCCCCGGTAATGGCATCCGATAAAATAACATCTTCTGAACCAGCAATGCCCTGCAGCGTAGGTAACATCTGCTCGGTCAGATCAGGATCATTATAGGTCACCGGATACCCCTTTTCAATTTCAATCTCAGCAGTCGCTCCCATACTTTCTGCTGTCTTTGTTACTACATGACGTATTTTTTTATGTATGATATCCTGCATACCAGGATCGAGCGTGCGAATGGTACCTATCATCTCCGCTTTCTCAGGAATAATATTATTACGAACCCCTGCCTCAATTTTCCCCACTGATATTACCGCCGCTGCTTTTGTAAGCTCAGTTTGGCGACTGATTATCGATTGCAATCCCTCGATAATCTTTGCTGAAGTTACGATAGGATCAACACCGGTCCAGGGGGTGGATCCATGAGTTTGGTTTCCATTTACGGTAATAACAAAACGGTCAGAGGCCGCCATCGTACCTTCCGGGCGATATCGAATTTTTCCTACTTCGGTCTGTGAGTTGATATGCTGTCCAAATATTACATCAACATCAGGATTTTTCAGCACTCCTTCCTTCACCATCAATTCGGCTCCACCTTGCTCTCCCGGAGGTGCCCCCTCTTCAGCAGGCTGAAAAATAAATTTTACCGTACCCTGCAGATCCTCCTTCATGTCAGTTAGAATTTTTGCTGCGCCCATCAACATTGCAATATGGGCATCATGTCCACAGGCGTGGCTAACGCCCACTTCTTTGCCTAGATAGGTGGTCGTTTTTGTAGACTTAAGGGGACATCAGTCCGTTCCTTTACCGGCAATGCATCAATATCAGCGCGCAAACCTACAACCGGTCCCTTTTTGTCTCCTTTCAAAACTCCTACTACTCCGGTGTGTGCGATATCTGTTTCAACTTTCATTCCCAGATCCCGCAAATAATCTGCAATATATTCAGCCGTTTTCGTCTCCCTATTCGACAGCTCAGGATTTTGATGAAAGTGGCGCCGCCAATCGACAACCTGATTAAATATTTCGTCGGTCTGCTCATCAATCTTCTCATACAGTTTCGGGGGATCTTCTTGTTGTGCCAGTACCAAGTATTGGGACCCCATTATTAGTGCAATTGCTATAAGCAGTCCCCTTCCTGTTTTATGCATAATATTTTGATTAATTCAAAGTCGTAGTTATAAACCCTTCTCATTTTGTTGAAATAATTACAAATCTGCAAAAAACAAATCCATTCTCTCATAATCCCATACATACAAAGACACAGTAACTACCAAATAGAAAACCCCCGGGGATATACATACCCTGGGGGCTGAATAAATAACCGTTAATCAAATGCCGTTATTTAACAAACAGCATTTCCCTATAAATAGGTAGCGGCCAGTAGTCATCTGCCACATGACGTTCCAGATAGTCAACCGAATCTCGAATCTTTACCATAGCCGGTCGAACATTATCCTTCACATACGTTGCACTTTCCAAGACCGATTCTCCATTACCTTGCAGAACAATCTCTCGAAGCTCCTCTAAAGCATCATTGAGATCATTCAATCCGCTGTTCACCTTTTTCAACATCTCAAGTGATCCCCTGTTTTCAAGACCAATATCATCAATGCGCTCCACATTATCGGCAAGCTCATTCATGTATCGCACTGCAGCAGGATAAATCATGGTTTTTGCCATCGATTCGGTTGTATCAGCCTCGATATTAAGCGTCGTCAAGTACTGTTCAGCCCATATTTCTTGCCTTGAATGTATCTCACGCTTATTGAGCACCTGGTGTCTTTCAAACAGATCGATATTTTTATCATCCGTAAGCTTTGGAAGCGCATCCATCGTAGTACGCAGGTTAAGCAACCCTCGTTTTTCCGCTTCTTTTTCCCATTCCTCGGAATATCCATCCCCATTAAAGATGATATCCTTAGAGTCGGAAAGTGCTCCTCGAATTACTTCACCCAGCGATTCTTCCAAGGGTTCGCCATCTTCAACTTTCTCCTCAAGGTCAGTGCAAAGTTTATCAATGGCATCGGCCACAATAGTATTTAACACAACAATGGGGAATGAGATAGATTGACTGGATCCTACAGCACGGAACTCAAACTTATTCCCGGTAAAAGCGAAGGGTGAGGTTCGATTACGGTCGCCAGCATGCTTCGGTAGCGAAGGCAACACAGGAGTTCCGAGTCCCAGCAGTCCACCCTGCTTAGACTCCTTAGCACCACCATTTAACAGCTGGTCAATAACATCCGAAAGCTGTTCGCCGATATACGCTGAAATGATAGCCGGCGGAGCTTCATTTGCTCCAAGGCGGTGATCATTACCGGCATGTGCAATACTGATGCGAAGCAGGTCCTGATGTTCATAAACTGCTTTTAAAATTGCGGTAAAGAAAAACAGAAACTGCATATTATCATGCGGATTATCACCCGGTTCAAGCAAGTTCATACCCTCGCTGGTACTTAGCGACCAGTTAAGGTGTTTACCGCTCCCGTTTAATCCGTCAAAAGGTTTTTCATGCAGCAAGCATTCAAAGCCGTAGTTACGAGCCATTCGCTTTAATGTAATCATCATTAACTGCTGATGATCAGCAGCAATGTTACACGTCTCAAAAATGGGGGCAATTTCAAATTGTCCGGGTGCTACCTCATTGTGTCTTGTTTTAACAGGAATACCGAGTTTATACAGTTCTTTTTCAGCTTCAAGCATAAACGACAATACCCGTTCCTGGATAGTGCCAAAGTAATGATCATCAAGCTCTTGCCCGCGCGGAGGCTTGGCACCAACCAAAGTTCGGCCGGCCGTCATCAAATCTGGACGCCGATAGAAAAACTCCTGATCAATCAAGAAATACTCCTGCTCACATCCTACCGTAGACGTAACTCTCTTGGCCTCAACATCAAAAAGTTTAAGAGCCCTTTTTGTCTGTTTATCCAATGTTTCATTCGAACGCAAAATAGGCGTTTTATGGTCAAGCGCTTCGCCCGACCATGAAGCAAATGCTGTAGGAATACACAAGTAACAACCATTATCATTTTCCATAATAAAAGCCGGAGATGTCGGATCCCACGCCGTATAACCTCGAGCCTCAAAGGTCTGTCGCAATCCTCCACTCGGGAAACTGGAAGCATCCGGTTCGCCCTGAATCAAATCTGATCCCGAAAATTCGGCAATTGCCCCACCTCCCTGATTAGGTGTAATGAAGCTGTCATGTTTTTCAGCGGTTAATCCTGTCAACGGTTGGAACCAGTGGGTAAAGTGCGTAGCTCCCTTCTCAGTTGCCCAATCTTTCATTGCAACAGCAACAGCATCGGCCACTTCAGAGTTTAGTTGTTCCCCTTCCTCAATTGTTTTTTCCAGATCCTTCCAAATCGCCTCAGGAAGCCGCTCTTCAAGGTCTTCCTGCTGAAACGTATTTTTACCGAATATTTCGGTAATGTTCATTGCCTCTCGTCCTTCACCATTAGATTTGGGTGACCAGTTTCGAGCAGCCGCCAAAGGATCGTATCGTCTCATTGCTTTTGTCATTGGAGTAATAATAAGTGTAGTTGTTGTTAGAATTTTTAACTGCCCTTAATATAATCGTTACACAAACGATAACACAAATTTTTTAATTATTTTTTTATTAACATATTATTTTTGAAGGTATTAAAGAACTTATATTTAACTTTTTTAACCAAAAATAACCTTATTGCTATTTTGGGCTAAATAAATTTAACTAAAAAACAAAATAGCTTGTTTTTTTAAGCGAGGAATTTATTCCTATAATTGGACCCAAACTTTTTCCACAACTTTTCCTTCATTATATACATGATAAATTCAGAAAGGCTGAGCATTTGGATCAAAGCTGCGCGTCCCCAAACCCTACCGGCTGCTTTTGTCCCTGTCTGTGTTGGTGCCTCCATAGCTTTTCGTGATCAGCTATTTTTGTGGGATGCTACCATTGTTGCCCTGCTTTGTGCTTTTCTTATTCAAATAGGCACCAACTTTGCCAACGATTATTTTGACTTCAAGAAGGGAGCCGATACCGACGAGCGCATCGGCTTTGAACGTGCTACTGCAAAAGGACTCATTTCTACTGATGCCATGCGCAATGCCACCATCATAACAATGGGAGTAGCTTTTTTGTTAGGGTTATACCTCGTTTGGCATGCCGGCTGGGCTATCTTCTGGATTGGCATCTCATCCCTCATTTTTGGAGTTCTTTATACCGGCGGTCCCTTTCCACTCGGCTACAATGGGCTCGGTGATGTTTTTGTCTTTATTTTCTTTGGGATTGTTGCCGTGATGGGCACTTATTATGTAAATGCTTTGGAGTGGAGTAATGCTTCGTTTTGGGCTTCACTAGCTGTTGGCGGACTGGCAACAAATATTTTAGTCATCAACAACCTGCGCGATATTGAACAGGATAAGATAGCCGGAAAGAATACGCTCGGCGTTATTTTTGGTGAGGATGCCCTCCGATGGGAATACCTGCTGATGTTATTACTAGCATTGGCTATACCTCCTCATTTTTATTTTCAACTGGATTATAACGCTGCCATATTTCTTCCTTTTTTGGTCAGTCCTTATGGATTTTTGCAACTTTATAAAGTTTGGTTCTGGGATGACAAGCACAGGTTCAACAAAGTATTGGAGCATACTGCTCGCTTTATGACCCTTTATGGAATCTTATTTAGCGTCGGAATTATTGCAGATCATTTATGAAATTTTCCTGCTATTCATATAAGATCCCTTTTTCAAAACCACTGCAAACTAGTGGCCAAACCTTTCATCATCGCAGGGGGTTTATTTTATCATATCAAACAGGAGACAATCAACTATACGGAGAAGCAGCACCTTTGCCCGGATTTTCAACCGAGTCCTACAAATCAGTTCAAATACTGCTGAATTCCCATAAAGGCATAATCAGTAAAAAATTAGCCGAGCCAAATCCAATTACCAAGCTTCAAGAATTTTATCAGGATGAAGAAATTCCACCGTCGCTGCAGTTTGGTCTGGATGCACTTGCCTACCAGATCGAAGCCCGTGAGAATGAAAAATCACTACTCTCTTATTTGTTTACAGGCATCTCTCCCAAAGTTGAAGTCAATACTTTGATTTCCCTACAAGCTGAAAGCGTTCTAAAAAACGTAGCACGCGAAGTTGCATCAGGATTCAATACGATAAAATGCAAGATTGGACTCTTTTTTGAGAAAGAACTTACATTACTTCAAAAAATCAGAAAAAAATATCCGGATCTAACTATTAGAGTTGATGCTAATCAAGCCTGGGATTTTGATGAAGCACTCGATCACTGCAATCAACTCAACAAACTGGATATCGAATATTGTGAAGAACCACTGAAAGAGATCACGCCGGCAATACTTGAAGAGTTATCCCAGCATACCTCACTGCCTATTGCCCTGGACGAATCGACCACTCAATATTCGTACTGGCCCAACTTACTTCCTTTTACAAAATATCTTATTATAAAACCGATGGTTATTGGCAGTTTCCGAAAAAACATTGAAACAAAACGGCTTGCAAACACTCATAACAATAAAATAGTAGTTACAACAAGCCTTGAAAGTAGCGTTGGACGATATTTTACTGGCTTATTGGCAGCGGGATTAGGAACACCACATACAGCTCATGGCCTATCAACCGGCTTTTTATTAGCAGAAGATGTTTTTCCTGAAAAAAATGTTATTACAGCAGGATCCATTAATTTATCTTCCCGAAAAATACCGGTGATCAATTTTGATCAACAACAGCTTTTTACAAAACTTTTTTAGAAGTGGGTAATTCAGATCAAATACCAACATTTTCTGCGCCCCGAGAAGATGACCTCTTTTTGGGATCCAGCTTTGGCCTGCATTCATATGGCGACCTCAAAAAATTTGAACGTTTTTTTCTGCAATTCCTCTTTGATTTTGATCACGATTTTAAAAAACCGGTAGGATTTCTTGCTCCCTCTTCAGACACGCTCATTTTTGCATTAACCTCATGCTGGAATCTCGGTATTCCCTTCGTCTCTTTTAATACCAAAGCCACCTCGAATGAACTTAATCGTCAATTTCAAAAAGTTGATCCCGGGTTGGTTTTTACTACTCAAGAACTGCAGGCAGAAATTGATCATCCCAATACCATTGATATTAAACAGGTTGATTTAACCCGATCATTAGATATAGAAGTCGTACTGGGTTTTGAAGCCAAAAACTATACACCTGATACTGATCCAGATACCGTTTTTGGATATTTTTTTACTTCGGGAACCACTACAGGAACTCCAAAGATTGTCCCCCTCAAACGACGCCAGATGCTTTTTGCAGCAAAAGCGTCAGCCGAAAACTTTAAACCTCGAAAGAATCATTTCTGGCTGCTCTGTTTGCCTTTAAATCATATCGGCGGAATTTCAATCATTTTGCGTTCTCTCCTTTATGGATCTGCTATCTTCAGGATGAAAAGCTTTCATCCCAAAATGATCACTACTTTTTTAACCGAAAACAAGCTTTTCCAGGCAGCATCATTGGTTCCAACGATGCTTAAACGTTTGCTGGAACGATCCGGTTTTTTTGTCCATCAAAACTTCAAGGCAATTTTGCTTGGGGGCGGTCCTATCGAAACAGATCTTGTCAAAGAGTGTAGAGATAAAGGCATTCCATTAGTTCCAAGCTACGGAATGACAGAAACCTGTGCTCAAATTGCAGCCAACCCGATACTTAAGCCCAGTGGTACGTATGGACCCTTAAAAAGTGTAGGAACTGTATTTGAACCCAATAAAATTCAAATACGTGATAAAAATGAAGAAGCAGTCAGCATTAATACAACAGGCGAAATTTGGATTAAGGGTCCACAGGTTTTTGATGGATATTTAAATCTGGACAACAATGATTTTTTTGATAAGAATGGATGGTTTAGAACGGGTGATTTTGGTTACTTTAATGCCAATAATCAGCTTTTTATTGATTCCCGTCGTTCCGACCGTATAGTAACAGGGGGAGAAAATGTATCTCCTTTTGAAATTGAATCCAAGCTCAAAGAGCTAGCAGATATCAAAGACGCTGCGGTATTCGGAATAAATGATAAGGAGTGGGGCCAAAAAGTTGTAGCAGCTGTAGTCACAAAAAACGGGGAACCCATCAATTCGACATCTATTAAAGAATACTTAAAAAAAGAGGTTGCCGATTATAAGATCCCAAAAGAGATCATTCAGGTGAACAAGCTTCCCAAAACACGGACGGATAAAATTATCCGCAGTAAATTGCCTGATTTATTTCTTAACCAAACTGAAAAAGAGGAAGAATCATAACTATAACCGACCTTCTTTAGCTGATGTATTTTAGGCCTTTGGTCCCAATATCAGATCGGAAATATTTATTTTCAAAATTGATCTTTTTTACTTCTGTATATGTATTCTTGATAGCATCCTGAAGGGTATCTCCCGCACCAACAACGCTCAGAACTCGTCCCCCATCGCTATAAAGTTTCCCGTCCTCGCCCCTGGTTCCGGCATGAAATACAAGAGCATCCTCAGCCACATCATCTAACCCTGTAATCTCTTTTCCCTTTTCGTAATCCAGCGGATATCCATCTGAAGCCATAACAACACAACAGCGATATTTATCATCAATGTTAACCTCTTTGGTATTCAGCTGTTCATTCACGGCAGCAGTCATTAGTTCCAAAAAATCAGATTCCAACGAAGGCAATACCGCTTGGGCTTCAGGGTCGCCCAACCTACAATTGAATTCAACAACTTTGGGACCGTCTTCGGTTATCATTAATCCACAGTATAGAATCCCTTTATACGGATGTTCATCCAACAACATAGCTGATATGGTAGGCAATATAATCTCTTTCTCCACTCGCTGAAGCATGCGATCACCTATTACAGGAGTAGGACAATAAGCACCCATTCCACCTGTGTTAAGACCTGTATCCCCCTCTCCAATGCGCTTGTGATCTTGGGCATAATGTAAGATTTTAGCGGTTTTCCCATCCGATATTACAAATACCGAGGCCTCATCTCCTCTTAAAAACTCTTCAACAACTAACTTTTGAGCTGCTTCCTGAAAACGCTCATCTTCTTTCAACTCATTTAAACGTTTTTCAACCTCCTCGGCTGATTCACATATAAAGACGCCTTTTCCACCGGCCAAACCGTCAGCTTTCAGGACAACCGGGTACTCATCCTTACTTTTGATTACTTTCAACGCCTTATCAAACTCATCCCGTCCATAAGTTTGGAAGTCGGCTGTAGGAATGCGATTCTCTTTCATGAACTCATTGGCAAACTTTTTACTGCCTTCGAGCTGAGCCGCTACCTTTGATGGTCCGAAGACCTTGTGTCCCTTTTCTTCCAGGAAATCCGTAATGCCGTCAACCAATGGCTTTTCAGGACCCACAATGGTTAACGCAACTTCCTTTTCTTCAATAAATGCCAGAATCTCCTCAAAATCCGAAAGAGCAAGATCTACATTGGTCCCTACCTGACCAGTACCGGGATTTCCGGGAGCAATAAAAAGTTCATCCAAATGATCTGATTTAGCAATACTCCACGCCATTGCATGTTCACGTCCGCCGCTGCCCAATAGTAATACATTCATCATTTAGAGTTACTTAAATTCAAAAACGGTTCAAATAATATTTTTCAGGAGGATAGATTCACTACGAAAGTTCATCCGCAATATTGATAATATCCGTAAAACTATCAGCTTTAAGTGAAGCGCCGCCGATTAAACCACCGTCAACATCAGGTTGCTCCAGAAGTTCTTCAGCGTTATGAGGCTTCATACTGCCACCATATAAAATACGAATCTCATCAGCGGCTTCATCAGTATATAGGTCTGCGATAACTTCCCGAATCATCTTATGCATCTCTTGCGCTTGGTCAGGGGTTGCCGTTTCCCCAGTTCCAATCGCCCAAATAGGTTCATAAGCTATAACAAGATTAGAAGCATCCTCAACTTCTACATCAATTAAAGCTGCCTGTACCTGTTTCTTAACTCGCAGTTTGTGCTCATTAGCCTTACGCTGTTCCAGAGACTCCCCAACACAAATCACAGGTTTTATTCCGTCATTCAACGCCTTGTTAACCTTAGCATTTACTGTTTTATCGGTTTCCCAAAAATATTGACGGCGTTCGGAGTGCCCCAAAATCACATATTCACAATTTACCTCCTTAAGCATCTCGGTGCTTACTTCTCCCGTATAGGCACCATTATCTTCGGAATGAACATTCTGGGCTCCCAAGGCAAGACCTCCAATATCCTGCAATTCAACTGAGGCTGTAGTCAGCGAAATAGTTGGCGGACATACCAAACCATCAACGGCGTCAGGCATATTTTCGATACTATCTTTTATGCCCTGAAGAAGGGTTGATGTCTCCTTGGGTCCACAATTCATTTTCCAGTTTCCGGCAATTAAAAATCGTCTCATGATGCAGGTTCCTCGTTGTTATCTTTATTAATGATTTTCTGAATACCTTGTATTACATCTTCAAATTCAGTGCCCACATACTTCCTAACTATTCGTCCATTCTCATCCACCAAGAAGCGAGTAGGTATCAATCGGATATTAAATTTTTTCAGCAATTCTTCACGGTTAAAGGCTTGGGCATCGGCCACCGGCCATGGCTTTACGCGCTCTTCAAAAAAGGCCTCAACGGTAACCTTGCTTTCATCAAGCGGTAAAGTTACAACCTCCAGTCCATAGTTTTTGTAGATGCTGTGAATGACGACGGTCCGGTCGAACTGCTCCTGATATAATTGATTACTCAACCGGGTAACCTCAAGGATATAAGGCGTTCCGGAAAGCGAATCACGGCTAATAACTTTTCCATTCTGCGAAAACTCAAACTCGGGAATAGTATCACCGGGAGATAAGTAGTTAATATCATAACTCATAGACTCAACCCAGTTACTGGTTGAATCTTCGGGATATTTCTCTTTAAAAGCAGTCAGATGCTGCTGCGCTTTATCTACACGGGCACTGTCGTAAAGCAGTTTTATCCTTTCACGGGCAATATGCTTAGAACTATTTTCTGATTCCGTTGTTTGTGCTAATGAATCCAGATATACCAGCGCCGAATCGAGTCCCTTGGTTTCGGCCATATACCGTTTGCCAAAAGTAGCTCCCAGATCACTTAAATCATCGTGATCATCAACCATTCGAATGCGGTTCATCATTTGGGGCTTATCGAAACTTTCAAGGATTTTTATTGCTTCCCGAGCAGCGAAATTTGATGCAAAAGTCCCCTTTTCTTCCTCGTAAACATCCCAATACAGATTGGTCCATTTTTGGAGCTCCTCGCGCAGGGTATCTCCTTTAAGCTGTCCGGCCCGTGCCACCTGCATAACGCGGCTAAAATTCTTGCCCAACCGTTGATAGGTATCCATTGCATCATGCTCACGTGATGCAATATTCAGCGTTCCGCTGATATTGGGGAGCTGTCCGGTAATAAAAACAGAGTCGTCCTCAGCTAGTATAACACCACCCCGCGCCAAGTTTCTATTATTGCGACTTATAATTAAGGGATACCTGCGTTTTTCCTGAAATGTCGCCATCCCCGAAAAGCTACCATTAGAATCAGTAACAGCATGGTAAAGTGTATCAGCATCTGCATTGGCAGAATCTTTTTTGATGATAGTAAATCCAATACCTGAAAAGTCACCGCTTGAGTCTATTGAATCGGAAACCGTAAAACTGCCCGAGACATGTGCTGTTTTAGTTTCGGTCTCGCTTGAACATCCCCAACTGGTTACCCCAATAACCAGAACAATAAAAAAGCACTTTACTTTAGTTAGCATATATTTTACTGGAATGAATATTTTTATTTTTGATAACTATATTACTCTTGCTCCAGACGGTTCGAAATCATCTCACGTACCATTTCCGGATTAGCCTTGCCTTGCGAACGCTGCATAACCTGTCCAATAAAAAAGCCAATCAACCCCTTTTTACCATTTCTATAGCGCTTTACCTCATCAGGATGCTGTTCGATAACTTCATCAACGATGGGCTCCAAGAAATCAGTATCTGAAACCTGCACCAGATTCATTTCTTTTGCCAACTCTTCGGCAGACTTCTCCTCCTTAAGCATTGCATTATAAATTTCTGTCATTGCTGAAGAGTTAATTTTGTCATCCTCTCTCAGCTGCACCAGCCCCGCAATCCGTTCCGCAGAAATAGGAAATTCCTGAATGCCAATACTCTGATCATTTAACGTGCGCAAGACCTCCGTTAATATCAAATTGGAAACTGCTTTCGGATTCCCCGCATGGAGCAGTACTTCCTCGTAGAAGTCCGCAAGATACCGATCTTCGGTCAGCGTTTGCGCATCATCACTACTCATCGCAAACTCGTCAATAAAGCGCTGTTTGCGCACATCAGGCATCTCAGGCAACTCTTCCTTGATATCTTCAAGCATCTCGTCTGTTACCACTACCGGAGGAATATCCGGCTCGGGAAAGTAGCGATAATCATGAGCTTCTTCTTTCGAACGCATTGTACGAGTTTCCATCTTGTTGGCATCCCAAAGCAACGTCTGCTGTACCACTTGTCCACCTGATTCGATGAGCTCTATCTGACGCTCAATCTCGAATTCAATAGCTCGCTCCACATTGCGAAAAGAGTTCATATTTTTGAGTTCTGTTCTCGTACCGAACTCTTCTTGTCCTTTCGGTCGGACTGAGACATTGGCATCGCAGCGCAGACTTCCTTCTTCCATATTTCCGTCACAGATTTCCAAATACTGCACAATCTGCTTGATACGCTTCAAATACTCATATGCTTCCTTCGCTGTCCGAATATCAGGTTCAGATACAATCTCAATAAGAGGGACGCCCGCTCGATTTAGGTCGATTAATGTATTAAAAGGATCCTGGTCATGAATAGATTTACCGGCATCTTCCTCCATATGTATACGCGTTATGCCGATTTCCTTATCCACTCCATCCGTCGTTATATTAATATGTCCATCGTGACAAATGGGCGTGTCGTATTGAGAAATCTGATACCCTTTGGGAAGATCCGGATAAAAATAATTTTTTCGGGCAAAAATTGATTTACGGGCAATATCGCAGTTGGTTGCCAGCCCCATCTTGATTATATAGCGCACCAGGTTTTCATTGAGTACCGGCAGCGTTCCGGGGTGCCCTAAACAAAGCGGTGAAACCTGCGTGTTGGGTGATCCGCCAAATTCTGTTGAAACCGGGGCAAAAGCCTTACTTTCTGTTAATAGCTGGGCGTGGACTTCAAGCCCAATAACTGCTTCGTAATTATCGTTAACCGAACTGCTCATTACTTGTAATTTATATTACTCTTTATGGAATATTCTAAAAATACCGGGCCATCCCGAAAAAGTTCAAAATGACCTGAAAACCTAAGTTTATTTTTGTGAACGCATTTTGATGACCAAAGATATTAAACGTCTGGGACTTTTATTAATCATTCTGATATAAAATCGACACATTGTAACGCACCTACAATGAGACACAAAGAACTGCATGTATTTGAAGAAAGCAACCACCTTTTCTGGGGATTAATCATCCTGGTTGCCACTGCGTTAGGCACCTATATGCTGGTCGGCTCTTTTGTTACGATGGAGTGGTATCCTTTTAATATCAGACAACTGTTAGCATTGGGATTATTTGGAATCAGCTTCGCCGGTATTATCAAACTATCAGAACCGCTGTATCACTTCATTCTGTATTTTGACGATGATATACTCCTTATCGATATCAAAAAAGGAGACGTAAAAACCGATACATTGCAGATCCCTGCTGATCGTATTGAACATCTGAAATTTGCTCCGCATAATCCGCGCGATGCCGATGAGGCCCTGTTCGACTTCTCCACAAACTATCATTTGCTTTATAAGAAAAAAGATGATGCATCCTTTTATAAATTACTGGGAGATCAATCCGCATCAATCACGCTAAAGGTGGACGATATAGCCGACATAATGCGCTTCATCAGCAATCGAAATCCGAATATTCAAATTCCAAGAGAACAAGCCACCTATTTTAATTTATAAAACTGACTTTAACATCATTAGATATTTAATACCATCATATTTGCTTGGATTATTTCTGTCAAAATAAATAAAAATGCCACCGCCCTGAGGCGATGGCATCAAAGGTATCTATCTCTATCAGAGTAGGTAATTAAGAAAAGCAGTAGTTAACTACTTGCTGGTAGTTCGAAGGGTCACTTCTTTCTAGAACAATGCTATTGTTGCTTCCCGTATTAATAATGACTCTTTTATCCACTCAGATTTCATTCTTATAAAATAATTTACCCAAACAATAAAACTATATTAGTTGAGAGGTTTAATTAGTACTCCAGTCAGCAATACCGATCTGGTTCGAATTTGGATTTGGGTTATTAGTTATTTGAGAACTTGAACCCGACCCATCGGAATTGATTATGAATAGATCTCTATTGTCCTCAAATACTATTCTTGAACCGTCAGGTGACCAATCTGGAGCACTTGCTCCCCCATTATTTGTCGTTATTCGTCGGACATTAGTCCCATCAGCATTCATTCTGTAAATATCCCCAAGATTACCGTCTCTGGTGCTTTCAAAAATGAGCTCACTACCATCCGGTGACCACTTTGCAGTAGAATTTCGGTATGAGTCATTTGTTAATTTCTCGACGTTGCTTCCATCTGGGTTCATGGTATATATTTCAAAATCACCGTCGATATTGCTATCAAAAACAATTTTAGACCCATCCGGTGCCCATTCAGGATATCGGTTCCAGGCAGTATCATCAGTAAGCTGGGTTAGATTCGTTCCATCCGAATTTACTACATATATTTCCGCGTCCTCCTCTGTACCATTACTGAATATTATTTGAGAGTCGTCGGGCGACCAGGAAGCAGTAAAAGCAAAATTTAGTAAATTCGTGATCTGTTGTAACCCGGAACCATCCACATCAGCTACATATAAATTATTATCACTACTGTTGGTTTGTCTAAAAACCACTTTAGTACCACTATTTGAAATCTCCGGAAAATCTTCTATCTCAGGTGTATCAAACATTTTTTCTTGATTTGAACCATCTGGGTTAATCACATAAATATCGCGATCCGCATTCTGTAAATCTGGATTGCTAGCAAATACAATCTTATTCCTTAGCGCTTTCTTACAATTAATTTCAAGTGCAACGGAAGTTGTATCACCGGCAATAATAGAAAATGAATGCGGGTTTTCGTTTTCTACAAAGCAATTATTTGCGACATCAGATATTTTCAGACTATATTGATCCTGAGAAAAACTGCTGAAAATTCGCTCGTCATTAGCATTGATTGAATATTCCCGATTTTGATTAATCCTCAAACGATAACCATCAGAATCAAGCATTTTACCTGATGTATTTGTGGATACCTTTAGAGCACCTTCAGTTATGACATCAAAATTAGGTCCTGTCACCGACTTTTGATTCACGGTAACCTCTATTGGCCCGTCTGTAGCTCCCATTGGAACCTCCGTTTTGAGCTCGTCCGGCATTGCACTTTGGATTGTAGCTTCCACCCCATTGAAGCTCACTGAATTTTCAGATGCGGTAGAGCTGAAATTTATTCCGCTTATCGTCACTTCGGTGCCCACCTTTCCACTCTCCGGTTCTACTGAGTTTATACCTGGCGCTTGATCTTCTACGGTAAACTCTGGACCACTAGCCGTTGCACCATTCACCGAAACTACAACCCTGCCAGATTCAGCGCTACTGGGCACAGTAGCCATTAACTGTGATTCACTGGCACTGCTCACATCAGCGGACGTTCCGGCAAACCTGACAGTGTTAACAGAAACTGTTGGGCTAAAGCCACTTCCAGTAATTGTAACAGAGGATCCGACCGGTCCGCTAGTGGGCTGAATACTATCTATCTGGGGATCAGGATCGGTAGATATTGGATCGTCATTGCTTCCACAAGAAATCATTATCACTGATAAGGAAAGAAAAATCAGTGTCTGTCTGCATATGTTGGTAATAGTAATATTTTTCATGACTTCAATTTTCAATTATTTACTAAGGATAATTGTTAATCAATCCATTTAGCCCACCCACTTTAAATTCAGTAAACGGCGGAGCATTTTACGAATGCATGAATATAATGTCAGTTGCAGACCTCACCACTTCCCAAGCCCCATCGAAGACTATTTCCACTGACACTCACTTGAATCTCCCCATTTTCAGGCTGACTGCGATCTGCACCGCATCGGGGATCCGCCGTATTTGACCACGTATTGCCAATAGCCGGGACTTCACCAGATACCTCTCCCGAACCGCGGGTAAGATCTATGTCCCAACCGTCAATATTTTCAAAAACATTATTCCCGGCTGATCCATCGGCTCCTAAGTCGACGGTGAAATTGTTATCATTTGGGCTTACCGGGCCTTCAATAGCTATGGCATTGCCGTAAACATTTCTAATCGTGGAACCGCGTACCCTCAGCGAACCGTCGAGATGCTTAATACCATCGTTACTTAAGTAGGTTATACTACCTGCTGCTCGTTCTTCGGTGTTGGTACCTTCAATAATGGTATCAATAATATTTACATCGGCAGCATACAGTTCAATAGTCGAGATTGAAGTGTACTGGAAAGTAGAGTTTCGAACTTCAATATTGCTTTTAGGTTGGTCGGCATCCATATCAAGCGCTCGCTGATATCGATTTCCAGTTTCGGTACCGTCGCTTGTGGTTACCGTAACGCCATCAAGAGACAAGCTGCAGTTATCAGCATTTATCTGAAAAGCAGTCGGGGGTTCAATAACAGATGCCCCCGGCCTTACGGTTGTATTTGTCACAATAAGGTTCAAATTATTAGCATCATCCATGTCAAAGGCCTCAACATCACCCATATTTATTACGTCTGTATCTTGGATATGAATCCGCGTATCTGAGCTATTAAATCGGTTTGCATATGCCTGACCAACACTTTTCCCATTAATAGTATTACGTGCACCTTCAAAACCTCTAACTTCCACATTCATTGATGAGCCGGTTGAAATTGCTACCCCCTCTTCAGCATTCATAGTAACTGAGACATCCTCCAAAATCACATTTGAGGTCTCAACCGAAGATCCACTTTTAATAAATACGGCATCAGGATCTCCATTGAAAGTTCCTCCTGTATACCCATTCTCAATATGCAGATGACGCAAAGTGACACCTTCCCCAAGCTCTACTGCCGGGTCTCTATCGACGTCGGGACTAAGAATATGAATATTATTCCGATCGACATTTTGATTACCCTTCACAATAAGGTTACCGGAAAAATCCATTGGAAAACTCTCACCATTGGCTTGGTCATATAATCCCTCGGCCACTCGTAGGGTGTCGATATCTAAAAAGGGATCTGATTCATTTTGGCCATAAATTTCCAATGCTCTATTAATGGTTTTAAGAGGCGTATCGGAAAGGTAACCATCGGTATCTCCGTCATTCCCATTGTTAGCATTCACAAAAAGGCGCTTGGCAATGGCCGAAAAAACTACTTCATCGGTATCACTCTCACCATCTGAGGTAACCTCAAGCTGTAGCTCATACTCTCCGGGCAGATCCGGAATAAAACTGGGACTCTCTGAATTCGCATCGCTTAATGAAGCACTGCTGTTTGCCGGCTGACTGCTTATTGTCCAAGAATAGCTGACGCTGCCACTGCCACTTGAACCGGATCCATCTGCTATTACCTCAAATCCTACTATCTCATCTGAATCATTTCCAGCATCTGCTGTTGCACTTGCTGCAGAGGGATTATCTCCGCCTCCGTTATCATTACTAGGCCCCGTACTGCTATCACTGCACCCAAAAATTAAAGCGATTGAAATTACAATACAAAGTAGCGTAGCTTTATTTTTCATAGCAATATGAATTTGAATTCGGTATTTATTTTGTACCTCCAGTATTAGATACGAAACCGAACTCAAAAACAGGTCAAACTATGACGAAAGGAAAAAAGTAAAAAACCACCCAAAGAAAATGCTAATGCATCTTTTAATCGACATCGCCAAGATCCCCCGAATATCCCCCCCTATCGTGGATCTGAACACTTTTAGTAAATACTCCCGAACCATCATTAAACCAGATAAATGTGGTATAATCATTAATTACTAACGCATCCAGATCCTTGTCACCATCTAGATCTCCTAATTTGATCTCATTCGCTGCGCGACTTCCTCCTATTATTTGATCACTATTAACGAACTTACCACTACCATCGTTAAGCCATACTCTACTACCATTTTCGAAAGTACCAAAAAAGGCATCGAGATCGCCATCACCATCCAAATCTCCCAATGCACCATTTATACTCCTGTAAGACCCAAGCAGTTGCCCAGAATCCTCTAAAATACCATCTCCGTTATTGAAATATACTCGATTTTGTTGGGTCTCAAACACATCATCATTAAAGATATAAGCGTCCAGATCGCCGTCTCCGTCCAAATCTCCGAGTTTCACATCTGCGCTCAAGAAACCTCCCAATTGTAATCCTGAATCGGCGAAATTACCTTCTCCATCATTTATCCAAATTCTATTTGCATTATTTCCATTACCATATTGCTTGTCATCATTGGTAACAAAGGCATCCAAATCCCCGTCTCCATCCACATCTCCCAAATCTGCCTCGGTGCTATTTTCCCCTCCCAGGCGCTGACCCGAATCAGTGAAATTCCCACTTCCATTATTAAACCATACCCAATGGGGATGATCTGCCAAAGAACCACCGGAACCTATTTGAAATATATCCGGGAATCCGTCTCCATTTAGATCACCCATTTCAAAATCGTAAGACTGGTCCATATCAGCACTAAATTCTGCCTTGAGCGTAAATTGTCCGGTACCGTCATTAATCCACAAAGCAAGTCCTGTCCCCCTTTCAATCAAGATATCAAGATCATTATCGCGGTCTACATCAGACATCTCAATGTCGTCAGGCTGGAAATTCCCTAATTCCACACTTTGCGTGAAATTTCCGTTTCCATCATTGGTAAATACCAGTCGGGGATTAGAACCTACCACAGCATCTAAATCATCATCGCCTACCGTTACCGAAATTTGCTCAGATATCGTATCAGAAGCGCCTTCATTATCTGTCACCGTGAGAGAAACCGTATAGGTCCCAGAAGTTTCATATGTATGAGTAACCGTTTGGCCGCCACCACTAAACCCATCTCTAAAGTTCCAATCATAGCTTGAAATAAAGCCGTCGGTATCGTTCGATCCGGATCCATCAAAATCACAAGTACCGCCTGAACACGTGCTATTGAAATTTGCGGAGGGGGCTTGGTTGGGTTGCTCACACTGAACATCGATATTCGTAATTGTTGTGTCACCTGCTGTAATATTTACATCGTAAGGGTTAGTCCGATCCTGCATAATGAAACAGTTAGAAGCAATATCTGTGAGTTCAACTGAATGACTGCCTTCTGATAAATCATCATAACCCACAAAATCATTTACACTCACCGCAGTGGCGGGCCCTCCATCCAAAATCAAGCCATAACCATCGGGATCGATACTTGTACCTGTAGTAGAAATATTGACTTCGAGCCTGCCGGTTGTAATAACAGTAAAAGTCGGACCTGTAACTGTTTGTCCATTGACCGTTACTTCAACGGGGCCGGTTGTAGCATCAAACGGTACAAATGCAACCAATTCTGTAGTCGAAGCACTGTTCAGTTCGGCACGCACCCCGTTAAAGGTGACCACATTATCGGAAGCAGTTGAACTAAAGTTACTTCCACTAATCGTTACCTGCGTGCTGGTAGTTCCTGATGTGGGAGAAATACTGTCTATAGTTGGTGCAGGTCCGCTACAACTAACATCGAACTGTGTGAAGCCAGCGTTATCAGCATTATTAAGCGTTACTGTTCTTGGGTTATTACCCTCAACGCTACAGTTATCGGCTAGCCCGTTCAGTGCTACTTGTATTTCATCGAGAATAAGATTTGAATATGTAACATTATCATTGACCTTTACAAAACGATCATCTTGACCCTCAACACGAAGTGTATATCCATCCGGATCAATTTCATTGCCCGTAGTTGCAATTGCAACCTCCAACATTCTGGATTGCTCAACCGTAAACTCAGGACCTTGCTCCATATTCTCTCCGCGAGCCACATAGACAGGACCGGTTGTGGCATCACCCGGAACATCTACAATTAATTCATTTGGGGACAGTGATTTTATTGGTGCTGTTACTATAGTTTCTCCACTTGTAAAACCAGCCTGAATTAAAGAATCAACGGTGCCAAAACCAGTTCCGGAAATGGTTACCTCTGTTCCTATTGGTCCAGAATTTGGAGAAATTCCTATTATTGCTAATTCTGTTACAGTTACGCTTTTTGTTACTGTATTTGTAGCTCCCTCATTATCAGTCACCGTCAATGAAACATCATAACCCCCGGATGTACTGTAAGCATGAACAGTTGAATCACCGGTAGCCGTAGTACCATCCCCTAAATTCCATTCATAACTTGAGATCGAACCATCAGGATCCGTGGATGATGTGCCATCAAAACCACAATTAAGGTTCATGCAAGTCTGCTCAAAAGCTGCCTGTGGGGGTTCATTTTTCGCCTCACACTGAACATCAACATAAGTGGTAGTGGTTTGTCCGGCTGTAATATTTATATCATAGGGATTCGGCCGATCTTGGTTAATAAAACAATTATCAGCAATATCAGATACACCCACTTGGTGAGTTCCCTCTTGCAATCCGGATTGGTTATAAGTTTCATTAATACTTGTCCGTACTCCTTCCGCTCCATCAATAGAAACCAAGTAACCATTTGAGTCTTGATCTTCACCTTGAGTTGCAATCACTATATCAAGTGAACCGGTCGTTACTACATCAAAATCAGGACCTGCACCTGTTTTACCATCCACTGAAACCTCAACTGGACCGTCAGTAGCTCCTTCTGGAACTTCAGTTAGAAGTTCGGTAGTGCTGGCACTATTCACCGGGGCTTGTGTTCCATTAAATGTTATCACATTCTCAGAAGGCGTACCACTAAAATTCACCCCCGTGATGGTTACTTCGGTTCCCACAACTCCGTTTTGAGGATCTATCGAACTGATGGCCGGAGCATCAGGCTCAACCGTAAATGTAGGTCCCTCGGTAGTTTGTCCATTAACAGTAACCTCAATCGGACCATTTGTGGCTCCTTCGGGAACTTCTGTTATAAGCTCAGTTGTACTTGCGCTGTTCACCGGAGCTTCGGTGCCATTAAATGTGATGATATTTTCAGAAGGCGTTGTGCTGAAATTTTCTCCGTTGATCGTTACTTGTGTTCCCACAGAACCTGATTCAGGTGTTACGCTACTAATTTGCGGCGCTGGTTGCGCACATTCTATGCTGAAGGTTGTTGTGTTAGTCTGATTATTCAAACTAATTGTGCGTGGATTTTGGCCAGAGACGGTACAAGTTTCTGGAACACTTAACAACTCAACCTCCACTTGATCCGCGAGAATATCTGAATATATTCTCTCACCATTAGGATTAATGAAAACAAGATCTCTTCCAGTGACTGATAAACGGTATCCATCAAAACCAGCAGGTGGATTCGTCGTTTCAGTAATTACCTGCAAGCTCTTAGGATTTTGAGTCGCTTCAATTGTAAAAGTAGGTCCCTTCACATTGTTATCTCCAACGGTTACCGCTACGGGGCCCGTTTCTGCTCCATCAGGAAAAATAGCCACCAGCTCGGTTTCCGAAGCCGTTTCTATTGGAGCTTCCACTCCGGCAAAAGTCACGGTGTTTTCAGAAATAGTACTGCTAAAACCGCTCCCGGAAATGGTTACCGCAGTTCCAATCGGACCCGATTCCGGTGAAATCCCAGAAATACTGAGTCGTTCAACAGTAAACACTGGACCAACAGCCGTATCCTGATCTACAACAACAGAAACCGGACCGGTTTCGACTTCGGGAGTAACCGTGGTTGTTAGCATAGTATCACTAGCAGAGATAACCGGCGCGTTTACATTGTTAAACAATACCGTATTCATTTCAGGACTTGGATTGAATCCATTTCCAACAATCTGAACTTCATCAGCGGCACGGCCCTTTGTCGGGTTAATGGAATCGATATTTAAGAAAAGATTTTTGGTACTGTCTACGGCAAAAGAAGGTCCTGAAAGCGTGTCTCCACTATTAGTTATAACCATTACAGGACCACTTGTAGCTTCAAGTGGTACTTTAGTCTGAATAGAGGTATCACTCAGAGCTTCAATTTGGGCTAACGTATTATTGAAATATACCTCTTGATCAGAAAGGTTACTGCCAAATCCTTCACCTCCGATTTGAACCGTTGCACCAAAAGGTGCCTCTGCAGGTACCACCGATGTAATAGCCTGCACAGAATCTGTTGATGCTACAGGATTGACATCTCTGCAGCCCATATTGATGAATAGAAATGCAATTAATATGAAACAAATATTTAATAATAATCTAGGCATCAAGCTATGATTTTTGTCGGATAAGGCATACTCTTTGTTTTATATACGTTAATTGCATCTTTAAAAGCTCATTTCAGTATAGAACCAGTAATTTTCTAAGTACTGTAACTTATCCTTCATTAATTATATGTTTTGCTTCTTCAAATCGATCGGCTTTGTGCAGGGCCGATATCAAATATTCACGAAGCATCTTGTTATCGCTGTTATTTTTATAACGTTTTGACCAGCGATCGCAGAGTTCATCCAGCGCCCCCTGCTGCTCGCTTGTCTGCACAATCTTTTGATAGGCTTTTTCAAATGAAGCATCTGTAGTTAATGCTCGTTCATAAGAAAGAATAGACTTCGAAAACTTATTACGATCCTTAAATACTTCTCCCAGCAAAAAATAAACTTCAGGATCACGGGCTCCCTGCCGTATTGCATTTTGGAATGATTGCTGTGCTAAATTTAGATGACCTGCCTTCATTAAAACTTTACCCTTAAAAAGATGAAGCTTGGGACTTTCGGGATATTCAGACTGCACACCTTTAATTATCTTTTGGGCCTTTGGCACTGATAAGTTATTAGCCAAGTAGTCATACCAGTCATCGATATCTTTATTTAGCTGTGTAAGCTTATGTCTATTTTGCAACAATGGCGGTGGTCTAAGTTGACGACTCTCAAAGACGTTATTCGCCTGCCCAGATAACTCTTTCTGCAGTGAAGCATAAAGTTGAAACATTTTTATAAGTGCTTTCTCTGCTTTTTGAACCGTATTATCTATCTTTTTTTGCGAATCTTTCAATTCATAGAATATAGCTACCCCTTCATAACGAGTTCCCATGAGCTTTCGAGTATAGCTTAATGCCTTATTTTGATCAGTTAAAAGTTCTGCAATGTTTAGTGCAATTTCTGGTTGCTCATTTATTTCATATGCTTTCTCCAATAATCTTAATGCACGATTTTTTTCTTCTATTTGCTCGGCAACCCGGGCAGCCTCAACCAATACCTGCTGCTGTTTCGGATACTGGTTTATCAATCCTTGATATACCGAGTCTGCTTTATGATAGTCCTCTTCATACAACCACGTTTGGGCCGAGGCTATATCAAATTTTACATTTTGAGTTGTTGTTGCCAGAGAATCATATACTTGACGGGACAATTCAAACTCTTTCGTCTGCACATAAGTCTCGGCAAGTTCCTCAGCTACCGTTATATTCTCAGGAAAAGCCTGTCTCTGCAGTTCCAGAATATTCCGCTTTGCGGCAAAGTCGAACCGCTGATCATTCATCTTTTTTAGTGCTTCGTAAAGCTTTTCTTCTCTTGGATGTTCTTGAACCAACCCATTCAAAAAAGCATTTGCTTTCTGAGCCTGATTAGCAGCCAATAGCGACTGCCCGTAGATAAGTGCATAATTCAGGTTCTCTTTATCCTTTTCATACAGCTGCCGGTAGGTATCTGCCATTTGTTGCAATTCCTTTGCACCTCGATAAGCCTGTGCTTTCATCATAAGCAACCGTTCAGAATCCGGGAACTTGGTGGTCGCTTTTTCCAGCATCGTTACGGCCTCATCCCATTGCTTTTGTTGCAGCATAACATACGCTAAGTTGTTATGAATATTTAGACTGTCAGGCGAATAGCTTAGGGCTGTTTTATACTCTGCAATGGCAGCATTTAGATGATTGGCTTTATAAGATTCACTGCCTTTTCGCTGGTATAAATGCCCCAAATAGGCCTTAATCTGTGCAAGCGATATACCTCGTTGCTGCAGATTCTCTTCGTCTTCCAACTTGCTAGCAATTTTTTTGTAGATCGGAATCGCTTTTTTATAATCTGTCCGATAATGCGCTTCAGCCTCCAGAAGCATCAATCTGATATGGGCGGGAGCAATGTCAAGTCCTTTTTGAGCAGTTTTAACGACTTCCTTAAAATGTTTGGCTCCCAATTGAGATGATGCCAAATATACATATGCATCTATGTTGCGGGGATCCCTTTCGATCTCACTTTCAAGAATTGGAATTGCTTTTTCATACGCTCCATTCTGATAAAGTTCCATCCCTCTTGAAAATTCTGCTGAAAGTGACTGGGCTGAAGCCTCAGGAAGATCTAAAGTCCCGATTATCCCAATCAAAAACAGTATCATCACAATTCCTTTTGAAGGAGTAGAGAGTAGTTTTAAAAAACGCTGGACATTTAACATAATTAGCAAACTATTTTTGTTCTACAGCTTGTGTCGCCTTGGCCGTCCGTGCTTCCCGACCAGAGGCGTCCACCGGAAACACTTTGTACCACAGACCGGCCTTACCCTCAGGGTCACTCCACCGTACTGTTTCACGTTCCGTTTGACCTACAGGCTCGTAAACACCGGTAGCGATCTCCGATCTATAAATTTTATAGCCAACCACCTGCTCATTTGATGCGCCCTCCCACACCACCTGCACCTTTTCGTTGATAGATACAGCCTGTACATTGCGGGCTGAAGCCGGAGCATGCGTACGGCGTGTCGTAAGTGTATCGGCAACGCCAACACTTTCATTGTCCAGTGAATCTACTGCCGATACAGAATACCGGAATTTCTGTCCAAGCGGTACGGCTTCATCCCGAAAGTATCGCTTACCTCTTGTAACTTCTGCAAGCAAGGAATCAACAGACTCCTCTAACTCACGGCGATAAACACGATATCTGATAACATCACGCGATTTTGAGGCTGGCCATTTAAGGCTCACACGCTGTGCTTTTTGCATGGACGCCTCAACAAAGTTTGGGGGTTCGGGCGGGGTCACATCAGGAATTTTAACCGTGGTATACACCGTGTCGCTGCGGTTTCCATTTTCGCTCATAATGGAAACACCGTATTCCAAGGTAGTCCCTTCCACAAGACGTTCTCCGGCGATGCCAGAATCTGCCCAGGTTGTTTGCAACAACGAATCATCATTAAGCTGGCTGTAGGAGCTCCCACCGGGTGGATTCACTTGTCGCCGAAGTAGCTGATAGGTCCGAAGACCGCCGGGCACTTCAGTACTCTCCCAACGTATCCGTATCATTTCATTATCACTGTACTCAGCTGAGATTGAAGACACTGGATCAGGTACACGGTAATCAACTACAAATACATTTGCGGGATTACTCTTTTCTCCCTCGTTACCAAGCGTATCAAGGGCTGCTACTCTGTAACGATACTGCTGATCTGGCCGAATAGTTGAGTCAATATACGCGGTATGAAGAGCTGGAATAAGTTTATCCGTTATTTTTGTATAATTCTCTTGATCACCTCGGGCCCGATAAATATGATATCCCCCCACATCAAGTTCTGTAGCCACCGGCCAAGTAACCCGTGCAGCTTTACGGTCTTTTAATGAAGCATTGACGTTACGAATAATTCCAGGGGGTACATTCTCTGTTATGGAAACAGTCAGTTCCTCACTGGGAGGAGAAAGCCGGCCACTAAAATCGGCAGCATGTACTCTGAATACGTAATTAGTTCCCAAGCGCGGGACTTCAAATTGATATCGAAATTCTGTATTACCAATAGTGCGTGCCACATAATCCTGATTAGCTTTCTGCCAACCTTCACTACCAGCCTCACGGTAATATATTTCAAACCTTAGCACATTTTCAGCCTGCGGATTTTGTTGCGGCACATAGTTCCAGTTCAAGGTGATTTGATCTGCTTTATTCTCAATTCTCAATTGTGAGGGCGCGGGAGGCTGCAACGGTTCCAGGGTGGTCTGCCCTTTGATTTCTGCGCCGGTAGCGCGACCCAGATTATCAACAATCTCAAAGCGATAATATACGGTTTCACCAATAGGTGCTTCAGTATCAATATAAAGCCGCCCAACAGCTTTAGCTATTTCGGGATTTGCGGCTGTAGCAATCAGTCCCAGATCTGTACCCGACCGTAGACGCAGAAAAACAGCCTGTGGATCATTACGTTCAGCCATTCTGACAGCCTGTGGATACAAATCATCAATCATATTTCTAAAGTCATATCCATCGGTAGCCGGATAAAAAGGCTTATCGGTTAGTTTGCTCCACTCTTCTCCATTGGCGCTTCGGTACACGTTAAAACCATGTGAAAGCGGAATGGTTTGTCCATGATACACAAAAGCACGACCATCCTCGCGGGCAACAGAAAATATTGATTGATCAGATTCCTGGGCTATAATAGAATCGTTCAAAATTAAACTTAAGAAGCAAATTATAATTATCTGTTTCATGCTATTCGTTTTATTCCTGTCAAAAAAATCAACATTCTAATTACTATTATACTTTTTGCCTTTGTTCTAATCGGACCTCTTCCAGAGTCAATCCTCACATTTATTTCCGATTAACAATATTGTGAATTAATCCATAAAGTAATTCTTTCAAGCTTTCCATCATTAATTGTCAAAAACTTTGGCCAGGTAATGAGTACGATCCTGCAGTATTGGAATTATAGTTTTTGAACTGATAACTGTCAGTAAAAGTTAAATCACGCCGGATAGTTCGCTGCAGACCGGCCCCATTGGTGATGTATATCATGACTGAAACATCGGTGAAATCCTGGATTGTATTTTCATTAAGATTGACTGTTTCTGAAAGATCAAATGTGCCATTTCTTATACCAGATTGGGTGAGCATTTCAGTCCATTCTTTGATAGTCAAATAATAATTAGGATACCGCACAGAGTAAGCTACAGATTTAATGCCGGATTCCAGGTCTTCAATATTATCTACGTCTATTTCCAACTGCCCGTCTGAGCTGCGATAGGTAACATCCACCGAGGGAGAAGATGGGTGCGTCTCATCAAAACTGATAGGTCCGGTAGCTCGCACGGATGACTTCATGCCCTGACCATTCACCGCCCGGTAACTGATATAAAAGCGGGCACCTTGCGGTAAGTTCGACTTTTGAATAGTTACATATCGATCCGGGCTGCCGCCTCCCCATCCGGAAAATACCAAGTTACCGCTTTTACTATTGTCCCACTCAAAATCAGCTGTTTTACCCTCCGGCCAATCACGCAGATCGGTACCTCCGGGACTCGTACCCACTGCATATTGGATGCCCTCCATATCGGTTTCCGAATCGTAGGGCAACTGCGTGAAATAAAGTTTCACATCATTGGGGTTAACCTTGGCACGCATCTTTGGTTGTGAAGGCGGCGTGGGATCAGTTGCTATGCGCGGACCAATAGTCAGCACCTCACTGTAATTCCCAGCATAATCCTTGGCACGCACATGAAGGTAAAGTTCGGTCTCAAAATCCTGAAGTAGTGAACTGCTGAATTGCCCGGTATAGGTCACTTGAAGATCTTCAGTCGTATCAGCCTGCGGATCATCAAAATCCTCTAAGGGTACTTCATCGGATTCAGAAATTATATATTCGTAATACTGCACCTCATTGTTATCACTTGATGACGTCCATTTCGTTGTTATTTCAGGTGTAGCAACATCAACCCAATCCTCCACGGTCTCTGTGCTAACATCCAGTGGTGATGGAACACTTTGCAGTAATGGATCAACAGGGGTGCCGAAGTTTGCCGTAAAAAGACCGCTAAATACTGGCGTATAAGCCATACCAGGCTTGGATGGGGCCTCATCGTCAAAAATAACTGGAATACTGCTCTCTCTTACCGGACTCAAATCACCAGCCCCATTAGTCACCCTCACACTTACGTAATATTCGGTTCCTGCCTGCATGTTAATGAGCCGTGTCTGCCCGAGCATCTGAGATGTTGGAATATACGAGAGAAACTCACGGGTACCCTGTAGTTCAGTCCAGTTAATCACATCGGTGCCGCCCTTGGAAGTACCTACGGCATACTCGTAGGTAGCAATATCTGACTCGGGATCGTGAGCGTGTATCTGCAGTTTAATCATGGATCCATCTGAGGTCCAAAATTTCTCTCTATTAATAAATTCATTTTGATCAAAGCTATACAATCTTTGGCTAGATTTCTCGTAATAGGATCCCATATACAGTGAGGGCTTTTCTGGAGGGGTGGTGTCTTCGGTTAATACACTTGATCCGCTACCGCCACTACCAACGGTGCTCCCACCCGGACCTACATCCACATCAAATGTTGCCCGCCGGATAGCTGTATTACCTGCGTAGCCCCTCACACGAACCCCGGCATTGATCTTGCGTGTATTATAGAAATCGACCAAATTTTGGGAAGGGTTTGCACCACGGGGGTGTGCCCGTTTGTAGGGAAAAACCGTAATAGACTCATTACCTCCAACAGATAGATAATCATCTCGGCCTGTTGATACGCCTGCATTCTGCTCAAACTCCTTGATATCCACACTGTTCTCAACAATTCTCACGGGATGTGTAGCACTCCAGGATATATCCGTAATATTAAAATAAGATTCAAAATAAGCGTTAGATGGACGATCGGCACTGGCTGTGATATTCGTAATTTGCGGTGGTTTTAACTCATTCGAAAGATCCTGAAGACGCTGAGAATAATTTGTTGAACCGGAAGATCCTGTAAGATCCACTGACTGCCGCCAGGCCAGATAGTTGTCTATCATATTATATAAGATAGAAGTCATCGTCGATTTATTGGTATAGAACTGGTCCAACAGCTCCGTTAGGTTCTCATGGGCAGTCCTTAAATCATCGGTCATCTGATTCCCCATGGAAGACACTTCATCCCGAACGTCGTTTGCTGTTTTTTGAGAGTAGTAATCAAGGCCCTGCTTATGCATCTCATACCAAAAATCATTATTAACAGTTGCCACCGAATCACGCAGGTCGCTGAGAGGAGTGCTTGTACTTCCAGGATTTGAAAGCTGCGTATAAATATTGTTGATCGGCTGTGGTACCGATCCACCAGATGAAGGTAATGGGATATTGCTACTAAAATTATCATTTGCAAACCGTAAAATAGCGTGGTTACGCTGGGCCACACGGAACGCCTCATTGGTTAAGTTGGCAGGAGATTGATTTCGGTTCGACAGGGCATTGTTAAACCCACTGTTGAGCGTTTGAATACCATTCTGAATCTGCCCTCTTTGCTGCTGCACCTTAGTCCGCAAATCTTGCACCCAACCCCGTTCCATCCATCGCCAGTTGGCCTGTGTAGCGAAGTATTTCTGCATTTTTGAGTACACATCAGAATAAGACTGAGCCAAAGCATTTACGCTTGGAGTGTAACCCAGCGTATTGCCACTGTTATCCCCATTTCCTCCAGTAATATTAGGATTAAGCGCTCCCAAATCAGTTCCCTGCTGCTGGGATGGCGCATTTAACGTTCCTTCAAATTCAGCGCTCAGCAGGCTATGCATCTCTTGCAGACTTGAGTCTACAGCCGCAATACTTTGCCTAAACTGCTGGTCAAGCTTTTCAATTTCCTCACGCAGGGCCTCCGTATTACTGGCCTGATCGGCAGCTCTTGTTTCATCCACATTAAATGAAGGCGATTCCGATACATTTTCAGAAATTGCGGGACGCCTTACGTTTGAAACCGGTGACTCCCCCATACTGGTGAGCATATCGTCGAAAGCAGCCTCTGCCGTTTCCACATTTTCAATAGATGTTTGCAGGCCCTCAGACAATTTACTACTGACCTGATTAGAAAGAGTTTTGGCATTCGTAATGGCATCTTCCACTTCCGTTTTCGCATCTTGGCGCGAAAGCTGAGGTAAAAGATCAGCTAACTTATAAATGCGGCGTGCTTCCATCACATCGGTAATAAGCGGGCCGAAATTGCTCGGCAACTGGTACGATGCTCCAGTCACAAAATTGGTTTCTACTTCATTTTGAATGAGATTTACAGCCGACAGCCGATCATAATAATCCATGGCATAGAAGTTAGCACCGGCTTTGCGAAGTTGTTTACCGCTATAGGCCCGGCCGGTGAACTCAGGAGGCTGATTCATCTCCTGTTGCACAGCATCCATGTCATCTAACATCGACTGGATTTTTTGCCTGAATTGATCGCGCTGCGAACGGGCTTCTGCTATTAAGTTGTTATGGCTTCCCTTGCCAAATCCTCCCCTAAACCCATCATTAGACAACGAGGCCCATGCTGCCACGCACGCTTCCTTAATTTTTAAATCTACACACCCCTTAACTGCCGCATAGAGCTCATAGCCTGATGGTCGCTTGGTCACAAATGCAGCTTTAGCTTCTGCACTTATACAAACTCCAAGACACGCTTTCCCTTCGAAAATGGCATAAGCCCCAAACGGCATGCTAAAACTGGGATCCGTAATCATCCACACTGAACCCGTCAGTTCACTTTTAACTTTAATTACGGGTACGTCCACATCAAAACCAGCCGTTACTTCGAGTAGAAAACCATCTCGAGAGGCAAGAAACTCCCCTCCTCCGGTCATGGCACCACTAAGTAAGGTATAATCGGCATTGCCCATAATCCCCCAATCAATTCTATTGCCATTATCTTTCGCAAAGTATTCGATACCCCCCTCTCCGTCAACAGTAGCGGGTACCTCCATGTCAACTCCTATAGTCCCGTATATATAGTTGGGGTTACTCTGCACTGTGAACGACATCGACCCCTCAACAATCGTCCCGGCAGGTGCAGAAGAATCTGAGCCGCCATCCATACCCAGCACATTCCCACGGGCATCCATATAGAAGCTGGCGCTCGTAATCTGAATGAAGGTACTTCCTTCAACCACATACTGACCTGTTCCTCCGCCCCCTGCTATTCCCAAATTGGCGTATAAAAAGGCGGCAAAATCCAGGTTATTAGCTGATTTAATTTTAGTTGAATCTACCAAGGTATGCCCCACAGTGGGCATTGCCCCTTGTACCATATCTATATCGGCCTGCTCAGGTTTCCAAAAGAAACCCGCTCCGGCACCTTTGAGATCAACAATACCCGGCACAATGGGTATACCTACGCTCGATTGTGCTGCTACAAAAAGCCCAAAGCTGGTTTCTCCGCCGATATTAGCAAACTTCCCGGCTACTGCTGCTGATACTATTTGGGGTTGTGGCGCTCCGAAACTGAATTTACCAGAAGCCGCCGCACGGAGCAGAAAGTCACTGCCATCTTTCATATAGTGAAGATTTCCGGTTATGGAAAAATTATCCATCAGGCTGGTATTTAGGTCATTAACCAAAAACTCTGTAGCCCCATCGGTCGTCTTCATGAAATAAATACTTTCAACCCCTCCGCTGATGCTTCCGCTGCCGCCGTCGGTCCCCGCATTAATCGTAATTTTAAGGGCTGCAGCGGTTGAATTACTATAATCTGGTGCAGGACACGGTCCAAAACAGAGCAGCTCAGAAACGTCTTCTTGCCGCTGCGGAACCGAAGCCCGATCACCATTTAATTCATCTGGTCCCTTGGGAGAGGTATCCGTAATAGTTATCTGCTTGCCATTGGCAAACTTCTCATAAAAGAATGGACCAATTTCCAACATGCCAATACCTTGAACATCAATACTTCCGGTACCATCCAGATTTCCAGTGTCTTTCACCCCGCTTTGATCAATCACAAATCCTTCGAATCCTAAACTCGAACTGCTGCTCAGAGATCCCATGTTTATTCCTGCTGAACCACTTAACTCAACTTCAAAGCCATTTTGCGTAGTTGATATCTGATCAAAACCAACGCTAACATCAAAAATGCTGAAGTTAAAATTGAATGCACCATTCCCGGTTGCATTAAACTGCACGGGTGGTTGATCAGCAGGAGAAATTCCGATGCCGGGATTGCCAGTCAGATTCCCACTTTCCCCAAAGGTAACGATTGGACTGTTTCGCCCCTGCTTATACAACTCCCCATTGGCATAAATACCTGACTGATTCCAGTTGTAAGGATCAATGTCGGCCGCTACTTCAGTCAGCTTAAAATGTCCGAAGCTGCCAAGTACAAACTGTTGCTGCAAGTCGAAAGTGGGCGCAGTGGCATCGACCTGTACCTGATTCTGCGAATCGCGGTAAATACTAATGGTGGTGGTTGAGGATTGGTCAACGGGATCCGGCAGGCTTACCTGTAGGTCTGTATCAAGTTTTAAGCCATTATTATTGGTAAGAGTCATTGAATTTATCTCCAAATAATCGGGAATGAGATCGATTTGTCCGGCTTGTATCTGGCCAAAATCAAATCCTCCGTCAGTGTTGAGCGTCAGGTTTTGGTAATCAATATCTTTCTCCAGGAAAGTAAGGGTACCCGCATTTGAGCTGATCCCAATTGAGCGTCCCGTCAAAGTAACAGTAGGACTTTCAATGGTACCGTTTAGTGCCCCCTCAAATAGGACAAAGCTTTGATCTGCCAACGTTCCTGAGGAACCGCCCAAAGCAAAGTGCATGGATGGACTGCTATCATAATTATCCACCCCTACCTCAAGATTTTGAACACTCACGTCCAACGGTTCACCCAATACATCTTCCATTGATATGGTACCGTTAAAAACGAGATAGAACGATTTGTTCTGTATTTTAATCGAAATTCCATTTTGATTATTTAGCGCAAGATTAGCACTACCCATGGTCAAATCCCCAATAGCACCCGGATCTATATTAAAGTTCCAACCGCTGCCCGACCACGAAGCGGTGTAAAAAAGAGGATCATCACCGGCTGCTTCATCAATAATCAAGGTGCTACTAAGCGTGCCACTCAAGGCGATACTGTTGCTGTTGCCAACACTGGCTTCCACACCCCATAGAGCAGCTTCAAAAGCATCCGTTTCATTGCTGCCAGAAATGGTTCCCGAATGATTGTAAGTGTATAGCGGGGTGATACCCGGCTGATAGGATGTTCTGTGCTGACCTAATTTTATCGTCCCTGATGCCAGACCGTTACTATTAACAGTTGCACTTGCCACAGCTTCGTGCTCATTCATAGGTGCGGGAAGTTCTACCTTTAGTCCGGCCGAAAGCTCAATACCATTGCCCTGATCTCCGATGGAAAGCTCAGTTAGACTGAGCGGTAAATTCGTTTGTTGCTGTAGGGATAAATTATTTTGAAGCGAAAGGGAGCCACCAGTCACGTTGTAACCTTGATCAGTGGTAAGACTAAATGTTACATTAGCCTGTACCGGACCTCCTGAACCATTGTCCAATGCAGGGATAACAACCGGCAGTGAACTACCTGTTGTACTGATAGTATACCCGCCGTTATTGTTATTTTCGGTTATATCCACCAACAGATTGTCGTCAGAATCTTTAATATCAATATAGGCGATGTCTTCAGTTGGTAACGGCAGACGAGCCGGTACAAGTGCCGTCAATCCACTAATAGGATTAAATCCCTGTTCATCAAGAACGGCAATCAGATCATCCTGAGACCCCGACACATCAAAAAATTCTGCACGTCCGGAATTCACCTTAAAATTGCCGACATTAAGCGTAAAACCATTGAGTAGATCGGCTCGCAACGAACCATATGAATCACCATTGTAAAGAATAGAAGCCGTAGCAGAACCTGACAAGCCAAGACCATCCGAATTAAGCTCCATTCCTCCCCCCAAATTTATGTCTATACCATTATTAAGCGAAAGTGGAGCAGATGGATCTTTTAACTTTACTGACAGAGGTGCCACACCCACCTCAATATCCAAACCCGACGCAATACTAGCTGAACCACTAGTCACCTCAAAGGGAGCAAATCCCATTTGTAAATTGTTAAATGTTACATTCGTCTGTACTCCATCAGCCGACAGGTTACCGCCACCTTGAATTAAAAGCCCATTCTGGTCAAGCACCGCTTGGTTCACGGTAAAACTCAGTAAAGGATTAGATACATTGTAAGGCATGTTCAGTGCAAAGGGTTGGTTGATACTGATGGAACCACTGCTAATTTGGCCCGTTATCAGATTAACGCCCATTGTGCCACTTGCACTCAGCGGGGATCCGTCATTTACGGCCGGCATCGAGGCCGTAGCTACACCATTTAGCATGGCTTTCTGCTCATTCCCTGAAACCGAGAAGGTAAGATCAGCCTGAGTCATTGATAATTTTACCGGTCCCAATTGCAGGTATCCACAGGGCTCAATGCCGGTTACACTGCCTTCAAAATACCTACTTTCTACCAGTGATAAGGAAAAAGATGGATTCTGAACACAGGCATTGGGATCATCCACAGCAAAGGCCGGAAGATTACCTAACTCTCCGTCAAGCTGAATATCAACGATTTGTCCTTTATTTGAATTATAATCAAGCGATCCAAATATTTCACTGATGATAAGGCTGGGAGAATCGGGGTTTCCTGGAGCCAATGGCACTTCAGCTCCACCCAGCGGATTAAACGGGTCAATACTACCTTTTAAAAATCCATTTTCCAGACCTACATTTTTAAATGTAAGTCCGTCGGGGGGATTTAAGCCAGTTCCTTCGAATTCGGGAAGTTGTACCTCAAAACTCATATTTACGTTCGGATCAAAAGAAACACCTTGTGACCAGCTGAACGTAAATGGTGAGTTTGTTTTTAATTCCAAGGGTTTAAATTCAAAACCGGCCAGCGCAAATGTCGGTAAATCAAGACCGGGCACACTCCCCTTTGTGATATTTTGTTGCGGCATCTGTATACCGGTATCTCGAATTTCGAGTCCGCGAATAGGAAAGATAATCTCTTCACCCCCTTGTGGTTGAATACGTAGATCCACATCCAGCGCAAAGGCAAAATCAAATCCATCAGATGTATAATCAAACTGTTCAATGTTTTCGAACGCTTTCAGTTTCAACCCAAAAACGCCAAAATCAAATTCAGTGTTAGGATCAAAATTTTGAGCAGTAAAATTGCGGGTCTCAATTTTGTTTTGCGTCAAATATAAGTCAAACTCTGCACCTGTACTTTGGCTGGTTCCGGTTGCGATCTCAAACCCACTGTCAATAGTAAAATTGAAGCTGGGATTAGTTGTACCAGCTTGAAGTCTAAAATTCCCTGTAATGCCCTCAAATTTTAGCCTTGCCTGTTCACCAGGTAGCAGTGGTATTTGTTCATCCAGACCCGAGATATCAAAATTTGCATTAATGGCACCATCGCTTTGAATATAAAACCCGACCTCCTGATTTTTGGCTATCTCCTCTTCAAACAGGTGTAGATTACCTAGCAGATGCAGTGCCGTCACCTGATTACCACTGCCTATTTGGCGCGAGCCAAATATAATCTTATCCATCGTTAGCGGCACGTTATCATCCCTCATCTGATAAATAGGATTATTTTGGGGGACATCCACTTCAATACTGCCCTGCAGAATCTCCGGATTAGTCGGATCACCGGAGATAATGACATTATTTAACGATACGTTTGAAAGTTCAGGCGGATTAGCCACATTGCCGTCATCTAAAAAGGGAGCATAAAGTGTAAGTGGCTGGTTTTGTTTGGAAGAAATCACATAATTCCCATCACTGTTTTTTGTTGCATTTACGAGCAGTTGATCATTATTACGCAATTGTAAATAGGCAATATCTTCCGTCGGCATCGGCAGCTTATCGGGAAGCAGTAGATCAGCAAAGAAACCGGGTACCGGATGAAAACCATCAGGATCAGCCCATGCAAAACGACTGCCATCCAGCAGAAAATCAGCGTGACCACTACCAACTTTGAATGGAAACAACTGAAATGAAAAGTCCTTCGAAAAATCTACATTTGCCAGTTCATCATAGGTTTCGCCGTTAAAAGAAACAGAGGCATTAGCCTGTCCATTGGCATGAATACCTGTGGAATCAATTTCTATATTGCCGGCCAGCCCCATGTATAGTCCTGGATCTTCGCTGAATTCCGCATCCAGTTCTACGGCCCGAAAGTTCATAGAGTCATCCTGTGGATCAATCCCGGCAGCCATCCCAAAGTTCTCATCAAAAATTATTCGCCCGCGCTTAATTCGCAAGGTTTCGAGATCAACCAATAAGTTGTCAAAAGTCGCTCCGATTTGACTTCCGGATTTCAATAAAAATTGGTTCCTTCCATCAACAAAAAATCCGTTTTCATCAACCTTTGCCCGATTGATGCGAAAACTTAGCACAGGATCCTTTTGTGGAATGTTCCAAATAAATGGGTCATCAATAATAAACTCCACATTAGTAAATCGACCTGTCATCAGATTGAGCCCAAACGATCCTTCAACTATTTGTCCTTCTGGCAACTCAAGCTCTGCCGAGGCATCCATGGATGCCTTCTGACCACTTGTCGTATCGTGTGCAAAAACAAGTTTCGAATCCGTGACGCGTGTTGTAAATGGCCCCATTGCTACATCACAGCCAGGCACTACATTCTCGACCGTACCGTTTAGTCCAGTTGTGAATGAAATTGCAGTTTCTAAAAGCTGAACAGACTCATCACCTTCACAGGCAAAAGGTTGCCCTAATTCTAAATTACCAGTAAAATCCAGTCGGCCGATAGGGTCGGTAGTACCATCATCATTAAATTTTGTACCAAACTGTCCACCTAAATTATTGACATTTAGCGCATATCCTTGACCAAATTCGAACGTACAGCCAGAAAAGCCGGCTAAGCTAACCTCTCCAAATACACGATCTTCTTCTACGTGTCCCCCTTTAAGATTGAGATCCGTACCCCGCACACATTTTGGCAAATTCCCTTTACGCGGGACCGTTACCTGACCGGCAAATGACATATCCCACGGGCCAGGGCCTTGCTTATCCCAATCGAATAGTGGAAAGATAAACTTGGCTATTTTTAACGAATTCAGTTCGACTCTAAAATCATTAGTATTAAAACGGGGGAGTTCGATGGGGGCATCTTTAAAGTCTATTGTGCCAAAGTGAATGCCTTCATCATCAACTACTATATTATCTACTTCGGCTGATTCCCATTTGCCGAATGAGGGAATTTCAATTTTTGCTCCAAGGCCTAATTCAAAATCCCAATTTTCATTTGATGGATTATAAGAGAGATGCCGAAGATCAGTTTTTGTTAGAGCAAGTGTAATAAATCCAAGATCAAGTTTAGGACTTACTGCACGACAGCCTTGCTGGTTAGTTTCTATATCAAAACCTGTTTCTTTATCCAGGGTCACCAGTGCGTCACTTGCGCAGGTGTGTCCCCTTTCCGCCTGCAAGCCTACGCTAGAACTTAGTTCAAAATTATAATCCAGCTCTCCGTTTTCCGGATTGGCTTCAAGGTCTCCATCAATTTGGTTAACCTGCATTTTAATTCGCGCGCTGCCTTGAACCAAAGGTATTTCAAATGGACTATTACACCTAAATAGTGATTTAAACGTCCCATCGATATACGCAAAGCTGCTAACCGAACAAGCCGTGTCATTGCCAAAATACTGCACCTCTCCTTTCCCCGTTATTGTACCTTCGGGGAACGATGCTTTAACCTCATTAATTTGCAGTGCGATCATCTCTCTTCCAAAATTAAACAACGGATCACCACTGGCACGTATAGAACCTCTTGCACCATTCGCTGTCAGTGTAATGGTTCCCTCTGTGTTTAAGGTTTTGTCACCAATAGTTTTTAGTTCTGCTGTTGCAGAAATTCCCAGGCCAAACTCCCACATTACATCATTGATACTAACCAAATCATCAGAGATATTGAGTACCGACGATAATGCCGATCCATCCCCACGTAATGACCCACCCATCAGTACTGGAACATCAAGAGAACCTTTTTGAATTTGCAGATTTGACAGCCGTACATCTATCACCCGTGGATCTGAACCATTGAAGTCAAGTTCGAGCGAAGCATTTCCATTTAATTCAAAGGCATTTTCTAATTCATCCACTTCAACTTCATTGAGCTTTACCAATCGAGCAAAACCCGGTATCAGTGGAATACTTTCAATATCAGAAATATTAGTTGAAAGTTGCTTATTTTCGTCCTTGTAGATAAAAGTGCCGATTTCACTTACTCCATCATTTTTTATGGGAAGAGTTTGCCCTTGTGAACTAGCGGTGACCTGCCAAGCATATTGCTGTCCACTTTCTAAAGGCAAAAACTCAGGCGTATATACAATACTGTTCTGATTTGTAAGCGTTCGTTGCGCATGAGCTCTATTGCTATTCAGCGCCTGTACTGGTGTTTGAAAGTCCAGTACCTCAACCAATAAAAAATTGTACTCAACAGTGAGTCCCTGCATTCCCACTATGGGGGTCCAATTAAATACAGGCGTCTCCAAGGTAAGGTTCGACTGATTAGGTGGATTAATAAGAGTCGGCGGTTGCGGGTAACGCACAGTAAAAGGCGTTACGGAAGGTGGAGAAACGATCGTGCCCGAATTATTCTCGGGAATCGCTTCGATATTTAAAATATAACTACCCTCAGGAATCGTCCCTTCCTGCACTACTTGATCCCTGACTTCGTTGTCCAGTTGAGACATTACCTGATCAAAGGTCTGGCGAAAAGGCAGATCCTCAAAAACAGATGTAAAAACATAGGCCCCGGGCCTAAAACTTCTTGGCTCGGATGTTACATTAAGAAGTTCTTCTCCTCCTCTCGTCAATCGAAATCGAAATCGGAAATTGACCGATGCAGAATTATTATTGTTATAAGTAAATATGACCTGATAACGACCGTTACGAAAATTCTGTTCAAATACATCGGTAAACGGTTCTTCAATGATGGGCGAAATACCGGTTACATTAATATTTGTCATCCCTTGGGCAAAGGTACTCTGCATAATACCTGCCAAACCCATCATAAATCCAGCCAGTATTAAAAATCTCACCCCACCAATTTGCATCCAATTTTTTTTTCTTCTCATGATCTATTACTTGTTCGAATAATCTATTTAAAAACGGTGTTGATAACGTAGATTTGCTTCTAATTCCGAATAGTTGCTGCTACCCCCTTCCACTACATTATTACTGCGACTTCTGACCGAAAACGAAAATGAATCTTTACCTGTCAGACGATAATTGCCTGTTAGATTGAGCATAAATTGCTGTGTCTTTATGCGAACATCATTTAAATTTGACATAGAGGACGTATTCGTATTATGATTAAATCCTCCATTAAGGGTAAGAGTCAATGTGCGCTTTAACAGCGAATAGCTAGCTCCCACATTGCCACCCAATGTGAGATTTTCTGAAGAGCTCGAATTATTCAATACCGCATTAGCCATCGAATTTATCGCCAATCCGCTAGGAAAACTCAGGCTATAACTTGCATTTGTGGAATAGGTATCAGAGGAACTTCCGATGGGTACTGTAGGTCCCCTGCCCTCAAATTCGAGATTAAAGTTAAAGTAAGAGGCCGCCAGTGAAATATTATGGGTTAATTCATTTCCCTGCACCGTAACCGAGGGCTGCAACATCAAGGTATGCGACACTTGTTTTTGATCGTATGGCGCTGTTTGTTGATTTGAAATAGCTCTCGAGTTCGTCGTAAAACTATTAACCAGTAAATTATAGTTACTGTTGATAGTCATCATATCAGTAACCTGCACCTGAATATTTGTTCCCACACCTGTATTTCGTTGAGTCTGTATCCTGCTGTTGAGAAGATTGTCACGACCGAGGGTAATATTACTTTGAACAGATACTTTGTCATCAAAAAGTTGTAGAGAAGGAGCAAATCTTATTCTTTCTTTATCATCTTGTATTCTTCCAATCCCCAGAGACCTGAACCCGGGTTGTATTCTCTCGTAGCCAATATCAAATCCAAATTCATCTAATTGCAAGTTTGCTGATGCCTGGCCCGCATAGTTAAGTCTCGAACTCTGACGGCCCTGTATTACGTTAGATATAAAATTTGGCAGCCCAAGATCAGAAATTGGAACTTTTGTACTATTAACATCTCGGGTATAAGCTGAAAATGTGACCTGACTTTCAAGGGTTAATACTCCCTCAAAAAGCGATAACATAGCATCAGGAGTAACCGTAAGGTTTTCTTGCGGGGTAATACCCGAAGGATTATTTAGCGAGCTTGATTTATCGAGCTCATAATGGCTGCTCAAGTAAAAATGATTATCAGCTTCACCATTATATCCAATTTTACCAGCCATCGCCCACCGTTCAAATGAAGGTTCACGAAATTCATCTTGTGAACTATTGTTGGGAATAGCTTTCTTTGAACGACCTCCAGATAGCTCGATATTCCAATTTCCGGGATTTAACTGTAAGAAACCGCCACGAATCTTTGCGCCGTTGATACCATACTTTGAAAAACTGGGATGCACGTCTCCGGCTTGCACCGATATCCATTTCCAGGTAGCATCAAAGCTAATATTGTTCATGTTTTGGCGAAATTCAGACTGATCCGTTGAGTAGAGCATATTTAAGCCGGAGCTAAAGCCAAATAAAGAAAAGTCGAGATTAGCGGTGGTTTTCAGACTTGCGGGGGCACGCCGATTCTGTATGCCCGAAGCTGTATAGGTATTTGCAGAAATTCCGATGGTGCCTGAAGCTGTGAAGGGCCTTATATTTGAATCTTCAAGTATGGGATCGGTTTGCCCGAATAATGTTGCAGGCACACCTATCGTAAAAAATAAAATACCCGCTGCCAGTTTATTTTTTATCTCTACAGAAATAATAGCCTTGTATTAAATAATATTCTTCGTTCACTATATATATGCGAGAAAAATTAATAAAGGGGGTCAAATTAATTCATTTTTTTCATTTTACTTCTCTTGATATCAAAATCGTGTATTTTAGTGATTACTTATTGAGGCTTTCTTTTTATTAAATATCTGTGAACTAAGCTTCATTAATGCAAAGCATTGCCTTATACCATTATATGTATTAAAATTAAATGCTTTTGTACGTTATTTTTATTGAACACTGGGGATAAAACTATATCATCTACAATAAGTTAGGGATACATGTCATCATCTTCCGAAATCACTACGTTATTATACCAATTGAAACAGGGTAAAGATGGGGTTTACGACAAACTATACCCTTTAATTTATCAAGAGTTGCGTCAACTGGCTTTTTCTCATATGGCGCGTCAATCTGATGGGCATACCCTTTCCAAGACCGAGCTGGTACACGAAACATATTTAAAAATGATTGACCAGTCTGAAATTGATTTTACCGACCGGAGCCATTTTTTAGCCATTGCCTCACGATGTATGCGCCAGATTCTAATCGATTATGCCCGAAAAAAACATGCAAAAAAACGGGGCGGCAAGAATAATGATGTTACGTATATAGATGGGCTTTTCAGCGCAGAAAATCGCAAAACAGAAGAACTCATCAATTTAGACAAAGCTCTTGAGGAACTAAGTGAGCTTAATGAACGACTTGCCAAAGTTGTTGAAATGCGGTTTTTCGGTGAAATGACCATAGCAGAAACGGCAGAAGCGCTTGATGTATCAAAAAGCACCATTAAACGCGACTGGATGAAAGCACGGGGATGGCTTTACAAGGAGCTTAAAGGAAAGTTTGAAATTACTTGATTGAACTGTTTTTCAGTTGACCCTCGTATATACTATTAGAATATATTATATAGAACTTTTGCTTATAGTTATTTTAGCTTTTAACCAAAAGAGGCATCATGAGCCACAATAACTGGGAAGAAATCGAACAAATCATTGACCAGGTTTTAGACCTTCCAAAAAAGGAACGCAAACAATTTATCGACACACGTTGCGAAGGCAAACCCGAATTAAAGGGAGAGGTTACCCAACTGTTAGAATCTATATTTGATTCTGAAGGCTGGTTAGAAAACCCCGAAGATTATAAGAGAAACGTCTACGAGGAAATTTCTGATGATGTTCAATTATTATCAACTCAAGATTCTCTTGTAGGAACCCAGGTTGGATCATACCAAATAGTGGAACAGATTGGAAAAGGCGGCATGGGCACTGTTTATCTTGCAGAACATGTCAGCGAAAAAATTGATCACCAAGTTGCCATAAAAATAATTCAAACAGCAAAAGCAACTGAGCAAAACCTTCTGCGCTTCAAAAGGGAGCAACAAATTTTAGCTGGTCTGCATCACCCAAGTATTGCACGCTTATACGATGCCGGAACTACCGAAGATGGGTTTCCATATATCATTATGGAATATGTTAATGGCATCCCGGTTGACAGCTACTGCAAAAAGCATAATTGCTCGATCGATCAAAAACTTAAGATCTTTGTCGATATACTTGAGGCCGTACGTTACGCTCATGAAAATCTTGTTATTCATCGAGACTTAAAACCGGATAATATATTTATTGATAAGACGGGGAGTGTAAAAATTTTGGACTTTGGGATATCTAAATTGATCGAAGATGATAATAACCTTTCCCTTACTAGAACCGGAACCCGTCTACTGACGCCAAGGTATGCCGCCCCGGAACAAATCAAACAAAAGAATATTACCACAGCAACAGATTTGTATTCGCTGGGTGTGATTTTTTATGAACTCTTAGCTGAAGCACCTCCCTTTGATTTATCGGATTGTACCGCTTATGAAGCGGAACAAGTAATTTTAACTAAGCAACCAGAAAAACCAAGCAATAAAGCACCATCTAAACAAAAATCACATACTATACGGGGAGATTTAAATGCCATTGCACTAAAAGCAATTCGCAAGGAACCGGACCGGCGTTACCGTGTGGCAACGGAGTTTTTGGAGGATCTAAATCACTATCTTAAAGGCCTGCCTGTTTCAGCTCGGACAAATTCTTTCCAGTATCGGGCCTCTAAATTTATTGCACGTCACAAAAAAAGTATGGCGGTTACTGCAGTAGTTTTAGTGCTAATAGTCGGGCTTTCAGGTTATTATACCTTGCGAATATCTGAACAAAGAGACCAGGCACAAATAGAGGCTCAAAAGGCACAAAACATTTCAGATTTTCTTTTAACATTGTTCGAAGCAAATTTTCCCGAAAATGCTCGTGGAGAATCACTGACAGCTGAGCAATTATTGCAGGAAGGACGCCAGAAAGCAGATCAAATACGAGATATAGACATGCGGGCAAATATGCTGTCAGTAATTGGTAAGGCTTACTCCAAACTAGGCTACCGAGATAGTGCTCTTTCAATACTGAATAAAGCTAAAATTCTAATTGGTAGTTCTCATGGACATAAAAGCCTTGAATACGCAGCTATCAATTTTAGTATTGGTAATGCTCACGACGTATATTCCGACTTGGCCCTGCCGTATTTTCAAAGATCTTTCAATATTCGTTCTAAGATTTTGGGGAATGACCATCCTAAAACTGTCGAGTCACTTTTGGAAATCGGCATAACCAAAAACAACCTTGGGCAAACAGATTCTGCCCGATATTATTTAGAACAGGCAAATCAAATAATCAAAAACTCTCCTACCCTTTATCCCTCATTACAAACTAAAATTAATGAACAGAGAGCAAATCTCTATTCTCATTCCGGTAATAATGAAAAAGCAAAACAACTCTATCAAAAACTCCTTTCAGGAGCAGAAAATGATATTAAAACCGACTCATTAACCATCAGTCGTTGGAAACAAAATCTTGCATGGACATATATCCGCCAACAACAATTCCAAGAGGCCAAACCATATTTAAAAAGTGCTCTTTCAATTACTGAATCGATACTTGGAAAAGGGCATCAAACAACCCTCAAGGTAAGGAATGACCTTGCAGGTGTGAATAAGGATATTGGAAATATGGAACGCTTTCAGCAACTTAGCGAAGAAAATGTTAAATATACCATCGAGCACTACGGAAATGATCATAAAATGGCATGTCAGGCAAGTTCGTCTTATGGTTTAAATCTTACGTTTTCCAAACATTTTGATAAAGGAGAACAATATTTGCGAGACGGGCTAGAAATCTGCTCGCGAGCTTTAGGAGAAAACCATACTTGGACAGCATTTGCAAAGGTTTGTCTGGCAGCAAATCTCGAGTTTAATAACAAAATCGAGGCCTCATCACTCTATTTCGAGGAGGGATTTAAAGTTTTAAAAAAGAAATCAGCCAATTTTAATAGAGTAAACGAAAGACAGATCTCAATAATTTTAAATCTCTATAAAAAGATAACCCCCTCCAATAAAGACAAAATTGAAAGTTTTAATAGTCTTCTTAATCGATAGTCTAAGTGAACTCATCATATAAACTTAATTAATTCCTCAAAAGCACTTAATCTAAAATAGAAGGCCAGCCAATCCAATTCCCAAACAACTTTATTTAGTTTTGAAACTGACCTTGATCTATAATTAATTTAATGAAACAGAGCGTCAATTATTTTAATTTTAGGCTGTAAGCGCTTTCGGTCATCAAAGAATTCATATCCTCAAGAGCCACAACACATTCACCATAATAATGCTTATACTTAGCATCTGAAATGAGAGGAAAAAAATCCTTCTACTCATTTCACAAAAGCTGATAAAATTAAACTGCAAAGGAACAAAAAATTCACTTATCAATGAGTAAGCACACACACCCACGCAGCCAAGTCGGGCTTGATTATTTAGGGTTAGAAAATAACGATAATGCTATTTGGAACCTCACGCCTCCTGAGCTTTACGAAGAGGCGATTCAAAATGGGGAAGCTGTTTTAACGAAAGACTATGCCCTGCGCGTTTTAACGGGTAAATATACGGGACGTTCTCCAAAAGATAAGTTTATTGTTGATCAGCCTTCAATACATGATGACATAGATTGGGGAGAAATCAATCAACCTACAGAGGAAGAAGTTTTTGAAAATCTTTTTGACCAAGTAACAGATTACCTGCAGGACAAAAAAATCTATGTGAAAGACTGTTATGCAGGGGCCGATGAAAAATATCAGCTGAATGTACGAGTGGTTAGCGAAGCGGCCTATCACGGGCTTTTTTCTCACAACATGTTTATTCGTCCCACTAAAGAGCAGTTAAAAAATCATGAGCCGGATTTTACCGTACTTGCTGCTCCCAATTTCAAAGCTGACCCGGAAAAAGACGGTACAAGAAGTGAAGCATTTGTTCTTGTAAATTTTGATAAGAAAATCATCCTTATCGGTGGGACCCTATATTCCGGTGAAGTTAAAAAAGGAATTTTCGGAGTGATGAATTACCTGTTGCCCAAACAGAATGTAATGGCGATGCACTGTTCGGCTAATATGAGTGAAGATGGTGATACCGCCGTATTCTTTGGGTTGTCTGGAACCGGAAAAACAACGCTGTCATCCGATCAAAATCGTATCCTTATCGGAGATGACGAGCACGGCTGGAGCGAAGACGGAGTGTTTAACATCGAAGGAGGATGTTATGCTAAAACCATCAACCTTTCTGAAGATGGGGAACCGCTTATTTATGCTACCACCAAAATGCCGGGAACAATACTCGAGAATGTTGTTCTCTACGAAAATCGCGAACCGGATTTTGACGATACCAGTTATACCCAAAACACGAGATGTTCCTATCCGATTCACTATATTCCGAATGCGACAGATGATGGAAAAGGCAACCATCCAAGCAATGTAATTTTCTTAACCTGTGATGCTTTCGGAGTACTACCTCCCATTTCCAAGCTGACGCCTGAGCAGGCAATGTATCACTTTATCAGTGGATATACTGCAAAGGTTGCCGGAACAGAGCGTGGAGTAACCGAACCCCAGGCAACATTCTCTGCTTGTTTTGGTGCCCCCTTTATGCCTCTGCATCCTACTGTTTATGCCGAACTGCTGGCCGATAAAATTCGAAAACACGATTCAACCGTGTGGTTACTAAATACCGGCTGGACCGGCGGACCGTATGGCGAAGGGCACCGCATGAAGTTGGGCCATACCCGTCAAATGTTAAGTGAAGCTCTTGATGGTAACCTCGATGACACCACCTTCGATATAGACCCAGTATTTGGGTTGGCTATTCCTAATGAAGTGGATGGCATTCCTTCAGAAATACTAACCCCACGTAATACCTGGAGTGATAAGGTAGCCTACGACGATAAAGCTGAGGAATTGGCAGCGATGTTTGCCGAAAACTTCCAGCAGTTTGAAGAAGAGGCAAGTCAAGAACTTATTAAGGCTGGTCCTAAAGTGTAATTAGTTAGTCATTGATTATCTGTTATTAGTTATTGGGGGAATTCTCCCCTGATAACTGATAACCAATAACTATCCCTCCTCCATTACAGCATTTAATTTATCAAGATTATCCTGTACGCGCAACGCTTCAATCACCTCTTCAATTTCTCCCTTCATGATATCTTCGAGGTTATACAGCGTTAAATTTATGCGGTGATCGGTCAGGCGACTCTGTGGAAAATTATACGTTCGAATTTTGGCACTACGATCACCCGTTGAAATTTGACTATTCCGTTCCTCTTCCCGCTCTTTACGAAGTTTCTCTTCTTCTTTTTCATACAGCTTTGAACGCAGCATCTTCATGGCTTTATCCTTATTCTGATGCTGCGATCGCTCTTGCTGGCATTCCACCACTACGCCACTGGGTTCGTGGGTAAGACGTACGGCCGAATCAGTCTTGTTCACGTGCTGCCCCCCTGCTCCACTTGCGCGGAATGTATCTACCCTGATATCCGACATATTTACATCGATATCTACTTCCTCTGCCTCAGGCAATACTGCAACAGTAGCAGCAGAAGTATGCACGCGTCCTTGAGTTTCAGTTTCGGGAACTCGCTGGACGCGGTGTACGCCACTTTCATATTTCATTTTTCCATATACCTCTTCGCCTTCCAACTCAAAATTGAGTTCCTTATATCCGCCTTTTGTAGATTCGCTAAGCCCAAGAATATTCAGTTTCCATCCCTTTTTATCAGCATAGCGCCGATACATATCAAAAAGATCTCCTACAAAAATAGCTGCCTCATCACCGCCGGTACCGGCACGTAATTCAACAATTACATTCTTCGAATCATCAGGATCTTTGGGAATTAACTTAAACTTAATGGCTTCTTCCAGTTCTTCAAGCTGTGGTTTAAGTTCTTCCAGCTCAAGCTCAGCCATTTCAGTGATTTCCTCATCATCTCCCTCTTCAATCAGCTCTTTGTTTCCAGTAATCTGATTTTTTGTCTCTTTCCATTTATCGTAGAGCTCTACTAATTCTTTTAAATCACTATGCTCTTTGGTAAGCTCGGTATAGCGGTCCGGATCATCATACACCGAAGGGTCACTCATCGCCGCCGTCACTTCTTCAAACCGTTCTCTTACCTGTTCTAACTTTGCTTGAATATCCATATATCTGCTACTTCTTTAGGAAACAATTTTCTTTTTTAAGGGTCACTAAAATACGATACTTTCCGCAAAATTAAGAATTGATACGATATTCAAATTACAGTACCAATTTCCTTAATTCCCAACGGAATAATTATTAAGTTCGGGTCAAATTTTGGAATTATAAAAACAATAGATCAATGGCTAAAAATCCTCTATCCGCAAATTTTAAGCTCGGTTTTCTTGGTGCCGGACAGTTAGCTCGAATGTCTGGATTGCAAGCTTTTCGATATGGTATTAAAGTTGGCGTTTTCTCTGACCGGGATGAAAACGAGCCCGTCCAATTTATGACACCGTATTCGAGTACCGGAGCCTATGATTCTGTGGATGATCTTACAAATTTTGCCAAAACATGTGATGTCCTCACTCTCGAAAACGAGTTTATAGATTCAAAAGTACTGAGAAAAGCTCAAGAACAAAGTGGGACCAATATATTTCCATCCCCCAGTAGTTTTGCAAAGATTGAAAACAAACTCATAGAAAAACGGACATTTGAAGACGCGGGGATCCCAGTCACACCCTATAAACTTGTCAAAACCGTAACAGACCTTAAAACATTCGGCCAAAACTATGGCTGGCCGTACGTACTTAAATCATCCAAAGGCGGTTATGACGGTTACGGTAATGAAACAGTGAGTAGTATAGAGGAGGCTAAAAAAGCATACAATAACTTGGGGGGGCATGATGATCATGATATTGTAGCCGAAGCATTCGTTGACTTTACCCACGAACTGGCTGTACAAGTAGCCCGAAATGAGACGGGACATGTTGTTTATCCGTGCTGCGAAACCGTGCAAGAGAATCACATCTGTGTTGGCGTCAAATCTCCGGCTCCGGTTTCACAGTCCATCCAACACGAAGCACAGCAGATGGCCTTAAAAGCTACCGAGGCTATCGATGGAAAGGGTATTTTTGCCTACGAGTTTTTCCTGACAAAAAATGGGGACTTACTTCTCAACGAATCTGCTCCTCGTCCCCATAATTCAGGTCACTATACTATTGAAGGCTGTATTACCTCGCAATTTGAAAACCACATCCGCGCCGTAATGGGCCTCCCGCTGGGCTCTACAAAATTGCGTGCCCCAGCCGTAGCAATGGTTAATCTGTTAGGTACAGATGAACGCAGCGCCCAAGTTGATAATGCATTGAAGGCATTACGCACCGGTGACGGACACCTCCATGTTTATGGCAAACTCAATAGCCGAGTGGGCCGAAAAATGGCACATTATACCCTATTGGGAGAAACAGTTAATGAGACCTATACCCGAGCTTCTGAACTTACCAGTGCCACACGTATTTAGGGTACCAATAAGCCACCCGTAATTTTAAAACTCATTTACTCTGAATAGACCTTACTTTTCTCTTTTGAGTATTTTCAGTCCATCAGTTCCATTTGCAAGGATAACAAATTTACCGTCAGTTTTAACAAAATTGGCTGAAGATTGATCGTCATTATCCCATGAGTAAATCCCCTCAGGTTCTTTATTTGGTGATTTAGCCCGTGTTGTTATAAACAGTCCATCGGTGCCGTGGGCTATATACACATATTGACCATCAGAGCTGACAGCATTAGCCACATCTTCTCCCGTTGGATCAAATTCATAGACTAACGGATCTCCGCCTCCATCAAATTTGTACCCTTTTACGCCCTGGTTACCGAAGGCTCCATACGTAATTGCATCACGATGCTCAATAACATTCTTGCCATTTGGAGGAGTTACTTCAAAATTCGTTTCAAAACCGTGCAATTCTCCCTTCTTGAAATCCATGATATTAAATTTGGCCTCTTCACCATTCATCAGACTTAAGCCAATGATGTCACCCTGTCGTTTATCTATATATTTGGCAAAATCCACATCAAATTGATTTATAATCGACAAATCATCTTTGCTCAGCTCAAAAAATCCCCCTCCGGTAGCTCCCGATGCCACATACAACTGTTGCGATTCCTCAACTATAGCATTTCCGGAGTAGCTTGGTAGCGGCGTTTCTTTACGGTAATCCTCAAAAACATCTTTATCTATTTTCAGTTCACCCACGACAGCTCCCTTTTGAGTCTCCTCACTGTAATCAGTTTTTGTGATATCTCGTCCGCCCGCGTACCAAAGCGTTTTACCATTCTCTTCGATTTCAAGTGCATTCACATCCGTATCAGAGAAATAAACCGAGGATATTATTTGGGGGTTAGACTCATCCTTAACATCAAATATATCGATAGTTCCTGCATAAGGATTACCGTTGAGATGGTAAGAGACATAGATCTTTTTATTATCGGAACTTATCTCAATACTGGTTGCACTCAGGGAATTGCTATTCTCATCAAGCGGTGAGCTGACAGTAGCAACATGAGTAAAGGTATGATCATTACTCTTTGTCATTGTAACAGTAGATGCCTCACCCGAAGTTGTATCAAGCGCAACAGGCTCATTAACGATACTAACCCGTTCATTAAGTTTCTGCAAATCATTATTGACACTGATCTGATTATTTTCGCTACCAGTATTCAGAATATCACATGACCCTAACAAGCCCAAAATAGCGGCTATCAGCGTTACATTAAGTACAATTTTTAGTGTTTTCATAACTGCTCCCTTTTTCTGTGTGTTTTGTTTATTTTTAAATCTTTATTCAATTTAAGTTACTCCATAACTTTTTTCTCAAGCTTTAATGCCTCACTGGAAGTTTTATAAGGATTCCAGGGATCCTTATACGACGATCGAAAGAAATATTCTTTAATGTAAGCCCATGTACGTACAAATCGGATAAAATAGCCCGTATATAATACCATTGCGGGCAAGTATAATATGTATTTTAATTTGTCTTTCCGTGTATCCGATATCAAGAGTACCACAACAAACTCAAGGGCTTTGGAAACAGTATAAAGACCAAAACCTGCGATAATAACATAACCCAGCGTTGAGGTAAAGTTCATAATGATGTCCACCATATAGATGTACCACATCACGTTGAGCACAAAATCGTACACTATATTTTCGGTAATCGTAAAAAAGTTGAGCAGGTTGAAGTTTTTTGACGGTGCAAATAGATTGCGATGTTTCCGGAACCTGAACCTGATTAGTGATCGACTCCACCGTAGACGCTGACGAGCCAGTGACTTAAAGTTACTCGGAACCGTAGTTTGAGCCACCGCACGAGGCTCGAAGCGAACCTTATATCCAAGCTTTCGTATTTTAAGTGTAATATCTCCATCCAGTCCCGGCCCTACATCCCATCCCTTTATTCGTTGCAACACATCTTTGCGGAAAGCACCGAAGGCGCCCGAAACAATGCGCAAAATACCGAGCGATGAAGCCACCGTGCGTCCTACAAAAATATAGATCAAATATTCAATAGATTGCAGGATGGTGCAAAGGCTTTCGTTGCTGTTGCGAACCATCAGGTTTCCTCCGACCGCACCCGTATTTTCATTAAGGTAGAAAGGAATCATAATTTGCTCAATGGCATCTTGATTAAAGGAGCAATCAGCGTCGGCGTGAATCACATAATCACCCTTACAATATTGTAGGGCCAAGTTGGCCGCAGAGGCTTTCCCCCCACGTTCTTCATTTCTGAGAAAAAGATCAATTTCCCCGCTGCGCTCAAGATTACGTCCAATAATAGGTGTGTTATCATCCGATCCGTCATCTACCACAATCACTTCAAAGTTCTGATATGATTGTTCCTTCAACGATGAAACAAGCTGGTAATAATTTTCTCCCTCGTCCTTACCCGGTACAATAATGGATACAAACGGCCGCTCACTCCAAAATCGCTGCTTTGCTATTGAATAATCTTTCCACCCTGTTTTATTCTTTATAAATGTAATCATAAGTACGGAATAGTCGAGCAGGATATACCGGGGAAGCTCGAAAATAAAGTAGAACCAGAATATGCGCACAAAGCCCCTGGTTCCCTCGTTATGCCAAAATTCTATAAATTCTAACATCGCCTATACATTTGATTTCGATGTTTTTTCGAGCAGTTCGTTGATGGTCCATTCATAACTGATATCTTCTTTAACCCTTAAAACAGCCATCCTCAACTCCAATTCAAAGTCATCAAAATTATCTTTGATCAACTCCTTCATGCGTTCTCCCATCTCATCCATTACACTTTCAACCTCTTCTTTCCTTTGCTCTGGAAAAAGCATTAAAATGGTTTCGTAATCCCAAAACGTAATTTCATCACCCGGGGCCAAATCGTTGGATAATATTTGTTGCAGCTCTTTTTGCAAGTCGCGCTTGGCAACATTTCCTATACGCTGATAAAGCTCTGGGATATTCCATAATCGAAACATACCTACGGAGCTATCAAATTCTGCAATACTTTTGCGTTTAATTTCATTTTTCAGCGCACGGATAAAGTATTCGGTACTCTCACCTTCATCAGGCATTTGTTCACTATTCTTGCTTATTTTCACGTAGTGATTACCCTCGGCCATATCCTTGCCCTTGGCCGTAAGGTGATACTTTTTTATCTCCTTTTTTACCAAATGCTCGACTTTTTGATCGGCACCGCAATTTAAACATTTGGCGCGTATCAACGGATCCTGAAAAGAATGGGCGCATCCTCGGCAGTTAAATATTGCTGCCGGTTTATCATAATCCACCCCAATGTGTTTCAACTTTTTTTCACATTTAGGACATATAAGTGTTTCACCATACCCGGCAGCCTTGAATTCACTAATTTCCCCCATATATGCACAAGAGAAATGATGTATCAGATCGTGAGAAACCAAGTGAGATGAATCACAGTTCGGACACACCTCCCTGATATTCAAATAACTGTTAGAACAGGAATTACACAAGTAGATGGTATCCACAAACTTGCCTGTAATAATTTCATTTTTCTCTGCCTCTTCGAGGATATCAAGCGCATCGGCCTCATTAGCAAAGTCCAGATTTTCGGTAAGCATAGCATAACTATATCCCAATAAACTTTTACGCGATGGAACCGGCTCTAAAAAGCTGATATCCCGGGAGTGCATAAAACGGATCAGCTTGAGAAGCAGGAGGTTGCTGGGAAAATCCGAATCTGACTGAACAGAGACAGATTTTCGTATGCGCTGCACTGACTCTTTAAAACGATTACGAGATACCGGTTTTACTAGATAATCAGATATCGCATAATCAAAAGCTTTTACGGCAAAATCTTTCTTCCCGGTTACTAAAATTACCTTAACGTTGTTATTATCTTCGATCTCATCCAAAAATTCGAATCCCGACATCGAAGGCATCATCACATCCAGAAAAATAAGGTCCACCTGTTTTTCTTCAAGCAATTCTAGCGCCTGCTCTCCGCTTTCTGCGATACCCACTAAATTAAGACTATCGCTGTGGTCAACGAGCGATGACATTGCTACCCGTGAGGTCTTTTCGTCATCTACTATAATACAATTAAGAGTCATAGCTTTCTCCGGATATTCTTACGTAGTTAATTTGTTATTGATCTTCCGTGTTACCTCTGCCACTTTCCCCAGGCTATTCAAGGAGTGTATGGTGCCATCAATCAGCGGATTTCGGCTATCCGACTCTTCCTCATAAATTTTGTAAATAAATATTGGGATCAAGTATACCGATTCCATGTTATGACAACGGATTTTCTTAACGATCTCTTCGGTAGCCAACTGGTTGGAATATTCAATAATGACCGCATCAAACGATTTAAGCTGTGGCAAATACAGCGGTGATCGATCTTGTATCTTCATAAATACAAGGTCTTCATGCGATATTTTTTGAGCAAAATTCTCTTTCATAACATCTTTTTTTTCTAAAGGATTACCTTGCGTACTGTCACGCCCAAATTGCTGTTCTCCTCCCATATCGAGAAGGCCTTTTTATTAACCGGTTTTAATTTCACAACTATGTATTTATTGATATTGCCAAGCTCACCGATTGCAAGCGACTGCCAGTTGGATAGCTGAGGCGTATCGAAACCGGTGATTACTCCGTAACTGTCAATATCACCGTCAAAATTTACTTTTAGTGTATCGCCATTTTGCAAATACTGCCGGCTACTTCGTTGAAATATCGCCCGTATAAAAATCTCTTCACTTTTCCGCCTTAGTGTTACTATAGATTCCGAACGCATAGCCAGCTCCGATACATTTTTGTCAATTCTTTCTACCACACCTCCCTGTGGCGTCGTAAACTTTCTCAATATTTCAGTTCCCCCGGCTGTCTGGTCAATACTGGCTTCTCCTTCCATTTCGAGACCTGCAAACGTATTATAAATTTCGGGAGCTTTTCTCCATTTTGCCAACGTTGCTTTTTGCTGACGCAGGTGCTTTAATTTTGAGGAAGCAAGAGAAGTATCCTGTTTTAAGCTCATAATTTTATTTTCAATATTCCGCAAATCATTCAAGCTGCTAACACCAAGGCGTATCTCTTTCTGAACCAGTTCTTTTTGATTTTTGTAGTACTCTAATTGCTCTATAGAGTTCTGGTAAGAAATTTCTTCCTGATCAATATCTCCCTGCACATTCATAATTTTTTCTTCCAGGCGGCGTCTTTCATCACGATTTTGTTGCGGGCTTTGCGATTGATGAATAATCGCAAAAGAAAACAAAGGCTCGTTGGAGCGAACGGAATCTCCTTCCTCTACAAACATTTCTGTAATCCTAACATCAACAGGAAACCGTACCTCTACGCGGTTGGCAACCACCCTGCCCTGCCCCTCAATAATCATGAAATAATCAAATAGGAAATACGCCAGTACAATCATGACAAATCCAATAATGGAAAGATAAACGACCCGATCCCAGTTGATCGACTCTGCCATCTCCTTTTCCCGAGTACCACGAATTTTCGATGGTTTTGATCTAAAATATTCGCTTTTCATATCATTTTTCAGTTTAAGCCAATCAGTGTTTCAAAATCATGAACAGCAAAAGACAACTTGCCATATTGCTGATTTAATTGTGCAATAAAGTCTTCCATTTGCGTTTGGGATACAAAATCATCGGGACGTAGTGCAACCACGAGCTTTTCTCTGTCATTACTATGTTCACCGGTAAACTGTAGTTCTTTGGACAATCGCTTCTTCAGCTGTGGCATCGTTGATATGTTATATGCCATTACGTAAAGCTTGTCAACCAGCAGATAAAGTTCCGGCAGAATATCGTCATAAAACACAGGTACAGAAATCGACAAAGACAAGCTATATCTTTCAGTAACCCTTTTGGCATATTTAACCATGCGGGTGTATTGTTTAAGGTAATTCTCCCTTTTATCGGACCAATCATCAAAGGTATGCGGTTCTACATCCAAATGGATGCCTTTGGCATTGAAAGCACGTGCATTTTTAGCAAAATCGTGAATGCTATCCCAGTTTTCCTCTTTGATTAATACGTTGCTACCTTTCATTAAATCTACGGAAACCCCTATTGCTTTGGCGCTTCTGATAAAGGACGACAATTTATCTGATACGGATATCATATCCGGTCCCGGAGAAAGCAAAATGGTATCGAAGTTTCGGGCAGACATATAATCCAGTAATAACGGATTTTTATAGTTCTCAAACGTACCGGACCACATATATACCGTGGAGGAAGAATTGTTTTTTTGTGCTAACTTTGGGGGAGTCCAAACGCTGGCATAGCTGGATAACGGAGAATACGGTGCAAACCTGCTGAGGCGAATAAGCTTTTCGTAGATTTTTTCTTTCGTCTGGGTCAATTGCCAAATGGCCTCAACTTGCGACAAATACAAATTTAATAACTCCGAAGAATCATATTCCTGGTTGCCGTTTTGCTGTTCCGTTTGTTTTTGTTCTATACGTTGTAATTGCCGTTGGTACGTGTAATACGTATTAGCATACTGATTTTTCAGTTCCTGATATTCCCTGAAATGCTGCCTGAGCATGTTATGCTCAGCAAAATCCTGTCGCTTATTTTCATATGCAATTTCTTGACGCTGCGCTTCTTTGAATTCTTCATTCCCTTCTTTAAAAACTGTAAGGGGAACCGAAAGATTTACAGCAAATGAGAAATACTCTCGATCTTGAGCGTTGGTAAGGGGCAGCTGTTGCCCCGAGCGATCATAATAGTTGTAGTTTACATTTGCCGACAAAGAAATATCTCTCCAGCGGCGATACTCATCTTGCGTATTTTTCAGACGTAACGAGTCTGTTTTTTCACGTATAGGTTTCTGGGCAACTTCTTTTCTTAACTTTTCATAATCCACGGAAAGAACCGGCAAAACTTCATTTTTATGTACTCGCCATTTGCCGTCTAAAGAATCTAATTTAACATCTGTATCCAACACCATATCCGTTTCCGAGAGTCTGGATGAAATTTCCAGCACTTCGTCCCATGATTTATATCCTAAATCATAAAGAGTCTTTAGTTCATTCTTTTTTATGGTGAGAAGTTCTTTGTATCGTTTTTTGATCTTTTTTTGCTCTTGCATGACCAAAGAAAGCAACTGTTCACGTAGAACTTGATAATGCTGTTCCCTATTAGCTTCGTGCTGTTCAAAATTTTCAATTTTAATTTCTCTCTGCAGCTGTTTTGCCTTTAGTTGATTCTCTTGCCACCCATTACTCAATACATCCCACTTAACTCCCAACTGGTAACGACTGTTGTAAAAGATACCTTCGGAATCGAAGACTCCCTGATCAAAATTTTGCAAATAGCCGGCCTGCAAATTTACTCCCCAATCGTTTCGAATACGCTGACGCTTATTTTCTAACATATTCGCGGATGCATACTTATCCCCGGTAGCAAAGTTTCTATAATAAAATAACGAATCAAGATCCTGAATATCAGCTTTATTGTCTGGCATCTGAACATACCCGGCTTTTTGGGATAATGCCGAATCAATATGTACGATCAACTCATCCAGAACATCCGAACGTCCGCTTTGAGCCCAACTATTTTGAATGAGACAAAGTAAAGTCACCCCTGTCATCAAGACCGTGAACAAGTACCCAGCTAAACTTTTTCTATTGCCACTCCTTAAAGGTATTAGCCCCAAAATATTATTGCTCCCAACTTTAGTTTCACTCTTTTGAGCTAACATTAAAAAAAATTACCACTAAATACATGAATATTAACTAAACTTAATTCGATCACTCCATCATTGCCTTTCGTTTAAGTATTCTACACTAAATATTTGTTTCCCATAAGATATTTAATGATTTTCGGTTTTATCAGAACTGTAATATTTAACTTACTTATTTAATTATGAGCGAGAAGCAGCCAACCGTTGGAGTAATCATGGGCAGCGACAGTGACTGGCCTACGATGAAAGCTGCCTGTGATATTTTAGACGAATTTGACATCCCCTACGAAAAAAAAGTGGTTTCAGCCCATCGTACTCCCAATGATATGGCAGATTACGGTAAGTCGGCCCGAGAGCGAGGTATTAAAGTCATTATTGCAGGAGCAGGTGGTGCTGCGCATCTTCCGGGAATGACCGCTGCCCATACCACACTGCCTGTTATTGGCGTACCCGTAAAAACCAGTACACTTAGTGGACTCGACAGCCTGTATTCTATTGTGCAGATGCCGCCGGGAGTGCCGGTAGCCACAGTAGCCATTGGCAAAGCAGGTAATGCTGCCCTACTCGCCATTCGCATGTTGAGTACAGAGGATAGTGAACTTGCTGATAAGTTATCTGATTATCACAAAGAGATGGCCGAAACTTCGCGAAAGAAAACGCAGAACTTAACCTAGGATCTTATGCCTCTGCATGAAAAGGATTTCTTGATGCGTCAGATTCAAATCCTTACTCAATTGTTGCAGCAGATTATCTTTAAAAAGAATCAAAATCAGTATCAAGAGGCAGTAAAAGAAATCCAAAATGCATTAACGAAACTCACTAAAGATCATCCCAAGGCATTTCACCAGCTTGACTTTGAGGAAACACTTGATCTTTTTATTCATAATGACAGCTTCGAATCTGAGTTGGCTATAGCTGTAGCAGACCTCCTTGTTGAGCAAGGCAAACTGCTATTTGAGGAATCATTCAAGCGTTCTCAAAAATCAATGGGGCAGGCGCTTATCATCTATAAAAAATCTTTGCAAATTCCAGATGCTTCTGTTCCATTGGATATAGAAAAGAAAATTGATCATCTTGAAAATAAAGTGTTGGCTGACCATCTTGAGCGAATAAATATTATTCTCAATTAATCTAACTGTCGTGGCTGAGTACAATGAAAAGCTGGAAGATTTACTGGATCACCACCTGATTGCAAACGAAGAGCTTGAAAAGAGAAAACAAGGTGGCGGGGTTGGATATCTGATTAACGGTAATATGTGCTTGGGAATTTATGAGGATCTGCTAATCGCAAGAATTGGAGAGCGGCTGGCCTCTTCTCTTGTAGATCGTCCCGGCATCAGGAAGTACCTACCGGATAAAGGATTATATGATGATTTTGTGATGATTGAAGAAAAGGTATATTCTCATACCAAAGCACTTCAAAAATTTATCGATCAGAGTATTTCATATACTGGTCACTTGCCGGCCAAAGATCACGGCAAAACACAACAAGGCTCGTAAAAGTACCATCATATTAGCGCGAGATGGGCATTACACCTGCATTATAGATCTCACCAATAATTACCCGGCTATGCTATTCTGAAAGAAGGGTCTTAAGCCTGGGTTCCAACTCTTTATTGGTCAGAGCTCCTACCGCAAAATATTGAAGGTTCCCTTCTTTATCGATGATGTACGTTGTTGGAATGCCCATTGTGGGGCCGTACTTGTCCATAATTGTACCGTCATCTATCACAATTGGATAGGATACCCCATACTTTTCAATAAACGGACGTACCACCGATTCTCCCTGCTCATCAATAGATACCCCCAAAATCATAAATCCATCCTCTTTATACTTTTCGTATAGCTCCTGCAGATCGGGGGTTTCCTCACGACAAGGCGCACACCAAGTTGCCCAAATATTTAACAGCACCACCTGTCCTTGGTAATCCGAAAGAGTAAATGTCTCACCATTTAGTAAAGTAACTTCGAATTCCCGTGCTTTTGCTTCTCGTTGTGCGGGATATAATTGTGCCGATGCGGGATCAAGCTGTTCGAGCGGCTGCGTGGGCCCATCCTCTTTTTCTGATTCGCTTTCGGAATTACATCCCCAAAACATGAAAGCAGATAAAACAAATATGAGTCCGAAACTGACAAAGAAGTTCTTCATCATAAAGGGCTTACTTTTACTCAATGCTGAGCAAACAGTTCGGTACTGCCATCCTTTTTTAGCAGATACACTTTGTAAGGCTCATTGGGCTTTGTATTCATCCCGGGAGAGCTGGCGGGCATGCCGGGAACCACCAATCCGCGAGCATCAGGTTTTTCTTTTAAGAGCCGTCGTATATCTTGGGCCGGCACATGACCTTCAACTACGTAATCATCCACAACCGCCGTGTGACAGGCGCCCATATTTTGCGGTATCCCCTGATCAGCTTTCACTGTATATAGATTGGGGGAATTAACTGATTTAACACTATATCCATTGCCCTGCATGTATGCAGCCCATTTATCACAGCACTGGCAACCCTCATTTTTATACATGACTACATCGACAGAAGATCCATTATCCTGACGATTATAATAATCATTTATAATGTACCAGATAGCACCACCGGCAATAACGATAATGAGTGCGGCGTAAGCAAAAAACTTTTGGGGCTTCATAAGCGAACTGTTTGCCATTTAAGGAATGAAGTGTACCTGAGGGGGGACTCGAACCCCCACGACCGCAATGGCCACCGGATTTTGAATCCGGCGCGTCTACCAATTCCGCCACTCAGGCATTAATCAAAGGTGAGTGAATATAAGAGATAAGCATCTATTTCTACAACCAAATTTACAGTTTTTTGAGAGTATTTTACTGTTCCCTTCCCAAAGTCTGAATCAATAATAATTGCTAAAGTTTCTCCCGGTATCACCCTGCAGTCTAAGCGTTCGTAACTTCATTGAGAATAGTGATCATATCAGGAATGGCAAAAGGCTAGCCCCGTTTTACTCTTTGTTTTATACTTATTCAAGTGGGTGAATGAAAGTAGAAAAGAAGTAAAACTATTGCTATGGCATTCGTCACAAAAAAGCTCTCTGACTGATTATATTACTCCCTTTCAATAGGTCTTTAATTACAGCCATTAATGATTCGAACTCAAAAGGTTTTTTTATAAAAGCATCAGCCCCTATAGCATCTACTTTTTTACGGATCACCCTATCGGCTTTAGAGGAAATCAGAGAGCATGGTATCTTTTCTCCTTTTGGAAAACGCCTTACCTCTTCGATCAGCTCAAAGCCGTTTAGTTCGGGCATGTGGATATCAGAAATAATCAAATCAGGTTTTTCAATTGAAATACCTTCAATCAAATCAGGTCCGTTACTGAACGCTTCAACAATAAACCCCTCGCGCTGCAACACTTTTTCCAGCAGAATGAGCTGGATGGGGGAATCATCTACAATAAATATTTTGGTATCCTGCATCAAATTCTAAAAGGCTTAGGGTAATAAATTTAACTTCAAGTCTGCAGTTATAGCTTTCAAGAGTATTAGTAAACCCTAAGGTATCATTTTTAGGACTCACTGTCGTTTAAGTTTTATTAATTAAACATTTTCTAATACTCAAAAATAAGACTGCCCACTAGCACTTTGCTGTTTAACCGCCTGTTTTTATTTACTTTAGGAACCTATTTCAAATCCGGTAGTTAAAATGGAACGGCCAAAATTACATGGCCATATTACTCAATCAATTATCGAGGTTTGTATGAAAAAAATATATTTATTTATCACGTATGCAGTTGTATCAATGCTTGCAGTATTGGTGGTGATTGCACCCCCTGCTTTAGCCCAGGAAATACCGGTAACAACTACCAGCAATGATGCTAAAACATTGTTTGTTGAGGGAAGAACGCTCTTCGACAATATCAGATTTGATGAAGCTCGTGATGTGTTTGACAAGGCACTGCAAAATGATCCTGATTTTGCCCTTGCTCACATTTATCGAGCCATCGTGGCAACATCCGATAAAGACTTTGATCGACATATTACAATAGCATTGAATAACAAAGATCAGGTTTCTGAGGGCGAACGCCTACTTATTGAAGCCGTCAACGCCAATGCTCAAAATAGGCCAATGCAAGCTATTTCATTGGTAAAAGATGCCATAGAACAATATCCCAATGATAAGCGTCTGCATCATCAACTTGCCAATTACTACCAAAGCTCAAATATGCCCAAAGAAGCTGAGAAAGAATTATATAAGGTGATTGACCTGGATGATCAATTTGCTCCTGCATATAATAATCTCGGATATCTCTATAAGGATATGGGCGATTACGAAAAGGCAGAAAGATCTTTTAATACTTATGTAAGCTTACTGCCCGAAGAGGCAAATCCGCACGATTCCATAGCCGACTTATACACTAAAATGGGAGAATATGATTTAGCAATTGAACATTATAACAGGGCCCTGGAATTGAATCCTAATTTTTACTTCTCACAACAAAAAATTGGGAATAATCTGGTCTTTAAAGGACTGTATGAGGATGGCCGACAAGCCTACAAAGAAGCTATCGCCATAGCCCCTTCTGTCAGTAACAAAGTATTCATGCATCAGGCTTTAGCCAATACCTATTTGTATGAAGATAATTTTGATCAAGCTCTCAGAGAAACAGATGCGGCCATTAAATGGGCTGAGCAGGAATCGCTTTCTGAAAATGCGGCTACGCTTTATCAGATAAAGGCTTTTATCAATCTTGAAAAGGGTGATATCGAAGAAGCTGAAAAGAGTTTAAATGCCTGCAAAAATATTATGGCAAATAATGAACTAACTGAAAACAGAAAACATGATTTGGAACTTTTATCACTGCGCAATGAAGTTTTAAAAGCCACCAAACAACAAGATTTCGACAAAGCTAATGCCAATGTAGAAAAAATCCGTGAATATGCTGTACAATCAGACAATAAAAATGAAATGGATATGTATCATATGCTTAGCGGAATTGTAGCTTATGAGCAGAATGATTTTACCAAAGCTGTACAGGAACTCAAGAAAAGTGATTCCAACGATATATACGGGCAGTTTTATCTGGGAATGAGCTACCAAAAGTCTGGAATGAGTGAGGATGCCAAAAAAATATTCCGAAATATCTCTAATTGGAACGAACACACTCTTGAATTTGCACTGGTTCGAAACAAAGCCAATGCCATGGCAAAAATGGATATGGCTGTTGAAGAATAGTTTACTCTTTCTTTAAAGCTGTACCAAGCACACTTTTTTCAAAGACAGGATATACTATTTGTGTATCCTGTCTTTTTATTTAGTTATAAATAATATATTTATTAATACATTGGATACTTAGCTATTTGGGCGATTATAAGTAAAAATTCAAGCTTCTAATTGTAAAGTTAGTGCGAATTTTGCATACTAAGCCAAATAATATCACTCCAATTTGCAAAATAGCTCCAAAAGTATATATGGCCCAAGATACCCAATTACAATCTAAGAAAGTACTGATTGTAGAAGATGACAGTATTCAACAGATAGTCCTCGAACGGATTATTAATCAAATGGGACATACTGTTATTGGTTCCAGCTCCAAAGGTTCCCAAGCTATCGAATCGGCACTACGTATAGGGGCAGTTGATCTTATTTTAATGGATATTAATCTTGCTGATGACGTTGACGGTATAGAAGCAGCCAAAGAAATCAATAAACATCGCGATGTAAAGTTAATCTACATCACCTCTTCAGAGGATCCAAAGGACCTTGAACGGGCTAAAGAAACAGATTTTGTGGCCTATTTAACAAAACCATTACTAAAAGAGAGTTTAGAAAGCGCCTTTGATAAAGCATTTGCAAATGCTTCTTTGTAATTACTTTTTTTCTATTACAAAATTCTAACTCTAAAAGGCCTTTATTAATAGTTTTTAATTAGTGGTTCTGCTGGGAATTTAAGAAAATACATCTAAAGAAAATCCAACTAATTAATTTCATGAAGGTATCAGAAGCTTTTTTAGTGAACACAAAGAACTTCGCACCAATTATAGAAACATTGGTTAACTACGATGACGATGATATCGTAGTTAATAGCGATCTTTTGGAACGCCTTGAGTACTCTGATCCTAATGATCTGTTGGTAATACGGATTTTAAAGGATTTTTCTATCATCGATAACGATGGTAGACCAGGGAAATACTTTGAAGAATTTAAAAACCCTGAGACCACAAAAACTGCATTAGCGAAAGGTCTTGTTACTGCCTACGAAGGAATTTTTGATGAGCATCCCGATATTCATCAACAGCCACCGGGAAAAATTAAAGAGGTTTTTGAAAACTATTTTCAAGACAAAAAAACAGACCTTATCATTAAGTACATATCGGGTACATTTGAAAAAATTGTCTCTCATGTTGGGGTATCTACTATTGACGAAGTTTTATATGGTGGAGTAAATGAAGACAAAGTTGCTGCAGAAGTTGCATCAGTGGAAGCAACTGAGAATAGTGGTAAAAATAATGGCAGTGAACATACCAAGAATCACACCGAGAGCGACAATAACGACCAACAGGTTAAAAGAGAAGAGATAAGTGAAAATAATATCGATGATTTCTTAAGCAGTTTTGAATCATCAGATTCAAAAGAGGATTCTTTTAAAGTTCCAAACAACCAATCGCAAAACTCTCCTGAAAACAAAAATCAAGAAGAAGATCCATCTATTCAGGAATTTGTTACAAACATTGAGGAGGAAACTGATATGTCTACTGAAACCAAAGAGAAAAACGAACAAAATTCTGCATCCGAAGAACTTTCTGAAACTCTTGAGGATGTAGAGGAAAAAGATTCCACAGATATTGACAATAGTAATGATCTGGAAGACGGGGACGATATAAATCTTGATAAAGACGAACAATCAGATCATGAATCCGATTCAACCTCCTCTGACTCTGAAACAACTATGGAAAATGAAAATGCTGACATTCCTCCCATTGATCTTGAATTACCTATGTCTCAAGCAACGAAATCAACTAACGCTATGCCAAATGTGACCAAGGAACATCAATTCGTAAAAAAAGCATTGCTTCGAAAATCAGATTTACTCCACAAGATGAAGCGATGGGAAGAGCTTGTTCCAACACTTGAAGAAATTATTGATCGGTACGACAATGAGGAAAATACTGACTTTAAAGAGTCTGTAGAACGTGCTGTTATCCGCCGAGCCATAGCATTCTTAAAGCTTGACAAACATGATGATGCCCTGCCAGCTTTGAATTCAGTAATCAGTCGTTTCAAAGAGTCAAATAACGAGGAGTTCTATGAGCAGGCTTCACGAGCAATGCTCTTCAAGGCTAATATATTAGAAAAGAAAAATGCTGCTTCTGATGAGCTACTGCCACTTTACAATACTATTATTGATAGATTAGACTCGAATTCTGAACTGCTTATGAAAGAGAAAATCGATGAAATTCATTGCAGAAGATTCGATCTGATACTTGATGAAGATGACACGTCTATGCTGCTCGATGCCAGTGCAGAGCTTATTAGCAGATTCAAAGATTCCAATAAGCATCAGGATTATCTACAGAAAGCCATGATCGTACGAGCTGAAACACTCGATGAAATGGGCGAAGATGAGGCTGCATTAGAAGCCTACGATGAGTTTCTAAAACGATTTGGAAACTAAACATTTATTTATCTTACTATTAAAAGGCGATGTGTATAACATCGCCTTTTTTATTTGCCCCACCCTTTCAGTATATATCTCCCTTCCTGTTTTTTTATGGACAACTTCAATCAAATCCAAAACGTAGATCACTTAGTTAGTAATAATACTCTGTTATGAATATTGAGAGAATTAGAAAAGATACTCCCGGTACTCAAAATGTCATCCATCTCAATAATGCCGGTGCTTCACTAATGCCGCATGTTGTTTCGGAGAGTATTATAAGGTACCTCCATGAGGAATCCTCGCATGGAGGATACGAGACGGCTCATAAAAACAGGAAATCTATTGAACAGACCTATACTACTATTGCAAAATTCATCAAAGCTCACCCTGACGAAATTGCCCTGCTTGAAAATGCAACAGCTGCCTGGAACATGGCTTTCTTTTCGATTGATTTTAGCACAGGAGATCGAATTCTGATTTCAAAATCTGAATATGCAAGTAATTATCTTGCCTACTTAAGACTTAAGGAGCAAATAGCTATCAAAATTGAGGTTATTCCCAATGACGAACAGGGTCAAACGTCGGTAAGCGCACTCAAAAACATGATGGATGATAACGTCAAGCTTGTAAGCATCACCCACATGCCCACCAACAGTGGACTCGTTAATCCCGTTGAAGAAATTGGTAACATTACTCAAAACCACGACTGTTACTATTTAGTGGATGCCTGTCAGTCGGTTGGCCAATATCCTGTTGACGTTCAAAAAATCGGATGTGATATGCTGTCGGCGACTGGACGAAAATATCTACGTGGTCCTCGGGGTACCGGTTTTTTATACGTTACAAGTGATAAAATTGAAAAGCTCCTCCCTCCTTTTATTGATCTGCATGCGGCCGAATGGACATCGGAAAACGACTATGAAATCCGTAGCGATGCACGAAGGTTTGAGAACTGGGAAATGAATTATGCCGGAATTATTGGATTAAAAAAAGCCGTAGAATATGCGAGTGACATTGGGATCTGGCAAATCTGGAAACGTATCACCAAGCTGGCAGAAAATTTGCGCTGGGAACTGTCAGAATTACCCGGGGTAACCCTTCACGATATAGGGAACATTAAAGGAGGTATTGTTTCTTTCACCGTGGATTCGGTATCTGCCCAGGAAGTAAAAAATTATTTTTCTGAAAAGGGGATCAACGTCAGTACTTCATCAAAAAGCAGTACGCTGTTAGATATGAAGGAAAGAAATCTCTCTACACTTATTAGAGTATCGGTCCATTATTACAATACCGAAACTGAAATTGATCAGTTTGTAGAAGTTCTCAAAACCTTAAATCAGTGATTGCTATTCCGATTTCACTGTCGGCAGCAACTCATCTTTATATTGCAATTCATAAAGCTTACGATAAATTCCCTCTTCCTTTTCAACCAGCTTACTGTGCGTTCCTCGCTCTCTAATCTCCCCTTTATGCATGACTAATATTTTATCAGCACCTTGTATGGTTGACAAACGGTGAGCAATCACAATAGAGGTTCGCCCTTCCATTAACTTTTTAAACGCCTTATTTACCGTCTCTTCCGTCTCAGAATCTACGCTGGATGTCGCTTCGTCAAGAATTAGAATATTGGGATCATAAACCATCGCACGAATAAAGCAGATGAGTTGTCGCTGTCCCATCGATATAGATTTTCCTCGCTCACTAAGCTCATAATTATATCCATTGGGAAGCTTATTGATAAATGCATCAGCCCCAATTTCGCGAGAAGTAGCAATAACTTCTTCTTTTGATATCTTGGGATTCCCAAGTGTGATATTTTCCATGATACTGCCAGAGAAAAGCGCATTATCCTGCAATACCAACGCAAAATTAGAGCGCAGTTCTTGCAAAGTCAGATCTCTGATATCTTTTCCATCAATTTTTATAGCTCCTTCATCAATATCATAATACCGAAGCAGCAAATTAATGATCGTTGATTTTCCGGCCCCGGTTGCCCCTACAAAAGCGATGGTCTTTCCCGGCTTGGCCTTAAAGGAAACATCTTTTAATACCGTCTCCTCTTTGTTATAACCAAACCACACATTTTCAAACTCGATTCCACCTTGAACCTCGCTAATATGTTCCGGGTCATCGGGATCGGTGATCTTATTCTCGGTATCCAACACATTAAAAATTCGTTCTGATGATGCCAGTGCTGATTGCAGGGTGTTAAACTTTTCTGAAAGTCCCTGTATTGGCCGAAAGAAATCTCGCACGTATTGCACAAAAGCCAGCAAAATTCCAAAGGTTACCTGCCCCATTAAGGCACGACCACCGCCATACCAAATCACCAAAGCCATTGCCAGGCTGGCAATAATTTCTACCAGTGGCCAGAAGATGGCAAAGTAAAAAATCGTTTCGATATAGGCATCGCGATGAGCAGCATTGATATCCTTAAATTTCTCACGCTCCCGTTCCTCTTTGTTAAAGAGCTGGACGATGTCCATGCCATTGATATGCTCCTGAACAAAAGAATTTAATCGGGATATCTGATCACGAACATTAAGAAATGAAACCCGCACCTTTGCTTTGAAAACAAAGGTAGCATAAAACAAGATGGGTAATACTGAGATTGCAACCAAGGACAGCTCCCAGCTCATGCTGAACATAAAATACAGGATAAAGAAAATGCGAAACATGTCCCCGATGATATTGACTACTCCATCACTTAAAAGATCACTCAGCGCTTCGATATCGCTGGTGGTACGAGTAATCAAGCGGCCGATGGGATTTTTATCAAAGAACTGCACATGTAGCGACTGAATCTTTTGAAACACGGCATTACGCAAATTAAACAGTGTTCCCTGTCCAAACCAACGAGTTAAATAAGTATTAGCAACGAGCAGTAAAAACTCACCGACCAGAGCCCCTACAAGCAATAATACGATCCAAAGTAACCCCTGGAAATCCTTATTGCGAATGTATTCATCAACGGCGATTTGGGTAAGTTTGGGACGTACCGTTCCCATGAAGGCCGCACTCAAAGTAAGTGCAATGCCCAGTAATACGTACCATCGATAAGGACGAATAAATTGATAAAGCCGCCGAAGAAGATCAGAATCGACGGCTTTATCAGTTGTTGAATTGCTCACACTACAGGTTGTTTAGAAACGGTCGAAATCATCAAATGGGGTACGCGGAGTAATCTGCTTAGGCTGACGCTGATTACTATTGTTACCTCCATTATTATTGTTTTTATCCTTCTTACTTCTGCTTTTTGTTCTGCGTTTTTTCTTATTTCCGGAATCACTATCACTGCTTTTGCTGTACTTACTTCGGGATTTTTTTCCTTTCCCCGAATAGTTTTTCCGTTTTCGGAATCGCTTTTTCTTTTTTCGACCGCGCTTCTTTTTATCCGAAGAGGAAGATCTGCCATTACCACTATTATTGTCGCCGTTATTTTTGTTTTGGTTGATCTCCTTCAAATAAACCTTAGGCTGTATAATTCCCTTTTCATGAGCCGGATCAGTAAAGATCGGTCGTAATTCAGTGGCAACCCAAGTTGGAAAGAAATCATCGCGAGCTTCGCGAAGCAGAACATATTCATTGGTGTAACGGGCTGAGAAATGTGTAATTACCAATAGCTTTGTTTTAGCTTCGTTTGCAACCCGCGCCGCATCTTTCGCGGTAGAATGGCCCGTTTCCTCAGCTTTTTCAGACAAGCTTTCGCTAAATGTAGCCTCATGGAAAAGGACATTGGTATTCATACCCAATTTCACAGAATTAGGACAATATTTGGTATCCGTAATGTAGGCAAAGCTATCACCGGGACGGGGATGACCGACAATATCTGCTGATTTCACAACCGTACCGTCATCGAGTTCAACATCGTTGCCAGCTTTTAATTCTTTGTATTGCCAATCTTCGCTAATGCCTTGTTCTTGTGCCTTTTCAGCATCAACTTTTCCGGGTTTATCCTTCTCCTGGAACCGATACCCCATACAGAATTTGGTATGATTAAGCGGGCGTGCTTCAACATAGAACTCATCTTCATCAACAACACGCTCTTCTTCAAAACCTTCTTCAACCTCAACAAAGTTGAGCGGGTAGTTGATATCTATGTTCGCAAAATCAAAATTCCATTCTACAAATTTCTTTATCCCTTCTGGGCCAACAATGGTTAATTCACGATCTCTTCGCTGTAGCTGAAGCGTTGAAAGTAAACCGATAAGCCCTGAATAGTGATCTGTGTCAAAATGCGAGATAAAGATACAATCGATTTGTGAACGTTTTAATCCACCTTGCAGCATCCTCATTTGTGCATTTTCCCCACAATCAAATAAGTAAACGCTGCCTTCTCTCCATACAGCTACTGATGAAAGGTGACGCGTAGCCGTTGGTGTAGCAGAACCGACACCTAATGGTACAATAATCATTGTGATACCTCTTTGTATTTTTAGATTAGATTGCGGTCAAACAATCAATCTTTGTTCGTTGTTGATTCTATTTATTTTTTTCATTCGTTAAATTTCAGCCAACTCCTGTTCAATTAGTTGCTTGTTATACATCACTGAATATCGACCTTCTCGTTCAAGTAATTCTTCGTGAGTTCCCTGTTCTACAACTGTGCCATCTTCAAGATAGTATATGATATCCGCATCTTTTATCGTTGAGATGCGATGGCTTATCATTAGAGTTGTCCTTCCTTTAAGCTCTTTTCTGAGATGTTGTAGAATGGCCTCTTCAGTTTTAGTATCTACTGCACTTAACGAATCATCGAGTATTATAATTTTAGGATCTCGAATCAAGGCCCTTGCAATGGCGGTCCTTTGTTTTTGTCCGCCTGACAAAGTAATACCTCGTTCTCCTAATATGGTCTTAAATTTTTTATCAAATTCCAAAATATTGTCGCGTACCTGGGCCTTTTCAGCGGCTTCTTCAATTTCGTCTTTTGAGGCATTATTTGTGCCAAATGCGATATTTTCTCCAATAGTATCAGAAAACAAAAAAGTGTCCTGTGGCACAAGGCCTATACTTTCTCTAAGTAATTGCAACGGAATGGATTCTATATTTTTTCCATCTATCAAAATTTCTCCTTCAGTGACATCAAACAGTCGTGGAACTAATTCTACCAACGTAGTTTTTCCACTTCCCGTTCGTCCAACAATAGCCGCGTTTTGTCCCGCCTTTACTTTAAGATTTACATCTTTTAATGCATACTCTTCGGCCCCGGGGTACTTAAATGATACATTGTTAAATTCTATCGAACCTTCTATATCACTTATCGCCTGATCGGTGTATGCTTTATCCTCAATTTTGACATCTTCAGTTAATACCTGATCTATTCTTTTCCAAGACGCCATTGACTGTTGGAAGCGATTAACGGTATATCCCAATGAAGCCACCGGCCACGTCAAGTAAGCTACATACACAATAAATTCAAGAATGTTTCCAACGGTTAGTTGACCTTCGATTACCAACTGCCCCGCCTTCCAAACAACAATCACCACCGATAAGCCAATCAGTAAGTTTAGCGTAGGATGAAAAAGCGATTCAACTAGGTCAAGACGCAACTTTTTCTTTCGATACGATTCACTTTCATTTTCAAATCGCTGCCTCTCATAATCTTCCCGGTTATAGGCTTTAATCAACCGGATGCTTGAAAATGATTCCTTAGCTCGTCCTGCTATCGCAGAATACTGCTCCTGTATAATCCGAGAATAGTCATTTATATATCCACTTACCCAATAAGCAAACGCAGAGAGGAATGGAAGCGGCAGCAGAGCCCACATCGTCAGCTCAGGGCTTACAATAATCATCATAGTGATGATAAAACCCATACGCGTTAACGTATTGATCGTGTACATATACGCCGGACCAAAATATTCTCGTACTTTGGATACATCTTCTGTTGCCCGTACATAGACTTCCCCCGAATCATAATTGCTATAAAAGCGCTGTGGGAGCTTTAACAGTTTATCAAAAATATCGTTACGCAAATCAAACTCAATCTTGCGGGAAGCAACAATCAGCGTTTGGCGGGTAGCGAATAATAAAAATCCAGACAGAAGAACGGCCCCTACAAGCAACAAAGCATTTTGGGCCAGCACCCAGCTTGCGCTGCTGGCAAAAAGTACTTCGAAAATGGTATCAAAAGAATCAGGAGATTCCTCGATGTTAATATTGGAAACTTCATCCACCGTACGTCGCAGATATACCGGTATCCAAATCAAAAAGAAATTTGAAGCGGTTAGAAAAAGAGAACCAAGAATAATGGTTCCCTTATATTTTTTAAAATATTGATTGAGCTTTCGCAGCGACCCCACGGGACCTTCCTATTTTTCTATCTGACTCTCTCAGATTATTTTACAGTAATTATTATGCGGTAACTTCAGTGTATTTCTTTTTCCAATATTCAGACAGGTTATACCCTGATATAAAGGCGTTCTCTAGAGAAGAACCGCCCAGGTAGTCTCCTATTAACGCAAGCGGAGCATCCTCGAGTTCCAACTCCATAAAATATTCATTAATAGGATTCTTTGTTTTAAAATACTTCCAGTTCTCAAGATAAGCAGACTGAGGAGCTCGGACCCAAGATCCTAAAATATTAGAGCCCTCCTCAAGAAGAAGCTCTTTTATCTCTTCCTCGCTTTGCTGTGCATGTTGGCGATAAAATTCGGGGGTAGATTGTAATACAATTGCTTTTTGATCAACACCTAGCTTCGAAGACTCATTACTAATCCATTTTACAGAACTCTTTTCGCATTCAATACCTTTCCAACTTGGTACCTCTTGGTCGTTATAGGTTGCTGCCAATGAAAAACAACCATCATATCGAACTTCATCAATATGCCGAATTATCCGACGCGTTTCCGTTTTGTTTTGTGCCGTTTGCAATACTCCATAAGCATCTACAGCAGAGGTGGCAATAATTACAGCATCGCATTCAAAAACACTGATATCTGTAAGATTAATCATCCAAGAACGTTTTTTACTGCGATCCGGACCAATATACGTCAACCCTCCCGCCTTCTCTTCCGACTTGATATCGACCCAACGGCTCATACTCTCGGCTAAGGATTGAAGACCGTTCGTTCCGGTATAGATTTGGCGGGAATCGGAATTCGGATCAACGTCAAAAACCTCTTTCCCATCGTAAAGACCAAAATCTTTCGTCCATTTTTGTATCGTACCCTTCTCTAGCTGCTTCTCCACAAAAAAACCAAAGGTGTTCGTATTTACATCAAAATGGGTAAGTCCGACATCCAATTTCAGGTTATCAAGCTCTACTGTTTTGAGTCGTCCACCAAGAGAGCGATCTTTTTCTATAATAGTAACATCATGTCCGGCTTCGGCCAGCCGCTGGCCCGCGATAAGTCCCGAAATACTTGCACCAATAATTCCAATAACCATTTATAAGATACTCTTTTTTACTATTTGATATTCAATGTTATAAAATCCGAAATATTACGCCAAAATTCTAAGTTAATTCACTATTAACACTAATAAATGCGAACCCTTGGAGAAACCGCTTCCTTATCCAACAGAGCAGGCCAATAAGCTACAATGCCGCTTGCTTTGGGACGTCCACCCGCAAATCCGGTAACCCCGCTGGGGCCGGTTAAGATAAGGGGAGCAACTTCTTTTCCGAAGCGATTTAAATCTTCTTTACTGCTCCCTGAAAGAGAAACACGCATTTGTACTTCCTCATGTTCTGCTTCCAGAAGATCTTCAGTAAGAGGTTGCTCACTACAACCATTTACTCCAACATATTCTACTCTAAAGTCATCATATTCAAGTCCTATTGCATTGGCCCTGCCCTGTAGTATTTCCCCAGCTCTTTTTGCTTTTTTCAAAGCTCCCGGCCAGGAATACACCAATGTGGATGACAGCTTGTACCCATCATTATAACTGGCAGATATTTTATAAGTATCGGTTTCAGGTCGGCCTTTTATCCCGGATACCTTAACCCGGTTCGATCCCACTTGTGCGAGGCTAATAGATGTAAAATCTGCAATACAATCCGGTGTGATATACTCAGTGGGATCACCAATTTCATAGAGCAGCTGTTCTTTTACAGTTTTTTCGCTAATTAATCCGCCTGTACCCTCATGTTTGGTTACATAAAAACTGCCGTCTGAATTAGCTTCAATGATTGGGAAGCCTATATCAACAAAATCGTCTATTGTTTCCCAGTCTGTAAAATTACCACCGGAGACCTGAGCACCACACTCTATAATATGTCCTGCAATGGTTCCCGCCGACATTTTATCATAATCCTCAAATGACCAGTCAAATTCATGAATCATCGGAGCCAGCGTTAATCCTGTATCCGTCACACGTCCGGTGACCACAATATCAGCGCCCTTATTTAAAGCCTCTACAATAGGCCTCGACCCAAAATATACATTAGCGCTAAGTAGTTCATCCTTAACCGAAGTAATGGGTTCACCGGTTTCCATGTTATTCAGGGGATGGCCATCCTCAATAAGTGTATCAAGATCATTCAAAATGTTATCACCGTCTATTACCGCCACCTTGATATCTTCATATCCCTGCTCCTCAATAGCTTCCAGAATTTGTTCTTTGCATGCTTCGGGATTTACACCACCAGCGTTAGAAATTACTTTTATCCCCTTTTCTGCGATATCAGGAAGGATTTCACTCACCACTCCTACAAAATCCCGGGCATATCCATAATCGGGATTACGTAATTTCTGTTTTTGCATGATGGACATCGTCACTTCAGCCAGATAGTCCATTACCAAATAATCTATAGGTCCCTTTCGTACTTGGTTGATAGGAGCGTTGGGCAGATCTCCCCAAAAGCCTTGTCCTGATGCAATCCTAATCGAGTCTCTCACAGTCGGTAATATATTTTGTTAGATTTTGTATATGATGCGAAGAAGAGAAGATAAGATTTGCGCTAACACTATAAAAATTATAACTCGCTTCTACCTAGTCGTTATGGTAAAATTCGAATTTAAGTGAACATTCGATAAATATATTTTTCTGTTGCAATTTGGAAGTCACTCTATGGCTTTTTGACGGATACGACATTGGAGGTGTCATACAATATGGGGCATTTCAAGCAGTACCGATAATCACAACAACCGAGTTTAGTACTGATGACTATGAACTCTGACATTCCTTTGGCGCATTTTTTCTGTTTTTACTTTCTTTACCGGCGGGTGCGCAGGTTCAACAAGCGGCGGTGTAAAAATGATTCGCCGGATAATCATTATTCGCAACTCATTCCGAGAAATAAAACAGATTGTTCCCCAAGGCCATCTTACCCATCCGCATTGGTGATAAAACCATCGATTACAATATTCAACGCACCGTGCTAAGCTTTTTTCGTCCTCATTCTATCGTCTTTTGTTTTGGAGCACTAATCGTGGCTTCGATGGGTTATGACATGCAATCTGCCATAGGTGCAAGTATCGACTGTTTGGGGAATATCGGTCCCAGGTGGGGAGAGTTCAGTCCAATAGATAATTATGCTCAAATCCCAGTTTTCGGCAAATGGGTATTGATGATTATTGGCCGACTCGAAATATTTACAGTCCTTCTGATCTTTTCTTAAACCTTCTGGAGGCAATAATCACCGAAAATTAGAGACTAAATGTCGAAGACTTAGGGTTATAATATTAAGGTTTTCCACTTTTCTCCTGAAAAGGTGCTTCCCAATCGCTAGAATCGAATCCAGTCGGTATCCTCAAGCCATTGTATTAAAGCCGGCAAAAAGGTGAGTGCAGCAACTAATGTCATCCCGATACCGATCACGGCCATCATTCCCAGCGATTGCAGACCCGGATGGTTAGTAAACAATAATCCAGAAAAGCCAAGCATAGTCGTTACGGAACCTATAGTGACATGCTGACCCGTGCTCGACAGGACATCCCACATACTGTTTCTGCCCTCTTCGCGATAGCGGTGCGCTAAGTGGACTCCATTGTCCTCCCCTATGCCCAAGATGGCCGGTAGAACAACAAGGTTGTAGAAATTGAACATCATGTCGGTAAACATCATAATGGCAAAAAGCAGTAATAAGCCAACCAGCAACGGAAGCATAGCAATGATCGCCCACCGAAGAGATCGAAATGAGATTAACATGAGAATGAATACCATTATGAAAGTAGCAGCCACCATGTAAGGGCTCTCTTCCCGCATAAGCTCCAGCATTTCAGCGGCAATAATTGAAGTGCTGGCAGCATAAAAGACCTCTCCACTATCGAGTTCTACTCTGCCAACATCGTTCTTGAAGGCTATGGATTTTTCTCCGTCCGATAATCCTACGCTGGGATATACCATTACGAAATTACCAACATCTCCATCCTGGGTTACAAACTGACTTTTAAAATAGTCTGGCACCTGATTAATGTTGAGCTTTTTGGTGGTCTGAGAAGCCCTTCTTAGCTTGTCGAGCTGTTCGTCTTCCTGATCAACAAGAAACGGATCATTCAATAATTTACGTACTTCAGCAATCTCTTGAAGCTTGGCAGTAGCTGCAGTATCAGTAGGTGGAAAACGTTCAGGCAATGCCTCCACATCCAAAATAGTGGGACTTGTGGTATCAGTGGCCATACGATGGCGAAGCTTTTCTAAAATTTCAATAACCTGCTCCTCATTATCTGCCAATATATATGCGGGATTTCGCTTATCTGAGCTGGAAACCTGATTCTCCAATTTATTGAATTCGGCATACTCGGAAAATTCCGGTTCCAGCTCTCCAAAATCATACTGAAATTGTAAGTGCTGATAATTAAATACTACGGCAACGGAAATCAGCAGCCCCATTACAACAATAGAACGTGCAAACGGGAATCGGTGAAATAAATTTTCAGATTGTCTCTCGGATTCTTCCTTCTCATTGAATAAAATCCAGTCAAAACGTTCAAAAACAACAAGTAGCGGAGGGATCATAAAGAGCATAGAAACAAGGGCAAGGATAATGCCTGAACCTGCAATAAAGCCGAACTCAGAAAAGCCTCTAAACTGCGCCAGTATCAACACAAAGAGTGAGAAAGCTGTTGTGAGGCCACTTACTAAAATAGCCGAGCCTGTATTTTCATAGGTTTCTATAAGCGAATCCATAATAGGTTTTCCGCCAGCTCGGAACTCAATATATCGTGCGTAATAGTGAATGCCATAGTCGATGCCCATCCCGAAAAGAATAACAAAAAGTACCGATGTCATGGTGTTGAGTGTGCCAAGCACGAAGTAGGTAATACCAAACGTCCAGGCAAGACTGATTACCAGCGGTATGCCAATTACTAAAATTGGCACCGGCAACCGCAATAGATGCTCCCAAAAATTATGCTCTTTCCCTTCTTTGCCACCACGCTGGTAGTTGATATATTTTTTGAAAGAAAAGTAGAGCATCACCAACAGCAAAACGCTTGAAATACCCGAAGCAAAACTACTAAAGACATCACTCATAATAGAATCTATCTCGGAAAGATGTCGTTTCAAGCGCCCCCCGTACTCCACCTCCATTTCAGCATTATACTGCTGTGGATTTATCTCAGTCAGCAGCGAGTCGTAGGAAGCAAACATTCGCCGCAAATAACTTAGATTACTTTTAGAACCCGTCGGATACAACTTAAAAACAGCGATGGTGCTATCAGCACTGATGGGATATTCAGAAGGTATCAATGCGTCATAGCTATCCTCAAACTCTCCCACCTCTGAGGATTCCTCTTCCTCGTCGTCAAAATTTACGAGAAAAGGATTGGCATCTTCCTTTGCCGTTTTAATTTCTTCTCTGAGGTAAGATTTGATATCTGCCAATTCATTGGGTGTCGCAAAATAAAGGGCGTTATTTTCTAAAAAATCGGTTTCTTTGCGAAACTGGGCACGTTTAAAGAAGTAGCGATCATCTTTCTCATCGTATAGCTTCAAACTTTCATGGATCAAGTCTTCAATAAAGCGCTTGTTATCTTCAAAGCTGGGTGACTTTACGGCTACTTCCATGGCGGTTTCTCCACCAACGGTATTCTGCAATTCTTCAAGAGCCACCACATGGGGATTTTTATCAGGAAGCAGATTGGCCAAGTCCGTATCTATCTTTAACTGGACAGCATAACTGCCCATCAAAACGGCAAACAGTATAGCAATACCCAATACCCAAAAAGGATGCGAGGCATTAAACTTTAAAAGAGGACGGAAGAAATGGAGAATCTTTTCCATTAAAATGAGAGCATTATTTTTTGAGAAGCGATGAAGTTAATCATTTTATAAAAATATCTATAATGAATAGGAAGATTACTTCTCCGGTTTCAGCATGATATCATCATAATCAGCTTTGACATAACTATTTGTGCTGTTACCGTCGCTGAGTATCAGAATGGCTATAGGATTCTTAGGCGGATCATCTCCAAACATTCGTCGATAGTCTTCCACTAAATTTCGCTCAAAGGCCACCCATTCCCCCTTATCCTGTTCGCCCGATTTAACTACCATAATCTGTTGATTTCCAAACAGTTTGGAACCTGTTTCACCGTTGGGCAAGGTTGAACTCCAGGTATAGCGGATTGATTTGGGTACTTTTTTAACCAGGGCCACGCGCCCCATATCAAAGACAACATAAATGCTGGCTACCGAATCGTTGCGATCGTTTGATTTCTCGTTTGCACCTTCAGGAAGTTTATGCGCCCGCACCTTCCATGAAAGGATAGGAGTTTCATACAAATTAATGTCATAAATATTCTCCTTATCCTCATTAATTAAAGGGAAACTAATGTGTTTGGCAGTAACACCCTGGTACCGTAAAAACTTGTTGTTACCATTATTTCGAATCTTGTATAAATAATGTTCAGAAAAATCTTTCGTGTGATTAATTAATTTTTTATTTCCATCCCGATCGTACCAGCGCTGTGGAAGCTCACCCACCGGATCATTTTCAAAATCCTCAATAATGATAGTTCCATCATTTTTGCGGTCAAGCGATTCTTGGGCTTGCGTTGGCATGGACAATAGCAAACAGAGCAGTATCGAATAGAATATAAATTTCATCAATGGATAATAGCTTTTGTAGATTTTCTGTATCTGCTGGAATATACTTTTTATTACGTGGCTTTAATAAAGGTAATACAAATTCAAAAGTATTAACGTTTATCGCTATATTTTATTTGTTTATCAATTAAGCATATACAAATTATTTAATCCTGTACGAAAAGAGGAACATTTCGTACATTCATATCTTATTTAATCAAGACACAAACTTGAGTTAGCAACCTTTTCTAAAATGTCGACACACAAACGTATTATTGGTATTGTTTTGCTTATCAATATCCTACTGGTGAGTACTCACAGAGGAGAATTTTGGCCTTTCAGCATTTTTCCAATGTTTTCCCAAGCGGGTAATCCCTGGTCGCGCGGTGTTATAGAAAACGTACAAGATACGACGCGCACAAACTTATGGGAGACAAAACCTATTGAGAAAATCGATGATCGTATCTTACCGCTTAAGGAATACGGTATTCACGAAATCGATTATGCCAATTATATTTCCAAAACAAAGGATTGGAATACTAAAAAAATAAATGGCCTGCGCAGTACTTTTCAGATTGCTGACCATCCCGGCCAAATGTGGTTGGCTACTCGTGTTGTTGGCTCTCTGACTGAGCAAGATTCAGTGGAAATTAAAGCCATTCCGATGTTCCTTTTTACCGCTGACACTACAATTAAGAATCCAAACCTCTTTTCTCAAAATTAGCGCTACCAATGGATCGTCTCTTCCAAAATTTATTCCAGTTTAATGCCCCGGACTCAATCGGTACCAAAATTCAGCTTCGCATTTTTGAACTTTGCACCGTTTATTTTACTCTGAGTTACACTTGGGAATGGGCGCTGTACGTGCCCCGACTAAGTGACGTTGTACTTCCGCTGGGTATTGCTAACTATATCAACGTAGAAATCTTCTTTGGAGACCTGGCTACCGTCAACGCTATTTTAATTACCCTTTTCTGTCTCATTCCCTTTCTCTTTAAAAAACTACGGTGGCTTTATGCCCCGGCTTTTCTGCTATTTCATTTACAGCATGTTGTTCGCTTTTCACAGGGCGAAATTCCTCACAGTGCAAATATGGTTGGTTTTGCCCTCATGGGACTGGGATTGGCAGAAATATTTTTCCGAAAGGATATTAAAAAGAGCCTGGCTTTTGCCTTTGGTTTTACTGTATTCTTCTTTGGTTTGGGCTACACTTCCGCAGCCTTAAGTAAATTGGTTGCTACCGGCGTCACCTGGCCTTCAGGCGAACACCTTTGGCTCTGGATGGGGGAAAAAAGCATTGATATTCTCTCACTAACCGGAGAATTCCAGTTTAACTGGCTGCAGCAACTGGCTTTTGATTACTGGTGGATTGCCACGGCTATTCTTTCTTTTGGCATCATTACAGAACTTATCGGCTTTTTAATCTGGTGGAAACCATTTCGTCCCTACGTAACTTTGTTATTAATTGCTATGCATATGGGAATAGACTGGACAATGAATATTTTCTTCTTCACCTTCACTGTTCAACTAATTATCATCGGTTTTCCCTGGAATAAACTCATCAACAGGCTAACCGATTCAGTATCTGCATCATCAACTCATGAAACCGTTGAGCAATACCTGCTTTACTGATTTTGTTCGTATTAAGATATGCTACAAATATCTATCTGTAGCTTCTCAAATAAATTCTTTAATATTAGCCACTTATAAATTAACGCCCTTAGCTAATACTACGTGATTTCATGCCCGAATCTGCCCAAGAAAAAGATCTTAGCACCCCGAAAGTAAGTTGCTTAACCGTCACTGCTGACCGTAAACATCTGATGAAACGAGCAGTGCAATGCTTTAAAAATCAGACATATGAAAACAAAGAGCTGGTTATCATTGACGATGGAGAACAAGATCTTGGAGATATTCTTTCCGATTTACCTGCTGGACAGGTTAAATATGTTAAGCTGGAAAAGAAGCCCGAAAACACGCTTGGCAAGTTACGTAATCGCTCACTCGATGAGGCGAACGGAGATTTTTTAGTGCAGTGGGATGACGACGACTGGTACCACCCCGAGCGAATTACTATTCAAGCCCAGACACTTATGGCTGGCTATGATGCCTGCTGTTTATCCGGAGCACTTATGCATCTGGATGAAGAACCGTACATGAAGCATCCCTATGTCGGCTATCTGCCTGATGGAATTCCCGGAAGTATAATGCATCGTGCTGATGCGGATATTCGTTATCCGCATACACGCAGAGCCGAGGATACGGTTTATCTCAATGAATGGATGGAAAAACGTTATATGCAACTCCCTGATGACTATTCTCATCTTTTTATTCGATGCTATCACGGCAATAATACGTGGGAAAAGGATCACTTTTTACGCCGGGTTAGAAACAATCCAAAGGATGCCATTTTATATGTCTGGCACAAAATGATTAGAGGGGATCTCTTTGATCACCCTCGCTTTCGTCTTACAGAAGAACAGAAAGAAGCATTTGAAATGTATTTTGATGACTCTCAGAACCTAAACTTATTCTCCAAGAACTAAACCATTGAAGACCAACCGCGTTTTTTTAGTAGGATGCCCCCGTTCGGGAACAACCCTCCTGCAAAGTATGATTGCCAGTCATTCGCAGGTTGTATCCTTTCCCGAAACGCACTTCTTTTCTGAGACCCTTTCTATTAATCCACTGTTGAGACGTATCAAACTTTACGGACCCGGCAGTCGTAAATTTGTTACCAGCTTTTTAGATGAGCACGGTTATCCAGATATTCGCCCTTTTACTGATCTTCCTCCTCTTTGCACTCACAACAGATGGTGTAAAACGCTCCTGCATACTATCGATGAAATGATTTTAGCTGAATCAGGAACTCTAAAATCAAATACAATATGGGGCTTGGAAAAAACTCCCCGCCACCTGTTTTATATTTCATCGATCCAACAAAAGGGATATCAAAATAAGTTTTTGCACATTTTGCGCAACGGATCCGATGTCGTGGCCAGCCTCTATTTGGCAACACAAAACTATCCCGACCAATGGGGCGGATCGCGATCCGTCAAAAAATGCATTAATTGGTGGAATAACAGCATTAAGGAATCTCATAAATATCAAGAGGATCCAAATCACATGTTTGCTACCTATGAGCAGCTTATTAAAAATCCATGTACCGTATTAGAAGCTATTTGCAATTTTTTGGGGATTGATTACCAAAAAACAATGACAGAAGAATTTCATAATACAGCCGGATCACTGACCAAAGAGGAAGAAAAGTGGAAACAAAAAAATGCTGAGTACTCTTTACAGAAAAGCAATAAACTTCAAGAGCATTTCGATGATGAAACAATCGATTATATCCAGGCAAATGTGATCAATATCGATTTAACACAATTTCATCACTAAGCAAAAGGTATTACTTGAGTGATTCAGCTTCTTCAACATCTTTCGGATCGATAGACTGAGGATTAACAGGTAGCTGATCCTGCGTAATAGAACTTGTAATAAAGGACATAGCTCCAATTAGTTTCTTGAGAATCAGGTTTGCCGTTAAAACACCTACAAGCTGTCCCTCCGGAACATTTAACATCACCGACATTTCAAGAGCCACACTCACATAGAGAACATCGCGGCTTGGTAAAAAAGGGATTCTCGTTGACATAATTTGAGCTGCCATCAAACTAAACCATACGGCCCACGGTACTGTGGGTTCAGCAATTTTATATTGAATAATTTGAATCAGATTGGTCAATATCAGCCTTCCCGTATAAATACTTGAAATTTTGACCGCGTCACCAAGGCTTACTGTTAGGATATAACTTCGGAATTTATAACCCACAAAAAATACTATAAACACAGCAAGTCCAATCCAGACGTATGTAATCCAGCTTTCTATCTGGGGAATATAGTCTTCAATATTTATATATCCCTGTGTAAGGAAAAAGATGAGCAATATGACCGAGATAAATGTAGAAGAGAGCGAAGAAAGGATATTATTATCCTTTACAAACTTCATAGCTTCTACTGCCGGAATCTTCAATTTGTCTTTGGCCCAGTAGAACAGGTAAAATTCTCCGGAATAGCCCAAAACATCTGTATTGAGCACCTTCTTTTGAACAAAAACAAGGAATGCCCGAAACCCCCGAAAATTCCATTTAACTCCATAAATAAAAATCTCTGAGATGGGCAAAGAAAAATAAATCAAAATAAACAGCAGGTAAAAAAGTGGATTCAGCGGCAGAGATTCAATTACCTGGGTCAGTCCAATTTCATAAAGCTTATATATCAGGTAGCCAATAATGCCTGCCTGCAACAGATAGCGTATCCCCTTTTTAAGATAAGACTTCCATGTTTTTTCCTGTTCTCCTTTTTGACTCATCTACAACCTCAATTTATAACAGCGAAGTTTTGAGTACAATTTCGATTGCAACCTAAAAAGAAGTAATGCAGAGCACCAGAATTATCAGAAGTAGCTATATTAGTTCCCAATCCATACTCAATTCGTTCCTCTTGGACATAAAGCGTTTTGCCAGTAAAGTTACAACCAATGCAAAATGAATGCTTACCTGTGGAAATAGGAAAGGTCATTGATAGCTAGGCGTTTTCTGCAAGTCTGTCTTTCGAACTAATGAGATCGGAAAATTTTTGCTTTTTAAGCATATTCCATGTCCTTTCAGAAAACTCAAAAAACGGCTGCTTTTGATGATACCATCCAAAGTGCAGGCAGTACGGAGTCGTTTTTAAATAATCCCCTTTGCCTGGTATAAGTGAAAACATATTGACCAGTAATTTCCGCAGTAATGTGCTCTTTAAACCGCGGAAATTATACACAAAGCGATCACTGTAGTATTTGCAAACCACATACTCGAAATCTGCATCGTGGGACGTTAAATCCGAAATATAGTCTAACTGAGGACTTGTGTGTCCCTGTAGCCATGGATATACGGGCAGATCCAGCTTTGACATAGCCATCGCCATGCTCCACTCACAAGATTCTTCGCTACGTCCCTGCTCTAAAGTGCGACTGCGAAAATGAGTTTCATCTTTACGGTCCAGCATTTTCTGGGCCAACTCGCACACCTTCTTAGTCAAGCTATAATCTTGAGCATAAACCATCCCGGTCTGCACGCGACTCAAATAAGTGAGTCCAAAATGATCCAAGGTTCGTTTGCGACGCCGCAATAAAATATCGGCAATGATGCCGATATTTTTGGGGCCACCAAAGAAATTATCCGAAATTTGTGTTCCTGTTACAGTAAAAGGATAAGGTTCAAAAGACTTCCACAGGTTTTCGGGTTCCTTGCACCAAATGATGTCGCTGTCGAGAAAGATGTTTTTCTCGAAGAACATAAATTCATGCAAGTGATGTTTAAAACCAACAATAGAAGTATTCTCTTCAGCTAAGATATGGATATGGTCAAAAATACCCGTTAACCCATGTTCTTCCAGAATATTTTGGTGCTTTTCTGTACATGCTAACGCCACCGGGCGGTCTTCATCGTACCTGCGCAGCGACACCACCGAAGCTACAGCATGTTTTAAGTAGCGGGGATGCCCATAGGTGGCATATACGTATCCCTCCGGAGCTAATCTATTTTGTTGTACTGATTTAAGCATAAAAGTGAATTAAGTTGCTACGAATATAATGGGATAATGTCTCTTTATTAAACCTTATTTGGCCGCCCGCTTACGGAGGGTTTCTAAAAGAGAATTGTAGCCTTTTTTTCGTATAATGTTTTGAAATTGTCGCTGATAAGATCCGGCCGTTGAAACGTCATCAATAATCATATCCGTAACCACCCACTGATTGTTTGCTCCATTAAATTTCATCTGATAACTGACAGGTGTACGCACCTTTTCGAGCTGAGCTAAAGTTTTAACGGTAGCAGAGCTATCCTCGACATTTATTTGCTCATATTTTATATCAGCTCTGTAAATATCGAGTTTATTTAAGGATTGGTCACGAATAATGGTTGAAAACAAATCAACAAACTCAGTACGCTGTTCACTGGTCAATGTATCATACGTAGCTTGCAAAGCCTGTTCTGCCATTGCCCTGTAATCAATAATACCATTGATTATATCTTTTAATTTATCTCGCTGCTCTTGGGTATACTCTGTTCCTTTTGGACCAAGAAGATCTTTTATCTCATCGTCGCGTTCTTCGAGCAAATCACGTACAGAGGAACTGTCTAGTTGGCCAAAACTGGTTGCTGGATTTAATAACAAGAATCCAACAAACGCTGATAAAAATATTACCTGTATTTTTTTAAAAAAAGTCATTGTATTAATTCTGATTCGAGAGTTCTAATATTTGCAGCCCAGATTTGCGATATAATTCAGCAATATTATTGTTGAAATTGAAAATTTCTCGCTTTAGCTGAACCCGGAGCTCCAGCTCTTTTTTCATTGCGTCTACCAAGTCCTTGGTATCTCCCATACCGAAATCATAGTCAAGTTGTTCCTGGCGAAGCCATTGCTTACTGGTTACATGAGCCTCATCCATTTTGTCGACTTTCACTTTAGAGAGCGAGGTTTTTTTATATGCCTGATTTATTTCCAAAACTATCCCATCAACGGCAGCATCTTTTAAATATTTTGCCTGCCGATATTGTATTCTACCTTTTTCAATGTCTGCCTGAATACTTAAAAAGTCGAGATTTTGTCGAATGCCAAATCCAAATGAACCTGAAGCATAGTTTGAGTTATTAATAATAAAAGGATTACTCTGGCGCGGACGGTTTGGAGTATTAGCATAGCTTCCTGTTAAACCAACAAAAAGAGAAGGATAATTCTTCTGCTTTTGTGCCTTCATACCATATTCAGCAGCATCAATACCTGCTTCAATGGCACTAATTTCGGATCTATTTGAGAGGGCGTACGACCGATAATAATCTATCTCTCTCAAATCCTCAGCTACGGGGTCTAAAAAGTTTGTGTCTGGCACATAAACCGTGTTTTCTTCAGCATTTAACACATAATTCCAAATGCGCTGCGTCATTTTTGCTTCTTCTCGAACTTCTGCCGCCCGAATATCAAATTCCGACTTGAACACCTTGAATTTGAATAAGTCCGATTCATCAAAATCAGCATCTCCCTCTTCTTGCTTTTCTTCAATTTGTCGCTCTATCTTATCAATCTGATTTTTTGCCTCATCAAGCAGAACTAGTATTTCACTCGTCAACAAATAGCTTTGATATAGCTCAAAAAGACGAAGGCGTAAATTTGCTTTTTCTTTTTCAAATTGTTCTTGTGCGGCAACGGCAGCAGATCTTGCAGCTTTTACGGCATTTTTTAAAGCCCCCCAGGCAAAAATAGGTTGTACCGCAGATACTTCAGCTCGGGTAAATACAGCCCAGTTTTCCCAATCATTTTCTAATTCCGGATCCAGATAATATTCATCTTCCGGCAGATTGGTCTGACTTCTGACTCCCGGAACAATTCCATGTTGCGTGCTAAGTTGAAACTGTGGTAGATAACGTTTGGCTTGAGCTTGATTAATCTGATTATTGGCAAGTGCGACCTTTCGTTCCTCATATTCAATTTGTCCCGAATTCTCAATGCCACGCTCGATAAAAGTTTCCAGCGATACCCTAACAGTATCTTGCGCTACAGAGAGCAGAGGGAACAAGAAAAGCAAAAAAAGTAATGCCGGTATATATTTTTTCATGATTATAATCTTGATATCATAATAATTATATCTACCAACGAATAACTTGTAGATTTATTTAAATAAAAAGCCCCTTCCGTTAAGAAGGGGCTTTTATTAGAGCGGAGGGAGAGGGATTCGAACCCCCGAGACCTAAAAAGGCCTGCCGGTTTTCAAGACCGGTGCATTCAACCGCTCTGCCATCCCTCCAGTGTGTAAAAAATTTATGCTTCTTCTAGAGCCTGCGCACCCGAAATAATTTCAGAAATTTCGGTAGTAATCGCACTCTGCCGTGCTCTGTTATACTCTAGCTGAAGATCTTCCTTCATTTCCTGAGCATTTTCAGTTGCATTATCCATTGCTGTCATGCGGGCTCCCTGCTCTGCAGCATTCGACTCAAGAATAGCTCTCCAAAGCTGTAAATTCAAGTGTAAAGGTAATAGTTTTTGAAGAATATTCTCTACATCAGGTTCATATATATATTCTGTAGAAGAAATCTCTTCTTCCTCATCAACTAGCGCTGATGAGTCGATCGGTAAAACAGACTCAACAAGTCTATTTTGTGCAATTACCGATTTAAACTCATTATAAGCTACTTTTACTTCATCAAAAGTGCCCGATTTAAAGTCATTGACAACTGATTTCATGATCTCAGTTGCTTTGTTGAAAACGATATCATCCCAGAATCCGGGATACTCCGCTATAACATGATAATCACGCTTGCCGAAGTATTTAGCCGCCTGACGTCCAATGCACATCAGTGACAAGCTATCATTCTTTTGATATTTGCTGTACTCTTCATTAATCGTTTCTTCAACGACTTTAAATAAGTTGTTATTGAACCCACCACAAAGTCCACGATCAGAGCCAACAACAATAATTAATACATTATCTGTTGTTTCCGGAGTACGTAGTAGTACGTTATCTTCACTAGAATTCTCTACCAAACGTCCCACTACTTCTTTCATCTTAGAAGCGTAAGGTCGTGTTTCGATAATGCGATCCTGCGCCTTCCGCAGTTTAGCAGCAGCCACCATCTTCATAGCACGCGTAATCTGCTGCGTATTTTTAATCGATTCTATCCGGTTTCGTATGTCACGAAGATTGGCCATGAATTACGCTTCCTCTTCTTCTGTAGCTTTAATTTGATCAATTACAGTTTTGGCAATATCCATTAACTTATCACCAAACTCATCATCAAGGGTTCCTGATTCTGCAAGTTCTGCCATCTCATCATCGTATTTAACACGGACGGTTTCGATATATTCTTCCTCAAACTCCTGAATTTGATCAACTTCCAGTTCATCAAGCAAGCCTTCACTGTTAATTTTTAACAGTGCAATTTGATCTTCAACCGGACGCGGCTCATAAATGTCCTGTTTCAAGAGTTCGACCGTTCGTTCACCACGTTTCAATTGTCGTTGTGTAGCAGGATCAAGATCAGAACCAAACTTAGCAAAAGCCTCCAGTTCACGATACTGAGCCAAATCAAGCTTCATAGTACCGGATAATTTTTTCATCGACTTAACCTGTGCAGAACCACCCACACGTGATACCGAAGTACCAACATCAATCGCAGGACGTACACCCGAGTTAAACAGATCTGTATCAAGGAAAATCTGTCCGTCGGTAATTGAAATTACATTCGTCGGAATATAAGCAGATACATCACCAGCTTGGGTTTCAATAATTGGAAGTGCTGTTAATGATCCCCCGCCCTTCATCTTAGGCTTCAACTGCTCGGGAACGTTATTCATCTGCTTAGCAATATTATCATCATCAATAATCTTGGCAGCACGTTCCAAAAGGCGGCTGTGAAGATAAAACACATCCCCCGGATAGGCTTCACGCCCGGGAGGACGTTTAAGCAATAGGGAAAGCTCACGATATGCAACGGCCTGCTTTGATAAGTCATCAAAAACTACCAGTGCATGACGTCCCGTATCACGGAAATATTCGCCAATTGCAGCACCTGCAAACGGTGCAATATAACGCATTGGGGCAGATACACTTGCTGGTGCTGAAACAATCGTTGAGTAGTCAATAGCGTCATTATCTTCTAATGCTTTTGCAATACCCGCTACCGTAGAACCCTTCTGACCGACAGCTACATAAATGCAGTGAACCGGCTTATCAGTATCTTGAGTTTCTTTCTGATTAATAATCGTATCAACCGCAACGGATGTTTTACCTGTTTGGCGATCACCAATAATTAGCTCACGCTGTCCTCGGCCAATGGGAATCAATGAGTCAATAGCTTTAATCCCTGTTTGAAGAGGTTCTTTAACCGGTTCGCGATAAATCACACCGGGAGCTTTACGCTCTAGTGGTACCCGAATAGTATCTCCGGAAATAGGACCCTTACCGTCGAGAGGACGTCCAAGAGGATCGATAACGCGTCCGAGGAGTCCATCCCCTACATTGATAGAGGCAATACTCTTGGTACGTTTAACAGTATCACCCTCTTCAACAGCGCTGGTTTCACCAAAAAGCACAACCCCAACGTTGTCCTCCTCAATATTTAGTACCATTCCGCGAATCGAGTTGCCGTCCTCGTCAATAGAATCAGGCAAATCAACAAGTTCACCGGCTTGTACTTTTGACAATCCGTACACGCGGGCAATTCCGTCCCCTACCTCAAGGACTGTTCCCACATCATAGGTGTCAGCTTCATTATCAAAGCCGGATAATTGTTTGCGTAAAATTGCTGAAACTTCGTCTGGTCTAACTTGACTCATTGGTTCAAATGTTATTTAAATCGTCTTTAATTTCTATTCTACAGTTGTTGACAATAACGATTCTTCAAGCATTTCGAGCTTGTGTTTAACCGTTCCGTCTATTACTGTGTCTTCAATTCGGATAGCCATACCACCTTTTAAATCTTCATCGACAGTAATATTCATATCGACTTTTTTCTGTGTTTTCTCCTCCAAGTTTTTGTGAAGCAGTTCTTGCTGCTCACTGTCTAACTCTTTGGCAACAAACACATCCACAGTAATAATGCCGGCGTATTCTTTATATTTTTCAATAAAAGCCTCGGTAATCTGATCTAACAGATTTATGCGATCTTTACGAGATAATAGTTTTAAAAACAACTTAGTTGGCTCTTGAAGCTCATCAAAAAAGATCTTCTGCAAAGCCTGGGTCTTATCATCGTAATTGATGACCGGACTCTGTAAAAATAAAACCAAATCCCGCGATCCCTTCAGCGTATTATGGATGTACTCGATATCATTTAATAATTCATCGACTTCATCCCGCTCTTTGGCCAGCTCAAGAAGGGCGGTCGCATATCTTCGGGCTGCTTTTGTTGTAGGCATCTACCTTAGTTTTTTGAGATGTCTTTTATAAAGCTTTCTACCAGCTTATTATTCTTTTTCTCATCCAATTCAGAATCGATTATCTTTGAAGCCGATTGCACAGCCAAACGCGCCACTTCGTCACGAAGCTCCATCATAGCACGTTTCTTTTCCTGTTCAATGGTTTCACGGGCCTGTTCAATAATTTGCTCAGCCTCTTCCTTGGATTTTTCGATACGTTCTGCGCGGAGCATTTCGGCTTCTTCGATAGCCTCTTTGCGGATCTCCTTTGCCTTTTTCTCTGCTTCACGCAATGCTTTCTCGTTATCTTTAGAAATCTTTTCAGCACGCTCTAAAGCTTGCTCAGCTGATTCTAAAGAATCTTTAATGCGGGTTTCGCGCTCTTCGAGGGCCTCCATTATCAATGGCACTGCATACTTGCCCATTACGGCAAGAAAGATAACCAAAGTAAGAGCTACCCAGATAGCAAATCCGCTGCTAAAAGAGAGTATTCCGCCTCCGCCTGCTAAAAATAGCATCATGGTGAATAATGTGTATTGTTAATATTTATATGAGGATATAATAATTTATCCACCACCGATTCCAAGAGCGAGAAGAATACATACAATAGCGCCGATAAGTGCTACACCCTCAATAAGAGCAGCGGTCAAGATCATAGCGCCACGAATATCATCAGATGCTTCTGGTTGACGAGCAATGCTTTCAACCGAACTTTTACCGATCATACCGATACCAATTCCAGCACCAACTGCTACAATTCCTGCTCCGATTCCTGCTGCTAATAAACCCATATTTGTTACCTGTTATTTGTTTTAAGTTTAGGTTTAGATTATGTGATATAAATAAATTGTTATGCGTGCGCCTCAATTCCTTCATCATGCGCATGCTCTTCGGCAGCCATCCCAATAAACACAGCCGACAGAAGTGTAAAGATATATGCTTGCAAAAGCCCGACAAATGCCTTCAATACGTATAGAGCAACCGTTAATGGAACTGCAAAAAAGCTCATTCCAATTCCGGCGGCATTTCCAAAGATATCTGCAAAGATAAAGATCAAACCAAGAATACAGATTATCATGATCTTTCCGGAAAGCATATTTGCAAAAAGACGTACTGCCAACGCAAATGGCTTGGTAAATAATCCAATAATTTCGATGGGAGTAAGAATAATACGCATCCAACCGGGAACGCCGGGAAACCAAAAAACATGCTCCCAGTGGTCCTTTGAACCATTCCACTGTGTAATAAAAAAAGTAAATGCTGCCAATACTCCAGTAACGGTAATGTCAGCGGTTGCTGTTGCCCCCCAAGGCAGCAAACCAAAAAGATTCATAAACGAAATCCCTATAAATACTGTAAACAAATAGGGTACAAATTTCTGATATTTATTGTCGGGGATGTTCTGCCTTGCAATATCATCACGCACGAACACAAAAACGATCTCGAAAAGATTCTGAAACCACCCCTTCGGCTCTGTTTTACGCCCAACCCCCTGCTTGTACTTGCGAGCCATTGCGATGGTAATCCAAACTGTTAGTATAAGTCCAAACCATACATACATAAGGTGCGAGGTAATAGATAAATCCAGTGTAATCTCAGCTCCATTAGCTGGCAACAACGCTCCATCCTTTTCAACAAAATCGCCAGACTCGATAGCACTTTCCGTGCTACTGTAAGCAAGCAAATCACCTTCGACCAGAAATATTCGAGGCAGGGGAACATGATAGCCCAAGACCGCCAACTCGTGATGGTCGACAACCTTTCCTACAACATCGATAGGAGCACCTTCGGCATCTTGTGCAGCTTTATCCGAGGCTTCTGTTAATGGGGTGAAGAGGAGAACCAGTAAGAGTGTTACGAACAGTCGGCGGCAGGCCCTTAGCATTAAATTCTAATTATCAGTTTCAAGTAGTTTGTTGATTAAAATCATCTCGATTACAGAGTGGAAAATATAAGAAATTATGAAACTAACTGTAAAGTAAATTTGATGAATTTTTATCGTCTTCAAAATCACTACCAAAGCTACTAATACCAACAAAAAACGAATACCCAGAGAAAGGTAAAACCGAACTATAAAGTTTGAGCTTTTATCTGTCTTAATTCGCTTTATGACAAAAATATTACTTCCGACAAAAATGAAACTCAGTAAAAAACCGATACTTACCGCCGGGTAATGTTGCTGACCTAAAAGGAACGTAATCCCCAGCATAAACAGATAGGCGATAATAGAATGCCATAAAAATTTGTGCGCCAACTTTTGCACCTGCTGATCCAAACCCCACCCCCCGTTCACGCCTTAATTCAACCGGTCGCTTAATCTAAAAATTAGAATAAAAATATTTATGATACCGACAACACAACCAATCAGCAGCAGCCAGGGACTCAAGCCGAAATAGTTATCTAGCCAATACCCTAAAAGTATAGGGATCGATAGCGCGGCTGCTATTTCTCCCCCCAACGAAACATATTCTAAATAATCAGTCGGCTTGTTACTCTTTGTCAATCTTTGTTAACCTTGGATTTCTCTTTGTCAGCAGAACTTTTTGATTTCTTATCTTTGTTTTTTGGCTTTGAGCTTCCCAATTTTGAAGATAATCCGTTGCTATTTTTTTTGATCTCCTCTTTTATATTTTCACTCATATGGAATGAACCATTTATCTGGGATCCTTCTTCAGCCAGAATCGTTTTGGTATAAATATCTCCTTCAATAGTAGCTGATTTACGAAGTATAAGCTTATTGGTCACTCGAACTTCGCCATCGATATTTCCGGCAATATCGGCATCAACGGCTTCAATATTACCATCTACTTTACCAGTTGATGAGACAATGATCTTGCCTTCCGCCTCTGCTTCCCCGTCCAGGGTACCGGCAATGCGGACATCATTTTTTGTTTTCAGGGTACCTTTAAGTTCGGTGCCTTCACTTATCATATTAACGGAGGGTAAATTCTTACCGGATTTATTAGAGCTCATAGATTCGTTTTCTTTCTTATTGTTATTAAACATAAACTTCTTAGGATTTTATTAAGTACGTATTCGGATTTTGGGGTACTCCATTTTTCCAAATTTCCAAGTGCAAATGTGGGCCGGAGCTTAATACGCCCACATCACCCGTTGTTCCCAAAATATCACCCTTTAAAACAATATCGCCAATAGATTTTGAAACGCTTGCTGCATGTTTATATACCGTTATGATACCATTGCTATGTTGTACATGCAGAACATATCCATAATTGATCGTCCAATCTTGGTTAATAACCGCGCCATCAGCTATTGCTTTAAAAGATGTTCCCTGTTTAGTAGCAATATCAATACCGTAATGTCCATTTTCGGGATTAAACCCGCGGGTAAACGTGCCGTTGACAGGGAAATCTGTCGGGAATTCTGGTGCTTGCTCAAAGATATTCGAGAAAATTATCTCATTTTGAGACAGCATTCCTCTATTACTTACTTCAGATGTAAAGTCAAGTTCCGACCTTTTTTGATTTGCTGATTGCATCGCAACGGAACGGCCTTCATTAACAGCAAAAGCAGTATCATCACCTGCAGCAATCACCTTCTGCATCTCTGCCAGCTGTGTATCCCGTGCTTCTAAAGAATCTTTAAGGGCCTGTACTTTTTGGGAAACCTCAACAACTCGCTCACGAAGCTGTGCATCATGCCGGTTATATAACAGACCACTTATTGGAGTGAACATTACAAGCAGTAGCACGAGAACAGTCACACTCAACAACGAAACATAAAACAGATTCCACATCTTTGAAGGTTTAAAATTATAGGATGTGGAAGATTCCGGATCATCATCAAAAACAACTAAGGTGAGATCCTGATCCTGGCTTTTAAATAACCGTTTTAGAAATTCGAGCATGGAGCTTAGTGTTTACGCTTCAGGCGTTGGTCCACGATAATTAAAGGGAACATCTATGTCATCATTGTTATTTGATATCGCTCCGTTCTCATTCTCATAGCGCTTAATATTTTCAGAAAGTGCATTCATCAAGCGTTTGGCATGATCAGGAGTCAGTACCATTCGCTTCACTACTTTTGCTTTGGGTGCTCCCGGCATCACTGAAATAAAATCGAGAATAAATTCTGAAGGGGAGTGGGATATCATAACCAAATTTGAATAGGTACCTGAAGATTCTTCTTCAGGCAGTTCAATTTGAATTTGTCCCTGCTTAAAATCTTTTGTTTGATCGGCCATAATAAAGGGGTTACTAATTAAATTTGCCGTTCGTTACTCATCGGAATCTAAAAATCCGTGATCGTCCATCCATTCATCATTATAAATCTTTGAAACGTAACGTGTGCCACTATCGGGAAGGATAATGACCATCACATCACCTTTACCAAATTCATTATTCCGGGCATACTCAAGTGCTCCATATACAGCAGCACCACACGATCCGCCAACAAACAGTCCTTCTTTTTTAGCCAGCTTGCGTGTCATCTGAAAGGCGTTCTTGTCGTTCACCTGAATAACCTCATCCAACAGATCAAAATCCATGTTTCCGGGAATAATATCTTCTCCTATTCCCTCCGTCAAATAGGGATGAATTTCATCCTTATCAAATTCTCCGGTTTCAAAATAATGTTTGTAAACTGATCCCACACTGTCAACACCCACTGTTTTGATATTAGCGTTCTGTTCCTTTAGATATTTTGAGGTCCCTGATACGGTCCCACCGGTTCCCATCCCCGCTACATAGTGTGTAATATTACCTTCTGTTTGCTCCCAAATTTCAGGACCGGTCGTCTCGTAATGCGCCTGGGTATTGCTGGGATTATCGTACTGATTAGGATAATAGGAATTAGGAATTTCTTCGCTTAGCCGCTTTGCAACAGAATAATAGCTTCGCGGATCATCGGGCTCAACATCCGTAGGACAAATTTTTACCTCGGCCCCCAGAGCACGCAACAAATCTATTTTTGCTTTACTTTGTTTATCTGTCGTCGTAAAAATGCAGTCATAACCTTTAATAGTAGCTGCAAGTGCCAATCCCATACCTGTATTTCCGGATGTTCCCTCAATGATGGTCCCCCCGGGTTCTATAAGCCCTTCCTCCTCGGCATCCTCTATCATTCTAAGGCCGATCCGGTCTTTCACACTTTGACCGGGATTAAAATATTCTACCTTGGCCAATACCGTTCCTTCAAATTCTTTTGCGACCTCATTTAATCTTACCAACGGAGTATTGCCGATGGTTTCTAATATGGAATTGTAATACATCTTGTAATTCGTGTGGTTGCAATTTTGATAAAAGTTAAAAAATGTAAGCCTCGGAATATAGGAATTTTGAGCTGTCTCCTCGAAAAAAGATTTACATTACACTTTTGTTATAGTCATTCAGCTTAAAAAAATCTTTATTCGAAGGAGCAACTCTGTTATCTTCCTCATCAAAATTAACGCCTAAGAAAACTATTTATGTTTGTAGAACAGAAAAAGCCCAAAGATTTTGACTGCGGATACAATCTAGACAGAATGATTGATTCCCTGCCACGCATTAAAGACGAAGAAGAAAGAGTAGAATATGCCGAACGTGCAGTAGGACTTATAAAGCAAAGTCATCCAAACTGGGTTGATGAAGACGGAAAAAGCAAAGCAGCCTGGGATCACTTTTTTGAGTTAGCCGATTACGATCCCAATGAGTACGGTATTTACAACCCCTTTGAATCCGGAGATAAAGAGAAGGCCGAATAGCAGCAAAAGTGGCTATTCCGCAACAGCAGCTTCTACCTTGTTTGATTGAAAATCTTTTTCCAGCAAACTAAAAATCAGCTTATCACAATATGCATCATTTTTGATGACGTGCTCCCGCAGTTGTCCTTCCTGCTGAAATCCAAGCTTCTCCACGCTTTCTATCCAAGAAGTATTAAAATCAAAGGCTGCTGTTCCAACTTTGTGCATCCCCTTTTCATTAAAACAGTGATCCAGCACAATTTTTAAGGCCTCCACGTCATACCCCTTTCCCGCATACTTGCGATCACCAATTGTGCAGTTTACAAAACAGCGTTTGTTATACTTGTCGATGGCATGCACATCTACAATACCAATAAGCTTATCGTTTTCAGATAAGTGAATCTCGAACAGCTCACTGGTTTCATTTCGCTCATCCAAAACTGACTTGATCCGCTTCAAAAAAGTTTCAAAACTCTCATGTTGATGCGGATAATCAGAATCGTAGTAATTCAGCTCCTTGTCATTGTTCCATTTATAATGAACGGATACATTCTGAAGATTGAACTCCTTTATTTCTACCATGGGATCTGTATGTAAATGATATTAGTCTGTGCTGAAATATTGTCGGTTGAATTTTCTAAATCTTAACGTAGATATGCAAACTTATTTTCCCATTTCGGTGAAAGCGCTTTCAATAATTGGCGGCTTTTAAAAAAGAGATTTCCATTATGGAAATATCAATTTTCAATTTATATTGAAACTTGTGAAAGCTGATATTGAAAAAGTGTAATTACTCTATGAACGACAGTCCTTTATCAGATATAGAAGATTATTACCCTTCGGTGGTTACTGGCCTTGATGACTCAGCGCTCAGTAATTTTTTGGAGAACCTTTTCAAAGGCTCCACTCCGCGATACGCTACTTTTAGTTTTCCAATTCAGTCGATTGACCCCCTGGCCTATCTCGAAATGTGCTGGAAAAAGGATAATTTCCAGTATTACTGGGAGAAACCAACCGAAGAATTTGCCATTGCTGCCGGCGATGAAATCACTTCAGTTACGGCTGCAGGTTCTGATCGATTTGACGTCATCAATAATAAGATTGATGAAATCCGTCAGGATTCAGCAGAGTTTTCATCCTTCTCTCATCCCTATTCCGGGTTGTTTTTATTTGGCGGATTTTCCTTTTTTGATCAAAACAGCGATGAGCTCTGGGATGATTTTCCTCCGTCATCGTTTACCCTTCCCAAATGGATGATCATCAAAGATGGAAAATTTACCCTGGCCACATTTGCAGTTGACCTTAATACATTCGATACAGCCATCGAATTACATAATCATGTTATTGCGCAACTTGAAGATCTGAAATCTACATTAGAGCAAGAAAGCACTGCCGGCACTTCCCATGAAAATGGAAAAACGTCAACTACACCACTTCCAAAGCAACAATCAGATTATCAAAAATGGTCTGATTCTGTTAATGAGGCTAAAAATCTTATCCGCGAAAATGCTTTTGAAAAAATTGTTTTAGCACGCAACATCAAAATACCCAAAAGTACTGCAACTTCCCCGACACAGGTCATTAACAACCTCCGCAAACAATATACAAACTGCTACAATTTTCTAATCCACCGGCCATCCGGAAATACCTTTTTGGGATCAACTCCTGAACGGCTGATCTCTGCCCGCAATAAGTTACTTCTTACTGAAGCATTGGCAGGGAGCATAGAGAGAGGTAATACAGCTACCGAAGATGCTTTCTTGGAAAAGAAATTATCGGCTAATGGTAAAGACCAGAACGAACATAATTTTGTGATTCGCGATATTGAAGAACGACTGGAGCCATTTGTAAAGGAGTTGAACCGAAGTGCCACACCTGAAATAAAAAAATTATCAAACGTACAGCACCTCTACACTCCTATTCGGGCACAACTAAACGATGAATCAAATATATTTGACGTACTTGGCCAGTTGCATCCTACCCCCGCTGTAGGTGGATATCCCTGGCAAAAAGCAGCCCCGTATATTAAGGAATTGGAACATTTTGAACGCGGAAGATATGCCGGGCCTGTAGGATGGATGAACAGCAAGGGAAAGATGGAGTTTGCCGTAGCCATACGTAGTGCGTTATGTACTGAAGAATATGCTTATTTATTTGCGGGATGCGGCATTGTCAAGGATTCTGATCCCGCTACCGAGTGGGAAGAAACAAACCTCAAGTTGAAGCCAATGCTTTCGGCCCTGCAGTATGACTGACCAACACCGCGGCAACACAGCCTTACAGTGGACCAACACCTTTTTCAAAGCACTTTACAAGCACGGTGTTGAACATATTGTAATATCTCCCGGCTCACGCTCTACCCCTTTAACCCTTGCAGCTGCTTCAAACCCAAAGTTCCAAAAGCATGTTATTTTGGATGAGCGTTCGGCTGCATTCACTGCGCTTGGCATCGGCAAAGCCACTAATATGCCGGCTGTTTTAATCTGTACTTCGGGCACTGCTTTAGCTAATTATTATCCAGCTGTAATTGAAGCTCGACAATCAGGCGTTCCCATCATTTTAGCCACAGCCGATCGTCCACCGAACCTAAGAGCAACCGGGGCCAATCAGGCTATTGATCAGCTCAAAATATTTGGAGATTACACCGTTTTCTTTCACGAGGTAGGCGAACCACGATCAGGTGATAAAGATATTGAGCGATTGCAAATGTTAGCCCAACAGTCGGTATCAGTCTCCCAAGAAAAACGGGGGCCTGCGCACTTGAATTTTCCGTTTCGCAAACCATTGGAACCGACAGATGATGGATTGACTCGAATCCAAAAAGAAAATCAAAACCTGCCAGAGTCAACTGTTACAAATAGAAATAACTCTACTACCCTCAATCTAAGTAACGCACTTAAAAATAAACTTTCAGAAGCTATAAAGCCGTTAATCATCGTCGGCCCTCTTGCCCCGGACGATAGCACGGATTCCATCGCTGATCTTGCTGGAAAGTTAAACGCTCCTATCCTGGCTGAATCTTCTATAAACAGTTCAAATACCATTCGTGGCTTTGCAGGATTTTTACGTAATGCGGATAGGCTTGACCAGCTCGGACCGGATGTAATCTTACGTTTTGGATTTCAGCCGACAAGTAAAAGCCTTAAACGTGCTTTGGATGATTGGAATACTGAGTATCACTTTCATTTTACAAGTACAAATGATTGGCAAGATGCCACGTTTTCAGGGGCAGAACGCATTCAATGGATGGGACAAGCATTTCATTTTGATAACCTCTCCTCTAACGCTGATGACAGATGGTTAAAAAGATGGAAACAAATGGAACAAGATTTTGCCAATCATTCTCAAAAAGCAATTAGCCAGTCCTCTGAGTTAACCGATGGCAGCGTCTATCAACAGTTAACGGCACACATCCCAGAAGACCACTTTATTGCTGTTTCCAACTCTTTTCCCGCACGTGACATCAATCTTTTTGGGCAGCATTCATCTATGACACCTCTTTTTTTGAACCGTGGTGCCAGCGGCATCGATGGTAACACTTCAACAGCAATGGGGATAAGCCATGGACTTCAAAAATCAGGGGTACTTTTCACGGGTGATCTGGCTTTTTTACACGATACCAATGCCCTGCTTAATCACAGCAATATGTCTCAATCTCTGATCGTGGTTGTTATCAATAATGATGGGGGATCAATTTTTAGAATGCTGCCTATTTATAATGATAAACAACATTTTGAATCCTATTTTGAGACGCCTCAAAATGTCGATATCAATACACTCGTCAATGCTTATGATACTCCTCATTATTTGATTAAATCTTTTTCTGAGCTCCAAAACCTTGATCTTGCCTCCATCAGTAATCAACAGAACGGATTATCTGTTATTGAATGCCAAACCGATGCTGATGCTTCGATGGAGCTCCGTAACAAACTCTGGAGTTTTTAAGTATGGAACTTCTTGAAATCAACAATCAGGAATATGCTTTTGAAATTCATCAGCGCGAGGAGAATTTGCCCTGGTTGTTGATGCTGCATGGTTTTATGGGCGATCTCCGCGTTTTTGATCATCTGATCAACAATCTGACCGTTTCCTGCAATCCGATAACAATCGATCTATTGGGTCACGGTCAATCCTCCAAACCGACAGATCCCGACAGATATAATGAGTCCTATCAAATTGATGATATTGTACAACTGGTCTATAGATTAAATCTTTTCCCGCTGTTGTTGTACGGTTATAGCATGGGGGGGCGACTGGCTTTGAAAACAGCTTTCGAAAATCCTAATCTTTTTCACGGCTTAATTCTCGAAAGTACGACAAACGGAATCCAGGATGAAAAAAAACGAAAAGAAAGACAGCAGTTGGATCAACAACGTGCAGACGCGGTTGAATCAGATTACAAGTCCTTTCTTTCCAAATGGGAAGAAGCCCCCCTCTTTCAATCTCCATTGGCTATTGATCAAGAACTAATAAACAAATATCATCACATACATCTTGATCAAAATCCAGGAGCCATGGCTGCCTCTTTGCGTGGGTTTGGAACAGGATTTATGACTCCTGAAACTGATCATTTCCACGGGTACAACAAACCCACTATGCTTATAGCCGGATCAGCAGACGAAAAATATAAGCGAATCAACAAGCAATTGACTGATTTTTTTTCAAATGCCCACCTCCGTTTCATCAAGGCCGGGCATCGTGTTCACTTGGATAATCCCAGCGAACTCACAAATGAACTAACTACTTTTATTGATAAAATCTGACATTATGAACTGGAAAACTGTCAATGAATACGAAGACATCACTTTTAAAAAATCCAACGGCGTAGCGCGCATCGCTATTAACCGTCCGGAACTTCGCAATGCGTTTCGTCCTAAAACACTTTTTGAATTGCAAGACGCATTCTTGGATGTCCGAGAGGATGCGTCTGTTGGCGTGGTATTGCTCACGGGAGAAGGGCCTTCGCCTAAAGACGGGAAATGGGCTTTCTGCTCCGGTGGTGATCAAAACGTACGAGGCAAAGCTGGCTATAAAGACGATGCCGGAACGCCGCGACTGAATGTGCTGGATCTACAACGGCTCATTCGATTTATGGGCAAAGTTGTTATTTGTGTAGTTCCCGGCTGGGCGGTCGGCGGTGGGCACAGCCTTCACGTGGTTTGTGATCTCACCATTGCCAGTAAAGAACACGCGATATTCAAACAAACGGATGCCGATGTAGCCAGCTTCGACGGCGGCTTTGGCTCGGCTCTGCTGGCCCGACAAGTGGGCCAAAAGAAAGCGCGCGAAATCTTTTTCTTGGGCCGAAACTACTCCGCCCAAGAGGCTTACGATATGGGGATGGTGAATGCGGTGGTTCCCCATGACGAGCTCGAAGAAACAGCCTACCGGTGGGCGCAGGAAATTCTGGAGAAAAGTCCAACCGCCATACGAATGATTAAGTACGCTTTTAACCTTGTGGATGACGGCATGGTTGGTCAACAGGTATTCTCCGGCGAAGCTACGCGTCTGGCTTACATGACGGATGAAGCTGCCGAAGGACGCGATGCCTTCCTCGAGAAGCGTAAACCAAACTGGGATGATTATCCGTGGATTGGATGATTTTTAGAATTTTATTTATTGGAAGATAAAACGTGCCAATCGGCACCAAGAATTATTGTTGAGCCCAAATAATCCACAAGAGGTTAAGACGAGTAATAACGATACAATCGTCGTTTTTCGCATCTCATGATTTACATTACTCTTACCACTTCTCTGGTCTAGATCCAAAAGTAACTTTGTTGATAAGTCTATTTACATAGTTTACAAAAAAGCAGTTAAAGCAAGTAATTTTCTAAAAAGCAAAAGCCCGCTGCATAACACAGCGGGCTTTTGCAATTGAGATATTTGACCTTAGTATTTTACGAGCAACCGGTGGTTGAACCACACGTGATACATTTCTGACAGGTTCCGTTTCGGACCATCGTCATACTTCCGCATTCGGGACAAGAATCACCGGTGTAACCCAGCTCTTTGGCCTTTTCGTAATCACTTTGATAACTATCATCATCAGCCGCGGTTTGTGCTTGTTTGGTCGGCTGTGATTCTACCACGGTCTCCGGTTGGCCTGAACTTCCATCGGCATCAGATTGATCTGGTTTATCTACCGTATTTGCGCTTTCTTTAGACTTCTTTTCTTCTTCAGAAGGACGTATTTTGCGCGTCATAACTTCTTCTGCAGGAACATGTGCCAAATCATCGCGTCCAAGATACGTTACGGCCAGTTCTCGGAAAATATAGTCTATCACCGAAGTGGTCATTTTAACATGCGGACTTCCGCTAACGGTTCCGCTTGGCTCGAACTTGGTAAACGTAAAAGCATCCACAAATTCTTCGAGCGGCACGCCATGTTGTAAGCCGAGTGAAATAGCAATGGCAAAGCAATTCGTCAGGCTTCGGAATGCTGCTCCTTCACGGTGCATATCTAAGAAAATTTCGCCTAGCTGGCCATTTTCATATTCACCGGTTCGTAAATACACGCTCTGCCCACCAATTTTCACCTTCTGGGTGTATCCATTTCGGCGGCTGGGCAAACGCTTGCGCTCAGCTACATACTTGTGAACAATGCGCTCTGCTGTTTCTACTACCTTGTCTTGCTCTGCTTTCGTTTCCTCATCCAGATCTTCTTCGTCCAGATCTTCGAAGACATCACTGAGACTATTCAACGGCTGACTTAATTTCGAGCCATCACGATACAAGGCATTGGCCTTCAACATCAGCTCCCAAGATTCCATATAGGCATCTTTGAAGTCTTCGACCGTAGCTTCGTTCGGCAAGTTAATGGTTTTAGATATCGCTCCCGACACGAACGGTTGTGCTGCGGCCATCATGCGGATGTGTCCACCCGGCTTAATGTACCGCGTACCGATGCGTCCACAGCGATTGGCACAGTCAAAGACCGGCAGATGCTCATCTTTCAGATGCGGAGCCCCTTCTACCGTCATGGTACCACATACGTAATCGTTGGCTTCCTGGATTTCTTCTTTGGTAAATCCAAGATGCTTGAGGATATCAAATTGTGGATTTGCCAATTGCTCATCAGAAAGACCGAGCTCATCCTTGCAGAAGTCTTCGCCCAGCGTCCACTGGTTAAAGGCAAACTTAATTTCAAAACTGCTCGGCAGCGCTTCTTCAATCGCTTCAAGCTGTTTATCACCAAATCCTTTTTCACGGAGGCTTTCCTCATTAATATACGGGCAGCCATCCAGTGAACCATGCCCCTTGGCATAGTTGATAATTTCTTCTCGCTCCTTGGGACTGTATCCCAAGTTCTGCAGCGCTTTAGGTACGCACTGATTAATGATCTTAAAGTGACCTCCACCGGCCAGTTTCTTAAACTTCACCAGGGCAAAGTCAGGTTCAATGCCGGTCGTATCGCAATCCATCACCAGACCAATTGTTCCGGTTGGAGCAATTACAGTAACCTGCGCATTGCGATAGCCGTGCTCCTCACCCATTTTTACAGCCTCGTCAGAATCTTGGCGCGCTGCCTTCAACAGATTTTCTGGACATTCATTTGCGTCAATGCCCATAGGCTTCACAGTCAGATCCTCATACTCATCGGGATCTACATTATAAGCCGCACGCTTGTGGTTTCGGACGACTTTAAGCATCGGCTCTTTGTTCGCCTCAAATCGCTCAAATGGTCCGAGTTCTTTGGCCATTTCTGCACTCGTTTTATAGGCATTCATGTGGATAATACTCATCAATCCACCGGCAATCGCACAACCTTCATCACTATCATATGGTACCCCTTGCACCATTAGTGCAGCACCTAAGTTGGCAAATCCGAGCCCGAGTGTACGGTATTTGTATGATAGATCTGCAATTTCTTTGGATGGAAACTGTGCCATCAGTACAGAGATTTCCAAGACGACCGTCCACATCCGCGAAGCATTGCGGAGCGATTCAACATCAAACTCTTTGCACTCATCTGTTTTGAAATATTTCATCAAATTCAACGACGCCAGGTTACAAGCCGTATTGTCGAGGAACATATATTCCGAGCATGGATTACTTCCATTAATCGGTCCGTCATTGGGGCACGTATGCCACTCGTTGATAGTATCGTGATATTGTGCTCCCGGATCGGCGCATGCCCAGGCAGCATTTGAGATCTGATCCCAGAGTTCACGGGCCGGCATTGTCTTATGAGGCTCAGGTTCACGTCCTTCTTCGGCAGCCTTGCGCTTTTCTGTTCTCCAATAAAGATCCCACTCGTCATCATTTTTGACGGCTCGCATAAACTTATTGGGAATACGAACGGAGTTGTTTGAGTTTTGTCCGCTTACCGTACGATAAGCTTCGGAATCCCAATCCGTATTATAGGTTTCAAATTCCAGATCGGTGTACCCTTGCGCGGCCAGCTGAACGACGCGCTCAATATAATTAAGGGGCACCTGATCTTGCTTTGCTTCTTTTATGGCTTTGCCAAGCTCTTTATTTTTTACAGGATCGCGACTTACCGCACCATTGAATGTTCGGCCGTCAACTTCTACAGGCTTATTGCAAAGCTTGATAATTTTTTTGAGATGATTTTCTAATATTTTGGATCCGGCAACCATCGAAGCCACTTTTTGCTCTTCCCGGACTTTCCAATTCACATACTCTTCAATGTCGGGATGATCAAGATCCAGTGTTACCATCTTGGCCGCGCGCCGCGTGGTACCGCCCGATTTAATAGCACCCGCTGCTTTATCGCCGATCTTAAGAAAGCTCATTAATCCGGATGATTTTCCTCCACCGCTCAAGGGCTCTCCTTCACCGCGGATCTTTGAGAAGTTACTCCCCGTCCCGGATCCATACTTAAAGAGGCGCGCTTCTCGTACCCAGAGATCCATAATACCGCCCTCGTTAACGAGGTTGTCATCAATACTCTGGATAAAACAGGCATGGGGCTGTGGATGAGAATAAGCATCCTCAGACTCCGTTAATTCTCCTGTTTTTCCATCTACATAATAGTGGCCTTGCGACGGACCATTAATACCATACGCCCAATGCAAACCGGTATTAAACCATTGGGGACTATTTGGGGCCGCCATCTGATTGGCCAGCATATAACTAAGCTCGTCATAAAAAACCTTCGCATCTTTTTCAGAATCAAAGTAATCATGTTTCCATCCCCAGTACGTCCAGCAGCCGGCAAGACGATGAAAAACCTGGCGGCTGTCATACTCCCCGCCATAATAATCGTCCTCATCAATCCCCTCCTTTTTCATTGCCTTCTCGTCAGCTTCGGATCGCTGCAACCACTCCGGCACTCCTTTTTCTTTTACTTTCTTGGTAATCTGGGGTACGCCTGCCTTGCGAAAATATTTTTGGGCAATCACATCGGTAGATACCTGCGACCATGTTTCGGGCACGATCAACTCTTCCATTGAGAAAACGATCGATCCGTCAGGATTTTTTATCTCTGACTTTCGACTCTCAAAATTCATATCTCCAAATGGACTGTCCCACTCCTCTTGTGTATAAAATCGCGAAAATTTCATATGACTAACTACGGTTTATTTTAATAATTTTTGACTTAGTTGGAAGGCTCTGTAAAGCACAAATTTATGTCGTTCTCTTTCAATTAAATATAAAGGAATGCGACTATGGAGCAAGCCGAAATGGCTAAAACTTTTCCACAAAATGCAGAAGTTATCCACAATGGATCGCAAAATTTGAGGTAAAAATTGCGGACTTTTTTATCCGTTATAAGAAAAATTGTGGATAACTTTGTATAAGTCTGCAATGGGGCCAAAACGCTACTAAAGTTACCTTCAGAAGACCAACCTTCTCCTGTTCAACAAATGGGAATCCGTTCAAATAAAAAGTCTCCTTCCATCCAAATCATGAAAGGAGACCAACACCACTTTTATGATTGATACACCTATAATTGATACTGCAACTTAATGTAATATCCTCGTCCTTGAGTATTATAACCGTTGATCTCCTGATAATCACTATCAAAAAGATTCTCTACTTTTAAAAGTGCAGATAGATTTTCCATAACCGAGTAGCTCACCGTTGCATTGGTTACGTTATAACCCGAAATATTACTGCGATCGAGAGCTCCATACGGTCCCAGGCTTGCGCTGTAATACACATCATCACGGGATCCAACATATCTGGAATCGATTTTAATTCGCAGCTTGTCCGTTGCTACATAGGATGCACTCATAAACGCATTAACAGATGGTCGTCTCGTTAAGCCTTCAATCTCTTTTTCTTCCGTTACATATGCTCCGCTCTCATATATTTGAACATGGTTCCCTCCTGTATATGTCGGATCGACATCATCCGGCGAAAAGGTTAACGTCGATCGCGTTAGCGAGATATTTCCCTCAATATTAAGCTTAGGAGTGACTCTTGCTGATGTCGACACTTCAAGTCCTGATATCTGCTGCTCGGAGGCATTGATAAACGTATCACCGAGGTAATCCGAATCGGGAAAGATGGCACTTAAATTTTCGATCGCCGTATCGCCATTCCACAAGTATACATATTCAATCACATCGCTAACTACTGTTTGAAAAGCAGACAGCTCAAAAGAGAACCGATTGCCAACCTCCTGCTTCCATCCAACTTCATAGGAGATTGATGATTCGGGATCCAAATTTTCGTTACCCCGACTTGTATAACTCCCCGCACTTTTTGACGGAGAATAAAGTTGGTAGAGCGAAGGAGCATTAAATCCGCTGGTAATAGCACCGTATAAAAGCGTAGATTCGGTTACCTGTAGCTTGGGATTTATCTCATACGTAAAGTGGGAGCCGAACTCATCGTGATGGACTAATCGTCCTCCCAATCCCAATGAAAGCGGTTCTAGCTGATCAGAAATTAATCCTCCATTAAGATTAGAGTGGGCATATCCATTATAGATAATTTCCTTCAGTCCTAATGAATCCAAATCCGTTGTCGACTCATACACTCCAAATTGCGACCGGCTGAAGACATAATTACGGGTAGACATTGTTTGTCGCGAAGCGGAGGCACCGGCAACAAACCGGATATGATTCCCGTCTGCGACTACCTTCAGCTCGTTCTCCCAGAGCGATCCTTCGGCATTTAGCTCGGTATAAATGCCATCATACGTACCGTTGGAACTTATAATCGACGAATCGTTGACAAAATCTCTGTTTAAATTAGAATAGGCGCCCTGGTATTCTACGGCTACGTTATCCGATAATTCAATTCCCCCTCCAAAATTAAAGAGGTCACGCTCAAATTCGGTATAGGCATTACTGTCATCCTGGTAAGCACCTTGATCGACATCACTGCGCTGATCAACGCGCCGGTAAGATGCATACCAATCATATTGATCGGTCGAATAACCAAGCTTACCCACTAAATCGAATTTGTTATAATCATCCTGATCCTGGGGATTAAATGCATTGACACCCGATACCGTATCAATCGTTGCATCCAATCCGTTGGTCCATTGAAAATTGGCACCGATATTTGCGTACCATCCACTATCAGAAGTATAATTAGCAAAAAGACTGTTTGTGGTGGAATACGTTTCTTCACCAAACCGCCCGTGTTTCGTCTCTGCGTTTATGTTAAATCCTTCTCCGCCCTTCTTTTTCGTAATGATATTAACAACACCGCCTATAGCTGAAGATCCATAGAGCGTACTGTGCGATCCGCGGACAATTTCAATTCGCTTTATACCGGTCAGCGAAAGTTCCGAAAGATCAATCGAATTATTGTTGGTGGAAGGATCACTGATTCGAACGCCATCTATCAATACCACAGAATGGTTGGAATTAGCATTACGGATAAATCCCTGCTGCAGCGAACCGGGCGTTTGTCCCGCTCCAATCATATGCAAGCTCTGCTGATTGGCCAGCAACTCACTGACATTTGTATAAACAGCATTCTGAATATCCTTCTGTGAAATCACAGTAACATTACGTCCTACCGACTGCGGAGACTGCTCGTATTTACTGGCACTGATTATAATTTCATCCAGCTCATATACTGTAGAGTCAGTTTCAACATCGTGTTGCTGGGCCAACATTGGTGTAGTAATACAAAGAAAATACATCAAGGCAGAAAGCCCCGAAAGTAATCGTTGAGTTATGGTCATAATTAATTTTTAGGTTACAAATGATGATTAATTCATCACTCGTACCTTTGGGTATCAAACTTGGAAGGTATAAATACGTTCTGGAGGCCAGAAACGACATTTTACTCTTCGCTTTTCTCCCGAAAGCTACGAATGCTGTGCGTTGGCAGGTCTTCTGGCTTGTCCCGCTTTTGACAACCTTCCCGTCCCATCCCGGGCGACCCGGGAGAAACAGTGGTTCAAGAAAGATCAAAAGCTTATGGAACTCACAGCATCGGGGAATGCTCCGGATTTTCCCAAATAACTATTGGGAGCACCGGATTCCCTTTTAATCCCATCCCGAAAATGATTCGAGGATAGGAACCAATGCACAAAACGAAAATACGAGGCACGCTGTATAAATCAAAACCTATTGGAGTAATTTCTGATCTTTTCTTAAGGCAGATAACAGATTTTTTATGGATGAATAACAATGCTCAGTCTTTTCTGTAATGACTTTCCACTCAAATGTATCTTGTTTTGAATATGCCTTAACCTGAACTGTTGTTCCGTTATCCTCAACTACCTTATATCCCTCACGTTCAAGGGCACGTCGTGTCCAAAAGGTTGGGACTGCATCCCCTATCAAATGGATAGGTTCTTTTTTGGGATTATGAAGTGTGAAGGAGCCTGTACTGCGATCAAAATCGAAGCTGTCTTTTTCAAAAACCGATTCAAATGTTCCATCCAGGACAAGATCTTCGGGCGTACCGGTAATTACTTGCCCATCACGGCTGATAAGCCATAAGGTATCAGCAGCTTTAAGGGCCAAATCCAATTCATGAGTGGACAACAAAATGCCTTTTTGGGTATCATGCGCCAGTTTTCGCAACAACCGAATTATTTCTACGCGGTTGGGCAGATCAAGATGGGCTGTGGGTTCGTCGAGTAACACCGCCGAAGTGTCTTGGGCCAGTGCCCGTGCAATCATCACTTTTTGACGTTCACCGTCACTTATGTGCAATACATCCCTATCTACAAACTGTTCAATCCCTGCTGATGTAATAGCCCACTCCACGATTTCTTCATCTCTTTTGTTGAGTGATCCAAACCAGCCGGTATAGGGTGATCGCCCAAAAGCCACGAGCTCATACACGCTGATATTTCCTATCGTAACACGATCAGTCAAAACAGTACTTACCTTTTGGGCAATTTCTTTTACTGCAAACTGGCTTAAGTTCTTACCATTTAGTAACACCTCTCCATCCAACAGATTATGCAAGCCGGCCAACGTACGAATGAGTGTAGACTTTCCCGATCCATTGGGACCTAGCAGGCACACCACCTGTCCGCCCTGCAGCGCTACGTTTATGTTAGATGCCACTACCGTTGGGTCCTTCCTCCGCCCTTTGGCAGGAAATCCAATATCAAGGTCACGGGTCGATATGATGGGAGCATTGTTTTTCATCAGAAAGAAGCCTGCAGATTTTTCCGCTGAATAATGACCCATATTACGACGGGCGATCCCACCATCGAGGTAACCGCACTAATGGGCAGCGTGGTGGTAGAACCGGGAACCTGGGCAATAATATCACAGGCAAGTAGTAAAATCGCTCCCATCAATAAGGCAGCAGGAATTAAGACACGGTGATCATTTGTCCCCATCAAAGATCGTGTAAGATGCGGTACAGCGATGCCTACAAACCCAATGGGTCCGCAAAAGGCAGTAATACCGCCCGCTAACAAGCTTGTGCTCACAATAATCCAGATGCGGGAGCCCGAAACCGACAGCCCCATACTTCTGGCATAATTTTCCCCCAGCAAAAGTCCGTTTAATGGCTTTGAAAGTGCCATTGCAATGCCACTCCCAACAAAAGCGACCACCGCCAATATCCAAAGCTGATCCAAAGGTACCCCGCCGAGGCTTCCAAACGTCCAAATGAGATAATCCTGAATCTGCTCGGGTCGACTAAAATACTGCCAAATACTTACCAGCGCGATCGTAAGGTTCCCAATCATCAATCCGATAATCAACAGCGTTACATTGTCGCGAACTTTAATAGAAATGAGAAGGATCAGCAATAATACAGCAGCCGAACCCAAACTGGCAGCGATCACAATAAGCCAACTACCGAATACCGACAGTTGCTGAATAGCAAAAATGCTGGTAATCGTTCCACCGGCCAACATTACAATGGCTACCCCGAGGCTCGCTCCCGCAGTGATACCCAACACCGACGGACCGGCCAGTGGATTACGAAAAAGTGTCTGCATGAGCAATCCACCCACAGATAACGCACTGCCTGCTAAAACGGCCGTTATGGCCCTGGGAATACGGATGTTGATAATAATTTTATTCCAGGCTTCGCTGGCCGCTTCACCTCCTATCAAGATTTGGACAATATCACCTACTGGAATATCTACCGAACCCAATGCCAAATTGACAAGCAAAAGTGTCAAAAGTCCTACGATCAGCAGTCCAAAATAAAGCGGACGAATCCCCGTCTTATGCTGTGGCGTTATGTCTGTAGTTTCGTTGGCCATCAATCAATTTTCTGATAGTAATAGAGTCGATGATCAGGGAGCTGCTGCGGATGAAAAATCTTAATCAGATCAGCCAGTACTATTTCGGGATGCACCACGCCCGACTCCCAAAAATCATTACCGCCAGCCGGACTTACCCGCTTGTTGTTATTATATATTTCACCTGTTTGAAAAGCCTCAAAGTCTTTAAAACGGGAATCTTTTGCCAAGATATCCTCTTTGGATTTTGCTGCACCGGGGTTAATCCAAATATCTGCCTCCAAGCCGATTTCATAAATCACTTCAAAACTCTTGCGAAGCCCGCCGGTCTCATCCGAATCGAACCACGGATAATCGGCTCCGGCATCTTTTAAAAACTGTGCAGTAAAACTTTTTCCGCCCGACACAAACCAAGCACCTTTGTAAGGCATATTATTAATAACCAATGGCTTATCATCTATCCTACCTACCTTAGACTTAAGGCGTTTATATTCGTTAGTAACCCTATTAAACTTTTCATTAGCCAGTCGTTCCTTGTTCAGTAGTGCAGCCAGTACTTTAACCCATTCTGCCTTGCCGAGCGGCGATGTTTCCAGCCACTCCGAGTTAACCATCACATCGATATCGGAATCCATCAAAATTCTTACATTATCGAATTGTGAGGACTGCCCGCCTGAGATCATCAGCAAATCGGGATTCATCGACAGTATTTTTTCTTTGTTCAATTCTCCTTGCGACAGACTTACCATTTTACCCGCCTCTACCCCTTTTCGAACATCTTCATTGTAAATATAGTCCGCACCTGCCATCCCGATAATAATCTCGGTGGCATCAAGCATCTCTGCCAATCCGATATGGGTTGTAGAAGTGGTTAACAGGCTGGTTATGGGGATGGGAATTTCTGTTGTATTATCAACCTCTACCTCATCAGCAACTTCATGTGGCACCAACGAATAGCGGAGCGTGTCCACTTGATCTTGAAAAGGTTTTAGAATCTCCAGCAATTTGTAATTTTCGTGGTAGGTAATCTGAAATCCCTCTGCATATTCCGCATGCACCGAATCAGCAAATTGTACCTGTTCAGTTTTTTTTGAATCAGATTCAGGATCGGTATTTTTTTCAGCCCCACATCCAACAGTTAGAAGACAAGATATAAACCATCCAAAAAAAAGTATGGGACTGCAAAAAAAGCGTACGAGTATTGGGTTCATGGATTTAGCTTTTCTCCCGAAAGCTTGTTTCCGTCATCAATACCGGCAGGTCTTCTGGCTTACTCCACTTTCGACAACCTTCCCGCCCCGAAATCATCAGGACAGTGGTATATGAAGGATCAAAAGCTATTGGAGCTTACAGCAGCGGGGACTGCTCCGGACTTTCCCAAAAAGTTTAGAAGCACCGGATTCCCATTTTAACTGTATCTCAAACGAAATACAGACCTGTATTGAATCAGTAAGTTTAAAGAAAATTTGATACCGTTATAATAAGAGTAATCTAACTCTTTAGCCAACCTCTCTTAATCCCTGACACAAAAAAGGCATATTCTTACTTTTTGATACCCTACTTTGATTATGTAATGCCTTCCCTCTCTTTAAAATTCGCCAAAACCCCTAGCATAAATTACTGTAAATACTGAACTTAACTACATTCAGTAATATATAATCACTCAATTTAAATATCAGAGCAATGGCCAAATTAACCGACATTGAAAGCATTGGGAATACGTATTCTAAAAAGTTGAAAGCAGCAGGAATATCCTCTCTTAATATGTTGTTAAAAACCGGTTCCAATAAAAAGGGTCGCATGGAGATTGCCCAAAAATCGGGTATCAATGAAAAACAAATTTTAGAATGGGTCAACCGTGCCGACCTTTCTAGAATCAAGGGCGTTAGCACCCAATACTCCGATCTGCTGGAACATACCGGGGTCGACAGTATTCCGGAACTGGCTCAGCGTAATCCCGACAAACTCTATCTAATGATGACCAAGGTCAATAAGGAGAAACAAATAGTACGCAATTTGCCCTCCGTCTCAAAAGTAAAAAACTGGGTACAACAGGCCCGTACATTGCCACGAATGATTACTCATTAAATTTGCAGTAAAAACTTATTGACTGCCGGGAATAGTAACCTCTCGGCAGTCTTTTCTAATCATTATATCATAATGTCCTCACCACTGTTGGATCAAATTATTACTATCTTTACCCAAAAAGAAGGTCGCCCATCTTACTACTGAAATTGGACTTACCAAAGAGAGGCCGAAAAATATATCTCCCTTTCCGGAGCATCAGCAGTCAATGTCATTCAGGCAAAAAAACCGTAAAAGGCAAGACTTCGGAACCAGCAGATTTATTTAAAAAAGATACTTTCCAGCTTTTTTAGAATCCGATTTTTATAAAAATTGGAACGTGTTTAACCAAAATGGAACGTCAATTTGGGCGCACGTTCGTCCGCGAGGTTACCTGAAGTCTTGTGGGTGTTCTCAGATAATCAAAAAAAGTAGATAAATAGAGTCTTGTTTTTTCTACGTTGATGGCTACATTGCGATAAATAAACAATCAAAGGTATTGGCTCATGAAAACTAATATACTATACACACTTTTCGGGATCTCACTTGGATTTTTACTGGCTTTCACATCCGCTCATTATTTAAATGATGATATTACGCCCCGGGTTATCTCAGAAGCTTCGAAACTAATCGGGATCGACTTCACTTCGGCAGAACGAGACTCTATGATTACCGAACTGGAAAACAATCGGGAATCCTATCAAAGCATCCGTAACCTTACACTGGATAACCGTATTCCTCCGGCACTGAATTTCAATCCTGTTCCACCGGGCAAAATCATCAGCAAAAAAGAACAACCAAATGATTGGAATTTGACGGAAGATGTATCACTTCCTGACAAGCGATCTGATCTTACATTTTATACTGTTGAAGAACTGGCATCATTAATAAAACAGCAAAAGGTATCCTCCGTTGAACTAACAAGATTTTTTCTCGATCGCATCAACCAATACGACGATACGCTCCAGGCTATTATCACGGTCACAGAAGAAATGGCTCTAGAGCAGGCCAAAAAGATGGATCGGGAACTTGCCAAGGGAAATTATCGCGGGCCATTGCATGGCATTCCCTACGGACTTAAAGATCTTTTTGCGGTGGAAGGATACAAAACTACCTGGGGAGCTACACCCTATAAAAATCAAGAGATCAGTCAAACAGCTACAGTTGCAAAAAAACTGAAAGAAGCCGGAGCTGTTTTGATAGCAAAAACAACCTTAGGTGCCCTGGCCTATGGTGATGTCTGGTTTGGTGGCACAACCAAAAATCCATGGGATCTGGAACAGGGCTCCAGCGGATCATCCGCCGGGTCGGCAGCGGGAACCTCAGCCGGTCTTTTTCCCTTTGCGATCGGAACCGAAACCTGGGGATCTATCATTTCTCCATCTAACAGAACCGGAACAACCGGACTGCGCCCCACCTTTGGACGCGTTAGCCGCCATGGAGCAATGGCATTGAGCTGGAGCATGGATAAAGTTGGTCCCATCACTCGTTCCGTTAAAGATGCTGCTCTCGTATTTGAAGCTATCCACGGCCCCGATGGAAAAGATGCGTCCGTTTTCGACCTTCCTTTTAATTATAAATCCGATATTGCAATTTCTGATTACAAAATCGGATATCTGAAATCTGCTTTTAACAGTGATTATGAGAATCGGCAGCGAGACAGTCTTACGCTGGCAAAACTCGAGGAACTTGGTGCGGAACTCATTCCCATTAAATTGCCGGATTATCCGGTCTCAAATCTCAGTTTTATTTTGACAGCAGAAGGAGCAGCTGCTTTTGATCAGCTTACTCTTAGCAACAAAGATGACCAAATGGTTCGGCAAAGCAAGTCGGCCTGGCCCAACCTATTTCGATCTGCCCGCTTCATCCCGGCTGTGGAATATATCCAAGCAAACCGCGCCCGGCAGGTGCTTATTCAGAAGATGGATTCGGTGATGCAGCAAGTGGATATGTACGTCTCTCCCACTTTCGGGGACAACAACCTCTTGCTGACGAATTTAACAGGACATCCTTCTGTGATTATCCCCAATGGATTTACCGATGAAGGGCAACCCACAAGCATTACCTTTGTTGGCGATCTTTTTGATGAGGATCTGATTTTAGGAGTTGCCCAGGAATATCAACAGGCAACAGATTTTCATACCAAACACCCCGAAATGTTTACGAAATAACAAGTTCCAACCGTTGCTTTTCTTTCAAGGCTGCATAATTAACGTTTATGCAGCCTTTTTTATTCCTCCTTTTAAAAGGCTTTCATTTCCAAATTTAAAAAACTCCGTAACTTTTGTTCTGATCTCTCCGTAATGAAAAGCAGATAGCTCTTAATTGAAAAACTTTCAAAATCAGAAAAATACATGAAGACGTTAACAAATTGGGTTGTTTTAGGGTCGTTGTTTTGTCTGTCAATTACAGTCAGTTCTTGTAGTACAGATTCCCAGTCAAAAAATGTAAGTGACGAAGACTCCACTTCTGCTATTCCGGTTGAAATTGCCAAGGCTACAAACGGTGATATATCAGCTTATTACTCGAGCACAGCTACACTTGAAGCTGAAGATGAAGCTATGGTTGTTTCAAAAGTTCGCGGTATGGTTAAGAAGATCTATGTCGAAGAAGGGGACTTTGTAGATGCTGATGAAGTTCTTGCTCAACTGGAAGATGAACAGTTAGAGATAGAAGCTCAGCGAGCTAAAGCTACAATGGATCGCCTTGAAAATGAACTTAACAGAAAAGAAGAGCTCTTTAATAAAAATCTTATCAGTGCCCAGGAGTTTGAAAATGCCAAGTATGAATTTCAGGCTCAGAAATCTGAATATCAGCTGGCTCAACTCAAGATTAGAAACTCCAAAATTCGGGCTCCTATCAGCGGGGTTATCTCGGACCGGCTTATTAAAGTTGGTAACATGATTAACACCGATCAGGAAATGTTTGAGGTTACTGATTTTGATCCAATACTGGCCGTACTTAAGGTCCCGGAGCATGAAATGTCAAAAATTCAAAAAGGTCAACAAGCCCTGCTGCAGGTGGATGCTATCAAAGATGAGACTTTTGAAGGAAAGGTACTTCGCGTAAGTCCAACGGTAGATCCACAAACAGGAACTTTTGAAGTCACGGTGTCTATCCGGGATGAATCCAAACAGTTAAGACCCGGGATGTTCGGTCGCGTACGCATTGTTTACGATACCCATCAAAACGCTCTTATGATTCCCAAAAATTCTGTTATCGAAGAAGATGGAATGAGCAGCGTGTATGTTATCAAAAACAGTATGGCTTACCGCCAAAATATAAATACCGGTTACTCCAACGGAGATAATATTGAAGTTCTCGAGGGATTGGCTCCATCCGACACAGTAGTTACCATAGGACAAAGCAGTCTTCAAGACAGTGCTTTGGTCGAAATTGTATCCTTATAACAAACAGCAGCTTATCATTATCTAACAGGGATTCGCTATGAAATTGATTGACTTTTCCATCAGACGCAAGGTAACCATTGCAATGTTTACCATCGGCATTATCCTTTTTGGGATGGTTTCACTCAGCCGTTTAAATATCAACCTGCTGCCGGAACTCAGCTATCCTACCCTGACCGTCCGAACTGATTTTGAAGGAGCAGCTCCCGCAGAAGTCGAGAACCTAGTGAGCAAGCCTATTGAGGAAGCGTTGGGGGTTGTAAAGAATGTACAACAGGTGCGCTCTATTTCTAGATCCGGTCAGTCTGATGTTACGCTGGAATTTGCCTGGGGAACCGATATGGATTTTGCCAGTATTGATGTTCGCGAAAAGCTGGATGCCCTACAGCTTCCGCTGGAAGTAGATCGTCCGGTAATCCTTCGTTTCGATCCTTCCCTGGATCCCATTATGCGCTATGCTTTTTACATAGAAGATAAAAACCCAGATCAGCCTAAAAACGTTGATTATGCCAGTTATCAGGGAAAGGCATCAAGTTCACAAATCAGTAAGCTTAAGCAACTGCGGCGATACGCTGATGAACAGATAAAAAAGGATCTGCAATCCGCATTGGGAGTTGCCTCTATTAAAATAAGTGGTGGCTTGGAGGAAGAAATCGAGGTGGCTGTCAATCAGGATCGGTTATCACACCTTGGACTTTCAATCGATCAAATTACGCAGGTACTTGGAGCTGAGAATGTAAATCTCTCGGGCGGTCGTTTGGAGGAAGGCACGCAGCAATATCTAGTGCGCACACTCAACCAGTTTCAATCTGTAGATAACATTAAAAATGTAGTCGTTAGTAGTCAGGGTGGTAATCCCGTTTATTTAAAAGATCTTGCTGAAATCACTCAGGGTTATAAAGAACGGGAAGCCATTACCCGACTTAATGGTCAGGAAGCCGTAGAAATAGCTATTTACAAAGAGGGTGATGCCAATACGGTGAATGTGGCCAGTAATGTAGAAGCGCAGATGGGCAACCTCTCCGAGCGACTGCCTGATGGCATGGCAATGACAAAGGTTTTTGATCAATCCACATTTATTTCCTCTGCGGTGAGTGAGGTCGTTGATGCGGGAATTATTGGTGGTATTTTAGCCATCATTATTCTGTATCTGTTTCTTCGAAACCTGTGGGCAACCGTTATTATTTCCCTGTCGATACCCGTATCGGTTATCGCCACTTTTAATCTGATGTACGGCAATGACATTACCCTGAACATTATGTCGTTAGGCGGTATTGCACTGGGTATCGGTTTACTTGTTGACAACTCTATTGTCGTGCTTGAAAATATTGCCCGTCACCGCGAAATGGGCAAAAATCCTTTAAAAGCGGCCAGCGACGGCGCAGGAGAAGTAGGCATGGCCGTAGTTGCTTCCACCCTTACAACTATCGCTGTATTCTTTCCGCTTGTCTTTGTGCACGGCATAGCCGGACAACTTTTCCGCGATCAGGCGCTGACAGTAACCTTCTCTCTGCTTGCCTCCTTGGTCGTAGCGATTACTTTGATCCCAATGCTTTCATCGTTGGCGGGGCGAGAGAAATCAAAAATTGAAAAGCCAGAGCTGAAAGAACCTAAAACAAAAGTAGGCCACTGGATGCGGACCGCCCGGATTTTCATTTTTGAAACCATCCCAAGCTACATCATTAAAGGCGGATCTAAAGTTGTCAACGTTATCAGCAAGGGAGCCATGTTTGTTTTGAACCCCATGTTAAATGCTTTTGAAAAATGGTTTGATTCAATGGAAGATAAATACCCTGCTGTATTACGTTGGTCATTGCGACACCGTTTTGCAGTAATTGCCTTTGCATTTTTGAGTCTTATGGGCTCATTGATGTTGGTACCGCAGCTGGGGATGGAACTAATCCCCTCTCTTTCACAAGGGGAGTTTAACGTAGAGTTTAATCTTCCCCCGGGTACACCTATCGAGCAAACCGACAGAGCCCTGCAAAATGTTCAGCAGGCAGCTGGTGATATTGATCCTATTCGAACTACCTTTGCCGTCGCGGGGACCGGTAACCAGATGGATGCTAATCCCAATCAAGGCGGTGAAAACTGGGGCGAATTGAATGTTACCTTAGCCAGCGGTGCCGGACGAGCTTTGGAAGAAAGTGCTATGGATGAGCTACGTAATGACTTACAGCGTATCCCCGGCTTAAACTACAAGTTCTCGCGGCCGGCCCTGTTTACGTTTAAAACTCCGGTTGAGGTCGAAATATCCGGTTATAACTTGGATAAATTGAAAAAGGTTAGTGACAATATTCTTGAGAAAATGTCCTCCGATGGACGCTTTGCAGACGTAAAATCGACCATGGAGCAAGGAAGTCCCGAAATTCAAATTACTTTTGATCGCCCCAAGGCAGCATCCCTTGGCTTGCAAGTACACGAAGTGGCTGACCTCATTGTCAGTAAAGTACGAGGAGATGTCGCTACCCGGTATTCATGGAGAGATCAAAAAATTGATGTTCTTGTCCGTGCTAAAAAACAGGATCGCTCATCAATAGAGGATATTCAAAATATTATCATCAATCCCAACAGTAAATCCCCGGTTCCATTATCAAGTATTGCCAACGTACAAGTTGACACCGGACCGAGCGAAATTCGAAGGGCAGCACAACAGCGCGTTGCAATCGTATCAGCAAATTTAAATTACGGCGACCTTGCTACTGCTGCGGATCAAATTCGTTCTATTATCAATGAAACCACAATTCCAACGGGCATACAGGCACAAATAACCGGCCAAAACGAGGAGATGGCAGATTCATTCCGATCACTCCTTTTTGCCCTTTCACTGGCTGTATTCTTGGTCTATCTTGTGATGGCATCGCAGTTTGAGTCACTGCTTCATCCCTTTATTATCCTGTTTACTATTCCGCTTGCGTTGGTTGGTGCGATCCTTGGTTTGTGGATTACAGGATCCACGATAAGCGTTGTCGTTTTTATCGGGTTAATTCTGCTGGCCGGAATTGTAGTAAATAATGCGATCGTGCTTATAGATCTGATTAATCAATATCGCGAGCGAGGAATGAATAAAATAAAGGCCATCCTTGAGGGAGGTAAATCACGGCTTCGTCCTATCATTATGACAACCCTGACAACCACGCTCGGACTATTACCACTAGCGATCGGATTTGGTGATGGCGCCGAATTACGAGCACCGATGGCAATCACGGTTATAGCGGGACTTATCATCTCGACCCTGCTTACCCTTATTGTTATACCCACAATGTACGCAATTATGGATCGCAAAGTGTACAACAAGCAACCGGCAATTGAACAATCAAACAACTAAAACGGAGGAACTGCTACTATGAAATTTACTGATCTTTCGTTAAGACGGCCGGTAACTACAATGATGATTTTCATCAGCTTTGTGATCATTGGAATCATTGCCAGTCGCATGGTGCCGCTGGAATATTTTCCGGATATCTCCTTTCCCGGAGCATACATTAGTGTTCCCTATCAAAATTCGACACCCGAAGAAGTCGAGCGTAATATTACGCGTCCGATTGAAGAGGCCATTGCTACCATTAGCGGTATCGAACGAATAAGCTCAAACTCCAGTGAAAACCAGGCCGGAATTTTCGTACAGTTTAAGATGGGGTCAGACATCAGCCTGAAAGCAATGGAGTTGAAAGAGAAAATTGACGGCATTCGCAATCAATTGCCGGATGATTTAGAACGTTTTACCATCAATAAATTCTCTGCTCAGGATAATCCGATGATGAACCTGCGGATTTCTAGTGAGCGAGATCTATCTAACGCCTATGAACTACTTAATCGTAATCTCAAACAGCGTATTGAGCGAATACAGGGTGTAGCAAAGGTAGATCTGTATGGGGTGGAGAAAAGACAGATCAGAATTGAATTGATCCCAGAGCGACTCAAATCCCACAACATCAATCTTAATGAGCTGGCGCAAACATTGCGGCAAAGCAACTTTTCGGTAACAGCTGGAAAAATAGAGGATGCCGGAAAACGCTATCTCGTACGTCCAACGGGAGAAATTACTGAACCGGCAGAATTCGCCGATCTTGTTGTCGGACCCGATAATCTAAAATTAAGAGATATTGCCACTGTTGGTTATGGAAGCCCCGAACGCGATTACGGTCGCCATCTCGATCAAAAATATGCCATTGGGCTGGACGTGTTTAAAGAATCAGGGGCCAACACTGTAGAGGTTGGCGATCGCGTAATAGCAGAAATTGACGAAGTAAACAAGCTGCCCGAAATGCGAGGCATCAAGATTTTTGAGATGCATAATCAGGCTACCGGGATTATCAGTTCGCTTACCGAATTGTTTAAGGCCGGACTGCTCGGCGCTTTATTCTCTATCATCATTCTCTATTTGTTCTTACGGCGCATCAGTACGACGCTAATTGTAGCACTAGCTGTTCCCTTTTCGTTGATTGTTACTCTTGGCCTGCTCTACTTCATGGAGCTTTCGCTCAATATCCTTTCCATGATGGGATTGATGCTGGCAGTGGGCATGCTGGTTGATAATGCGGTAGTAGTGACTGAAAACATCCATCGAAACCAAAATATGATGGATAATAAAATTGAGGCTGTAAAACGTGGTGTCACACAAGTTGGGATGGCCGTTACTGCAGGTACATTGACAACAATTATTGTATTCTTACCTAATATCATTAGTGAAGATTCAATGATTGCTATTCAGCTTTATCACGTTGCTATCACTATTATTTTGGAGCTTACAGCATCCCTTTTGATTTCACTAACAGTTATTCCCCTATTGACCTCAAAAATAGCCCCTCCGAAAAAGAAAGAACAGAATGATTGGGTTGACAGTTTGCAGAATTGGTATGGCGGTATGCTCAGCTGGTTACTAAAACGCAGATATCTCTCTGTTGCACTTATAGTGGGGACCCTTTTAAGTGTCGCTATACCGATGAATGCCGTTAATGTGGAAATGTTCGGAGGCTCAGAATCACGAGAACTTCGATTACATTACCATCTCAATGATACCTATACCCTTGAAACAGTCGAAGAATCCGTAACCCGTATTGAAGAATTTTTGTATGCCAATAAAGAAGAGCTCGAAATTGACGCTGTATACTCGTATTTCGAAACCGGTTCCGCAACTTCAACCATTCTTTTAACGGATGAGGATGATGCTCAAAAAGATGTTACCCTCATCAAAGAAGAAATCGAAGAGCAAATGCCAAAGCTGGCTATCGGTGAACCCTCTTTTGAATACCAGGATCGTACCGGCGGTGAACAACTGCGTGTTTTTGTAATTGGAGAATCTAGTGAAGTACTAGCAGATCTTGCTGAAGAAGTTGAGCGAAGGCTGCAGGATGTTCCGGGACTTGCCGATGTTCGATCCGAGGCAGAAACCGGCACCGAAGAAGTTCAGGTTCAAGTAAATCGTGAACGAGCTCGCGCTATGGGTGTTTCCTCACAACAGGTTGCCAATTTGGTTTCAAACTCAATGCGTGGAATGAATTTACGTCGGGTTCGTGGCGAGCACGGAGAAACTGAGGTGGTGCTTGCGATTCAGGAATCTAACCGAGAGACCATTGAGGATCTTATGCAATTGCCGGTTAGTGTTGGAAATGGCAAGTCGGTTCAACTGGCATCACTGGCAGATTATAAAATGGACCGAGGACCTAGAACGATACAACGTGAAAATCGTCAAACATCACTTGGAATCACGATTAACCTCGACGGTATAACGATGGACAAGGCACAAGAGCGGATCTTCCCGGTGCTGAATCAAATTAATTATCCTTCCGGCTACGGATGGAGTAAAGGCAGAAGCTTTGAGCAGGATCAGCAAGCAATGGATGAAATGATGGTTAATATTTTGTTAGCGATGTTCTTAATCTATCTGGTGATGGCTTCGCTCTTTGAATCTGTTCTATTTCCTTCAAGTATTATCACTTCCATATTTTTTGGAATTGTCGGGGTTTTCTGGTTCTTCTTAATTACCGGTACAACCTTCTCCTTTATGGCAATGATAGGCATTCTCATTCTAATGGGTATCGTGGTCAACAACGGGATTGTCTTAATAGATCATATTCATCAGCTTCGAGAAATGGGACTACCCAGATTTGAAGCTATCATTAAGGGGTGTAAAGATCGTATGCGCCCCATTTTAATGACTGCCGGAACAACCGTACTTGGTCTGGTTCCACTCTGCTTTGGCACCACACAAATTGGCGGTGACGGCCCTCCCTATTTCCCCATGGCGCGAGCTATCGTCGGCGGACTCACTTTTTCTACCGTTGTTACTCTTGTTATTTTACCAGCCATCTACCTTATTCTCGATGATGTGAAATTATGGGGCACCAGAGTTTGGCATATGGGACGCAATAAATAATTCCGGTAACCATACCTTGAGTTATAGATAATATCCTCGATACTTTGGAAGTATGGGGGATTTGTTTTATTTCAGATACCCAACAGATTATTTACTTTCCCTTTTTTTGAATTAATAGCAATACAGTGAGTAAGATAACTTTTCAGGAGACCTTCAAAATCCGGGCATCAGAGATAGACTTTAATCAAAAGGCCACGCTACCTGCCATCTGTAATTTACTACAGGAAGTAGCCGGAAATCACGCCCGCGAGCTCGAGTTCGACATTACGGATCTCCAAAAAGATGAACTTACCTGGGTATTGCATCGACTTCATGTTAAAATGGATCGCTTTCCCGACTGGAGAGAAACAATTACGATAAAAACCTGGCCCTCCAGCGGTGATGGCCTGCGTGCGTACCGCGATTTTTTGATTATGAGTGAGAACGGAGATGTTATCGGCAGATCGCTAAGTTATTGGCTCATCATGAATATCAAAAGTCGACGTCCAGCACGGATCCCTAAAGATATTCTCGAGGTGGCCCCTGATGATACCGAGCACGTCCTTCCAATTGCGAATGATCGTTTTTCTGATTTAGATCAAGTGGACTACGCTCAGGAATTTAAAGTTCGAAAAACAGATCTTGATCTCAATCGGCATGTGAACAACGTTCGATTCATCGAATGGGTGCTTTCCTGTTTACCGGATGAGGCTGCCGTAAGTGAAATCGATATACAGTTTATGGCCGAATCCATTATGGGAGATACCGATGTTGCGGAAGCAAAAGAACAATCTGCTGATCAAAATGGCCACGCTTTTGATCATCAAATTCGAAGAGCCTCTGACAACAAAATTTTAGCCAAGGCTATTTCTCGCTATAGATAGAAATCGCAACTATTCTATTTTAAATTGAAAATGCCCGACACTTTTTAGGTACCGGGCATGTAGAATGATCTTATAAAGCTCTCAGAAAAAGCTTATCCCCAATCGGGCGCAAAACTTGGGTTCACGAGACGCATCGATTTCTCAAGCTGGTCAATACGTTCAAAATCCTCGTCTTCGAGATAGAAGTCGAATACATCAAAGTTTTCACGCAAATGCTCCTCACTTGAAGCTTTAGGTATAGCTACCACATTTTCTTGCTCAATCAACCAGCGCAGAGAAATTTGGGCAGGGGATTTACCATACTTTTCAGCAATTTCTTGCAAGTCTTCATTCTCCATCACTTTACCCTGCGCCAGTGGGCTATAAGCAGTGATCATGATATCATTTTCGATTGCATAATCCAGCAGATCGAGCTGATCGATAAAAGGATGAAATTCGACCTGATTACAAAATATTGGCGCACGAATTTCTTCTTTTACTTTTGTAAGCAAGTGCAAAGGAAAATTACTGACACCAATATTCATTGCTTTTCCCTGATCGCGCAAGACAAGCATAGATTCGATGGTTGCACGCAGATCATACTGATCGTTGGGCCAATGAATCATTAGCAAATCCACATATGGAGTATCCAACTGTCTCAGGGTCTCCTCGGTAGATTGAAGTACATCATCAGCTTCGAGATTCGTATGCCAAATTTTTGTACTTAAAAAGATATCCTCGCGAGGCACATTCGAAACATTCAGCGCCTCAGCTATAGCCTGCTCGTTTTTATACATTTGAGCCGTATCAATATGGCGATAACCTATATCAAGTGCTTTCCGTACTATTTGTGAACACTCTCTGTCGTGAAGTTTATACGTTCCAAGACCAATTTCGGGTACTTCGAGACCCTGAATATTTTTGTATTGCATTTGTATTAAAAGGAGTACTCCGTTATTGTTAGGATTAAAATCACTGTTTCAACAGTTTAAAATACTGTATGATTCACTGAAAATAGAGAAAGTAACTTAGATCAAAAAATCTATTCTTTATCGCGCAGTTTTTTTATAGCATATGCCCCACCCAAAGCTGCCAAAATCCCCAGCCCACCGTCAATAGGTGTTTGTTCTGGATCTGAGGGTAATCCAGGCTGTGCTAAAATATAATCAGGCATCGAAAGTAATACCCCTATTGTAAAAACAATAAATACTATCAAAACAAGCGATGTTATCTTCTTTGACTCTTCCATACTATATACCATTTACTTAATCAACGTCATTTTCCGGGTAAATACCTCATTGCCCACTTCAAAACGTGCGATATAAATACCACTCGGCATGTTATTGGCATTCCAGGTTTCTTGGTGAGTTCCTGCTTCCACCATGCCATCAACCAATGTAGCTACTTTTTGTCCAATCATGTTCCAGACGGTTAGTTTTACTTCTGCATCTTCTGCAATTTCGTATGGAATCGTGGTCGTAGGATTAAATGGGTTAGGATAGTTCGGATTCAGCTTAACCGATTCGGGGATATCACGTCCGCTTGATGTATCAATATTCGGGATCAAGGAAAGCTCAAAACGAGAACTCTCCTCACTTCCTTTTCCTTTGTTCAAAAGTTTCCGTTTATCAGCAGTTTGTTCATTCACCGCTGATAAAACCGTAAATTGATATTCTTCGGCAACCCGTAAATCAATCTCTCGATTTTCTTCTTTGTCAATAAGCATCACATCCCAATCATTGGGAATACCATCCATATTTCCCCAACGGAAGGTCAGATTGGTACGACCATTTGCATCAAATGAAAGCGGGATCTTCAAATTAGATTCTAAATCTTTGGGAAGCATATTTTTTTGCAGCCGATTATCACCGTGCGTACTAAATAGGTTAATCGAATTTGCATTTAAAGAGAACAGCTTGTAAGCATCATAACGGTCTAATTCTATTGTGCCATTACCACTAAACTCGAGAGAATAGGAATCAAAATACTCTTCCCCATGTAACTCCAAATCAAATGCAAAAGAATCCTCAACGTCATTTTTATAAAATTGAGCACCGGCATTAGCTTCTAACTGAGTTTTATCAAATGTAACGGTCCCATCATTAAATTCATTCGTAAATCGAACAAAGAACGCCTGGAACGGTGCTACACGATCACCATCCGACAACACAATATATTCACCATTTCCACCATTTGCTTCATGGTCCCAAACATATATGTTCGCATTTACTGCAGGATCCACATCTTCAAGAGCACTAATCAATGATCCAACGGAAAGATCCGTTGCAAAGGGATTGCCCAATAGATTCCAACCTTCGTTGCCATCAATTCCAGTAGATCCACCTGTATCATTCGCCGATACTGATACATTAATCGAACTGCCATTTTCTGTCCCGTTTGTGTTAACCACCTTAGGAAATCCCCCCTGAATACCGGGACTAGCAAATTCGTCATCCTCGAAAACATAAATGATATAACCTTGGCCAGGTGTAAGATTACTGCTCATACCGGAGGGGGCATTAAAACTCCCTCCTCCAGGTTCAGTCCATGCAAATAGCGTTCCCGATCCCCCGGGATCGTCCGAGCCTGGAATCCCCTGCATCCAAAATTCACCGAAAAAGTCATTGAAGGTAGCGTTTTGTACGGGAGATGAAATCATACGCCAACCTTCTGTGCCACGAATGCCAATAGCATATTTCGAACCAAAAGCAGTGCCATCAATTTTTGTTCCCGGGGAATATAAATCACCAGCAGAACCTGTAGCATCAGAATGATCTATAAATGAACTGCTACTTACATCTCCCGCCCTTACAATTGATTGATTGTTACTAGCCTCTGGATAATCAACTGAAACAATTACATTACCATTAGAGTCTTGGAGAGAAATTATATCCCCACCATTTACTAAACTAAGAGTTGGAGATTCATTACTACTTTGTACAATTGCACCACCAAAATTTCCTTGTGGTGTTACCTCCTCATCGGCAAAAAGTACTAGCGCGCTATTTGCAGGCAAAACTGTGCCGGAAGGAAATACATGTTTTAAATCGGCTTCATTGTAAAACTCCCAGTTACTGATGTCAATAGCAGTATCTTGGTTGTTAACAATCTCGACAAATTCATCATCACTACCATCTCTGGTGCCATTCCCATCAGCATCTCCATCAAGTCCACTTGCAGGATCGGCATGAATTTCATTAATAAAAATATCTGGAGTTTCATCGTCAATAATCGACAATGTTAATTCGCTCGGATTGATAATCGAACCGGTATTATTATTCTGAAGTACAAATACCGCCTTTTCTGAACCCTCAAAACCATCGTTATTGGTTAACGTTATAGAAATGTCTTGACTTGCTCCTGTTGAAGCTCCTGTAAAAGATACCGTTTGGCTTGAAAAATTATTGATATCGCTACTGGATGCAGTGCTTGAGCTACTCAGAAATACAACATCAATATCTACATCTACATTATTAGCTTGCAGCAACTCAACAGTTAAATTAACAGAATTGCCTTCACTATCAGATACCTCTGCTGAAGAAAATGCTATTGTTGGCGGTGAAATAATAGTGAACGAAGTTGCATCAAATGGAAGAATAAGATCAGATTGGTCCCCACTTCCGTTATCTTCCTGCCAGTTATTTGCAACATCATTCAACTCAGAACGATAGCCTGCCGCCGTATTTCCACTTCGATCTCCGGTAAATACTGCTACATCAATATTATCAGTCAACAATATCGTCTCATTACCAGCTTCAGAGAGTCCTGTATTGGCCAATGTCCCCCCTGTCCCATCTGGTTGGTTATATAATTCAGCATCTGAGGCTATAGCACCTAAGAATGTATTGGGGGTATCTTTATCTGTCCCTAAAAAGGCATAAATTATATCGCCCGAACCCGACAAATCCATATTTGTATCATCTGTTATCGCCCCCGTATTCACCGAAGGTACTCCCTCAACATCACTAAATACCAATACTGTACCAGGAGAGGTGCCTCCGGCCGGTGCTTCCCAGGTTATTGATCCGCCAGCACCTGCGAACGAACTACCATCCCATTCTTCACTCGTAAAGTGTAATTTGTCGCCGCCTGAATAACTGGTAAATAATACAACTGAAAAGCCATCACCTGGTCCGTCAGAATTAAATCCTACAAATCCAATGTCTCCAGTGGATTGACCATACCCCTCTTGAAGAGCACCACACAAAAGAAGTGCGAAGAAGAAAATAATCTTATTAAAAAAATTATTCGGTAGCCCTATGCCCATACACTCTACATTGGAAATGAATAATTATATTATTAGTCATTAACTAATTAAGTATTTTTCGGACTCATTATCAAAAATTTAGAGCGTATTCTTGATGGTTAAACTTTTTTAATTAAATAAATTACAGCTTTTGTAAGCGGTCTCTACTTTTCTGTTTTAAAATTTCCAGTGCATTGGTATCCATTGTTGCAACCAACTGATATTTTTCGCGCGCCTGATCAAGCTGATTGGTTTTTTCCAAAAGACGTGCCCGGTTATATTGAAATATGATATTTCCTGGATAACGAGCAGATAGTGCTTCTAAATGCTTCAGCGCCTTGTTAAATTTTTGCTCCCGTTCATATAAATATGCCAAAATCATTTGGGCATCGTTTCTGACGTAGCTCTTCGACTTTGCCGCTTGCTCCAGCACATCAAACCCTTTCTGCATATCGGCCGACATCCCTATAATATTGGTAGCCCATTTTAACCCATCGGGTACACTGCCTACCATATAATAAAAGATACCCTTGCCAATCAATGCTTTAGGGTCATCGGCATCCAAGGCCAAAAGTTGACGTGTATATTTGAAGCCGGTCATTCCACTTTGAAGAGCCTCTTTGTAATTTTTTTCGGCAGCGGCCACCAAACTTCGGTATCCATACAAACCACTGAGCATTAATACCATGGTGGTGTCGCTGGAATTTTTACTAAGCTGATTCTGGCTGATCTCTATCGCATACTGGGATTTAGATAAAAACTGTTCAGCTGATTGTTTGGATCGGCCGCCAAAATAATACTTCCAGAATGGAATCATCGACTCAAAGAAATAAGCTCGCGAATCTTCGGGATTTTTCTGCTGAAGTTCTTCAAATACCATCTTGGCTTCTGGCCAGTCCGCCCGATAAAAAGCTTCAATCCCATCCTCCAGCTTTTTTTCATAGGATGAAGAATCGGCCTGAATTTCGCTGGGTACGGCTAATAAATTATCCGGGATAATACTACAAAAAATGAATAGCCATGCTAGGCAGGTTATTCTCATATGTTTGGGGCTTCTGTTTTCTTATCACAACATTAGATAAAACTCAAAATCGGGATGTTTCCGAATCCAAGGAGCTTAAACAGTTTTTCGAGTGACAGCCGTTCAGACGATCAGTTAATCATCATCAAGGTGCATTTCACCCAACAAGCCTTCGGTATGCGCAACAGCAACTGAAACGGCTGCATCCCCGGTGATATTAACCGCTGTTCTACACATATCTAGAATTCTGTCCACTCCCAAGATAAGGGCGATACCTTCAACAGGGACTTGAATAGCCTGTAAAACGATGACAAGCATGATAATTCCCGCACCGGGTACTCCTGCAGAACCTATAGAGGCCAAAGTAGCCGTAAGTACGATCGTTATCTGCTGAGCAATTCCTAAATCCATACCTAATGCCTGCGCAATAAATACCGCAGCTACTGCTTGATAGAGGCTGGTTCCATCCATGTTAATGGTTGCACCTATAGGCAGTACAAAGCTGGCAACTTCTTCATCCACACCTACATTTTTTTCGACGCGTTCCATTGTTACCGGTAGTGTAGCAGCACTGGAGCTGGTACTGAATCCTAGAAGCATAGCGGGTCGAATAGCTTTGAAAAAGTCGCGCAGCTTCATCTTGCTAAAGATCTTAAACAGTCCGGAATACACGATCATGAGGTGCAAGAATAATCCCAATACCACTACAAAGGTATACCAGAACAACGCCCCCAGCAAATCGAGAGCCTGACCAATATCATCCCCCGCAAGATCTACAATAACCCCCGCCATAAGGGCAAAAACCCCATACGGGGCAACTTTCATGATCAAATCGACAATTTTTATAATGACTTCATTCAAGGAATCAAAAAAGTTAACCAGTGACTTACTTTTCTCGGTTGGGATCTGCATGAGCCCAATCCCCATAAGTAGAGCCACAAAAACAACCTGGAGCATATTGCCATTGTCACCAGCGGCCTTAAAAAAGTTTTCGGGAACAATATCTACCAAAAAGGTCATAGGACTTCGATCCATTACTTCTTGGGCAGATTGATCAGCTCCCTCAATGTTGTCCTGATATCCGGCCATTAATTGCTCTTGTGTCTCAGCAGGAAGAAAGTTTCCGGGCTGAATAACATTTACGACGGTCAATCCAATGGTAATTGCCAGAATAGTAGTTACAATATAGATGCCAATGGTCTTACCCCCCATTCGAGAAAGTTTGGCAATGTCGTTCAAACTTGTAACTCCTACAATCAGCGAAGCTAAAATCAGTGGTACTGCAATTAGTTTCAACAGATTTATAAATATGGTGCCAATGGGTTGTATATAGTCAACCGTAAAATCCGAAAGGCCGGCAAGACTGGCTACCAATCCCCATATTAGCCCCAATACAAGTCCAATGATTATTTGCCAATGCAGTCGCTTATACCATACTTCTTTCATGCAAAAAACAGTTTTGAAATTATTGCCAGTAAGCCGCCGATCCCCGTCGAAATGGTATTTACCAAATTATTAGAAAAAGTAATTTCTTCATTGATAACCGGTAGCATTACCGAACGTTTATTCTGTTGAAAAAGAGCACCAAGATAAGAATCAATAAAACATCCCAAAATAGCAGCTACAAAAATGAGTATAAAAATGGAAAAATGAAGTGAAAAAACGTAAACACTCACCCCTGAAATTATGATTGCGGCAAAAAAAGCCGCTGTTGTTCCCTTTATACTTATTCCTCCATCCGTCCCTGGCTTCACTCGTTCAAAAGTTGTAATCAGATAGGTACTGTCGGGATTTCTGCTGCCCAACTCAGTAGCCCATGTATCAGCCATAGCTGTAGCAATGACAGCTATGGCGCCAACCAAAAATATGGGAGCTTTAAAAACGGTGGCACATACCAGAAAAATAACCAGCCAAAAGCCATTCGCCCATACTTGCAATCCACCTCTTCGTACACTTTCTGAAATATGTTCTGCGCGCCATTTCGATCGATCAGAAATAGCAACACTGCTTATAAAAAATAACAGTAATACTGCGGCGAGCTTCCATCCTCCAAGGCCAAATGCAAACGTTCCAATAACAATCGCTGAAAACATTCCGTCAAGTGATAAGCCACGGAAAGCAAAAGCAACTAAAGAAAAAAGGGCGGATAATAATACTCCAAGCAGCATGTCCCACTGCTGTGCTGTGTTGGCAGTCGTAATGAATACGACAACCGCTAAAAATAAAAATAAGGCGTTCAGTTTGCGATCCATCAGCCCAAGTCAAAATATTGTCAGGATGTTTTTGAGGAGCCGCGATCATGTTTAAGGATAGCAACAATAACGGCTGTATAGCCACTCATAATCACAATCGGAGAAATATAAAGTGATATGAATCCTTCAACTTCATTTTCTATAAACATTGCAGAAAAGCCGATAATAACCAAGAACAATCCCAATGCCAGAACTTTATAATTCCATGCATCAAAAATCATCGGCTGCTTAGAACTACTGCGTCCGTGTTTTTGTGATCCCATTATGCTTACTCATTTTAAAATACGTTGACAATGAATGAACAATGTAACGAAAGAATATCTTCTTTCTTTCATCATTATTAAGCGGCTAAAGTAACGATTGATTTATTGAGCTACAAAAATACTGCCTCAGATAAAAAATTACTCCCTGCTATTTTGGAATCTGATTTTTACGGATAGTTATTATTTTATATTGCTGACTTACAAATGTATGTGTTTAGAGTACAGAAGTACTGATTTAAATTTTTAACGATTATACCCCTCCCATTTTGAAAACCATCATCCTTGCATCCGGAAGTCCGCGACGAAAAAAGCTCCTGAAAAAAATTGGTCTTACTTTTGAGGTCCATGCCAGCGATGCGGCCGAAGACTACGAGACTCACTGGTCAGCTAAAAAAATTGCACAAACGCTTGCCGAACGAAAAGCCAGGACCATAGCTCCCTATCACAGCAGTGCACTTATTATTGGTGCTGATACTATTGTCACATTTAATGATCAAATCCTTGAAAAACCTGCCACTGGCTCCGAAGCCAAACAAATGTTGCAGCAATTGAGCGGGCATTCACACGAAGTGCTAACAGGGGTATCATTGTTAAAAACTGACGCATCAGGTAACATAATGGATAGCACGACGTTTATTGAAAGAACAACTGTTATATTCGGGAATATCAACCCAAAACTTATTGATTCATACATAGCAACTGCAAGCCCTATGGATAAAGCGGGAGCATATGGTATTCAGGATTCCCACGGCGCCCTATTTGTGAGCGCAATTGAAGGAGATTATTACAATGTAGTGGGATTTCCGCTCCATAGCTTTTATAATATGATGACATCATTTGCGCCGGAGTTCCTTTCCCAGCAAAATTCTTATCACTATTCCGATGACTCTTAAATTTCTTTTCAAAAGAACCTTGCTCTTGATTTTTATTCTGGCCCTGATGCTATGCCATCAAGCAGTGCATGCCCAGCAAAATGAAAGTTATTTTAAGGCCGACCAACTACTCAGTGAACAAAAATTCGAGGAGGCAGCTAAACAGTTCGAACAGCTGTATAACAGAGAGCCAAGCCGCTACCTGTATTTAAGTAAACTTACCGAGAGTCTCATTAATCTAAAGGAGTATGAGAAAGCAATTGCAATAACAGAAGAAGCTGTACGGGATGGCAGGCACCGGCCTCAAGCAAAAATCCGATTAGGGGAACTATATCACATAAGCGGTGACACTCAGCATGCAATAAAGATCTGGAATGACATCCTTAAAGAATACCCTGACAACCGACAGGTATATTTACGAGTAGCCCGTACGGCCGCTGATCGGAAAGAGTATGACAAAGCAATTGAAATATATGAGGAGTTAAAATCGTGGTCCGGACGATCAAATATACTCTCCTCGGAGCTGGGAGAAACCTATATGCAGGCGGGTAACTATGAATTGGCAATGCGCGAATTTTTGGGATTAGTACAGCAAAACCCCAATCGGTTAACATATGTGCAGCGTCGGCTGATGCGCTTTCGGGATGATTATATTTATGACCTAGCGATCCTTGAAATTTCAGACTTTTTGGATGATTTGTCTCCCTCCCACCCCAGCTATAACAATCTTCAACAATTGGAGATTTGGCTGTTGATGGAACGTAAGCTTTTTAAACGAGCAGTAGCTACCGCAAAGAATATTGAACAGGAATCATCTACGCTTACCTATAACTTGTATAATATTGCATCCAAATTACTGGCTGAGCAAAAATTTGAGCTGGCTGAACAAGCATACTCCTACTATATAAATAATAACGTAGCCTCCCTGGCAAACCGAAGTCGCGAGGAGCTGGCTAATGTTTATATACAATGGGCAAAATATCTTAAAAATAACAACCTGGATCTCAGCGCTAAACCTTCTTCTCTTTATCAAAAAGCTTTTTCCACCCTAAATCATCTTCGGAATAACAGCCTTAATTATCATCGCATTGATCAGGTATTGACCACCCTGAGCGAATTGTCACTGGATGTTCTCCATGCTCCAGATAAAGCAGAACAGTACCTTGCTGAGCTTCAAAGGGTATCCGGCGGAGAACGCAAAAAGGCCCAACAGGAATATATAAACGGACGCCTACATCTTTATAACAAAGAATATACCCGCGCCAGGCTATCGTTTTCAAAAAGCAATAAACAGGAACGCATTGGTGATCTGGCCGAAAAAAACCGCTATTATCTTGCTTTAACGGACTTTTTTGCCGGTGACTACGAGTTTGCCAAAATTCAGTTAAACGCACTGGAACGACAGACCACTTCAAATTATGCCAACGATGCGGTTCAGCTTCGACTGTGGATTCAAAAAGGTTTACAGGCAGACAGCACAGGAGCAAAAATTGAACCCTTCGCTAAGCTCGTTGAACATCTTGCGCGAGGTGAACAGAAGCAAAGCATTGTGATGCTAAAAAACCTACTCCAAAAAGAGCGGTATAATCCACTACTCGGATACGCTCTGCTTGAATTAACGACTGCTAAGAATAAACAGAATGCCGTTTTTATATACCGTGCCTTAACCACCTACTTAGAAACACAGGGCAACTATTCTGCCCTTCAAGAACAACTGATGTGGGCCAAAACACGTATGGCCGATCAGCTGGTAATCAATGCTGAAATAAATGTAGGACGGTTACAATCAACAGCAAACCAAACAGCATTTTTTGGTGATAAAAATATTACCATTCCACAAACAGTAGATCAATTAATAGCTCTTTACGAAGAACTTTTACTGCAATTTCCCAATGGATTTTATGCAACATATGCACGCGACCGCATTCAGGAACTTGAAGAAATACAGGTCTAAGATGATGCTACGTTCTCTTTTGATATCACTGATATTTTTCCTTTTGACAAGCTTTCCGGGATTGGCTCAGGATAAGCTATTTATCCCGATGGATGCTACTCAATCCAACCATCTTAAAGCCTATGGAATTATTTTCAACAACCTGCAAGATGGTAACTCATCACAATGGCTGCTCAATTACAAGGGCGGCAGTTTTATGACGAACTATTCTGAGGAGCTGGTCAAAAAATCACGTCTTAGAAATGTAAAGATCGAAGTAATTTCAAATTCAGAGGCTGCTCAAATTATCAGTCAGGTAGAACAGCCCGATGCTAATACCTCTGTTATACAACTCGATAAAGCTCCCAAAATTGCCGTTTATACCCCCAAGCAAGCACTACCCTGGGATGACGCCGTTACTTTGGCACTTACTTATGCAGAAGTTGAATTCGACAAAGTCTGGGATCCCGAAGTATTGAATGGCAAGCTTTCGGACTATGATTGGCTGCATCTGCATCACGAAGATTTTACCGGACAATACGGCAAATTCTGGGTCTCATCACGTAATCAGCCGTGGTACATCAAGCAGGTACGAGAAATGGAAGCGATGGCCAAAGAGTTAGGATTCAACAAAGTAAGCAACGAGAAGAAAGCGGTAGCTGCTAAAATCAAGGAATATGTGGGCAACGGAGGATTTATGTTTGCCATGTGCTCGGGCACCGATACCTTCGACATTGCACTGGCAGCGCAGGGTGTTGATATCGTTCCCACCCAATTTGACGGTGATCCCATGGATCCCAAAGCCCAACAAAAACTTAACTTTGAGAATACCCTGGCATTTACTGATTTTGTGTTGAGTACTGATCCCGCCGAATATGAACATGCCAACATTGATTTTCCAGTCCAATTAGATGAAGTAGACCAATCAATTGACTTTTTTACCCTTTTTGAATTTTCGGCCAAGTGGGATCCTGTGCCCACTATGCTTACCCAAAACCACGTTAGCAGCATCCGTGGGTTTTATGGACAAACAACGGCATTTCAAAAAGACAAAATAAAAGAATCGGTTGTTGTATTAGGCGAAAGTCCCGGCCGAAATATGGTTAAATATATCCATGGAAATTACGGACAGGGCACCTTTACCTTTTATGCCGGACATGACCCCGAGGATTACACACATCGTGTCAACGATCCCCCCACCGACCTAAGCCTACATACCAGCAGTCCCGGCTACCGGTTAATTTTGAATAACATCCTATTCCCCGCTGCTAAAAAGAAAAAGCGAAAAACTTAAATTCAGTTGACTCTTATCAGTTTAAAGTAATTTTCAATTCCTAATTCTTTATTTCAATTCCCAATGGCAGACAACAGAGAACCTTCCCAAAACTTTGATGATCTTGTCGAAATTGTAAAAATTCTCCGCGACGAATGTCCGTGGGATCGAAAACAAACCCACCAAAGTATTAAAGACAATCTCATCGAAGAAGCCTACGAAGCGGTGGAAGCAATTGATAAATCAGACTTTGAAGAGCTCGAAAAAGAGCTGGGGGATGTGCTGCTGCATGTCGTATTTCACAGCCGAATGGCCGAACAAAGCGATACCTTTTCAATTGAAGATGTTATTTATTCCATACAGGCAAAACTTATCCGTCGTCACCCACATGTTTTTGGGGATGAAGTGGCTGAGGATGAAGAACAAGTAGCCGAAAATTGGGAAGCCATCAAGATGGAAGAAGGTAAAGAATCTGTGTTGGATGGAATTCCCAAACAGCTTCCTGCCCTCATCCGCGCCCAGCGCATGCAGGAAAAAGCAGCGAATGTGGGATTCGACTGGCCGGAATTTTCACAGGTTTGGGATAAGCTGGAAGAAGAACTCCAGGAATTTAAAGAAGTATTGGAAGAAGGAGATTCACAAAAAAGTCGCGAAGAGTTTGGCGACCTGCTTTTCTCTTTGGTAAATGCCGGACGCTTTTTTGATCTTAATGCTGAAGATAGCCTGCGATCAACGAACAAAAAATTCATGCGGCGATTCCAGTATATTGAAGACCAACTTGATCAAGAGAACAAGGCACTTTCAGATGCTTCACTGGAAGATATGGACAAGCATTGGAATCAGGCCAAAAAATCAAAATAGCGCCAATCAACTTTTTAATTTAAGACTAAAAAGTATTAAATTAAACCTCACAGGTAAACGCTGTTAACCAAACTTTCGTTAGACAGTTAGATCATTGACTTTAATGGTTGATAGCGTTCAACTTATCCCTGATTTTTTGATCTGTTTTTATTACCTTTAACCGAAACAAAAAGTATATATTCAATTTTAAATTCCGGAGTATAGAATGGCTGAGAGTACAAATACAGAAATTGATTTAAGTCAGTATCCGCACATAAACAAAGGACTTGCGGGCATCGTCGCCTTTAGCAGTACCAAAAGTTTTATCGACGGAGAAAAAGGTGAACTTATTTATGCCGGGTACGACATCGACACGTTGGCTGAAAATGCAAGTTTTGAAGAGGTGTGCTTTCTGTTATGGAATGATCGACTTCCAAATCAGGAAGAACTAAATGATCTGAATACCAAGTTGCAGCATAAACGAGAGCTCCCCGAACCGGTTTTAAATTACATTAAAAGCACGTCTAAAAACGCTGAACCCATGGCCGTGCTTCGTACAGCCGTTTCAATGCTCGGAGATTTCCATAAAGTGCAAACCGATGATGTAGACGAATTTCGTCAAAATCAGGCTATTTCAATAACGGCAAAAATACCGACAATCATCGCCGCTTTTGATCGCGCTCGAAATGGCAAAAATATCGTAGCCCCTCTTGATGAGAAGAGTACGGCTTATAACTTCCTTTACATGCTCAATGATGAGGAACCGGGCGAAAAGGCTGAGCAAACGATGAACCTCTGCCTTATTTTACATGCTGAGCACGGGATGAATGCTTCTACCTTTACCAACCGAGCTATCTGTTCAACCGAATCAGATATGTATTCTTCGGTAACAGGTGCTATCGGAGCGTTAAAAGGCCCCTTGCACGGTGGAGCCAATCAGCAGGTTATGAACATGCTGATGGATATTGAGGAGAAAGATGCTGATCCCGTTGATTATGTACATGGACGACTGGAGCGTAAAGAAAAAATTATGGGATTCGGTCACCGTGTTTACAAGACAATGGATCCGCGGGCTCGAATTTTGCGTGGGATGTCTAAGGAACTTTCTGAAGAAACAGGTCACGAAAACCTTTATGAATGGTCTGAGGCTATTCTCAAAACCATGAAGGATGAAAAGGATATCGATCCCAACGTTGACTTTTTCTCAGCTACAGTATATTACTCAATGGGAATTAAGCCCGATCTTTACACATGTATTTTCGCTATGAGTCGTGTGTCCGGCTGGACAGGTCACTACATAGAACAAGCCGAAAACAATCGCCTTGTTCGTCCGCGTGCTCTTTATGTTGGTGAAAAGAATAAAGAATGGATTCCCGTTGAAAATCGATAAATGCTGATTGACCCATTAAAAATAAAAAAAGCCCCGACATTCCGGGGCTTTTTTTATTTTACACAAAACTGTTTTAGCTAACCCACTATTACTTTGAAATTGAAAGAAATCCAACAAGAGCAGCTGTCGCAGCTAATAACATCTGCAAAACATACTGATTATGGTAAAAAGCATAACTTTAAATCGATAAAAGGATTCCAGGATTTTACCGATCGACTCCCAATTTCCTTCTATGATAATATTCAAGCCCAGATCGAGGAACTAAAACGGGGAAAACAAGATATATTCTGGCCAGGCAAAGTTGATAAGTTTGCCGTCTCTGCAGGTACCTCCGGCGAAGGTAAGCACCTACCATTGACCAAAGAACGGCTGGAATCTGATCGGTCTTTTATGCGCAAAGTGGTCCGCGGCTATATAGTTCAGCGACCTAATATTTTAGATCTGTGGGGTAAACATATTAGTATCCCCGGTACTCTCGAACAGAAAGAACATTACCAAATCGGTGAAATTAGTGCCTATACTGCACAAAATGCTCCCTGGTGGTTATCGCCGTTCCAAATCATTTCCCCGACAAAACTTAGCCAGCTTCCATTTAATGAAAAAGTAACCCAAACTGTAGATGAGGCTATCAGTAGCGATGTTCGCGTGATCACAGCGGTACCCAGCTGGATTCTGACCATGTTTAAACGTGTTCTTGACAAGACCGGGGCCAAGAGCATTAAAGAAGTCTGGCCTAATCTTTCCCTTTTAGTATGCGGGGGCGTAAAATTGGCCAATTATAAACCACACATCGAAAATCTACTAAACAATCCGGGTGTTGATTTTATTGAAACATATGGGGCGTCCGAAGGCTATTTCTCTTTTACCGATAAACTGACTAAAACAGACATGAAACTCGTAGTTGATAACGGCATCTTCTACGAATTCGTCCCTAATCCCCTACCCGATCAGGAGTCCATGGCTATACAGGAGACGGTACCACTCTGGGAGGTCGAACCTAACATTCCTTATGCAATGCTCGTGACCACTAATTCGGGCTTGTGGCGATATGCCCTGAACGATATTGTGGAGTTTACGCAGACTGATCCACCCCGAATTAAAGTAATGGGAAGAGTGAGTGAAATGCTCGATGATTACGGTGAAGCACTGTATGCCTATGAAGCGGAAGAAGCCCTACAACATATTTCGAAAGAAATGGATATCGAAATTGGTAACTTCACAATCGGTGCCACTCTTCAAGAGGGTGCCTCTGCCCCACAACACTTTTGGTTTCTCCGTACCGAAGAACAACTTCATCGCAATACGCTAGACCGGCTTGCCCAGCAAATTGATCAAGCGGTACGTGAAATCAATCGGCACTATGCTATTCGCAGAGAAAGTGATGCGCTTGGCCTTCCTAAGGTGTATTCAATCTCTCAGCAACAGATAAACAACTGGCTGGCCAGTAAAGGAAAAGATAAGGCACAGGGAAAGCTACCAGCTATTTTGCGTGATGAAGAAGATATTGACTTTTTCAAATAGCCTTAAACCCACCCCTCTGTAATTTTGGACTTTATTTCTGTTCTAAATCAGATAGAATTCCGATAAAAAAGCACCGTAGCAAAGAGCCACGGTGCTAAGTATCAGAATTAATTGTTATAATCGATACAAATCTGCAGCCTTTTACTTCACTACAAGGTTCACTATACGCTCGGGGACAAAAATCTCTTTCACAAGATCCCCATCTTCGAGATACTTTTTTACATTCTCCTCAGATTTCGCCTCAGAAAGCACAAACGCTTTATCCTTGGCTTTATCACGAGGAACGTTAATCTCTCCGCGCACTTTCCCATTCACCTGTATAGGATACAGCTGAGTATCGGAAATCAAGTATTCCTTGTTAAACTCCGGCCAGTCGACGTATGTAATACTTTCATCATGACCAAGTTTCTGCCAAAGCTCTTCAGCAATATGCGGGGCAAAAGGTGACAGTAATTTGATAAAGGTTTCCAGAATTGACTTTGGATGGGTATCCCACTTATTCGCCTCGTTAATGAAAATCATCATTGCTGATATCGCTGTGTTAAATGAGAGATCTTCAATATCTCCGGTCACTTTTTGTATGCATTCGTGGAGCACCTTTAACTGTTCTTTAGAAGGATCTGTATCTGTAACCGATTCATTCAAATCTCCACTTTCTTCATCGACGATTAATCGCCATACCCTTCCCAAGAAGCGATAGACACCGTCAACATCTTTGGTGCTCCAGGGTTTAACTTGCTCCAGCGGCCCCATAAACATCTCATACAATCGCATGGAATCCGCACCATACTGTTCGACGATATCATCAGGATTCACGACGTTACCGCGCGATTTCGACATCTTGTGGGCTTTAGCATCCACAATAATCTCGGTGTCTTTGATCACAAAATCATCACCTTTTTTCTCAACCTGATCTTCACTCAGCTTTACACGCTCCACATCCTCGACTTCGTCGGCCGCATTGGAAGAGATCCAGTTACCATCTTTTTTGAAGCCAGTAAACTCCATCTCTCCTAGAATCATGCCTTGGTGTACCAGACGCTGGAATGGCTCTTTTGTGGAAACCACCCCGCAGTCATATAATACTTTGTGCCAGAACCGTGCATACAACAAGTGCAACACGCTGTGTTCGGCACCGCCTACGTACATATCCACCGGCATCCAGTAATTTTCTTCATCCGGATCTACGGGTCCACCCTCAAATTCAGGGCTGCAATAACGAAGATAGTACCAGCAGGATCCCGCCCACTGCGGCATCGTATTCGTTTCACGTTTGGCCGGCTTCCCTGTTTCCGGATCTTCGGTGTTAACCCAATCAGTTGCTTTAGCTAACGGCGGTTCGCCATCCTCCGTCGGTTCAAAATCATCCATTTCGGGCAACGTCACCGGTAGATTATCTTTACCAACCGGTTTAGGTTCGCCATCTACATGAATGATGGGAAATGGTTCACCCCAGTAGCGCTGCCGTGAAAACAGCCAATCGCGAAGCTTATAATTGACAGCCCTTTCTCCCTGGCCGATCTTCTCAAGCCAATCTGTAATTTCTTCAATGGCTTCATCAACGGGCAACCCATTCAACGAAATATCATCGTTCTCAGAGTTGACCATCGTCCCCTCTTCCGTGTCAGTGTAAGCGCCTTCAGAAACATCTCCACCTTTGACAACTTCGACAATATCCAGATCAAATTTTTGGGCAAATTCCCAGTCACGGTCATCATGCCCGGGTACCGCCATAATCGCTCCGGTGCCATAGGTTACCAGTACATAATCGGCAACCAGAATAGGAATTTCTTCTCCCGTAGCCGGATTAACAGCCTTAGCCCCGGTAAAGACGCCCGTTTTCTCATCACTCAGTTCGGTACGCTCCAGATCAGACTTACGCGCCGCCTCCTCTTGATAGTCTTCGACTGCTTTTTTCTGTTCTTTGGTCGTAATTTTATCAACCAAATCGTGCTCCGGGGCCAGCACCATGTAGGTGGCTCCAAAAATAGTATCGGGACGCGTAGTAAAAACGCGAATCTCTTCGTCATATCCCGCAATTTCAAAATCAATATTCGCCCCGATAGATTTACCGATCCAGTCGCGCTGCATCTTTTTGGTGGATTCCGGCCAGTCCAGATCTTCAAGTCCTTCAAGCAGGCGATCGGCATATTCTGTTATCTTTAAAACCCACTGGCGCATCGGTTTTTTAACAACCGGGAAGCCCCCAACTTCGCTTTTGCCATCAATCACTTCTTCATTAGCAAGCACTGTACCTAATTCCGGGCACCAATTTACGGGCACATCATCTTCATATGCTAATCCCTTCTCATAGAGCTTCAAAAAGATCCACTGCGTCCACTTGTAATAATCCGGATCCGTAGTATTGACTTCGCGATCCCAGTCATAACTAAATCCCAGATCCTGCAATTGCTCGCGAAAGCGGTCTACATTTTTCTGGGTCGTTTCCCGGGGATGGGTTCCGGTTTTCACTGCATACTGCTCTGCAGGTAGTCCAAACGCATCCCATCCGATGGGATGTAAGACGTTAAAGCCGTTCATCCGTTTGTAACGCGCCAGAATATCGGTTGCGGTATATCCTTCCGGATGTCCCACGTGCAAGCCCGACCCACTGGGATAGGGAAACATATCCAGCACATAGTATTTGGGCTTATCGTGATCTTCCGGCGTTTTAAAGGTCTTGTTTTCCTGCCAATACTGCTGCCACTTGGATTCAATATCTTCCGGCTTATACGAGCTCATTCAGTCGTTTCTTAATCTTTGGAATTAATTGTTTGTGTTATCGAATACAAATAAAAAGAGAGACCCGATTTTCACGAATTAAGTGCATGGGACTATTTTTCAGAGCCGCATTATCTGTATTCAATAATTCTGTTACCAGTCGCCAAAGATAAGTAAAATTTATACTGGTTTGAAGAGCGCAATATCTTAGATATGAAAAGACTATTTTTGTATCCCATAAAATTTGATAAAAAAATAAATAACTTCTATAGAATAATATTTTTAACTATAATCTTATTTGCATCTAAACATTTAAGGGAGATGCAACTCATAAAAATTAATAATAAAATCGAGAGTCCAATGATACATTTCAAAAGAAAAATTTACTGCGTGTTCATAATTGGTATTTTTCTAATTACCTCATGCAGCGATTCATCCGTTAATGCCCCCAGTCCTGAAAAAGATATTTCATCTGATATCGAATCGATATTGATGAACCGTATCGATAATTCAAGTTTGGCAAATGTAAAAGACCGAAATCAAATTGATTTGAACGGGGTCAATAGTTTTGACGGTATAAACGTCATGTTAAAAGATAAGGGAGCAAATATCAGGCTTGCCTATGCCGAAACCGTAACCAAACTAGATAATAGCAGCCATGCCTCAGGGCAGACAATCTTCGCCAACGATCGCACCAAGCAATTGACGGCCCAGTGGGTACCCAACGACAGCCGTCGCAATGCTGATGGTAATAACCTTACTTATGTAGTTTGGGATGTTTTTGCTCCGGCAAATTTTGGGTTTCCCAATCAATTTGACGGTACACCGGCCATTGATACTTCATTTGATACCTGGAATACCATTAAAGACAAAGCAAAGCTGAATATCATTAAGCGACCAAACACTCCATCTAATCCAAGTGCTTTATTGTCACTGGGAGGCATACCGGGCGATCCTTCCATGGCAGACATTGCGCAAGTCGGTTTTCTGCCCGGTTTCTTGTTTGATGCTGTTTTAGGATCAGGATCCAGTGATAATGTATTAGGGGTAACTTTCACCTTTGTTTTTATTGACGGCGAAGGAAATCCTACCGATATCAACAATGATGGTTTCTCCGATGTATCCATTAAAGAAGTTTGGTACAATGATGACTTTGTCTGGACCGATTCGGGAAATACGGCTACAGAAATTGATTTAGAAACAGTAGCATTGCATGAAAACGGTCATGCACTAGGTTTTGGGCACTTTGGTAAAATATCTGTTACGAATAAAAATAAACTACATGTCTCTCCTCGTTCGGTGATGAATGCTATTATTCTGGGAACACAGCGGACATTGTTAGGAACTGACAAAGCTTCTTACAAAAGCATTTATGGCAATTGGCCTACCGACTAATGTGATATGAATGAATAAAGGCTCTTCAACTAAACGAAGAGCCTTTTTTTAATCAGTAACAAGCTGAATTTTGACTGCTTTAAAGAGTGTATTACCCTCTCTCCTCGATTACTCTTTCGTATGCGGCTTTTACCTTTACGCCGGCAAGAGCTTCGTTCACATTAAAGAGATGATCACCAATCTTTTCTAATCGATTCAGATAGTCAAGGAAAACAAATCCCACCTCATTAGAGTAGGTATTTTTTTCGAGCTGAGAATAATGAAATTCCAGCAAATCATCACGGCAATCATCAATCGCATCTTCAATAGCTATTGATTTGTCTAGATCAAGCTCCCCAATTTCTTTGTCCAGATTTTCCCGAACATTTCGAATGGCATCATGAATTAAATCAAGCAACTCATTTAATTTATCCATTGCGGATTCAGGAAGTTCCCGTCCCTCATTTTGCATTCGTTCAAAGGTTTTCGACATCTGGAAATAGATATCCGCCACTCGTTCGAGATCGTTAATCATACTGTGCATCCCACGAATACGGCGCGTAGCATCTTCAGTGAGATTGTAACTAGAAATTTTAGTGAGATATTCTGCAATCTCCAGCTCAATATTATCAGTGATCCCCTCCCGTTTTTCAATTTTTTCCAGGAACTGATCCTGACGGTTCTGCTTATTAAATAATAATCCCTGCATGCTGAAGTGCATCTTTTCAATCAGCTTAGCAAAAAGCTGAATCTCTTTGTGTGCTTGTGACATTGATAATTCAGGAGAAGACATCATTCCTGAAGAAATGTACTGCAATCGGTGCTGTGTATCCTCTTCTTCCTTCTGATACCTTTCCACCAGACGTACGATATAGGGCACAAATCCAACGAGTAACAACACATTGAGCACGTTAAATACCGAATGAAACAGCGAAAGGGCCAGCGTGGCATTAGCCCGCCCGATTTGGCTTGTTGCGTGTAGAATAGACCCTGAATCAGGCACAAAATAGCTCATCAACGAATCAATGCCCATTAGAAACGGATCAATCAAAATCATCATCCATATTACCCCGAACATATTAAATACAAAGTGGAACCGAGCGGCCCGTTTAGCATATACATTACCCACCACCGCGGCAATATTCGCCGTAACGGTCGTTCCAATGTTTTCACCTAACACCATCGCGGCTGCTATAGGGAAATCAATCCATCCTTCGAATAACATAACCAAGGTAATTGCCATGGCTGCCGAGGATGACTGCGTAACCAGGGTTAGTATGGTACCAGCAATGACAAAAATAACAATAGAGGCAAAACCAAACTCTGTAAATTGATCCAGAAACATAAACATTTCCGGGTTCTCCTGAATATTAGGGACCCCGTTTTTAATGAAATCGAGACCGATAAATAAAATACCAAATCCAATCATCGCTTCGGCAAGATTACGCAGCTTCTCGCGGCCGAAAAAGATAAAAGGGAAAAAGACACCGATTAACATCATGGCGACCGAAGTAATCTGCATCTTGAACCCAAAAATGGAGATCATCCAGGCGGTAACGGTAGTCCCAATATTGGCCCCCATTACTACCCCTGTTGACTCCATAAATGTGATTAATCCCGCATTCACAAAGCTAACCACCATTACGGTTGTAGTAGATGATGATTGGGTAATTGATGTTGTTGCAAAGCCTGTCAGGATGCCTCTGAACCGCGTGCTGGTCATCCCTTTGAGTATAGCCCGAAGCTTATTGCCTGCAACTTTTTGGAGTCCATCGCTGAACACTTTCATCCCATAAATGAAAATTCCCAATGCCCCAATAAGCTGCAGGAAATCCCAAAACGTATAAGTCATTATTCGTCTGTTTAAGTGCTGATCTAATTTCTATAGCTGCTCTCTTAAAAAAGGTGCGGGTGAATATAAGGGAGATCAATATTTTTTAACAGAAATAATCTGATTTAGGTCATTACTGTTGGTATTAAACAACACATTGCTTTATACTGTTTTTTAAGCGGAATTAAATTTCACGAATAATGACAGCATTCAATTTTAATAAGTTTATAAAACACGGATACTTCATTATTCTGGTGCTTTTGGCAACAGCCTCTCTTTCCTGTGCCCAAGCCCCTGGAAATCAATCCGACGTCGATTGGCTGATTGATGTTCTTGATATCCAAAGTGGATCAATTGTCGCTGATATAGGAGCAGGCGACGGTGACCAGACGGTGCCCATCGCCCAACATATCGGTTCTGAAGGTACTATTTTCAGCACCGAACTGGGAGCAGAATCAGTTAAGCAATTAAGACAATCCGTTGCAAATACCGACTTCAACAATATAACGGTACTCAAGGGACATCCTGATCGGACAAACCTCCCCGAGCAATGTTGTGAGGCCATCTTTTTGCGACACGTCTACCACCATATCACCAATCCCAAAGCCTTTAACAGCAGCCTGTTGACATCTCTTAAACCTGGTGGCCGATTGGCTATTATTGACTTTATGCCGCGTGGATCCGAAGCTGATCCGGGTGGACGAGCATCCGGCAACCAACATGGGGTAACAATAGAAACAGTCACCAAAGAGCTCACACAAGCAGGTTTTTCTCTCATGAGTTCAAAAGAGGGATCCGGAAGAGATATCTACGTGGTATTGGAAAAACCGACAGGCAACTCCTGAGGTTTTATTTTAAAATAAAATTCCTCAATGCTTCCTATATTTCTTTTCCCGTTCGGTTTTTCTAATTAGATTGCATGTATAAATGCCCACCAAACGAACGGAGGTTGACGATGAGTTACGGACATGTAAAACCAGGAGATCCGATCAACCTGCAAACACTGCGCGAAGAGTTAAATGTGGATACTTCATATGCGTTGGTAAAAACCGATCGCATGGAGGTCATTCGCATGGCACTGCCCGAAGGCAAAACGGTTGAAGAGCATTCGGTTGATAGTGAAATATCGGTCTTATGCCTGAAAGGGAAAATATATTTTGATATAGATCATGAAGCACAAACCCTAACACCTGACGATTGGCTTTACTTAAATGCCGGCCAACCATATTCTTACAGCGTTAAAGAGGAAACTATTTTGTTGGTTACCATTGTGTTCAAAAAGAAACAGTCTCGTTAAGACTCTTTTTTAAGCTTAAACAATATAATTAAGGTTACCCAGTTTATTTTTGGGATTTTTACAAAGCCTTAGCCAAATCTGCAATAATGCACCACATCGCTGCGGGCCATAAAAGATGCAATTTAATGAACATTCAAATTCCCTTGATAGACCGCTATAGCATATCCTCTTGGCAAGTGGTCTGGCTCGTCACAAGGAGACACTGAAGAATTAAAAAGGCGGTACTGCAATCGGTCAGCTTCAGTTTTTTTGCCTTGACCGTTGTCTTGTAGTGAGAATAGAAAACAATCTTGGGTTACTGTTCCATCCGTAACTTCACCACCAAAGAATAGTTCATTACCTTCTCGGCCTTTCTCTATCCAGGTGACTCCCCCTTTAAAGTGTATGCCTTCATATACACCTAATCCTGCAAAACTGACAGAGCCTTTTACCCATTTTTTTGCTTGTGCATCAAATTGCAAATAAAAATCACGGGCCGGTCGATTTTCGCTATAATCTCGGCCATCATGACCACCGTCATGGCCACCTTCATCATGGTCATCGCCACAATTGCCATCATCCGCCTCACCCCAGATGTCATTATTAGTTTCATGGTCCCCACCACAGTCTCCGTCATCGTGACCACCGTCATTACTATTTTCACCGTGATTCCCACCGTCTTGACATCCTTCCCAGAGGGCAGAAAATTCGCCGGTAGCTTTTCTGCCATTCCATGGATTTCCTAAAACAATTTTCGGATTTTTAATTTCTATAAATCTTACCTCATCTTGGATTGTTGTATTTCCCGCTGGATCTTCACATCCAACTAATAATCCAATAATCATAACCATTAACCCAAATACATAAATTCTTATCATTGTTTTGCCTCTTGCATATTTTAATTAAAGTACCGGCCATCCTTATTTTTTATAATAAAAACAGCCGGCGAACCCAGAATAAAGATTCTTTTTAAATAACTTAATACAGTACAATTAATATATACCTGCTTTTTTAACGAGTATTGCTAGCATTCAATAACGAGGGCGCTTCATTATCATGGATATAGTTAATTACTTTTCGTGAATCCTCACTCGCTTGGGTATACACAGCTATACTTCCACTTCCGCTATAATCTATTCTGTTAAAAACTTTTTCATAGACATTAACTATCTGTAATTCATAAACGCCCGGGGTAATTTCTACCAATACAGTTACATATGTCTCTTCAAAAGTATCTGAACGATCATAGGAAAAGGAACTAAAATCGATATATTCAATGCCATTATCTTCGATTGTTCCCTCTATTTGCAATATAACATGGGTATAAATGATTTTGTCTATGGTCATCGGAACGGTTTTGTCTGTTGCACCAGCGACAAAACTTTTCGCAATCAACATATCAGCACCATCCGGAGCAGTATCATCGTCAAACATTGATTCTAGTCCATGCTCAACAGTTACTCCTGGTTTGAGGCTAACATTCAGACTTCCGTTGTTCATCAATTCTTTGTAAAGCGCTAGATTTTCTCTGGGAGCATCAGTCGTTTTAGATATACCGTCAGTAATGGTAACTAAACGCCCAGCCGCATCAATAGTTATTTTATCGGCCTGTTCAAGGTAACTCACCTCACCTAGCCCGCGTTCAATAACAGGACTGGGGGATCGAACAACATTCATTCGACCTAGTTCAACCTCGATGGCATCTTCTTCATTAATGAGATGTCCTTCTTCATCCAAGGGTAAAGGATTTCCATCAGCATCCACCGGTTGTTGATAACCTTCTTCTGTTAAAATAGGAACACCATTATCATCGCGGAGAATGACATACATGTCGCCGTAAAGATCTCCCTTTTTTCCACCACCAACACCTTTGTTACCACCACTACCGTTGCCGTTGCCACCGCCATTTCCTATACCTCCTCCATTACCATTGCCTTTACCTTGGTTTGCCTTAAGAGATATATCTTCTCCCATATTTGTTATTTCAACCAATTCTGTAGATGATAATGCAGAATCCTCATTTGCTATATCAGTTGGATTATCGCATGACCATACGAACAGAAGTGCCAATAGCGTTATAAAAACATAAATTTTAAAGATTTTCATTTTATCGCCTCTATTATTTGAATGATTATTATTGAACTCATCCCGAATCATGAGTTTTTTCATCTTTATGCCTGTGAATTTAAGTTCACATTTAAACCTACCTTATTCGATGTCCCACCCCTCAGAGGAATTGCCCCCCAAGCATTTAGTCTATTTCCCACCCACCTTGTAGTGTTTACTCTTTAACTAAGTAGGATTAAACAGCGCTTTTTTAAATCTCATAATTATTTCCCCCACAAAGACTTGTAGCATTTATGCACATCTGATTAAGGGGAACTTGCTCATTTAACCAGAAACAGAGTTACGATAATACAAATGCAGTTTAATGCTAAAACCCCTTACAAGGGAATAACTTAGGAGAGTATTATGAAAACACTGAAAATTATAACGTCTGCTATGCTAATGTGCTTTATAACCATTAGCGGTGTTATTGCCCAGCAGACCGGCCAACAACAACAGCAAATGCAGCAAAAAATGCAGCAGCAGATGGAACAAACCCAAAAGATGATTCAAAAAATGAATCATCTCATGGAACGTACTCATAACATCAATAAAGAGATGAACCAACAGATGAACCGTAACATGCAACAGGTTCAAAACGAGCAAATGCAGAATCAGTATCGCAATATGTACCGATTCAGCGAACAGCTTGGGCTTACGTTAGGTAATCTCAAAAATGCTGCAGAACGGTGTGACTTGATGTTACAAGATCGAGATATGCAACGCGATCGAGATATGCAACGTGACATGGACCAACTCCATCAGCACCTGAATGATATGACTGGTCAGGCCGAAGACGCGGTAAAAACTTTGGAACGATTAACCGAACGCCTGCGAGACCGACAATCTCAAGCAACCAATTGATTGAATAAGAAATAGTCGGTTAACACAGTTGGTTCTTAACATTAACCTTGAGAAACCGTCCCATGCCAGATTTTAAACTAATAATATTCATCATATTTAATTCAATCCTGTTTGGGACTTTAAATGCCGGTTGTTTACACGCACAAAACCTGAATTATACAGGTAATATGCAATATTCAACCGGCACTTATTTTTTTGCAGAATCAACCGAAAGCTTTTCACTTGTTAACGGATTGGGATGGTCAGAAGATTATCTTACTGTTTCTGTAAATGTGCCGTTCATTGTTCAAAATTCTCCGTGGATATCCTACGGTATTGCTGGATCTTTGCCAACCGGCGGACCGGAACATAAAACCGTACGTGATTCATCGGCCAGCCGGGGATCTAAAGGTCAGGGTGGAAAGCAAAATATGATGAGTGCCTGGTCATCAACTAACAATCCCTATCAGTTGCAAGAAGAGGATGTTATTATGGCTGACACCAACTCATATACCCAATCAAGTTTCGGGGATCCAAACCTGTATACAAATGTTAGATTATATTTTTCTGATACAGGAGAAACAGCTCTCTGGCTAAATACCGGTATTAAATTTCCCTTTGCAGATGCCAACAATGGATTCGGTACAGGAGAATGGGATTACGGTATCGGCATATCTGCATCACAGCATTTTGCGGGATTTTTCTTCATTGCTGACGTTATGAAGTGGTGGTTCGGCAACCTGCCTGAGTTAGAGCTTCAAAATCCATTTAGCTACAGCTTGGGTATTGGCAAAACATTCGGTGGCGGTGACTGGTTGGTGAATGGCTCTTTCGACGGATATACTGAAATTATTGACAATTATGATCCGCCAATGAATGTAGGTTTGGGAGTGGGCTATTTTGCAACGGATTGGCTTTCATTGAATAGTTCGTTCTCTGTTGGACTTGCTGAATCTTCCGCGGATTTTTCTGCCGGATTTGGATGGAGCATTAAGCTATAAACCGATAACTACAAAAACTACTTAATCGCGTCGCCGCGGAACGTTTCCTATCTTCTTTCCTTTTTTAATTTTTTATTTTCTTCCATTTACAAATCCCTTCGTAACGTAAATCTTATTATTCTCCCTCAATATTTGCTTTAGAACTTTTTGCGACTCAAGGAGTTTAAGTATTTTAATTTATAAGCATGACTATTTATGAAAACTTCAGACATCATCATTCTCGGCGGAGGTTTATCGGGTCTGACCATAGCCTATCTGCTTAAGCAAGAAGGAATTTCATCAACCATTTTAGAAGCCCGTAATCGATTAGGCGGACGCATTCATACCCTATCCACCAAAGATGGTGGACCTGTGGAAATGGGCGCCACATGGCTGGGCAAAAAACATAGCCATTTGGTTAAATTATTAGAGGAGTTGGATATCGATATTATTCAACAATTTATGGGTAATAAGGGATATTATGAGCCCATGTCGGTGTCTCCGCCCCAACTTGTAGAACTTCCTGCTAATGAGGAGCCTAGTTATCGCATAAAAGATGGAACCAAGACAATTATCCATACTCTGGAAAATCATCTTAATCAAAAGCAGATTAAGGTTAACCATCAAGTAACTTCCATCCGAAAAGATAATACCTCGCTGATCATTAACACTTCTGATGGGCGATTTGAGGCTGACTTTGTAATTAACACACTGCCTCCCAAGTTGCTTGTGGATACGATCTCAATGACCCCCTCTCTGCCCAATCGGTTCTCTGAAATTGCCCGCAATACTAACACCTGGATGGCGGAATCCATTAAAGTTGTTCTTACTTTTAAACAGCCGTTTTGGCGAAATAACCATTCAAGCGGAACAATTTTCAGTAACGTAGGCCCCGTTACAGAAATGTATGATCACTCTCAACCTGCCCTTTCATTTTATGCGCTCAAAGGTTTTATGAATGAATCTTACCATACCGTTTCCGAAAAAGAGCGTAAAACATTGGTTCTGGAACAATTGCGTCGATTTTATGGGGACAAAATCGATACATTCAAACAGTACCACGAGACAGTCTGGAAAGACGAGCCTTTCAGCTATGCCGATTATGAAAACAATATCATCCCCCACCAACATAACGGGCACCCGACCTTTCAAGACAGCTATCTCGATGATCGACTCCTAATTTCAGGCTCAGAAACCGCCACCCAATACCCCGGATACATGGACGGTGCTGTGGAAAGTGCTCGACGTTCTGTTCAGCAACTCAAAAAACAGCTCTCGTAATCATATTTATTCGGATGCATGACTCATAATATTTTTTTCGAGTTTACTGATTGAATGCAGTGTTTTCAACATCGAATCGGGGGTAACTGAAATGGTATCTATCCCATTGGATACTAAAAACTCCGCAAAATCAGGAAAGTCTGACGGCCCCTGCCCACAAATACCAACTTTAGTGCCCGTTTTACGCGCTTTCTCAAGCAGCATCAAAATCATGCGTTTGACTGCCATATTTCGCTCATCATAGATGTGGGCTACCAGCGACGAATCACGATCAAGTCCTAGGGTGAGTTGGGTTAAATCATTAGATCCAATAGAAAAACCATCGATATATTGGGCGAATTCTTCAGCCATCATAATATTGGAAGGGAGCTCTGCCATCAGATATACCTCGAGCCCGTTTTCACCGCGTTTTAAACCATATTCGGCCATAGTTTCCAATACCTTTTCCAGTTCCTCAGGCGTTCGACAGAATGGAATCATCACCGTAATATTTGTCAAGCCATACTCATCACGCACCCGTTTTATGGCTTTGCATTCTAAACCAAAAGCCTCTTTATAGGAATCCGAATAATAGCGCGAGGCTCCCCGCCAACCAATCATCGGATTTTCTTCTTCCGGCTCAAAATGGATACCGCCTACCAGATTGCGATACTCATTGGATTTAAAGTCGGAGAACCGAACAATCACTTGATTAGGATAAAATGCAGCACCGATGTGAGCTATGCCGTATGAGAGTTTTTTGATGAAAAAATCTGCTTCATCCTCATATCCAAACGTAATCTCTTCAATTCTTTTTGATAGATCTTCATCTCCAATTTCACGGTGATGCAGCAGGGCCAGCGGATGGGCATTAATAAAATTATTGATAATGAATTCCTCTCGGGCCAACCCAACACCCGCATTAGGCACCTTGCTGAATTTGAAAGCCATATCGGGTGATGCTACATTGAGCATAATAGGCGTTTGGGTCGTCGGTAAATCAGAAAGACGATGATTCTTCTCCTCGAATGCAATAGCTCCATCATACACCTTGCCGGTACTTCCCTCGGCACAAGAAACCGTAACCGTGGTCCCGTTTTCTAAAATTTTCGTTGCATTTTCGGTACCCACCAAGGCCGGTATTCCCAGCTCGCGGGCTACAATAGCTGCATGACACGTCCGCCCACCTTTATTGGTAACAATGGCTGATGCTTTCTTCATCAACGGCTCCCAATCCGGATCGGTCATTTCTGTAACTAGCACTTGCCCGGCCTTAAATTCTGCCTCATCAGTCGAGCCGTCTCGACCATCGAGGGTGTGAATGGTTTTTACCTCTCCACAACCAATACGATCGCCCACGGCTATACCCTCTATCATAAGCCGCTCATGGCGATTTTCATCTTTGATATGAAACTCTGTTAAGCTGTCTACTTTTTGATTTGAATGAACAGTCTCGGGACGAGCCTGTACAATAAAAAGCTGATCCGAAAGTCCATCATAAGCCCATTCTACATCTACGGGGGTCCACCGGCCATTTCGTTCCGTATAATAATTTTCGATTTCAACAACCCATTTGGCAAGTTGCAACGCCTGAGCGTCATCCAAACAGAACGAACGTTGCTGTGATTCTTCCAAACTCAGCTTTTTCGTCAGCTCATTTGGTTTATGTCCATAAGCCAGCTTATGAGTTTTATTTCCCAGCTTCTTCTCGATGATTGCATGCTTCCCCTGAGCCAACGTGGGCTTAAAAATGATAAATTCATCGGGTGACACTTCGCCCTGCACCAGCAGTTCGCCCAATCCAAAAGTTCCATTAATAACAACTACATTTTCAAAACCACTTTCCGGATCCAAGGAAAACGAAACGCCGGAAGCGCCCAAATCCGAACGAACCATTTTTTGAACGCCCACCGAAAGCTTCGCCTCCATATGATCAAACCCCGCCGACGTTCTATAAGAAATGGCTCGGTCTGTGAATAGAGAAGCAAAACAAGCCTTGACAGAATTGAGCACATTATTAGCCCCACGGACATTCAGAAAAGAATCCTGTTGTCCTGCAAACGAAGCATCGGGCAAATCTTCCGTGGTGGCAGAGGAACGAACGGCAACATCAGTCGCATCCTTTCCATATTTTTGAGAGAGTTCTAGATAACGTTGTTTGATTTCCTGCCGCAGCTCTTCTTCAAATTCGCCGTCAAGAATTAACTGACGTATATGCATTCCCGTTTTACGCAGTTGCACAAGATCGTCCACATCCAACTGATTAATGAGCCTTCGAATCTCTTTGGTAAGTCCATTTTGCTGCATATACTGATCGTAGGCTTCTACAGTTAAGACAAACCCATCAGGCACATGAATACCACGTTCAGTTAGATTTCCTATCATCTCTCCCAGTGAGGCATTTTTCCCACCCACCAAGTTAACCATGTCCATATTTACTTCTGCAAGATCCCGAATAATAGTATTGGTAGCCATTCTCTCATTGTTTTTTATTCGTAGAGGAGATTGCCATCAACCATCTTCCTCATATTTTTTTGATACGTGTAGCCCCAGGAACTCTCTTCTTTTTGGAGGCGGTCAGAAATCCGTAATACAATATTATGTTAGATCTGCAATATTGTCTTAATGATAATAGCTGACAAAAACACGCAATTATTATATTGCTCAAATTCTGTTTATCACGCAAGTATTTTTTAGCAAGCAGGTAAAATTTAATCCTGAAGCCAAACCAATGTATCCACTCCGTCGGGCCTCCAGGATAATGAAGGCTGCTGGGCATTCTGCAATACCTCTACTTGCTGCTCTACCCCGTCAATGGCTGATTCAGAATCAGTCACATACATACTCTGCAGCTGTTCATCGAACTGTTCTGCAAGCGACACAACCGTTGATTCATCACCCGGTACCCAATAGCAGATAAAATCCTGATCCAGCTCCAATCCTTCGTCTTGCAACAAAAAGCACTCTAGCCATAATTGCGGGCGTTCAATTGCTTCGTTGTAGGCAAACTGCTGCTTTAGTTTTGGGGATGGATACGCATGTTGGGGATTTTTGAACCAAAATTGTTTTACTTGATAGGCAAGCTTTTCCCTAATTTCCTCAAGCCCAAATGGAGATACCACCACCGCTACTGATCGACACCCCATTCCGCCATATCGCAATATGGCTTCTGTTAAATCATCCAGAGTCTGCTCATCTTTTGTATTAAGATACGCCATCGAAAAGTGGGCAGTACGAATTAAAAAGCGGGTGTTTTCATGTGCCAGTGACAACTTTTCAATAGCCTTTTTAACTCCCGGTACTGATGATTCTGATCCCGCAAAAATAACCGCATCATGCGGCATGCCTTCAAAGTCATCCAAGCGATGAGTCCATTGTACATCCATGTCAGACCACATGCTGGTTTTCTTTACCTCATTTAGAAACGTAGGCAGTAAATACGGGTCCTTGCGCGAAATTTTACCGGTGTACCGTGCTCCGCTCAGCAAGGTAGCAAATGCATCTTGAAATCCAACAAGCGGTATATTTCCCGCATGCAGGCACAACACATTTTGACCGGAATCCTCAGATCCGTCATCTAGTCCTGCACGGTCAATCCAGGCCTCCATCGCAGATCTACTAATACTCTTTTTTATAGCATCAATTGCGAAGTTAACATCCTCAAAGCTGAAATAGCCCTCTCGCACTGTTTGGTCGATAGCATCTTTTAGATACAGATTGTCATCCGACAGCCAGTTTTGGGCCGCTTCAAGTAACGTGTTAATTCGTTTTTGGATATCTGACATGGATTAAATCAATCTTTTAAATTCCAACATAATGCCGAGGATTTTGTTATTACTAAATCCCATTCAATCCTCATCAATTAAAAAATTACAACCGCGCAAGTCTTTGGGATTCCAGCGTCCCAGTACCTGAAATCGACCTTTTTTATCCATAACACCTTTGTCTCCCGTAAGTAAAAACGAACAGCTGTGTACGTTTGCCAGATCAATAACACCAATTAATCCTTCCTGGTATGCCGGTAGAATTTCACCCGGATTCTCGGGATTGCGGATGGTCACCTGCATCCACGGAACGGTGGAAAACCATTTTCCCGAAGCATATGCCTGACTCAATAGTTCTGCCATGCCGTACTCTGAATGTATGCGACTACCGTCCAATCCAAATCCTTTTGACAATCGTCGGTGTAATTTACTGCGGGGTATTTCTCTGCGATGAGTTTTCATTCCACCTGTTTCAATCACAATGCTGTTAGAGGGCAAATTGATATCATCAATTTCCAATAAATCCAGTAATCCGAAGGCCGCGCCAAATAGAATCAACTGTTTTCCCTGTCGCTCCACTTCTTTGATGGCGTTGGGGTTGACAGGCTCATCCAGCGGAAGAAATCGACTCAATCCACTGTTATCCTGATCAATAAGCTTCTGAATCATGTAGATCAGCGAGGAATGCGGGTTGGCAGAATAGCCGGGTGTATAGCCCCAAATTACCGCATTTTCCAAATCATAAAAGTGTTCAAATCCCTTTAGCAGCGACCGATCATAAAGATTAGCATCATTCACCTGGTGAATGCTCCGCTGCATGTCGGAAGTGCCACTGCTTTTAAAAATAAGCTCAGCATCTGTATCCGGATCTGTAGTTACGGAAGTATCTTTGAATGCTTTGATCGGCAGTAATGGAATAGCTGATAGATCATCCTGAACTCGGTTTAGGATTTTTCCCTTTACATTTTTAGCTACAGATTCCGAATCAAGTTCGGGATGACCTGGGGCTGATATGTCATCCAGTGCCAAACAATATCTCCGATACACCGGATTGTGCTCAAATTGATATTCGAAAACCTGTTCCGCTTTTTCTTTAAGCGAAAGTCCATCCGTAAAAATGACATCTAGCCAATTTTTCATAATGATACTAAAAGAAAACCCATCGAACAGTTTTGCTAATTTTAGTCAGTTGTTTATTCCAGACCCACCCGCTTAAAAATACGATCAACGTTTCGGGTGTGGTGATCCAAATCAAAAGCTTCTTCGATTTCTTCTTCGGTGAGCTGTTCCTGCACTGTCGCATCGGCTTCTACCAGATCACGAAACATCGTCTTTTCCTCCCAGGCTTCCATTGCTAGTGGCTGAACCGTGTCATAGGCCTTTTCACGCGACATACCGGTATCAATCAGTTTATGCAGTACGCGCTGGGAAAAGGTCAATCCAAAAGTCTTATAAATATTATCATGCATATTGTCTTCGAAGATCGTCAACTTTTCAACTACACCTGAAAAGCGATTGAGCATGTAATCCAGCAATATAGTTGCGTCGGGCAGGATAATACGCTCAACAGATGAGTGCGAAATATCTCGCTCGTGCCAGAGCGGAATATTTTCGTAGGCCGACATCATGTATCCACGGAGAACGCGCGAGCAACCCGAAATATTCTCCGAACTTACCGGGTTACGTTTATGCGGCATCGAAGATGAGCCCTTCTGTCCTTTTCGGAAAAACTCTTCGGCTTCTCTAACTTCACTGCGCTGCAGATGACGAATTTCCACGGCCATCTTCTCCATGGTTGACCCAATCAGTGCCAAGGTTGAAATATAATCCGCATGACGATCGCGTTGCAAGGTTTGCGTAGAGATAGGCGCTGGGGAAAGTCCCAACTCTTCACAAACAGAAGCTTCTACTTCCGGCGGAATATTGGCAAAAGTGCCAACCGAACCACTCATTTTACCAAACTCTACATTTTTTGCCGCTTTCTCGAAACGCTCCAGATTACGTTTCATCTCGGCATACCACAGCGCACATTTAAGTCCGAAGGTAGTAGGTTCGGCATGCACGCCGTGCGTACGTCCCATCATCACAGTATACTTGTGCTTTTTAGCCTTTTCTGCCAGCACATCAATGATATGTTGAATATCTTTTCGCAGGATTTCGTTGGCCTGCTTCAGGCGTAAACCGTTGGCAGTATCCACAACATCTGTAGAAGTAAGTCCGTAATGCACCCACTTTTTCTCTTCGCCGAGCGACTCCGAAACCGATCGCGTGAATGCTACAACATCATGACGTGTCTCCTTTTCGATCTCTTTAATCCGGTCTACATCAAATGACGCCTTTTTGTAAAGTTTTTCGACATCTTCTTTGGGGATCTTTCCAAGCTTGCTCCATGCGTTACAAGCAGCCAGTTCGACCTCTAACCAAGCTTGAAATTGGTTTTCCAGCGACCAGATATCGGCCATCTCTTTACGGGAATATCGCTCAATCATTGCTAAAAAATTTGGGCTGTAATTAAAAAGAAAGTTCGCCCAAAGATATCGGATTTTTTAACAAAAGTAAGAAGTTATGGGTAATAAGTTATCAGCAATATTCCATATAGCTTTACAGATTATCGGCGTGGAATTTTAATCCAGCTACCCTGTTCAACACTAGCTTCTAAAGCTACCTGATTAAGAATTGCCACATCCTCAGCTGTAATATCCATTGGTAAATTATCCACAAATGATGACAAAGGCTGAGACCGATCTACCTTTTGTGTTTGCAGACGGACAGGCTTTCGATTTAGTTTTTCCTGATCGGTAAGTTCCGCAAACGAATAGCTTGTCTTTTCAAAAAGCGGTACATAATCATCAAATTTTTGTGCCAGACTGTAATTGGTAAACCGATAGATATTACCATTATATGTTACTGCATAAACCAAAAACTTGTACTTCGTTCCATCCTCAGCGGTAGCTATGGCAGTAGCCTCATATCCCTTTAATCCATTTTGCTGAATAGACTGTTGAGACTGTATGGTAAATCCATCCTGGGACACATAATTGATCACCGATGCATTAGGCGAATCCGCTTCATTATCAATCTGCATAAGCGAGATAGCATCCTGATTTTCGTTAACTGCCGCTACCAATGTAGGCTGATTGATAATCTCCCAGGTATCGGGATAATCAAATTGAAATTTTAAATCCGGATGATAAAAGTTACCGTCTTCAGTAAATCCTTCCCGTGGATTTTGACCATAAATCATTCCATCTATTACATTCATGTACTTATCTGCATTTTCAATATTCTGCTGATACCCTTTTTGCTGCCATTGCTGTGCCAACTCCGGTATACGCTTGGCACGTTCCGAAGGATCAGGATGTGATGATTGCCAGCTTGGGATACTTTGTCCCGATTGTTCTGATATTCGTTCAAGTGCTGAAAAGAAACCTGCACCATCTCCAGCCTGATATTGTTTCATCGCTGCATATTCTACCCCCAGTTGATCGGATTCACGTTCATCATCCCGTCCATAACTCAAAAATAAAAACTGAGCTGCTTGACTTCCTAATTGAAGAACACTTTGTCCGGGCACGCCCAACAACTCTTCACCGGCAACAGCTCCGCCGATAAGAGCAATCTGTCCCAACTGCTGCTCGAATGCCCGTTGTGACGCATGACGTGCCGCCACATGGGCAATTTCGTGACCCAGTACGACTGCAAGTTGTGCTTCGTTTTTAAGATGGGCCAATAATCCGCGCGTGACGTAAATATAGCCGCCTGGCAGTGCAAACGCATTCACTACCGGGCTATTGAGCGCTCGAAAATAGAACTCTGTATTCCGATACTTCGGATCGGTATCTTCGCGCCGCATGTGACTCACTTCCAATACTTCCTGACCAATACGCTCAACATATTGCTGCACCTGTTCATCCTCATAAACTCCATATTGCTGCTGAATTTGTTTATCAGCCTCTTTTCCAATCTCAAGCTCCTGCTGCCAACTATATCCATAGGCTCTTTTTGAGCCGGTAATCGGACTTTTCTGAACCGTGCACGAGCCAACAAAAAGTATTAGCAATACTGAAGTAAAAAATAATCTTAAAGAAGAAATCATTGGGTTGATGAATTAACGTTCAATGGTCAATATTTATAAATGTACGTAATTTCTAAATGTTCCTGCCACAAAAGTTTAAGCTTGCTCCATCTTTTTCTGCCAGTGTTGGTAAATCATCATCATAGCCAGGGTATCAAGCTCACAATATTTTAGCAACGCATTTTGATAGGCTTCATGCCTTTCAGGGTCCAATTCCTGTGCTATCATTTTGCCATAAACAACCATGGCTTCCGTGCCGCGACGAATGGGTGAATCTCCTGTTTCGGTTAAAATGGAATAGGGATTTCGGGCCCCGCCCTCTCCATTGGACTGCCACCAGATAATTTGATCAAAATTACTGCTTGAATACGGTTTTGAGTAGAGTTTTTTCAAATAAGAACTGTGGCTCATCACCGAACGCAGCACATCCTTAATACTTAGCGAACTCTCCATCTCTCTATTATAATAATAGTTCTTTACGAGACGACTCAAATCTGCAATATAAGGCGGTTGTGAATGAGAAGAATCGTGGCGATTTATAATCTTCTCTATCCAGTCTACAAGCTGATTGGCATCCCTGATTTCATCCTCTTCATGCAGTAATTCCGAGCGAATTGTTTTTAAAGCATTGCGTTCAAAGTTAGAATACTGTACGATAGTACCCTCCTTAATATCCGGAATTAGTTTCAATTTGCGTACCAGTTCATAGTTAGGGTATCCACTTTTAAGATCATCCACCCACTCGCGGTGCTTCCAACTCCCGTCGGGATACAATGTATGACATGAAAACTGAAACAAAACCAAATGATACGGACGCCTTCTTTTACGGACCGGAACGGCATAATTTCCTGCCTCAAAATCCAGGAAGTGCAACGGAAACTGCCAACTTTTTAATTCTTCAAATAATACCGGCCGGATAATCTCCTCGGGAATCTCTTCATCTTTCCCCTTATGAACCTGCAGTGCCTGACGCATCTCTTGGGAAATACGTCCCTCTGAATGAACGACACTTGCTGAACTAAAAATGGTATCAGAAGGAATATCTTTTTGATCATAATTTCCATTGGCAAGTCGCCGATGGGTACCCGGACCAATTAAATCAAAGATATGATTTTCCGATGGATTTCCCTCCGACATCACGGGCAACCAACATTCATTAAATCCACTTTTTTCTCCTTCACTCAATCTCTCCGTTTCAATACGAAACTCGCAACTTTTGCACTTTATCCCAATCTTAGGATCGGGTTTCTCATTCCCAAAAAATACTTTAGCGAAATAATTCAAAGTTTCTTTTAACGTCGTTTTTGGGAGATGTTTTTCAGCCAAATTGTCCCGACTTACCAACCTCTCAACCACTTCGGTTACATCCAATTTGGCCAACAATTCCTGATTGGAAGCATCTATGGATTCAGCTTTGGAACTGTTATCTAACGGGTGTAATAACAAGGGCAAGTTATCGGTATAAGCAGTACTCGACTTTTCCGGCATCACCAGCATCGCCTGAATATGCAGATCGGGATAATTCTTCAGGATCAAATATACCTGATAGGCAAAATCAAGTAGATACTTTTCCCATTTGCTATTTATTTCGCCTTGAGCATCAGTAATTCTGTGTTTGCGAGAATCGAAAGCTTTCGTGCGAATATAAAAAACCGTCAGCTGATTACCGGATTTATGAACAATGGGTAAGCGAGCCATCATCTGTCGATGCTCAAACGTGGCATCAAAAAGCACAACCTCATCCCTCTGTAACAACTTTCGGGTTTTATCAGCTGCTTTTTTTACCTGCTCACCATCTACAAATATTCCTTTGGGATAAATCGATCGGACTAAAGCAGTAAGTAACCTTTTATTGTAGATAGCATGTTCAATATATGGTCGTGACTGCTGGTTTTGGGGATAATCCTGCCGATAATAACAGAGCTTAACCGGACATTCTAGACCGGCACCAAAAAGATGGCGGGTAAAATATTTATCGCGATCGTTAAACCTTGCCATCCGAACTCACAATATTAACTTCCGGAACAAGAGCAATACCGAACTTATCTTTTACTGACTTTTGGATACGATCAGCCAGATTCAAAATTTCTCCGCCTGTGGCTCCTCCATGATTTACAATTACCAGTGCCTGTTGTTTGTAGGTCCCGGTATTACCGATTACTTTTCCTTTCCATCCCGCTTCTTCAATCAGCCAACCGGCGGGGACTTTGGTTTGATGATCTCCCATATCATAGCCCGGCACTTCGGGATACTCTTTTTTGATACGTTTATACTCACTATCTTTGACAATGGGATTTTTAAAAAAGCTCCCGGCATTGCCAAGCGTATCGGGATCAGGCAGCTTGCTATTCCTGATATCAATCACAATATCACTGATATCACGAATCGTTGGTTGATCAATATTCCGTTTATCAAGCTCTGTCTGTATTGCTCCGTAGGAAGTATTTAACTCAGGATTTTTTGTCAGTTTTAAAACCACGTTGGTGACTATAACAACCCCCTTCAACTCTCTTTTAAAAATACTGTCGCGATACCCAAACTCGCAGTGCTTCTTTTCATATTTTCGTGTTTCCCTACCCTCGATATCTACAGCCTCCAACCACTCAAAAACCTCTTCAAGCTCAACGCCGTAAGCTCCAATATTTTGGATGGGAGCTGCCCCTACCGTACCCGGAATAAGCGAAAGATTCTCTATGCCCCCCCAGCCTCGATCCACGCAATAGCGAACCGTTTGATGCCAATTTTCACCCGCACCAACTTTTAACCAGACATAGTCATCCGTTTCTTTTATCGCTTCGCGTCCCTCTATATCGATGTGCAATATCAATCCATCAAAATCATCGGCAAAAAGAACGTTACTACCACCCCCTAGTACTACGATTTCAAGTCCCTCTGTTTTGGGATGTCGTAATATTTCCTTGAGTTGAGATTCCGATTCAATCATTGCAAAATAACGCGCCCTTGCAGAAATATTCAGCGTATTATACGGTTGTAAATCAACATCAGTTTTAACTAATGAATCAAAATCGGTACTCATCTATACGGTATGGTATTTCCTTGCAAAATTTTATGATTTAGAACGATCCTGAACTTTAACACGAAGTTTTTTTACACGATTATTTTTAACAGAATGAATCGTCAGCTCCATATTATTATAGTAAACACGTTCGCCTACATTAGGGATTCGTTCTGTAAGATGATAAACGAGCCCACCGAGCGTTTCATACTCATCATCTTCAGCGGTAAGCTCGATATCTAGAATATCCTCCATATCATCAAGGTCAATCTTTGCATCAAAAACGTAAACGCCACTTTTAAATTTTGTGTATAAACTTTCTTCTACGTCATCATACTCATCCGATATCTCCCCCACAATCTCTTCCAGAATATCGTCCAGCGTAATGAGCCCCTCCGTACCGCCATATTCATCAACTACAATAGCGATATGCGTTTTTTCCTGCTGAAAATCACGAAGCAGGTCATCCACTTTTTTTGTAGATGGTACAAAGAGAGCTTTACGGGCTATTGTGCGCCAATTTATCGTTGTCCGTTCGATATCAGAATTGATATAAGGCAGCACATCTTTGGAATGGATTACTCCCAAAATATTATCCAGGTCATTTTCGTAGATGGGCATGCGAGAGAGCCCCTTTTCACGAATCAGCTGCAATACTTCATTTAAGGAATTATCGGTAGAGACAGCAACTATATTAACTCGTGACGTCATTATCTCTCTAACGGTAGTTGTACCAAATTCGATCACATTTTCGATGATCTCTCGTTCATCACTTCTAATGGATCCCTCCTGCTCACTGACCTCAGCCATCGTCATAATATCCTCGGAAGTCATCTTGCTATCAGGTTTGGGTAATCGTTCCTCCAAACTAAGCGTGCTATTGGCAATAAGACTCGATAGCGGGGTAAGTAGCTTAAATAGTACGTATATGAAAGAGCTTACCTGCCGCGCACTTTTCAGGGGATTATTTATGGCGATAACTTTGGGCGTAATTTCGCTGAGAATTAAAATCATAAACGTCAAGACCACCACTTCCAAGGTATAGACCAAAACCTCAGAAAGCCCAAAATAGGCCACAATATTTCCGGCCACCACGGCAGCCAGAACCGATGCCACAATATTGGCAAACGTATTGCAAATAAGGATTGTAGCCAATAACCGTCGCGGATATGCCAACATCTTGGTTATTTGGCGATCCCTGGAACCCTCTATATCCTGATCTGTTAGCAGATCTTGTTGATTGATTACAGAGAAAAAAGCCACCTCGGCACCCGAAAAAAGAGCGGAAAACAGTAACCCCAAAATGATTATCACGATCTGTATGCTTAGCGCTACAGGATCTATTGTAGAATCAATAAGAACAGATTCCCCTTGCTGGGAAATAAAATCGAAAATAAACAGTAAACTACTCGGGTCGTCCAACTACCTATTTTTAATTTGAAGTTAACTTAAAGCTATTGACTGTAGCCATGCAGTGCAAGAAAAGTAAAAGCGGCAAGGGAATTACCCTGCCGCTTTTGAATGTGTATCTAATGTAATAGGATTATCATTAAAATGGTAAATCGTCGTCAATATCGTCAAAATCTTCATTCAGGTCGACATTGCTCGATACCGGTTGAGAGTTATCAGGCTTGGGAGGTACATCGCCGCCGCTTTCCCCTTTACTGTCAAGCATCGTCATAGTCAACGCTTTTATCTCTGTAGAATAACGCGTTTGACCTTCTTTATCTTCCCACTTTCGTGTTTGGATAGGACCTTCAATATATACCTGTGATCCCTTTGTTAGATATTCCTGACAAATTTCGGCCAATCGTCCCCAGGCCACCACGCGGTGCCATTCGGTGTTCTCTTTCCATTCGCCCTGCTTATCTTTATAACGCTCGGATGTTGCAACAGATAAATTTGCTACAGCTGTGTTGGACTGTGTATACCGTACATCAGGGTCTTGGCCCAATCGGCCGATAATCATTGCTTTATTGAGTGAACTCATAATATTTCCTCATTTATTTTTATTGTTTCGTTCTAAAGGTAAGATATATTTTGGAGGAAATCCTTACAGAAAAATTCTTGGCAAGCCTCTTACCTATTGTTAAATAGGTAAAAATATTATCGTGTATTAAAATTGTTATCTTAGCTAATTAAAGGAAATAACGCAGTATATCCGTAAAGAATAACTTCTGAAATGTCGATTAGAACACTCACACTTTCGATTGTACTCATTCTAATTGGTTTTCTTTCTACTTCGGCAAAGTCATATGAAATTCCTGATGTTCGAGTAGAAGTTACCATTAATAAGGATGGCACTGTTCACATTACCGAACACCTCACCTACGTTTTTGATGGATCTTTTTCCTGGGCAGAATACCAAATTCCGAGACAGGGGTTTTCAACAATTACTGATATCCAGATTCTTGAAAATGGAAAGTCGTATATCAACAAAAACACGGAATCTCCCGGTACATTTAGCGTGTCAAAAAGTGACGAAGCGGTTAAACTTTCATGGTTTTATTCTGCGGAGGATGAAAAACGAACGTTTACTGTTTCATACGTACTCGAAGGTGCGCTAACCATCGGTCCGCAATGGTCGCAATTTTTCTGGAACTTCTTATCAGAAGATAGAGAAAAAACAACGAGTCAGCTGGATATCACTATTCACCTGCCAAAATCAGTTTCAGTCGACTCCCTACACGGTTGGACTCGAGGTCCCAAAGGACAATTTGATCTCCAGAAATCAGCTGGAGTACTCACTGTTAAAGCTTCTAATATTGATGACGACGAATTTGCAAAAGTCAGAACGGTATTCCCGACTACCGTTTTAAATAAGTCGCAGATTTCCAGGACCGATACCCAATTCTCACTAGAACAGGCTCAAAAAGAGGAGCAAACATATCAAGAGCAACGCGATCAACAAATAGAACGCCAGAAGTATCTTTCTGATCTTTGGGAAACACTGAATTATATCATCATTCTGCTGAGTATTGTTGTTTTCTACCTGCTATATCAAAAATATGGAAAGCGACATTCTACCTCCCGTTTTTCATCTACAGAAACAATTATGATACCGGGAAGTATTCGTCCGGCAGCTATTGGTTGGCTCTTGCAGGGACGAAATATCACCAGTAATCTACTTATGGCTACGGTTCTCGATCTGGCCCGAGCGGGATATTTTAACATCCAAGAAGAACTGCCCGAAGAGGGATTTTTAGCAGATAACAAGCCGACATTTTCTGTTAACCGAACAGAACAACCATTGAATGAAGATTTAAAGATATGGGAAAAACAAATTATCACCCTTGTCGAAAAACGTCTCGAAGATGGACATCATAAATTGCATGACATCTTCAAAGGAACTAATACTGAGGTATCCTCATGGTTTAATATGTGGAAAAAAGAATTAAAAGAATATGCATTTGATCAAGGCTGGATTGACAGCCAAAGCTATACCGGCTGCTACTGGAATTTTGCAGTGCAATCATTACTTCTTGTAGCAAGTATCCCGGCACTAATGTATGCAGGGCCGGCTGGATTAATCGCCCTCTTTGTTACCATGTTTGCCCTAATATGTTCTTTTCTGATTATTCGACGCACTCCCGAAGGAGAAGAAGTATATCATGAATGGAGTAACTACAAAGAAGGACTTGAAAATGCCAAGGAACACAGTATCTCATCCGATAAACTGGACAAGCACTTCATCTATGGTCTGGCTTTCGGCCTGGGAAAACAGGAGCTTGAAAATATCATCGCTACAAATACTGATGTCGTACCTGTCATTGCCTGGATTACTTTCAGCTCAAATACCAGCTCGGTAGCAAATGCAGCAAGCAGCTTTTCAACGCTCGGGGCAACGGGCGTGACTTCTTTTCCCGGAACATCCGGTGGAGCCGGCGCTTCTTCCAGTACTGCGGGTGGCGGTGCCTCGGCAAGTGCAGGCTAATACTCCCAGCCAATCAACCTTGTAATCTCATCAACTTCCCGCGGATCTCGTGTGCTAAGAGTACCATTAAAAGTAGCAGCCAGATAATTAAGCGCAATCTCATACCGTTTATCACCATCAGATTGTATTTCTTCAATGAGGAGCGCCATCTGAAAAAGCCGGATTAGTTGCTTAAAAAGTGGTTTGGCAGTAGCTTCAATCCTGTCACGATCATTCCCCTCGCGGATGTCGTTCCATATTGTCTTCGTCTCGGTCAGCTTCTCAGCTATCAGTCCGCCGTATTCAGATGATCGATCAGTTGCTTGTTCAATCATTTCAAAAATGATATTCAGACCCCGGGATTTTTCCGAAGCACGAAGCATATCTAACACAATAATATTTCCCGAACCCTCCCAGATTGGCAATACATTGATATCCCGAAGCAGTTTCGGCATTACAAAATCCTCAATATAGCCATTGCCACCCATCAGTTCCATGCATTCTCTAACACTGTATACGGCATTCTCGGCTGACCACCATTTGGCCATGGGGGTAATCATTCGCAGCAGTTGTTGCTCGTCTTGGTCCCCTTTTTCAGCTGCATCCATTGCCCGCAATCCACGCCAAACCAATAGGAAGTCAGCCAGATATTTTGCTCCCAACTCAAGAAATTTTTCTCTGATAAGAGCATGGTCAATGGCTCGTTTTCCAAAAGTTTTACGATGATTCAGATACTGCCACGCCTCGATAATCGCACGACGGTTCCCTGCCAGAGCTGCAACAGAGTTATAATTCCGAGAAATGTTAATCATCTGAGCCATCATTTTAAATCCCTCCCCTTCTTTCCCAAGCCTTTTTCCGACGGTATCCTCGAATCGGACTTCTGCCGAAGCCATCGAACGCACACCCAGCTTATCTTTCAGACGAACAATCTGCATTGGATTTCGCTCACCATTTGGTAACTGTTTTTCCACTAGGAAAAGCGACAGGCCGCGAGTGCCTTTTTCAAGCGGTCCTGTTCTGGCTAATGCCATAATCACATCTGCATTGACGTTGCTACAAAACCATTTTTCACCATTTAATCGGTATTCATCTCCACTTATTTTATCCGCAGTGCACAAGTTAGCACCTACATCCGATCCACCGGATTTCTCCGTCAAAAACATTGCTCCCGAAAAAAGCTTATTCCCATCTTGTGCTCCTAATTTTGGCAAAAGCCTTTTTTTATCTTCTTTATCGCCATACTGTTCAACCAGATAAGCCGCACCATCTGTCATACAATGTGGACAGTATTGCCCCAGTTCGCTCATTGCATACAGTTGGCCAAGAGCAAAACTCATTTGGTGCCGATTTCCAGTAAACTCTCCTCTTTTTTGTGGATGATATTTTAGATAAAATATTCCTGATTCCGCCGCAATATCCATCAGATCCCAATAAGCAGGATGAAATTCTACTTCATCTATATCTTCTCCAAATTTATTACGCTTCTTTAGGATAGGAGAATTCTTATCCGCCTTTTGAGAAAGTTCATCCATATCAATTGCCGCCGCTGCTCCCAGCTGAAATAATTTTCCATCAAGAAATTGCTTGGCTTTCTCAGAAAAATGCCGGTTGATATAATTACGGAGGATTAAATCAGACGTATAAAAATTTTGGCTGGTTTTAAAATCATCTGTGAGCACTTGGTTTTTCGGGCGTGACATAATGAAACTCTCTTTTTAGGTTTTGATCTAACAAGGTAGTATAAATAAAAAAAGGACGGGAAATCATCCCGTCCCTAAAGCCATCTCCTGAAAGAAATGCTAAAACAAGCTCAGCACGTAGTTCAGGATGATATAATTACTTTCTGAAATTTTTATTTATCAGTGAGCGCAACTACCCCCGGAAGATCTTTTCCTTCCAGGAACATCAAACTGGCCCCGCCTCCGGTAGAAACGTGCGAGACTGCTTCTTCAAGTCCGGCTTGTTTTATGGCTGACGCAGAATCACCCCCGCCAATAATAGTCGTGCCACCGAGCTTTGTAGATTCCGCAAGAGCTTCGGCAACAGTATTTGTCCCCTCAGCATAGTTTGGCATCTCAAAAACACCCATAGGACCATTCCATACGACAGTTTTTGCATTTTTGATGATATTGCCAAAAGAAAGACAGGTCTGCGGACCTATATCTACCCCCATCCATCCGTCTTCGATGCCATCCTCATCAACAACTTTATGCTCGGCATCATTTTTAAATTCTTTGGCCGCAACCGAATCTACAGGCAACACAAAATTGACCCCCTTCTCATCGGCTTTTTGCATTAGTGCTTTCGCTAAATCAACTTTATCATCCTCGACCAGAGAATCACCAATAGGCAGACCCTTGGCTTTATAGAAAGTATAGGTCATACCTCCACCAACAAGTATACTGTCAACCTTATCCAACAGATTTTCAATCACTCCGATCTTATCAGATACTTTGGCCCCGCCCAGGATAGCAACAAATGGACGTTCGGGATTATTAATCGAGTCGTTCAAATACTTAATTTCTTTTTCCAACAGATATCCTGATACAGCCGGCTGTAGAAAACGGGTTACTCCGGCTACAGAGGAGTGTGCGCGGTGACTACTTCCAAATGCATCATTACAAAACAGGTCGCCATGCTCTGCAAGTTGCTTGCAAAACGCTTCGTCATTGGCTTTTTCACCTTTGTGAAAGCGTACATTTTCCAGCAAGACAATTTCTCCGTCCTTGGCCTCTTTAATAACAGTTTTTGCGTTATCTCCGATGCAATCCTTTGCAAAATGGACTTTTGTATCGACCAGCGTTCGCAGATGATCAGCAACAGGCTCCAAACTGAGAGATTTATCTACTTCTCCACCCGGGCGTCCAAGGTGGCTCATAAGAATAAGTTTACCCCCGTTATTTGTTACATAATTGATGGATGGCAATGCCTGTACCATACGATTATCATCACCAATTTTGCCATCTTTTATAGGCACATTGAAATCTACGCGCATCAATACCTTTTTGCCTTCTACCTGTACATCTTCGAGCGTCATCTTATCCATAAGTTGCAGTAATTTTAAGCTGATTAAATAACAATTTTATAGCTGAATTTACCAGCTTATTGAAAGCCGTCCAAACCCGCCATCAAACCATGTAGGATCACCTATTACTTTTTCAGTTCCACGCCCGGTTTGGGTATCTCCATCAAGATCATACGAAATGCCTGCCAGCAAATAAAAGTGCGGGCTAAATCGATAACCAATGGAATATGTAAACCGGGCATTATAATCCCTGACGATGCTGTATGTTCTTCTGAATTCAAAACTCCGCACCCCATTTGGTGCCTTCTCTCCCTGCGGTCGGCTGTACTCGGCATGATACTCCAGTCCGGTTCTAAGTCCTGTATTAACAGGATCATAAAACAGCCTGCTTTTTACGGTGACAGGTTCCTCCAAATAATCGAAGGGAACCCGCTCAAAGCTGTGCCTCCTTAGATCTCCCGGCACTTTTTCTCCCTCCAGGCGATCTCTATCATGCCCATACCAGAGCCATTGTTCCAAAACAAAGGAGTTAATTCTGCCAGTGGCATACAAACCCAGCTGATTCGTAATCTGCCAATTACCAAAATTGAGGTCATAATTAGAATTCAATGTGGGTTTTCTTTTTAATTTTGAAAAGGTTCGTTGGTACGTCAATCCAACGGTAAAAAGAGGATGATTATATTCGACTAATCCCCCTACATAATGGGCCCACTCTTCATCAATAAAGTTACTGGTATCGGCATGCACTTCCACCCTTTTGCGGGAATATGTTTGCACGCCTCCCATAAACTCAACTTTTAACCTATTGGATTGGGAACTGATATATTTCACCGAATACAGTTCCGGACTGTTGGAATACTGGTGAGTAATCTCGTAACGTTTATTCCATTTATTTCGACTGTCTTTTGCTAAATCCTGGACAACATTACTGCCCCAATCCAGTATGCTTGCACTCACTAGCAACATCCCCTTATCAAAGGTTCCGTACCGATAGAATAAGGTAGCATCAAGATCGGCTTTATTTTGGCTTAGGGTATGGCTCACTCCCAAATAATGCTTGTCGGCAATATTTCGAGTATAACCGAGATGAAACAGGAATCGATCAGTACGAATGTTTTCTGCATGATATCCATCAATGGATAGCTGGTTCTTATCATTAAAAGTAATATCACTTTTAATCGTATTTTCGACCGCAAATTCCGTGGCGTTTAAACTACCGGTTGACATTCGATAGGCATGCTCGGATTGTTCAAATTCATAATCCTGAAACAACGTAAAACCATATGTAATTAGATCCAGGTTATGTTCAGGACTCATTTCATTGAGATGCTCGCGAAACAATCCACGATTAAAATGAGTCCCGCCATAATTATGCGAACGGTCTAGCATAAAATTACGAGTACGCTGCTCCCATTCCAGTAACGTAGCTGAAGATGTTGAATCCTGCCCGTTGGCAGTATCAAATGAGAAAAGATGCATAAAAATTACCGAGATACTCAATAATGCTAATCTCGAAAGAAACCACTTGTCCATTAATGATAGTCGAAATTAAATGTTAATCAATTATTACAGCAAATAGGATATTCGAATATATTCTATGGTACCGTAAACTGTCAGTACAGTCAAACCCTGTTTTTCTTTCCAAAATTAAATATCTTTGACTGATTAATTATAAAACTAAAAATGAAGATATGGATACCGTTTATTTCGATCACGCTGCCACAACACCTGTTGATGAGCGTGTGCTTGAAGCAATGACCCCTTACTTTACCGAGCACTATGGAAATGCCAATTCCCCTCATGGGTTGGGCAATAATGCCAAAGTTGCCGTTGAGGAAGCAAGGGAAAATATTGCCGAAATAATTGGCGCCGAACCGGCTGAAATTATCTTTACCAGCGGAGGTACAGAAAGCGACAACAGTGCCATTAAGGGGGTTGTTAATGCTACGGGCAAAACAGAAGTTATCACATCTCCCCTTGAACATCATGCGGTATTACACACTACTGAGGCTTTAAAACGTCATGGGGCAAAGCCGGTATACCTGGAACCTAATGCTAAGGGAATTATCACAGCAGAGGAAGTAAAAGAAGCGATCAATGATAATACGGCGATGGTTTCATTGATGCACGTTAATAACGAGATCGGTTCCATAAATCCGCTACGGGAAATCAGTGAAGTGTGCAAGGAACACAACATCCCATTCCACTCTGATACCGTTCAAAGCGTTGGTAAAATTCCGGTGGATGTGGATGAGCTGGGACTCGATTTTTTAAGTATCAGCGGGCATAAAATTTACGGGCCAAAAGGAATTGGCGTGATGTATATGCGTCATGCCACACCATGGATTCCATGGATGCACGGCGGTTCGCAAGAACGGCGACGACGCGGCGGTACGCTGAATGTTCCAGGCATTATAGGTTTGGCGAAAGCGATGGAACTGGCAAAAAAAGAAATGAAAAATCATCGCAAACATTTCATCAAGCTGCGTAAAAAACTTATTAGCGGACTTGATGCAAAATTTGGAGATCAATATCACATTAATGGAGACATCGAAAATGGCGTTCCTCATATTATCAACATCTCCTTTATGGATTCAAACGGAAACGGTATCGATGGGGAAATGCTCATTCTTAATCTGGACGTAGAAAATATTTGTGTTTCGAATGGCTCGGCCTGCACTTCAGGAGCCATGGAACCCTCCCATGTACTAAGCGGTATCGGACTTGACGATGAAATAGCTAATTCGAGCATTCGTGTTAGTCTTGGCAAACAAAATACACTTAAAGATATCGACTATTTTCTTGACAAAATTGAAGTTGTTGTCGAACGTATGATGTCAACGGCAAAAGTATGAGTTTCAAAAAACGAGTTTGCGTTTATTGTGGATCCAAAACCGGCAATAATTCTTCCTTCATTCCACAAACCAAAGCATTAGGACATGCCCTTGCGTCCAATGGAATAGGATTAGTTTATGGCGGTGGTTCAGTAGGGCTCATGAATGAAGTTGCCAACGCCACACTTTCTAGGGGCGGACAAGTACATGGTGTTATTCCCCAACATTTGTATGATATGGAGGTCGCCCACGAAAACCTTACCGCCCTGCATATCACCGATACCATGCACGAACGTAAAGCTATGATGGCTGAACTTTCAGATGCGTTTATCGCCTTACCCGGCGGCTTTGGTACGTTCGAAGAGCTGATGGAAGCCATTACCTGGCTACAGCTTGGTATCCACGATAAAACCGTGATCATATTTAATATTGACGGATATTATGACAAGCTTATCCAGTTCATCGATGAGGCAGTGAAAAATAAGTTTATCACTGAGAGCAACCGCTCACTGTTAAAAACGGCAAATACTATTGATGAATGTTTACATCTTCTTCCGTTTCACGGCGAATCATCCTGATGATATTAACCAAAGGTCGTCAGTCCGGGTTTATACCATCCCAGAAATGTACTTATGATGACAAGAATATAAACAGCAATAGAAAAGCGGTAGGCGGCACCCCACTTTTTTACAATTTCAGATAGATCGTTTTTATTTGCTTGCATCCGTCGAGCAAGTTTTTTGCTTCGCCGTAGGTCGATTGTTATCAGAATGAAGATAATTACAAAAAGCAGTTGCTTTAACGCCAGCCAGGGATAAAGTTGTATATCAAACCACCCCCACTGTGGACCTTGCGGAATGGTCGAAAGTACCCAGCCTGAAATGATTATTCCGCAGGCGCCAATAATTATGCCCCACTTAGTTATCAGTCGCTCGGTTGTATCAAGTTGTATAAAGTAGAGCTAACTTTCGCCGAATATATCCTAACGCCATACGCCAAGCTTCCGGCAAAGGCGCACAACCATATCAGATAGGAAAGAATATGAGCCCACCGAAAGAGTTCGTAGAACATTTAAATCAACTTAGTTGGAGAAAATATCATCAATAAGGTGACCGTATTTGTCCTCTACAATTCGGCGCTTAATCTTTAAGGTTGGAGTAAGTTCACCGGACTCTACCGTAAACTCATTGGGTACAATTCGAAAATCCCTTAATTTTTCATGAGATGCCAGATCTTGGGAATGACTTCGCACCTCATTGCTATATATCTTCTGGATCTCATCCTTCTGTATCAGATCTTCGATGGAATCATATTCAATTCCCTCCTCATCGGCATGAGCCTCAAGCACTTCAAAATCCGGTACTATTAAGGCCGCCATATAAGGTTGACGTTCCCCTACGACTACCAGCTGATCGATCCACTTGCTCGTTTTGAAAAGATCTTCAATCGGTCCGGGATAAATATTTTTACCACCTGCATTTACGATCATATGCTTAATTCGATCGGTGATCTGTAGTTTTCCACCCACAAATTTACCTACATCACCGGTATGCAAATATCCGTCATCGTCAATCATTTCGCGGGTTGCCTCCTTATTCTTCCAATATCCCTCCATCACATTCGGACCCTTGCACAGAATTTCCCCCTGCTCAGAATTGTGATCAGTCGGATAATCCTCTCCGCTGATCTCAGCAATAATCTTACTATTCTCCAATCGCTGAATGGCTACAGTAACCCCTGGCAAAACTTTACCGACTGTACCCATTTTCTCATCCCCGTAGGTGTTACAGCACATAACAGGTGATGTTTCCGTTAGTCCATAGCCCTCAATTATGTTTAGTCCGGCCCCCATGAAGAAATGACCAATCTCGGCCGGTAAGGCAGCACCACCAGAAACAAAGAAGCGGATACGTCCGCCTGTACGTTCTTTCAGCTTATCAAATACCAACTTGTCGGCCAGCTTTTTCTTCATGGAAACCAACCCACGCTGGCCATCGGCATATTTGCGACCCACTTTCTGTGCCCAGTTAAAAATTTTCTGTTTAACGGCACTGCCCTCCTCTACACTCTTGGAAACAAGATTATAGATTTTCTCAAAGAGCCGCGGCACACTCATGATAATTGTGGGATGAGCCTCCGTCATATTTTTCGCTACTGTATCCACACTTTCGGCGTAGTATATTTCCGCCCCACCCGCCATCATTGCATAATATCCGGCCGTACGTTCAAACGAATGGCAAAGCGGCAAAAATGACAAACAGCGATCCGTTTCCATAATATCGATACGCTGATGAGCCGCCTTAATATTACTCACAATATTGCGGTGCGTAAGCATAGCACCTTTGGGCTTGCCCGTCGTACCTGAGGTATAAATAAGCGTAGCCAAGTCTTCCGGTTCAATAGCCTTACTCCGCCGATCAATCTCATCTTCAACCTTTGGCAACTCCTTCACTCCCTCATTCATCACCTCATCAAAAAGAGATACATAAGCATCATCCAGATAACTGGAAATATTGGGCTCATCAAAGGCGATCACACGATTTAAATCCTCACAATTGTCAAATACTTCGCGCGCTTTCTTAAGCTGAATGCCTGTAGAGACAAAGAACATTTCTGCCTCAGAATTCTTTAAGATATACTCGCATTGACTGGCCGGTAATGAGGTGTACAAAGATACATTTATGGCCCCAATCAATTGCAAAGCCAAATCCACAATGGCCCACTCATAACGGTTTTCACTGAGGATAGCCACTCGATCTCCGGCTTCAATGCCATGTTTTACCATGTAAGCTGCCAGTGAATGCGCGTCATCAAAAACCTGATCCCAGGTTATTGTCTCATAGGGTTGGTCCGTCTTAGGTTTACGGGCAAACGCCGTTTTATCGGTCCCTTTATATTTTTTTGATAAGTTAAGAAACAGGTCCGTGAGCGTTTCAAAAGCTACAACTGTGGGCATAAATCAAAAATTAATTACTGTTTAAAACCACTGATCACAATTTTAATTGTACTGCTCGAATATAACATTCTGAATCGAAAATTCAGCACATACCCATATTTGTGATTATTGTTGATGCGTAACGGTATTTCAATTGAATTTTTTTAGGTATCCCAAATCCTTATATTAAAAGAAAAATTGATGTTATGGCTCATCCGGCTAGTGAAGAAACAATTGATTTAGTTAAAGAAATTTTCAGCTCATATTTGAAAGAGCACAATCAACGGCAAACCCCTGAGCGCTTCATGGTTCTCGAAGAAATTTACCGGGCCGACGGTCATTTTGACGCCGATGATATCTTCTTCAACATGAAAGAAGGCGGTACCCGCGTTTCCCGAGCAACGGTATACAATACCCTTGACCTTTTAGTCGAATGTGGATTAGTACAGCGCCAGCAATTCGGTGAAAACCAATATTATTATGAGCGTGCTTATGCCTATCAGCAACACGATCATATCATCTGTAAAAAGTGTGGGACGGTTTTAGAATTTTGCGATCCCCGTATTCAGGAGATCAAAACAATGATGGAGAAAATCCACAAGTTTAACATTACGGGTCATTCTCTCCACTTTTTTGGAACTTGTCAGGATACCGAAGCCTGCAAAAAACGACAGCAGGAGCAAGTAGGCAAAAAGAAATCAAAGGTTAACTCTTAATGGCGTACTTATTTCCCATTTTTTGAACAATGATTACCCGGGCCGAGCCTGAACATCTAAAAGCTATAAGTAAGATCTATAATCAGGCTGTAGCAGACGGATTGCGGACCGCCCACACTCAACCGGTTTCTTTAGAAACGCGCAGGGAATGGCTAGCCAATCATCCCAATGACACCTACCCTGTTTTTGTTTATCTATATGATGATATCCCCATTGGCTGGCTTTCTGTTTCCCCCTACCGCGCTGACCGACAGGCATTAAATGAAGTCATTGAGGTAAGCTATTACGTTGATTACGATCATCACGGAAAAGGAATAGCTACTGATCTGATGAATCATGGCCTTGAATTCTGCAGCATAAAAAAGTATAGAATTGCTGTTGCCATTTTAGTAAGTGGTAATAAACCCAGTATTACTCTCCTAGAAAAGTTTGATTTCACTGAAGGCGGACGCATTCCGGATGCCCTCCATTTCGATGGTCAATATCGAGATCATCTTTATATGTACAAAAAACTGTAGGTATTAGCTATTTTACCAAAAAGACTACAGATAAAATCATGGGAATTTACCAGTGCTTCATACCTGTAAATTAATTTCTTTTCTATTTGAAAACGTCGTAATATCATATTTGCGGGAGATATTAAGAGTTCCGCTTCAACCTATAATAAACCGGTATTACACGAATGAATATCTATATAGGAAACCTTTCTTTTAAGGTTTCAGATCAAGAATTAATGGAAATATTTAAAGAGTTTGGTGATGTAATTTCTGCCAAAGTAATTAAAGACCGCGAGACCGGCCGATCAAAAGGATTTGGGTTCGTAGAAATAGAAAATGAAGCTGCTGCCCAAACCGCTATCGATGCACTCGATGGCACCGAAATTAATGGACGCACCGTAAAAGTGAACAAAGCGCGTCCAAAAGAAAAAGCCGGCAATAGACAGTAATAATTGCCTTTAAATTTGATGAAAAGGCCTCGGAATATTTTCCGGGGCTTTTGGCTTTTACCACCTTGGTAGTTCCAATTAGGTTTTGATATTTGTATCTTATATCATCATATAATAATATGAAAATAAATTATGGATACTGAATAATTTATGATTGATGAACAAGCCATTCAGTTAAAAGCGAAGTTGTTTCGTGGATTTGCAGACTCTTCACGGCTGACACTCATTGAGGTACTTCGCAACGGAAAGAGAAGTGTAGGAGAATTGGTTGAAATTACCGGCCTTTCGCAACCTAACGTGTCCAATCACTTACGCTGTCTTGCTGATTGTGACTTGGTTAAAAAGCAGCGAGACGGTCGTTATATCTATTACCGACTTAGTGACCCGCGCATAACAACAATCCTACAGAAATCTGAGCAGCTTCTATCAGAGGTAGCAAAAGGAGTGTATGATTGCACGCGACATGAATCAATAAATGAATTTGAACGCAATGAGTAAGAAAGAAGTACAACTCAGAGTTAAAGGCATGGACTGTTCGGGCTGTGCAAACAATGTAAAAAGTGCGCTCGAACAGCTTGATGAAGTTGAGTCTGCAGACGTCTTTCTTTCAGCTGAAAAAGCCAAAGTTAGGACAAGAACTGATAATCCTGATATCCAAACCTTCAAAAAAGCCGTCGAGGATATTGGTTATCATATTCCGGATACCACAGGTCAATCTCAACAGGAAAACGAATCACTTAAAGAAAAAGCCCAGAAATCCTTCCAACTTTTCGGACTCGTTTTTGGGGCGGTTTTGCTGGTGGTTATAGCGGGTGAATGGCTGGGGGTTTTTCAGGCACTGACACAATGGGTTCCATTTTGGGTAGGCGCGGCTCTCGTACTTTTAATGGGGTATCCTGTCTTTAAACAGGTTGTCGTAGCTGCTAAGAAGGGACTGGTCACACCGCACGCATTAATGGCATTGGGGGCACTTACAGCTTTAGCCGCCGGAGAATGGGTTACAGCTGGCATTGTGGTATTCTTCATGCGCACTGGTGATTTTATCGAAAGCTATACCACCGAAAAAGCCCGTGATTCACTTCGCTCCCTAACAGAACTTGCTCCCCAAACAGCTACCGTATTACGGGACGGCAACGAAAAAGAACTCCCCATTGATCAGGTTAAAAAAGGAGATCAGATTTTAGTACGACCGGGTGGAAAAGTACCGGTGGATGGAACCGTAATTGACGGGCAAGCCACTATTGACGAATCCCCCATTACCGGCGAATCAATGCCCGTCGAAAAGACGGAAGGATCCACTGTTTTTGCATCCACCATAGCACAAGGCGGATTTCTTACCTTACGAGCAGAAGCAATTGGCAGTGATACCACTTTCGGTAAAATTATCAATATGGTGGAAGAAGCCGAATCCCGGAAAGGCGCGGTACAGCGGTACTCCGATAAATTCTCGGCCTGGTACCTCCCGGTGGTAGCTTCTATTGCCCTATTAACATATCTCATCAGCGGCGACCTTATGGCAACCGTTGCTGTAATGGTGGTAGCCTGTGCCTGCGCATTTGCCCTTGCAACGCCCGTTGCCCTGCTGGCTTCGGTGGGATCCAATGCAAAGCGTGGCGTACTTATCAAAGGCGGCAAATATATCGAAGCTCTTGCCCGGGCTGATGTCTTGCTGATTGATAAAACGGGGACACTCACTTTTGGTCGTCCCGAAATCTCAGATATTATACCTCTCAACGGAATTACCGAGGATGAACTGCTCATTATGGCGGCCAGTGCGGAGCAATACTCCGATCACCCCATCGGCAAAGCCATTGTTGAAGCTGCTCAAAAACGCCACTTCTCGCTCTCTAAGCCGGAAAAATTTGAGGAGATCACAGCTAATGGCGTTCGTGCCTCATTTGAAGATCACAGCGTGACCGTCGGTCATGAGCGCTTGCTTGAAGATGACAAGCAAGAGGTCAGCCCGACAATCTCAAAAATAAAAGAAGAAGGCAAAACAGCTATTATCATACAAAAAGATGGACTGCCCGTTGGGATACTCGCTGTCCAAGACACGGAACGCTCTGAAGCTGGTGCTGCTATTCAAACTCTCCGTCAACAACACACATTCAGTGCTGTTGAACTTCTCACGGGAGACAACACCGAAACTGCCCGCCATTTATCAAACAAATTACATATCGATTTCAGAGCTGAGCTGTTGCCTGAAAATAAAATCAACATTGTAAAAGAATATCAGTCTAAAGGTCAAACCGTGGTAATGATTGGTGATGGCGTCAATGATGCCCCTGCCCTAGCTCAGGCCGATGTGGGTATTGCCATGGGCACAACCGGTACTGATGTGGCTATAGAAACGGCAGATGTCACCCTGATGCGCGATAACTGGAATCTCGTGCCCAAGCTTTTTACATCCGCAAACAAAACAATGAGCATTATAAAATGGAATTTTGGATTTACTACCGCATATAATTTAGTGGGACTTTCACTCGCGGCATTTGGCATTCTCCCCCCCGTTTTAGCCGCGGCCGCGCAGTCATTACCGGATGTAGGAATATTACTTAATTCATCGCGACTATTAACAAAATAAGTTGCTTTGACCGACTCAACCATTAATCGCTACAATCTTAAGGCAGAAAAGTATGAGCAAAGGTGGCATAAATACCTTGACCATACCCACCGGATGCTACTCAAACATATCAAACTTGACCCATCAGATGTCATTTTAGATCCCAGCGGCGGAACGGGATTAGTTGCTCAAAAACTTCTCGACCAAAATTATTTTTTTGAAGAGTTGGTGATAAATGATCCTTCTGATGAAATGCTTGCAATTGCCCGCCAACGGTTTTCCGACAAACCTACAATCAGCTTTGATAATCTTAAGGTTCAAGACCTCTCATATCCACCGAATTACTTTAGCAAAATCATCTGCCTAAATTCATTTCACTTTTATGAACAACAGGAGCAGGTTTTAAATCAGTTTCACAAGCTCTTAAAACCAGATGGAAAGCTCTACATTCTTGATTGGAACAGAGAAGGATTCTTCAAAATAGTCGATACCCTCATACGGTGGTCAAACTCGGAATATATAAATACTCGTTCGCTTCTTGAGCTACGACAAATAATGTCTAAGAATAGGTTCACTATTCAAACATCACACAGCTGGAACTGGCGATACTGGAAATTAATGTTTGTAGAAGGAATCAAGTAGAAATCAACTTGGTGCTAATAAAATCGAACAATATCTTTAGCGCAAACTTGAACAACTTTTGGTAGACGAACGACAATGAAACATTGTGCCTTTCTTTCGATGGATAATCTTGATGACTTTGAAGTCTATGATCATCTGCTTTTCGAGCCGCTGGAAAAGCTAGGTTGGCAAGCAGAGGAGGTTTCCTGGCGTAGCAATGCGGTGGACTGGAATTACTATGATGCTGTCATTATCCGCAGTCCGTGGGATTATCAAAAAGACCCCGAGGCATTTTTGGAAGTACTGACCGATATTGAACAATCAGAAGCTCTGCTTGAAAACAGTCTGGAAATCGTCAAATGGAATATTGATAAGACCTATCTTCGCGATCTGGAATCTCGGGGTGTTGAGATTGTTCCAAGCCGTTGGTATCAAACATTTAATGCAGATCTGTTTCCCAGTGTTTTTTCAGAATTAAAATCAGAAGAGATCGTAGTCAAACCGACCATCAGTGCCGGAGCCGATGATACTTTTCGCATTCATCAATCAAACTATGGCATTTTTATCGATGATCTAGAATCCGTTTTCAACGATCGTCCCTTTTTGGTACAGCCATTTATGGATAACATCACTCAAGAAGGCGAGTTTTCGGTTTTCTTTTTTGGAGATACTTACAGTCATACCATCCTCAAGACTCCTGAAACCAACGACTTTCGCGTGCAAGAAGAGCATGGAGGCAGGTTAAAACTGGTCAAACCAGAAGAAAATCTACTAAGCGTTGCCCGAACTATGCGTGATATGATTCAACCCGAACCACTCTATACTCGTGCCGATTACGTCCGAACTGATAATAATACCTTTGCACTGATGGAGCTTGAACTCATAGAACCTTCACTCTATTTCAACATGGACCCGAAATCACCCGAACGATTTGCAAAAGTATTTGATAATTGGATGAAGAAGAAATCAGTCCGTCAATAATAAAAGCATCTCCTCTTTAGTGTTGATCTTCACATGGGCCCAAGGTATTACAATAATTTGATGGCTCATCGCCAACAATACTATGTAAACACATCCTTTATTTTCGAGAAGAATCCTTTTCCATCATCTTCTCGGTTTGATGCCTTAAAATGATCATTGCCTCTAAGAGCTTCTACATGCTCTTGCTCTTCATCAGAGAGATCTTTCGGGATATATACATTTACTCTCACATATTGATCACCAATACCGGATCGATTAAGTCCGTGAATACCTTTTTCGCTCATCCGCAACAACTTACCCGGCTGAATCCCGGGTTCAATATTGATTTTTGCCTTCCCTTTCAGTGTCGGAACCTCTACTTCAGTACCCAAAATAGCATCGGGCACACTCAGCACCAGATCGTAATAAATATCATTGCCGTCACGCTCAAAATGCTCGTGCTCCTTCTCTTCGATCAACACAACCAAAGATCCCGCTTCACCGCCTCGTTTACCGGCATTCCCTTTTCCGCGAAGGGTTATGTAATTCCCTTCGGATACGCCTGAAGGAACATTTACCTTCACAGTTTTTTCGCCTCGATAGCGACCTTCGCCGTTACATTTCGAGCATTTATTACGGATAATACGACCTTCACCGCGGCATTCGGGACACGGCTGTACATTTACCATTTGACCGAGCATTGTTTTGCGAACCTGCCGCACTTCGCCGGTACCATTGCAGGTACCGCACATCTCGAAATCTTCTTCTGATTCTGCACCGGTACCGTTACATTCGTCGCATTTGATCTGCTTTTTGACCTTTAACTTCTTCTCAGTTCCAAATGCGATCTCTTCAAGCGACAACTCAATCCGCAACTTCATATCCGAACCGGGCTGTCCCGAAGAACGACGGCCGCGCGAACGACTGCGTCCGCCACTGAAATCACCGCCAAAAATATCGCTGAAACGACTAAAGATATCCTCAAATCCGATATCTTCAAATCCGGCGGCACCACCGCCAAATCCACCGCCGTTTACACCACGATGACCAAACTGGTCATAGCGCTGACGTTTTTGTTCGTCCCCCAATACTTCATAGGCTTCCGAAGCTTCCTTGAACTTTTTTTCTGCTTCCGGATCATCAGAATTACGATCCGGGTGAAACTTCATCGCTTTCTTTCGGTAGGCTTTTTTAATTTCATCTTCAGATGCATCTTTGCTTACACCGAGTACGTCGTAATAGTCTAGTTTAGACATGTATTAAACTAACTAACCTTATAAATTTATTCGCTTACAATTACTTTTGCGTGACGGATTGTTCGATCGCCCATGCGATAACCGCTCTCTACAACATTGAGAACGATATCACTGCCAATGCTGTCATCTTCGGGCTTTTGCCTCATCATAGCGTCGTGCAAATCAACATTAAATGGAACTCCTTCCTCATCAATGCGTTCCACACCGTATTTGTTGAGCACTTCTTTGAATTTACTGGCTACAAGGTTGACACCATCCATCAGAGTATCATTAACCTCAAGCTCTTCAGCCGCCTTAAGCGTTCGCTGCAGATCGTCATTGATTTCCAGAAAATCTTCTAACGCATTGGCTTTTGCTGTTTCATATACCTGTGAGCGTTCACGCTGAACCCGCTTGCGATAATTCTCGAGTTCAGCGGCTTTTCGCAAGTGACTGTCCTTCGCTTCGGCAAGTTCCTCTTCTAATTCTTGTACTTTTTGATCACGTGCAACAAGTAATTCACGCAATTCATCTGCCTCAAAATCTTCATACCGGGAATATAATTCTTCAGCTTGCTCATTCTGTTCTTCAACCGACTGCTCATTTTCGGCTGCTTGTTCTTCGGTTACTTTTTCTTTTGATTCGCTCATGTGAAACTAACTTAACAATTAAATTCTGTTTTGATTCTTTAGGATGCAAAAATGCAAATAACATGCCATCAGGCTTTACCTCTAAATCTGCTGACAAAGTTACGTAAGTTGTATTTGTCAACAAAAGGAAAGATTCAGAGTGTCAGCTTTCTGTATCAGTTTTTAACGCTCAAATACAAAAATTATTCGTCATTCTCTTCGTAGAAAAACTCCAGCATATTGCCGTCAGGATCAGAAATGAACACAAATCGCCCACGTTTTCGATTAGCCGGTCCACTTAAAATAGATACTTCCTTTTGACGGAAATATTCTGCCATCTCGTCAACCTTTTCCTCAGAATCCAGATAGAATCCAAAATGATCTACCCGGTAATCACGGGATTCCGGATCATAGCTCGTTTCTGCCTCAACCAGCACCAGGGTATCTTCTTCGCCAACCTGATACACAGCCATACTTTTTCCCATTTTGCGAAGGAGCTCAAACCCCAAAACATCACCATAAAACTCTTCTGCACGCTCAATATCGTTTACTCGAATGGTAATATGATTAATACCTGATGGACTAAAATCTGTCATAATAATGTTTATCTACTTGTTTAATAAATTCTGAAAGTGGTAAAACAAACAAATCCACACTCATCATTCATTTTCTAACGCAGCTAAGTATAGCCTTTTTCCTCCTTAATTTCAGCCCGCTTAATTACTATTGTCAGTCGAAATAGTTAATAAGTTTTTGTTACTTTTGGTGGGATTTTAAACCGGAAAATCTTAAACCACGACAACTGTTGAGCACCCTCTATATAGTTGCAACGCCTATTGGAAATCTCAATGATATCTCCGAAAGGGCTATCGAAACACTTAAATCAGTTTCATACATTGCTTGCGAAGACACGCGTACCTCGGGCGTATTGCTGAAAAAACTCGGAATAAATACCAATACCTTTGCCTTTCATGCTCATAACGAGCATCAAAAGGTAGAACATCTGCTTAATATTTTAGATGCCCGACAAAATGTAGCTATCATTTCGGATGCCGGCATGCCGGGTATTTCCGATCCGGGATTTTTGGCCGTTCGTGCTGCTCACCAAGCCGGACATTCAGTGTCCGTAATACCCGGTCCTGATGCCGCCACAACTGCTTTGGTTGCCAGCGGATTGCCATGCGATAAATATATATTCGAAGGATTTCTGCCTCAAAAAAAGGGGCGCCAAAAGCAACTTAAACAGTTGGTAGATGAAGAACGCAGCATTGTACTATACGAAAGTCCTCACCGACTGATGAAGTTACTTGAAGAGTTGCGAAAATACATGGGCGATCAACGTATGATAGCCGTCTGCCGCGAGCTGACTAAAAAATTTGAGGAAATAGTTCGCGGATCGATAAAATCGGTACATGATACCTTCCATCTAAGAGATGACATAAAAGGAGAAATCGTCGTTATCATTGCCCCAAAAGATTACAGCGAATGAAAAACATCATCCAACAACTTTGGTATAACAGCTGGCTATTATCAATTACTGCCGGATTACTACTGGGACTAAGCTATCCGCCTATTCCACTCCCGTTCCTTATTTTTCCGGCATTCCTGCTTGTCTTCCGCATCATAGACTTGTCTGATTCGGCCAGGGAGGCAGCCTATAAAATCTATCCGGCTTTTTTAATCTGGAATATCATTACTACCTATTGGCTGGTAATGGCAACCGTAGCCGGCGGTGTGGCTGCTATTCTGGCCAACGCCGCGGTTATGACCATCCCCGTAATGCTACAGTATAAAGTACAACAGCAAAATTTTTCTCCCTGGTTCATTGCCCTGTTACAAACGGCCTTCTGGCTCAGTTATGAATACCTGCATCACCTCTGGGATTTAGCATGGCCGTGGCTGGCAGTAGGGAATGCCTGGGCCAATGTACCTCAATTAGTCCAATACATCTCCGTAACCGGCTACTGGGGTATTTCTTTTTGGGTGATTTTTACCGCTGCGCTTGCATATCAACAGCTAAAAAAACCGAAGCAATCAACAAAAATTGTACTTGTTTCAATACTGCTGATATTTCCTATTTGGTCCGTGTTGATCTCCTTGCTGGAAAGTGATACTGAGCCCGCACAGACCCATGACGTTGTGGTTGTACAACCCAATTTTGATTCCTATGAACCAAATGGTGGATTTCAAAGTGCACAACAAGCCAACAACCATCTTCTCTCACTGACGGACTCCGTAATTACTAAAAGTACTCAGCTTATTGTCTGGCCGGAGAATGCGGTGCAAAATCAAATTCTGAATATCAATAATTACCGAACATTCTCAGACCGAACCAAAGATCAGCTTAAAAATTATGCTGAAACACAAAACGCTACACTGATAACCGGAGCAACCTATTTCGAATTTTATGAAAAGGGTGATATTCCTGCTCTTCCCCGTACCAATGAGCGCGGTGCTTATTTAGCTTTTAATGCCGCCCTCGGCTTCTACCCTGATAATCCCATGGACACCTACCAAAAGCATAACTTGGTTCCCATTGTAGAACGCATTCCTTTCGTCCACTTTTTAAACGCTGTGGATATTTTTGGATGGGTAAACTGGAATCAGATTCAGGGGTATGGCAAAGGATATGCCGCCGACCAGTTTTCGGTGAATGGAACGGCCACCCCGGCGCTCATCTGCTACGACTCAGTATTTCCCAACTGGATTCTTAATTATGTGCGCAACGGGGCGGGCTATCTCACTATCATTACCAATGACGGTTGGTGGGGGAATACCAGCGGACACTCTCAGCATTTTGCCTATGCGCGTCTGCGCTCCATCGAATTTGACCGCTGGATTGTACGGAGCGCCAACAACGGTATTTCAGGCATTATCGCACCGGATGGCTCCGTTAAAGTGGAAACACCCTACTGGGAAACCACGGCTTTTAACTATGAAGTACCGGTACTTACTTCCGAAACCATATACACCCGCTTTGGGGATTGGCTCCCTTATTTGATGATGGCACTCTCAATATTTGGAATGGGACTTTCCTTCTTTTTTACAGAAAAGTAACTTACTCTAATTCGAGCGAATAGACACCACAATATTGAATAAGATATCGTGATCTGTTCGACCGTATACCCCTGATGTTTTGGGAATTAACTTACTGTAATTGTATTCAAAGTTGGCCTGAATCATCTGCGAAAACTGGTACCCGATTACGGCCGATCCGTTGATACGTGCCTGTCCCCCGGTAATCGTACTTGAAAACTCAGCTCGATCGGGATCTTTAATAATATCATCCGGTCCGGCGCTGAGTGCTTCATCAAGATCGGAATCGAGCTCAAATTTCTTTTCTTCATCTTCGATATAGCTCCCGTTAAGGGAAATATCCACTGCATTATCCAAGCGCTTAAAAAACGGAATTTTAAAATCGCGAATAGTGTAAGCGAATGTTAGCTTGAGTCCCTTTGAGATTCGCTCGATAACAGTGGAGTTCGACAGTGCCAAACTCGTCACCTTGCTTTGTTCATATTGAACATTCGTCCGGAGATTTGACTCCCAAGTTAAATTTAATCCTACCAGCGGACTAAATCGCTTCTCAATATTAATGCTGTTGGGCTCAAACTCAGGACGTCGATTTGTAACTGAATATGCGCCCAGGGAAATATCCGGCAACAGACTTTGATCAGCATTAAACACCCATCCCAAACGGTAGGTACCACTGTAATTGTGAGATATTGATGCCCGGGACATAAAATCCCCAAAATAAGGAATAAATTTTTCGAGCCCCGTCCACGTTACGCGCCAACCGGGCAATGGAAAAGGTGAAAAGTTTCGGTCCCCGATAGCACCCTCACCAAAGGCAAGATAGGACTGTCTGAAATCTTCCTGGAGCGCCGTTCTACCCAACACCGTTCGCCCATCACTATTACCAGTTGGATCGGCAATCTCAGTATTATCGCCAATGTCATCAAAAGCAGTACGCAGCTGCTTCTTGAAAAATGCTTCATAGCCAGTTCCAAATGCCCAAATGCTTGAGGATATCGAACCGTTTTGCGAACGAACTATACTTACGTTTTGATTGGGATCAATGGTGATCGACTGGGTATTCGTTTCATTCCATTTCGAATTCCAGGATAAATCAATGGTTACATTATCAAAAGGACGCAATCGAGAACGTACGGTGATATCATCTGTTAAATTGCGATTTGATGGCAGTTGCAGTGAGGAAGTTTCGCTTGGATTATCGATCAACCGACTGAGGCCAATTTCATTTGAAAATCCGGTTCGATACGAAAATGGAGGCGAATATTCTCCACTGCTTCGTCCAAACATATCATAAAGCGGTGAGGTGCCGGCATATCCACTTTGGAGAGAACTCTGCGAGATATTAAAAGAGAAATCCATGGATTGGATACTCAAAATCGCTCCTGCAACTCTTTTGCCAATGTTACCAAGCGTTTTACCGAACTGTTCTTCAGTCAACCCTTCCGTCGTATCAGCCGGTGAAAAACCATTTGAATTCCCATTATTTTGTAGGGTACGATACCAATCCATTCCGCTCAGCAAACTACGGATATTAAAATCCAGTGTCTGATTCAGCGAAAAGTTGTTTGATACATTGGCCCCTAAATCAGATCCTCGGGGACTATTTCTCCACTGATATCCACCGCTGTAGTTAGCAGAATAGTTAATCCATTCCAATGCACTCACCTTGTTTAGTTTGGGCTGCCAGCCTGCGGTATACGATTCCTGATAATTACTGCGCCTTGCTGAGAGAGTATCAAAAACAAGATCTCTCAGCACATCAAAAGAGGGGCGTACCGAATATTGAGTAGAATCGGCCATAGGATTACCCGGACCGGCCTCCTCAATTCCTGCTCGTGATAGATCAAATACTGTGCGAGAGCGAAAAGTTGTCTTTATACTAGGCGTTATATTATATCCCAGACCAAATTCAGTATCATAGGTAAAACTATGCGATTGCTGCAGCGGATTTTCCGAGTCGGGATCTGAAATTCTGCGAAGCTGTTCGTCGTATTCTCGATCCATACCCACCGAAGCATTAATTGAAGCAGGCGTATATCCCAGCTTTATTCCCGCTAAGGGATGTATGAACGGCACATTTCCTAAAAATCCTAGTGGTCGAAATATCCTGGTTTGAGGAAAACTGTAATTATACCGCACCGAACCGCTGTAATTCCAATTATCCTGTTGCTGGTACTGAGGATTTCTTCGCTCCGTGACATTGTAGACATAATTAACCGTTGTTTTATCGAGGGTATACTCGGCCAGGCTCGACTGTGATCTTGACTTTGATAGATTCGACACATTCAGAGAATAACTCTCTGTCACCGTCTGACTTTCACGAATACGTTGATCAATAATCTGCTGTTTTCTGGATTCAGAAAGATCATCGCGCGCTTTAACGGCATTTTCAAATTCAGAGAGTCGAACATCACCCTGGTTAGGTAAATACCGGGGCGTTGATGAGGAGCGACGTGTAGAAAGTGATACCGGGATATTCCAACCAAAACGATCGGGTATAAACTTGTGCATATTAACAGTTGAATTCAGATCATAGGCCTGCACATTTGACATACGACGCTGCCCCAATCGGGAATTTAGCGCTCCGAAACCATCGGTTTCTCTGTTGAAGTTTGCATTAACCGTGGCGAAATCGGCTAATTTCATCTCCGCTTTAGCATTTGCCGCCCAACCCGACTTATTATCAAAGCCCGATACACGCAGCTCGTTAAACCAAAACTGTCCATCCAAAGATGCAATGCCACCCTCATCGGGATTTTGCGGATCAAAGGGGTTTTGGATTCCCATGCCAATTTCACCAACCCTGTCTAACGAAGGATTACCCTTGACCCCAATAATCGCGCCGGGCGGTGCATTCTCCAGCAAGTCCCCGCGCTCAAACACTGTATTGCTTTCGACCCCCTGTTGATCACGCAGTTGCTTTAATTCATTAAATGCCCGCAGCAAAATATTCATGCTGTTTTCTTCATACAGCCAAACCTCCTCGGCTTCCATCTCACGCTCGGCCTCACTCATTTCACTCAGCTGTTTGGTGCTGTAAGGATAATTCGGGTCGGAGGGCGAGATAGGTTGGCGATACTCGTAGTAGTTGTTGGTCAAATCCGTACCGAAACGTACAACCAACTCTGCATGACCACGATTTTCGTATCCTTCTCCATGCACAAACATTCGCACGTTGGAATAATTGATCATATTTAATCCCCCCGGATAGACGCGCTTCATCATTTTCAATTCACCGGGTCCCAAATTTTCCACATTCATGGTAATAGACTGCTCGTTAGCTATGGTCTGCCGCTGACGATCGCGGTTTACGGCCCGGATAGCCCCTTCGGGCTGGCGATACGGGATAGGCCGCCGCTGGCTATTTTCTTCGATATTTACAGATGAAGTATTGAATTCTCCCTGTGTGGTACCTTGTTGCTGATCTACATTTTCGGCCGGACGCCATTGGCTACCTACCAGCTCAAAGGTTGCAAAACGCAGTGTAAATGGTTTTTCATACCCCGAGAGCCAAACCCTGATATACGAGATGTTCTGAAAGTTTTCGATACCACCCACTTTACGCACCCATTCTTCCAGTGGCAGACGCACTTGGTACCATCGATCCTGCTGGTTGGCCCCTTCTACTTTATCCACGATGTAAGTGCCCTCCGAACCCGGTTCTAGCTCAGAAAAATCAGCCGGATTCCAGTCAATTTCGTACTGAAAATAAGCGTTATTCTGTTCAACAATAGAGGGGGTTATTAATCCCTCGGTATCGGGTTTATTCGTTACCGCTCGCTTTTCGCCTTCATTTGGTGGTGTATTGCCATCATGATAGCCATACATGCGGGAAAACCGTTCCTGAAGGTCGCCATTACCAGCCTCGCTCTCACCATAATACACATAATCATCGTTTGAAGGATCATCCACAATTTGTTCATACTCATCACTTGCAATTCCATACTCCGAAGCCATAGATTCAAGAAATCCTGAAAACAGATTCTGCTCGTTCTTATTATCAATCCCACCTTCATTCGGAGCTCCATCTAATCCTACATCCGATAACTCTCGCGTATCATTCGAAAACTGTCCCTCGGGAGCCGGCAATGGAGTAGGAATATACGATCGCGATTGACCACTAATATTATCTTCCTGTATATCTTGCGGGCGACGAACCAGCCCATCCTCAGTATTGGTTTTAAAGTTGGGAACCACATCTTCTGAAACGACCCCGATGTCGATATAAATTTTGCCCTCATAGTCCTGCAGATCTTGTGCGGTCGGTGTTCTTCCATTGGGCAATACCGACTGCATCCAAAATTCCAGGAATTCAATATTATTTTGCGTCAAATCTTCCTGACCAGAGGGCAGCGTAGTCGTCATCCCGCTCCAAGTGCGCTCCGGCTCGTCCTCAAGCAGTGTTCTTAAATTCTCGTTGTAGTTGTATGGTCCCCGATTCGTTGGATCAAAATAGACATCCAACGTATTAATAAAATTTTCTTCGGTAAGGACGTCTCGATTTGGAAAAACATCCGTTACTCTCACCTGCTCGGTTTCCGGAGTAAAATTGACGCCCCCCAAAATTTGATCAATATTTTGTGGAATACTGTACCATGCAAACGACCCCCTAAGATCAGATCGAGCAATTTTATCAGCAATATTTGTGGAAGGATTTTCCGGCGGATTATCCTCAAAAAATATCTCATCGGGTCCATATCCCGGTACAGCTGCCGGTGCGGCAGCGAGGTTCCACCGTCCCGGATTCATAAAGCTCAATCCAATGTCAGAGCCTTCAAAATCGTCAATGAATGATAAACCGTTTTCTTCATCTTCAAATAAGCGATTGTTTTCGATCGCATCATTAACTGCGCTTGTCTGTGATACCCCGGGCCTCAAATGGGCAAACTCTCCACTTACCGTTAAGCTTGAGTTTTCTTTGGTCTGCAATAACGGTACCTGATCAATCAACCGCGTAAGCCACGGTGTATCGAAATGAGCATTTGCATCAAACCCAACTACTGAATTATTCACCGGTTCATCACCAATGCGAATTTTATCCTGCAACGGACGTTCTTTTAATTTAAAATAGGTGCTTCCCAGCGAAATATTGTCCGTAAACTGATACTCTGCCCTTAAACCGGTAAAGCTCTTTTTTCCGATCTGCGTAAGCTGGTTATTCTCGTATTCGATTTTTATTTCCTGTCCACGACGCAGATATTGCTCATTTAAGATTGTAATACTTCCAATCGAATAATCAACGGCATAATCGGTTCCTTCCTGTAACTCACGACCGTTAGCAAATACATTTACCGAACCTTCAACCAACGAATATCCCAGCGAATAACTTGAGGAAATACTACCCTTCGAGTTTCCCTGAATGCGATAAAAGCTATTTTTTGAGCTTTGATTCGCATTTACTTTCTTCTCGTTATAAAGTTCATCAAAGGTAAGATCGCTGACACGATCTGGCGGAGTGCCGGATTCTGTTAGTAACTGCCCAATTCGCGCGCCAAATGGCTGCAAATAAGGAAACACAAGAGTCCCGGTAGAAGGCTCCAACACCATTGTACTAAAATCAATCTTATTATCAGGATTTATTGCCCCCTGTTGGTCAACCCGGTCGAGTCCTAAATCCTGCAGCAAAATTTGATCCCGTTGTGGTAGCGAGCTGCTGGGTACATTTTGCTCGGTGTACTTGATATCAAGTTCTAAGCCATCCTGCGTTAAATTGTTTGCTCCCAATGAATACACATTTTTCATCATCAGATCCCACAAAATATTAGAGGTCGTCACTGTTTGAGGACGTAATAGTTTTAAATACATGCGCTCATTGCCGCCCTGACTAACATCTCCCACACTTATCGTTTCACCGGTCTGAGGATCGCGATACTTAAAAGAGACAGCCAATGCCTGTCGCGATCCCAAATTCCGTTTGATAGATATATATCCCAGATTTCTATTCAGACTGTAATCCGCCCCCTCTTGCAATGGAACAAAATATCCTTCTACAAAAGTGTTAGCATCAACGCCAAAACTTTCCGCTGACACTCCTTGTGCCGGATCACGATACTGGGCAAGGGTATCCTCGTCAAATACATCCTGATCTTCATTCGGTGGCATAAACGTGCTGTCCGGATTTTGCACTACGCCCAGATTACCCAGTGCAATTGCCTGGCGTTCACCCTCTTGCGATTGGGTGGATTCACGAAGCACCCACACATTAACCTCCGTTAGCTGTAAAGCCTGTCCCTGCTGCTGTGGATTGGAGACATTCCCTTCGAACTCCTGACGGGTAAAGAAGTCCAAAAAAAAGTGTTTATCAGATTCATAATCACCCGGTCGAATGGAAATCTCCTGTTCCTGGGCACCGCCTGTTATTGTTTCCGTTTTGCTGTTCCCCTCCTGCTGGGACAATACAGACGTTAATTTTAATGACCCAATTTGAGCCACAGATTTAACCCCGAAAAGAGCGCTACCGCCACGAATCAACGAATTTCCTGTTTGCATGGATACGTTCCCCAATTCCACACGTTGTAATATCTCATCCTCATATCCGTCATAAATAATGCTCAAACGGTTCATAAAGTCAAAATCACGCTCGGTATCCCAATCGGTTTGTATCGACAGTTTATCTCCAATCGTGCCCTGAATATTCAGCTTCAGACTTTGTTCAAAAGTGGGATCAACCTGCCGTCGTTGATCTTCCGGAATCTCAGGATTCTCAGTCTTTTGGATAGAAGCACCCACATTCATATTAGCGGTCCCATTGATGCTTAAATTAACCTCCGGCTTGCCGAAAATAGTGGTAAAAGTAGATTCCTCTCCCCCCGGTATATCGAGATTAAAGTCGAGCAGACCCGCTTGACGCTGATCCTCAGTTTGTTGCTCTTGAATTAGCTGTTGCCAATTTTCTTTCAGATGGCGCTGCTTCGACTGCTCCGCAAACTGCTTAAAGCTCATCCGAAAACTGGAGGCTACCGGCATTTCATACAGCAACCGCTGACTGCTATATGATCCCAAAGAATCGCGCTGTACGTATGTTTCCTCTTGGGGCAACTGTATATAAAAAAGTTTGGCAGGAATATCCGGAAAGGGGTATGAAATGGAAGGCAGCTTATACAAACGGGGCAATGTGTCGGGTTGGGCAGGCGTTATACGAAGTGAATTCTGACCATCCTGAGCCATACTCTGCTCGGGGCCTGCTATCATAGCCGCCAAGCAAAATAGTAGAACGAAGGTTGAATAATTAAATGCTTTGAGCTGCACGAAACCGTAGTAGAATATATTTACATATTATTTCAATCAGAAAATCTATGGTAGCGGTTTTCTATATACGGCTCCTTGTTTTTTTAATTGAAATGATTGTGTCCCTTGCACTCTGCAGAATTATAATAGATTCCTGCTTTCCATAAAAGTACAAACTCTGGAATTGTAGTCATAATAAATATCCATTTTGTAAAGAACGCATATAGGCCTAATTTTAGGCTTCCTAATTAATTAATCATATGCGATTACTACCCAATAAGCTACAATTAGATATACTCAAGCGGCATATAGGCCCTTTCATCTTCTGTTTCTGTACGCTGATGTTCCTGCTGCTTATGCAATTCCTGATTTTATACATCGATTTGCTCATTGGCAAGGGATTGCCTTTAGGAGTTATTTTGGAGCTTATTATCACGAACCTGGCGTCGATGGTCGTACTTGCCGTGCCAATGGCCGTGCTGGTTGCTTCACTAATGGCTTATGGTAAAATAACGGAATTAAATGAATTAACGGCTATACGTGCTGCAGGTATCAACCCCATCCACGTTATAAATCCCGTTCTGGTAGCATCCATACTACTTTCCGTTTTCCTGATGTGGTTTTCCAATGATATTTTACCCGATGCTAACCAGCGGGCCCGGTCGCTGTTTATTGATATCCGCCTCAAAAAACCCGGCTTTGATCTCAAAGAAAATGAGTTTTATGACGGGATTGACAATTACACTTTTTTGGTCAAAGAGATTACCAACGAGTCGGACTCCCTTCGTGATGTAACCATTTATCAACATCCCACCCGTGACCGTAAAGAAGCCTACATCAAAGCCGAAAAGGGACGGCTTGCAAGTAAACAAAATGGGCAAACACTTACCCTCTTTCTAAATAATGGATCGGTACTTCGAAAACTTGATCGCAGACAAAAAGGAAGGCTGGTTGATGTTTTTGAAGAAACCAAATTTGATCGGTATCGTATCAGCTTTGACCTTTCCGATTTAGCCTTTTCGCGCTCTAATCCCGCAGACCGTTCCCGCAACGACCGTACGATGAATATACAAGCAATGAGCAGCGTTGTTGATTCCCTGAACAATCAGATAGAAAAACAGAAAAAGCATATCATAAAGAATAAAAATTTCATATATCCCACACTTACCAGAATTAATACCGGCAGAAAAAAAGAGTCTGAATTAACACAATCAAAGATCGACACTGCAGATTCTCCTTACGAAAGTCAATTTTTGGCACTCCGACATTTGGAGTCAAAAAAAGAGCAAATAAAACTGCACGAGATTAGCTTAATGAAGCTGCGCAACTATAAGTCTTTTATTGAAGACATTGTTTCAGATACCGAGTGGCGACTCGAAAAAATTGCTCAATACCTGGTCGAAATCCACAAAAAGTTTTCTATTCCTATTGCCTGCATTGTCTTTGTCCTGATTGGCGCTCCCATCGGCATGTATACCAAGAAAGGAAACTTGGGATATGCAGCTCTCATCGGCACGGTATTTTTAACGTTCTATTGGATTTCCATTATTCAGGGCGAAAAAATGGCTGATCGACTTTTTATTTCACCGTTCACCGGGATGTGGTTATCAGATATTGTGCTCGGTGCCGTAGGTCTGATTATGGTAATCAGCATTAGTACTCCTTACAAACTATCAAAACTGTGGAAGCACCGTGACTAAAAAAATTGATCGCTATATCTTTTTTAGGATGTTGACCATCACACTGTTTGTCATGATGGTACTGATATTCATTTTTATAGTAATCGACTTTTCAGAAAACAGTGAAGATTTTACCGATAAGGGAGCTACTTTTGTCCAAATATTTGGAGTCTACTATCTCAATTATATCCCTGAAATAGCCCGCTTAATTATTCCCGTTGCCGTATTTATTGCCTGCCTGTACTTAACCGGGCAAATGACTGAACGACTTGAAATTACCGCCCTTAAAGCCGCCGGGGTAAGTCTGTACCGCCTTATTTTGCCCTATATCGCTTTCGCTTTTTTAATGACAGCCACCATGAGTTATCTGGATGCATATGTAATTCCTAATGCCAATGAAAAACGTATCGCTTTTGAATCAGAATATCTATCTGGCAAATCGGACAAAGTAGATACAAATCGCATCTTTCGACAAGAATCCGAAAACTCCATCTTTAAAATAAACTATTTCAATCCTGACAAAGGAACCGGATACCGGGTAGATGTTGTAAACTTTGAGGGCGACAGTATTAGCGAAAAGATGTTTATTCAACGTATGATATGGCAGGAAAAAAAGGAACAATGGAAGCTCGAAAATGTTCAGAAGCAAACCTTTACAAAAATGGGATATAACGAAGTCCATATTGATTCTATGGATACCACACTCAATATCTATCCGCGCGATTTAACGCGCAAAACATCAGATATCTACCAACTTACCTATCCCGAGGCGCAAAATTATATTCAATCTATCGAGCGTAGCGGCGCCGGGGGTGTTGAACTGCCCAAAGTACAACTCTACGGACGTTATGCCTATCCCTTTTCAATTATTGTCGTAACCATCGTGGGATTTGCTCTGGCATCAGTTCGGCGGGCAGGCGGCAAAGGATTCTATATTGCAGCAGGACTGGCCGTAAGCTTTCTCTACCTGGTGATGATGAAAGTAATTGAACCGTTCGGCGGGCAGGGAGAAATTGATCCCATGTTGGCAGCAACACTCCCTCATCTTATCTTTCTGGTTATTGGGGTGAGTATCCTCGTTAACGCCCGTAAATAATTTTCAGTTTGCTGTCAGCTAACTGAATAGTTCGGAGCTTCCTTGGTAATTTCAACGGTATGAGGGTGGCTTTCTTTATATGCCGCCGCAGAAATCTGTACAAATTCAGCTTGCTGCAAGCTCGCAATATCAGGCGCACCGCAGTAACCCATAGCAGCGCGAAGGCCGCCCGTCATTTGATGTACCACTTCGCTTAAGTACCCTTTGTAGGGAACTCGTCCTTCAATGCCTTCGGGCACAAGCTTGTTAATATTGTCTTCAACATCCTGAAAGTAACGATCCTTGGAACCTTGCTCCATCGCACCCAAACTACCCATTCCACGGTACGATTTATATTTTCGCGATTCATAGATAACCGTCTCACCAGGGGCCTCATCAACGCCCGCAAACATCGAACCCATCATAACTGCGTGCGCACCGCCTGCAAGTGCTTTAGGAATGTCGCCCGTTTGCTTAATCCCTCCATCGGCAATAACACTCACACCGGCATTGTGGGCATATTCAGCAACTTCCATCACTGCACTCAATTGCGGTACCCCCACCCCGGTAACTACGCGAGTTGTACAAATAGATCCCGGTCCAACACCTACTTTCAGAATATCTGCTCCTGCATCAATCAAAGATTTTGCAGCATTTCTGGTAGCAATATTACCAGCAATAAGATTCAGATCGGGATATTCATTTTTTACCTCTTTTATCATATTTAGCACACCCTGCGAATGCCCATGAGCAGTATCAATGGTAATGACATCAACGCCGGAATCAACCAATGCTTCAACGCGATCCAGTGTGTCGGCTGTTACACCAACCGCAGCTCCCACGCGAAGGCGACCCATATCATCCTTACAGGCATTAGGGAAATTCATTTTCTTCTCAATATCCTTAAACGTGATAAGCCCGACCAGTTTCATATTTTCATCCACTATAGGCAGCTTCTCAACTTTGTGTTCCTGCAGCAGTTTTTCCGCCTCTTCGAGTGTGGTACCTTCACGTGCTGTGATAAGATTCTCTGTGGTCATAATAGTACTCAGCTTCTTATCCACATAGTGCTCAAAACGCAAATCCCTATTTGTTACAATACCGATGAGCGTGTTATCATCTTCCACAATGGGGATTCCGCCAATTTTGTGCTTCTTCATAAGTCCACGCGCTTTGCGAACGGTTTCATTCTTTCCTAATGTAACCGGATCTACGATCATCCCGCTTTCACTACGCTTTACCATTCGTACCTGGTCGGCCTGACCCTCAATCGACATGTTTTTATGCAGCATCGCAATCCCCCCTTCGCGGGCAAGAGCAATAGCCAGCCGGTATTCCGATACAGTATCCATGGCTGCACTTATGATGGGAGTATTAAGGGTAAGTTCAGAAGTTAAATCCACGCTTGTATCTACATCGCGGGGAACAACTTCAGAATGAGCGGGCACCAAGAGTAAATCATCGTAGGTCAAGCCCTGACGTGAAATTCGATCGAACGGAGAGGAGTTTTCCATGGTAGAAATGGTCTGCAAGTATTGTGGTTCCGGTTTGGGCAAAGATAAAAAAAATGTGGGCGACCTGCTTAACAGAATCCACTAAAGATTAGTCAGCTGGAATCACCCACATCTACTTGCAGGCCAAGCGCCTCTCTATGAAAGACTCATAAACTTTTAATATGCAGTGCATCGATAGCGGTATCCAGCGAGCATATGCCATCGCGATAGCTTTCAACCCAGTACACCACCCGCTGACGGCGGCGGGCGACATAGGGATCGCAACTCGCATATTGCCCCTTCAACTCACTAACCATAGCCGATACATCATCCTTGACTTCCAATTTTAGAGCATCGGGTATATCCCCCCATCCCATCAGATTAAACATATCCTGGAGCTCACGATGCTCTTTTTCTGCCTCTTTTAAAACCTTGCGAAGAACCGGTTCCAAATTAGTATTCAGACGTTTTTGACTAGTTTTAATCGCAGCATTCATAATGGTTTGCTTTGTTTAATTGATGTTCAGTCCTAACTTATGAACCATTAGTGACACCAGTATGTCACCCCTATTTAAACAAAATTACCACGTGCTTACTCTACCGTCATTTTCTTATATCCTATAGTTGTTTTTTACCCCAAAACCATGAATTTTAAACACTTCTCAATAATTACTTTTATACCAACTGTTTACATTATGATGCCTTATTTAAAAGCGCTCTTAGTCGCAATTTTTAGTTCTCTTTTAATTTTTAGTTGCGACATTATGAAAAAGTTATCGACCGTTTCTTCTCCGGATGGAAACCTTTCAGTCACCTTCTCTATCTCTGATTCCGGGAATCCTCAATACACTGTGCAACATGCAGAAAAACAGATTATCGATACTTCGAGCTTGGGATTTGAATTCAAAAACCTTCCTCCTTTAAAAGACGATTTGCAAATCACAAGCGTTGAAAGGCGATCGTTTGACGAAACCTGGAACCCGGTTTGGGGCGAACAAAAGGAAGTCCGAAATCACTATAATGAACTGTTGGTATCTCTCAAAGAAACAGCCTCGCCTCAACGTGTTGTAAATCTCCGGTTTAGGGTTTTTAATGATGGAATTGGATTCCGTTTTGAATTTCCCGCTCAGAAATCGATGGCCGACAGTCTCTTTATTATGAATGAACAAACTGAATTTGCCCTTACCGGAGACCATACCAGCTGGTGGATTCCAGCTGATTACGACAGCTACGAGTATAATTACAAAGAAACGAAGATTAGCGAAATTGATGCCTCAGAATATGCCAGTGAAAACGAGCGCGTCGATCGGCAGATTGATAACTTTAACGCAGCCAATACCCCGATCACCATGAAAACAGAAGGTGGGTTATATCTGAGTTTTCATGAAGCAAATCTGACTGATTATCCCGGGATGACGTTGGGGGTAACGGATGACTTAAAGTTAGTCAGCGAACTTGTCCCCTGGGCTGACGGCACCAAGGTAAAAGCCAAAACCCCGTTCTCTACCCCATGGCGTACTATTCAGGTTGGGAAAAGTGCAGGTGATCTGGCTGAATCCTTCATTCTTCAAAACCTAAATGAGTCAAACAAATTAAAAGACATCTCTTGGATCGAACCAATGAAATACACCGGTATCTGGTGGGAAATGCATCTCGGAAAATCAACTTGGGGTATAGAAGAAGCAGCAGAAGGTTCTTTTGGAGATCAGGGCGGTTCCAAACATGGAGCAACTACTGAAAATGCTAAAGATTATATAAATTTCAATAATAAAGCAGATATTAAAGGGGTACTGATCGAAGGATGGAATACCGGCTGGGAGTATTGGGGGACCGATTCGTTGGGCTTTTTCGACTTTACCACGCCCTACCCCGATTTTGATCTACGAGAAGTCGTTGATTATGCCAAGGCCAACAATGTGGCGCTGGTTGGTCATCACGAAACATCGGGACAAGCTGCCCATTATGAAACCAGGCTCGATACGGCATTCCAGCTCTATCACGATTTGGGCATTCATCATGTTAAAACAGGATATGCCGGAGGAGTTATTCCCAAAGGGGAATATCATCACGGTCAATGGATGGTTCGCCACTACCGAAATGTAGTAGAAAAGGCGGCTGAATATAAGATTGGGATAAACGCCCATGAGCCGATTAAAGGGACCGGCCTGCGGCGCACTTACCCCAATATGATGACCCGTGAAGGAGTACGCGGTATGGAATACAATGCCTGGAGCGAAGGTACTCCTCCTGAACACACCACGATTCTACCTTTTACACGTGTGCTAAGCGGCCCCATCGATTATACACCCGGCATTTTTGATATAACATTTGATGAATATTCCAATGGAGAACAGGTTAATTCTACGATAGCCAACCAGCTGGCCCTCTATGTGATGTTATATAGCCCAATGCAGATGGCAGCGGATTTGCCCGAAAATTATTTTTCGAGTGACGGAGACTTTCACCCAATGTTCCGATTCATTCGTGATGTTGCCGTAGATTGGGATGCCTCTCATGTTTTAGATGCCCAAATCGGTGATTATGTTGTCACTGCCCGGAAAGAGAAAGACAGCAACAACTGGTTTTTGGGCGCTGTAACTGATGAAGAGGAGCGCACCGTAGAAGTATCGCTCGACTTTTTAGATAGTGATAAAACCTACAAAGCTACGATCTATAAAGATGGACAAAATGCGCATTGGGAAGAGAATCCCACATCCTATGAAATTAATACCAAAAAAGTTGACAGCAATACATCACTTGATCTTTGGATGGCTCCAGGTGGTGGTACGGCTATAAGTTTCAAGGTGCAATAATGTTAGCAGCTAAATAACAAAAAGCCTTACCGGACTTCAGAAGTTTGGTAAGGCTTTTTATTTATCAGCAGAAAACCAACTTTCATTCCGGATAAATCGATTTCTTAGCGGCAAGAAGCGTGTTTTTCATCAGCATGGCTACGGTCATCGGACCCACGCCACCGGGAACAGGAGTAATCCAGCTAGCCTTTTCTTTCACGCTTTCAAAATCACAATCGCCCACCAACGTGTACCCTTTATCTTTGGTCTCGTCCGCTACGCGATTGATTCCCACGTCAATGACAACTACTCCTTCTTTTACCATTTCTCCTTTGATAAGCTCCGGTTGGCCTGCGGCAACGACCAAAATATCTGCATCAATCGTATGCTTGGTTAAATCCTTGGTAAACTTATGACAAACTGTTGTCGTTGCTTTCCCCTGTTCACCGCTTTCTTTGTTCAGCAAAATTGAAATCGGCCGGCCAACAATATTGCTGGCTCCAACCACCACGGCATGCTTTCCCTTAGTTGGAATACTGTAATGCTTAAATAGCTCAATAATACCAGCCGGAGTACACGAGCGAAAGCTCGGCTCCCCCACCGTTAACCTGCCAACATTCATGGGATGAAAACCGTCAACATCTTTTCGATAGTCAATTGATTCAATGACGTCATGTGCAGATAAATGATTAGGAAGCGGAAGTTGAACTAAAATTCCATCTACGGAATCATCATTATTCAATTCATGTATGGTCTGTTTCAACGCTTTTGCAGAAATCGTATCGGGTAAACGCATCGTGTCTGTCTCAATACCAACTTCTTTGCATGCTCTCGTTTTGGCCCCGACATATACATCAGAGGCAGGATTATTCCCAACAAGAACTACTTGTAAAAAAGGAGGTCGATTTCCCGCCTCCAACCAATCATCCACATCCCTTCGTACTTCGTCTCGGGTAAATTGTGCAACTTTTTTGCCGTCTATTAATTTTGCTGACATCAGTAATCGTTATTAGATACTAAGATTTATAATTTGTTGAATACATATAGCAGGATACAGTTACAACTAAGTATGTTTTAAATCATATTATCAACGCTCGATATCATATTTCTTCATTTTGTTATACATGTGACTTCGCTGTATGTCAATTGCTTCAGCTGTTTGCGAAACATTCCAATCATTTTCTTCCAGTTTACGAATCAAGAATAATCGTTCGGCTGATTCTTTAAACCTCTGAAAAGTCTCTACGTTATCAGCAAGATCTGTAAAAGTATCACTTTTCTTACCTCCGGATAGCGTCAACGCTTGTACATCTTCTTTGGATATTTCAGAATTATCGGCCAGCAAACCTAACCGTTCAATTCCATTCTGGAGTTCACGGACATTACCAGACCAGTTCTGTTTTTTAAGTTCCTCCAATGCTTCGTCCGTAAAGCTGATTCCCGAAAACATGATATCCTTTTCGGCCAATTTCTGAAGACAATCTTTGGCCAGTAGCGGAATATCATCGCGCCTTTTTCGCAAGGGCGGCACGTGAATGGGGATTACATTAAGCCGATGATACAAATCCTCACGGAATCCGCCGGTTTCTATTTCATCTAGAAGATCCTTATTGGTTGCCGAAATTACCCGTACGTCTACCGATATTTTCTTTGTTCCTCCTACGCGAACTATCGCATTTTCCTGCAATGCACGCAGTACTTTTGCCTGGGCATCAGGGCTCATATCCCCGACTTCATCCAGAAAAAGCGTTCCACCATCAGCCTGCTCAAACTTACCAATGCGCTGGCTGCTGGCCCCGGTAAATGCACCTTTTTCGTGACCAAAAAGCTCACTTTCAAGCAAATCTGCAGGAATGGCGGCACAATTGACATCCACAAAAGACTCAGTGCTGCGATCACTTTTTTCGTGGATCCAGCGGGCCACAAGCTCTTTACCTGTTCCATTCTCACCGGTAATCATCACTCGAGAACTTGTTTGCGCCACCTTCTCGATCGTCTTCTTGATCTTTTCAATCGCATCGCTTTCGCCAATAATTTCGGGGACCTTTGGGAGACGTGACTTTATTGACTTGTTTTCTTCAGACAATCGATGTTGATCAAGCGCATTGCGAACACTCACCAACAGTCGGTTTAAATCCGGGGGTTTCTCAATAAAGTCAAATGCACCTTTTTTCGTCGCTTCTACGGCAATTTCAATATTGCCGTGACCCGAAATCATAATTACCGGAAACTGATGGTTCTCTTCCTTTAGTTTTGAGAGGATCTCAATTCCATCCATACCGTGCATTTTAATATCCAATAACATCAGATCTACATGGTTTTCACCCAACAGATCAAAAACATCCTCACCACTTTCTGCTTCAAGCACGGCATAATCCTCAAACTCGAGGATATCTCGCAGCGAATTCCGGATGCTCTTTTCGTCATCCGTTATTAAAATTGTTGGTTTCTTATCAGACATCGAGCACCTAATATTTTACGTATATATTCTCTAAAATCTGTTCTTGAATGGTATCAACATAAGACGTCTTTTCGGTGTAATTGTTAGTCACAACCGTGAATACCAACGGCTTGCCCGAAATGCCTTCCATGTAGCCGCTTAAGCTACGAACGCCAGAAACATAACCCGTCTTTCCATATAATTTCCCTTTGAGGGGAGATTGGGAAAACCGATTTTCCAACGAGCCGTCCTGTCCTGCTATGGGTAAACTTTTTTTATAAACCTCAAAATGCGGATGATTTCTCATTTCTACCAACAGCTGGTTTAAATCTTCCGTTTTTAACAGCGTAGAAGCCGCCATGCCTGAGGCATCCTGAAGCTCAATATTTGTTGTGTCCATGCTCATGGAACTGGCAAAATCTTTTACCAAACTAATGCCCAGTTCAGTACTACCCGCAGCATCAAAATGTTCAGCAGCAGCTGTTTTAAGCAGCATTTCTGCATAAAAGTTATCGCTTTTTTTATTTAATTGCGTAAACATAGAATCCAAAGGTACCGAGACATGTTCCGCCAACTGTCGATACCTCTGCTCATTCCAGTCTTGAGGCTTACTATCTACGATGATACCACCGCTTAGTTCAATATTTCCATCTTCAAGATATTTTTTAAAAGTATCCAGGAAAAAATGTGAAGCATCATTTATCGAAAGTGATTCTTTTTCCACATATCCCTTGGGTAATTTACTACCCAATACAATGGTATTGGTACCGGGTTTTCGAAGATAAAATTCATCGTATTCCGTATCAGCCGGCGTAATTACCTGATCATTGATAAAGTTTACATAATCTGTATCAAACGGGAACCACTCAATTTCCGGCTTTTCTCCTACGTTTCCCCTTGCATAAACAGTCAGATCTACGGCATTATTATTCAATGACAACGCATTGATCTCTACTCCATAATAGAATGACAAATCTTCCCAGCTCCAACCCTTAGGATAAGGCTGTTGATCAAAGAAAGAATCATTGCCAATCAAGTTGCCGTCAATTTTTCGAATGCCTCTGTCATAAAGCGCTGAAAAGAATTTATCAAATACGTGAAAACGATCATCCCTGTAAAATTCTCCACTTATAGATGGATCTCCAACACCGCGAATGATGATATCGCCCTGCCAAGTATCATCTACCTGTTGTCCAATACCGTACATCTTTGTTTGAAATTGATAACCGGGACCTAATTCATCTAAAATTGCCGCAGAAGTCAATAGTTTTAAATTTGATGCCGGACGTACCAGCTTTTCAAAATTATATCCTTCTAAAATTTTTCCCGTTGTATCACGAACAATAACCGACCAAAAAGCATCTTTAGCCCGGCTGTTTTCTATGGTATTAACAACCTCAGGCGAAAAAATGATTTGCTGTGCCTGCAGTGTACCAACCGAACACAGAAGTGCAAAAAGCACCCCCAAACCCAGACAAATAGATTTTTTTTGAGACATAAATCCCAGCTTTATTGCTTTGTACCAGTTTCAGCCATTCAGGGCAACATGCTCTTCCTTTTTAAAGGCCTCAATTATTTCTTCCGCTGTAGAACAGTTACGAAGTCGTTCCCTAAATTCGGTATTATTCATAAGTCTTGAGATACGGCTCAGCATTTTTATATGCAAATTATTACTTGCTTGTGGCCCAACCAACAAAAAAACCATATTTACAGGCTCACTGTCGATCGCCTCATAATCAACCGGTTCTTTTAAGATGGCAAATGCTGCATAAGTTTGTGTAATTCCTGATGTTTTCCCGTGCGGGATGGCCAGCCCTTTACCAACGCCTGTAGACATAATACGTTCCCGCTCAAAAACAGCATCTCTTATTTCCTCAATCTCTCCATCAGATACCATATTATCTAATGATGATATCATTTTATCCAATATCTCAGCTTTATCTTTGGCTTTCAGGTTTGGTAACACCGTTTTCTCATTTAATAAGCTGAAAATATTCATGCGAATAAATCTATAATTATGTTTTTCTTATGCAGTTCAAATATACTCATCGTTTTTCATCTGTTACAACTTAATTACTCCACCAATTTGAGACCTCGAATTTTGTATTTCGGTTTAATTGTTGGGAACAAATTTTGTAAACTTTGCTGATGGATTTTTTGCAAGGAATATCGGCAGTATTAGCCAAGGATTTACAAACAGAGCTTCGATCAAGGTATGCCATTAATACCGTTCTGGCGTTCGTTGGTGCCGCCCTGTTGCTCATCTTGTTTGCCCTTAATGCAGAACAACTGGCACCTACGCCCAAAAGTGCCCTCGTATGGATTGTCATCCTCTTCGCAGCACTCTCCAGCCTCTCGCGTTCTTTTGTGATGGAAACCGACCGCAAAACCTTTGATCTGCTCCGCATCCATGCTAATGCCTCTGAAGTTTTTGTTGGTAAATTGTGCTATAACTTTCTGTTCACGCTCACTGTAAATCTGGTTACTTTTTTACTTTACATATTTCTTCTGGGTATGCCGATTGCCGATCTGCTTGCATTTATTCTGGTACTCTTTTTCGGAACCGCGGGATTATCAGGCGTATCTACTATGCTTGGCGCCATTGTCTCACAGGCCGATCGAAAAGGGGCCATTTTTTCAGTCCTTAGCATTCCATTACTTTTCCCTCTGATTCTAATTCTTGTGCGAACGACCAAGGCAGCACTTATCGACGGATTTACTGGTAACTATCTCAATGATTTTTGGGCATTGGTGGGTTATGCAGGGGTAACAATTACAGCAGGAATTTTACTTTTTGATTACATTTTTGAAGAATAAAGATCATGATCGACTATAAAGACCTAACATTTAGTTTTGGTGATCGCCGTCTCGTGGGACAAGATTTTGCCCGGGAGCAAATCAATCGCATCATCCACTCTGGCCGCATCAGTCATTCCTACCTGTTTTCTGGCCCTCCCGGTATCGGCAAAACTGCCTTTACTCTTGCTTTTGCAGAACTCATAAACGGCGTTGACCATCTCACTGATTTGGGAGATCAAGCTTTTTCGAAGAAATCATCATGGTTTACACATCCCGATATTCACGTATTTTTGCCGGTCCCTACAGATGTATCCGTTGAGGAATTACGAGAACGACTGGAGCTTTTGCGCGAAGATCCGTACGAAATTGTAGACTTCAGTCTGCGCCCTTCGCTGACCAACGAAGAAAGTACCAAGAACAAACGCGCTTTTTATCCCATTGATTATTTCAGGGAAGAAATTCGTCCCGCTGCCTATTACAAACCAAACGAGGGTGAAAAAACGGTCATCATCATGACCGGTATTGAAAGCATGAAAAAAGAAGCAGCCAATTCCTTTTTAAAACTGCTTGAGGAACCGGCAGAAGATCTAATCTTTCTGCTCACAACCGATAATACAGAAGCCCTTTTACCTACAATCATTTCGCGCTGTCAACACATTCAGCTATCACCGCTAAAGACCAAACAGATTGAAGAGGCGCTTATTGAGCAAGATGGGGTAGACGAAAATGAAGCTGGATATCTAGCCCGTGTTTCGGGCGGTAATTATGCTATGACCCGATTTTTTGATGTTGATACCCTCAAAAGTACGCGTGAAGCAATTATCGAATATCTGCGGCACTCCTATTCGCAGGATGCTGTTAATATTACACAAACAGCTCAAGATTGGCAGAGTCAGGAGAATCTTGAGGGCCAAATTGCCATCCTGAATGTCATGGAAGTTTTTCTACGTGATTTACTTGTTTATCGATCAACGCAAAATAAAGAACTAATTACCAATGCTGACCAACTTGATGTCATTAAAAAATTCTGCGACACCATGACCAATGCCAGGCTTGAGGATATGATCGAACAGGTTAACGAATGCAAGCCGATGGTCTACCGAAACGTACAGCCAAAACTCATTTTTACCTCCCTGGCCTTTAAATTCTCAAGTTTGATGCGTGGCAATGATCCCATTATCAATAAACAAGATTCCTGGAAACACTTACCCGCATTCTCTGAATAATGGATATACCAAACCGCGATATACCATTCACAAAGATGCAGGCGGCAGGGAACGACTTTGTCGTCATTGACAATCGATCTAACTCGTTTACAAAGGAAGAGCTGATTTCACTTGCTCCCAGTATTTGTGCCCGAAAATTCGGGGTTGGTTCTGACGGTATTTTAGCACTGTTCCCCCCGGAACACGACGATATCGACTATACAATGTTTTACCGAAATCCTGATGGCAGCGATGCCGGCATGTGCGGCAATGGTGCTCGCTGTATGGCACTGTTTGCTCACTCGCTGGAATTTGATAAACAGCATCGGTTTAATGTGCATGATCATGTCTATGAAGCTAATGTTTTGGATTCTGATTCGGCTGTTATTCATTTTCCAATGGAAGCATCAATCAATGAAAAAACAGTTGACGGGGAACCTTTGTATGCCATCCATACCGGTACCGAACATGTAGTGAAAAAGGTTTCCAATGAGGAATTAAACCGTGAAGAACAACTTGTTGCCGAAGGAAGCCGACTTCGTTACCACAATCACTTTGAGCCGAAAGGAACGAACGTTAACTTTATCTGTGGTACTGATTCCACATCGCTTAAACTCCAAACCTACGAACGTGGGGTGGAACATTTAACCCTTGCTTGTGGAACAGGAGCTATAGCCTCTGCCCTTGTCTGGCATCATCTACAAAATGAGCGTAGTTCAACCCAAAAATATTCGGTCGAAACCAAAGGAGGTGTATTATCGGTGCATTTTTCATTTGATCCCGAATTAAACTCATATAGCAATATTAAACTCGAAGGTCCCGCCCATTTTGTATTTAAAGGCACTTTTTTACAGTAACATTTTTTCCATTCTGCTGGTATTTATTCTTGTGGGATGTGCTGCCTTGGGCGCCTACGAAAAACAACCGCCTTCGACGACAGAAAGTCATTTGGAAGAAGCATTTACTCTTAACCAACAAAAGGCAACGCCACATGATATTCAAAGTATCCAGCTCCATCCAGAAGAGCAGCCGGGACAAGCTCCCATCATCGAATTAAATTCCTCTCAAAAGCTACTGCTCTCCTTTGATTATTTGGGGACTCAAAGCCGACAATTTCGAGTAACGGTAGATCATCACGATAAAAAATGGAATCGCAGTGGAATCGGGCCAAATACATATTTGGACAGCTTCTCTGAGACAACAGTCCAATCCTCTAATATCAGCTTTGGACAGCGACCTTCCTATTTTCATGTTGAATTTTCCTTCCCAAATAATGAGCTGAAGCCCGCCGTAAGCGGAAATTATCTCATCAACATATATTCGGCTGATGACAATAGCTTGCTCTTTTCAATGCCATTTTTTGTGACTGAAGAAGTTGGACAAATAGAAACAACGGTTGAGCGACTTTTTACCCAGCGCGAAGATAGGCGTCCTCTCGATCAGCTTTTCAGCACCTACAGTTATCCCGACTTTGTAGAATATCCCCAATTTGATTTATCTATGTCCTTCGTACAAAACCAATTCTGGGGTCGAACCAAACAGGTTGAATTTCTGGATACCATTACGCCAGGCCAGCTTCGCGGACAGATTAAGCGCAATAATGCTTTTGTTGGAAATTACGAATTCAAACACCTTGATCTCCGAGATTTTGACATTGACAGCCAGCAGATTCTGGAATATCAACCCGGTGTTACGCCCCCCAGAGTTATTTTGCGCCGGGATGTTCAAAACCTGGATACCAATTCAAACGGGTCCGAAGCAGCTGTTACTAACGGAATACCTGATGATGACCGCAACAGCAACTACGCGGAAGTGGAATTCAGGCTCCAAACAGATGAAAGTATACGGCCTTCATCAGATATCTATCTCGTGGGCCATTTCAACAACTGGATGATCAGTGAACGCAACCGAATGAGTTATAATCCCGATAAACAGATGTGGACGGGACGGGCCCTAATCAAACAGGGTGTATACGCTTATAAGTATGTAATCCTAAGAGATAATCAGGTGGATGATCTTATCTTAGATCAAGGTTTTTTATCGGCCAAGCAGGAGTATTTAACCTTTATTTACTTTAAAGATCCAGACCAAAATTTTGATCGGCTGTTAAAAGTAGATCGTACTGTAAAGCGATAAATACCCTTAGAACTGAATTTTGCAGTTCCTAAAGAAATCCAAATCCACCTGATGACAGAACACCAGGCGGATAAGCATTCTTAAAAGTCTACGCCAATCGTAATATAGTGGATAGGATCACTTTCAAAGCCATCACGATAGTACGGCCAGCCAACATCATAACGGAGCGGGAATCCAAAAAGGATGGTTCTCAATCCAAAGCCAGCACCCATCAAAATATCACCATCATTGACTGGGACGTTGAAGGTTCCATTACCTGTATCAATTACCCGCTGCCTTCTTTCACTTACTGCAAAATTGAGCTCATCATCATTTAAAATCGCCCGTGCAGGCCTGCCTGATCGATCACGATACTCAAATACCACGTCTTGTCCCCAGGCCATACCGGCATCCCAAAACGCGACGCCTGTAAGATTATAAAGTGGTAAAATCGGAATTGGACCCGGAAGTATAGCTGCGAACAAGGGGAATCGAAATTCAGCATTGATCAGTGAAAAACGATCTCCATATATTGCATTATACGGATGACCTCGTAAAGGTAAGGCCGGCAAAGTAAAGAAGGTACTGCCCAACCTATCCGAAGGAATACTTCGTCCTGAATAGCGCGAGTTGATCCATCCCAGCATACCCCCCATGAAGAATGTCTGTGAATCTCGACCAAACGAAGCCGCTCCCGATCCACGCAATGCTAATGAATAGCGAGATCCTAAATTAAAATACTTGCGATAGTCTCCCAGTATAGAGGCAAATTGCAGGGTCTCGCTGGTAATGGGTGGACTACCGGTAATACTAAGTGAATAGCGCGAGCCACCCGATGGAGTTATATATCCGGGCATCGTTTTATCACTGGTGAAAATAACTTGAGGATATGCAAAAGCAGTTGCTTCATTCTGACTGGTATCAGCATAAGCAATACTATAATCCTGTGCTATTCCTATGCCCGACAACCCCACATCGATGCGGCGAAATTTATCAAACGGATAGCGCATGTTTATACCCCCACCGTAGGATCGGAAACGATATAGTTGACCGGAAAAATCCTGGAAATTGCTGGCGTTATGAAAAAAGGTAAATTGCCAGTCAGCTCTTTCTTTCAAGTAAGCATACTGCAGAAAGTACGTACTGTTGCGCAAATCCAGATTTAGGTTTGAGCCAAAAGCTATCTGATGGTTCCCCAGTAAATCACTGAAACGAATTTGTGTGATACCGTACGTTCCATAGGATGTTGAGAAATTACCTCCGGCATAAATAATATCGGTACTGAAACGCAACCGATACTCTCTCGGAATATACCGACCATCGTCAGTTTGATTGCCCTCGAGATTGAATTTTGCCTCATCCATATATTCAGCAACAAAAGCTGTGTCTTCTTCTATTGAGGAGTCGAATACATAATTCCTGAAATCAAAACTATCTTCTTGTTGCTCTTCGGTGGTATCCTGTGATGTAGTATCAGGCTGAGTAGCATTGGTGTCTACATACGCTTCTTTGGGTTGAGGATCAATTTTAGACGCAACAGCATCCGTCAGACTTGTTGAATCAACCGGTTGGGTTGTCAACATTTCTCGAACGTATTTAGTGGCAGGTACGCGATCTGCTTTTGATTCTTCTGCCCTTCTCTTAGCCCACTCATTCGGTTCCAGAGGCCGATCTTTGACACGACTCAACGGAGATTGAATCATAAAAATATCCAAGTAGCCTTCGTTGATAGAGTTCACAGCCAAGCGACTGGCATCAGCACTGATAGACATCTGCATAACGCCAGTCTGTAGGTCAGTGACCGGGGATGAGGTACGATCCTGAAGATCCATCAAGTAAATGTTAGGAATACCGTTTTCATCAGAAATATAGAAAAGCTTACCGTCACGACTGGTTGCAGGCTGGGTTTCATCCCAATTCGGCGTCTTGGTAAGTCGTTGCGCTGTTGAGGAACCAATCTTAACTGAATAAATATCAGATGTATATAAATCATCGTCTATCAACAGGCGTGAGGTGTTCTGCACATTATTTAAACGAACCTGATTGCCTCTATGCGATACAAAATAAAGCGTCTCAGAATCATCGGCCCAAGCAGGTTCATAATCCGAGAATACATCATTAGTTACATTGTTAAATTCCTGTGTTTGTAAATTGTACACATAAATATCCTGATTAGGTCCAATATTCCCATCAAAAGCAATTTTATTGCCATCGGGCGACCAATCAACAGAGCCAATTGCATCTAATTTGGGAAACCTAACCATTCTAACTTTGCCGGTTTCGTAGTCAACAATGGCCAGGTTGTCAGATCCCTTAGATTTACTGGACAACGCAATTTTTTGACCGTCTGGCGACCATGTTAAATTCGGGTTGAGAATATTTAGCTCTTCAAAATTTAGGTTATCCTCCCCTTTGATAACTGTTTTTATTTTTTCACCAGTGATAGCGCTAATTACAACCACATCAAAATAACCCCGCTCATTGGTAATCATCGCAACTTTATCACCCTGCGGTGATACTGCCGGGCTTGTATTATAAGTTCCTGCTTTATCACGCTCGGTTAACAAATCGCCAAATGATGTTATATCCTCCCGGTTGGCAACTTCCGGCAAATACCGCTTTCGATAAAAATCTTGCCAACGTTCCGAGAGCTCTTCCAAACTCAAACCAAGGGTTCTATTTATTGTCACTTCCAAGTTCCGCTGATTATGCAGCGTTTGCATAATCTCGGTAATCTTCGGCCGTCCATATTCCTGAGCAATGTAGTTCCAAACCGATTGTCCCCCTCGATAAGCAAAATATCCGCCAAGCCGTGGAATGGGAGGAAGATAATTATTGATGGTGGCATCGCGGATCCACATGTCGGTATTGGTATCCCAGCCAAGGGAGGTAAACTCAGACATTCCTTCGCTATACCACAAGGGAATTTGAAGTGCATTACCACTCAGCCGCGACTGTACATTACCACCATAAAACATGTCATTCATAACAGCATGTACAAGCTCATGGTGGAGTGTGCTTCTGAATTTTGCGTAGTTACCATCGAAAGGCATGGTGATGCGGTTTTTATATGCATCTGTTACCCCACCGATTCCTTCAGCATCAACAGGCAACGGTACGACATTGGTTTGAGAAAAATCATTATGGGAATCATAAATGATAACCTGAATACGGTCAGCAATTTCATGATCGAAATCTTCACTCAACTGCCGGTAAGCCGATTCCATCGAATAGGCCGTAAAATTGGCCAAATCATAGTTCTTAGTCTTATAATAGTATATATCAAAATGCTCTGACTGCACATAACGCCAATCGAAGTTGTTATACTGCACCCTGTTTTTCCCAAACGAAAAATATTGGGCCTGAGCCTCCTGCATTAAACCGCCAACAAAAGCGGTAAGAAATAACAGTACAAGGAATTGCCGAAGAAGTTGAGATAATTTCATATATGGATACGCATTTAATTAACTACCGTCATCTACCAGTTTTAAATCTATTTGTCTTGCCTTTATATCTGTTTTAACAACTTTAACACGAATTTCTTTCCCTAATTGGTACTTTTTACCATGATTTCTACCAATCAGGCAATGCTGTTTTTCATCATATTCATAGTAATCATCATCAAGATCACTAACACGAACCATTCCTTCACAGTGGATATCTTTTAAGTCAACAAAAATACCACCGTCCATCACACCACTAATGACTCCCTCAAAATCTTCTCCCAAGTGCTCACTCAGGTATTCAACCTGCTTCAACTTAACAGAATCTCGTTCGGCTTCAATAGCAGCACGTTCTCTTTCACTACAATGCGATCCCAGCTGTTTAAGTTCATTATGTGAATAACTGGGTTTTCCTGCAAGATAGCTTTTCAACAAGCGATGAACTAACACATCAGGATAACGTCGAATAGGACTGGTAAAGTGTGCATAATTTTCAAAACCCAGTCCAAAGTGACCAATATTATCAGGACTGTATTCTGCCTTTGACATTGCGCGGAGCATTAAATCATTAATGGTCAACTCCAGTGAAGTATCCTCAATTTGTTCTAATAAAACATTTATTGCTTTTGAACTTACTGTCGGACTATCAATATGGAAGTTGATGCCGATCGGTTTCACATTTTCCTCAATATTCTTGAGCTTATCAAGGTCCGGTTGGTCGTGGATGCGATATAAAAACGGATACAGATCTTTCGACTTTTCCTTATTCGATTGCTTACGAATATCCTCGATATATTTTGCTACTGTTCGGTTAGCCATTAACATGCATTCTTCGATCAACCGGTGTGCAAATAATCGTTCTTTGAGTTTTACATCAATAGGCTTGCCGTTTTCATCCAGCACGAATTTCGGCTCAGGTGTTTCAAAGTTAATACTCCCCTCACGAAATCGTTTATCCAAGAGTACATGTGCTAATTTTGCAGCTGTCTTAATCTGCTGAGAATACTCGCTTTCCTTACCGTCAATAATTTCCTGAGCCTGTTCGTAAGTAAGGCGCTTATTGGAATGAATAACGGTTTCCTCAATAGAATAATCTACCAACTTGCCATTGGGAGCAATCTCCATAAAACAACTAAAAGCCAGTTTGTCCTCTCGTGGATTCAAGCTACAAACATCATTACTGAGCACCTCTGGCAGCATAGGAATTACGCGATCCACCAAATATACACTGGTAGCACGATGTTCCGCCTCATCGTCGAGCACGGTATTTCTCGGCATATAATGAGTTACATCAGCAATATGAACGCCCAGATAATAATTGCCGTTTTCCAGCATTTTAATACTTAATCCATCGTCAAAATCTTTGGCCGTATCAGGATCAATCGTTAACACAACCTCATCACGCATATCACGGCGACGTTCAATTTCCTTATCCGTAATCTCCCGATTTATATCTTCTGCATACCCTTCTACTTCTTCGGGGAATCCAGCCTTAATTTGATTTTCAGCCAATATAGAAAGAACGTTGGCATCATTTGTTCCCTGTTCACCAAGTACTTCTACAATTTTCGCTTCCGGCAGTGATTTGGGATGTACCCAGTCTACCAGCTCAAAAACTACTTTTTCACCGGGTTGGGCTTCACCAATATTGTTAGGCAGTACAAAGAAATCAGTATGAGCCGATTTTTCATCAGGTTCAATTATATAATTCTGTTTACCCTGCTTTTTCAAAATACCAACAAACATACTTCGGCCTCGTTCAACTATCTCAAGAACTTTTCCTTCTTGTCGACTTTTTCTGCCCTTTTTTCCTAATAGTTTTACTTTGACAATATCATCCTGCAGAGCCGTGCCTAGTTGTTTTGAAGGTACCCGTATGTCTTCATCAAATCCTTCAGCGATAAGATAACCAGTACCGCGCCGGCTGATATCCATTTTGCCCACTACGGTATTGCGATCTTTCTTTCCTCCTTCGTCACTGCCATTAGGAGAAAGCTGTATGGCCCCTCCCTTCCGCTTAACAATTAAATTGCGGTCATATAGACTGTTGATAGCATCTTTAAGATGCTGATTGTCTTTTTTACCATCTATCTTTAAAATATTCTGCAAAACGTCGAATGGCAGATTTGCCTCCGGGTTATTCTGCAAAATATCGAGAATAATGTCTTCAAATGTTTCTTTCTTACTTTTTTTCATCTAATTACTAAAATAAACTTTTAAAAATTTCTTACTTCTTCTATTACGTTGCTTCAATTTATGCAACACAAATTTACTATTCACTGTTTGCGGAATCTTTGGCTATTCCAAAAATCCCCTTAATTCGATTTAATAATTCGCGCCAGGTGTTAAACTGAACCTGCGATTCAATCCCTAATCCATCTACATACGGAGTAACATCACCGGCTTGCGGACTCGCTTGCAGGTTACTCAAGGCCTGATCTTGTCGGTGAAATGCCGTCAATGATAATCCCTTTCTAATACGATATGTGGCATTTAAATCACCAATCCGATCCCCCGGGGTACTTTGTCCCCCACTTCCGGTAATCTGACCTTCACGACGGAAAATCAACCGATCGTTATATAGTCGCAATGCAATACCCAAGTCCACTTCATTATAAGCATTTAAATTAAAATCTATATCCAAGCGACTTACATCACTATTAAGTAACGTATTTATTTGATTAGACAGTAGCGAACTCACCTGGTTAGACAAAAATGGATTAACATAGGTAGATCCACGTGTCAGATTCTGGCTTAATGTTGCCGTGCCGCTGCCTATCCCTTGTGTAGGGATAAACTGCCCCGTAAAAAGTATACTGGTGGCCTGCAACAATTTTTGCTGCTCGTCTCGGTTGATTTGATTCAGTGTATATTGCAAAGTTGAATTTGAGGAAAGCTCCATCGTAGACGGGAGCCTAAAATAGTAATTATTTTCAACACTATTAAGCGTTCCGTTAATTTCCACAATTAAATCTACCGGCACCTGCTGACTCCCGTTTTGATTTTGGTCGCTCAAACCATCCTCACTGAGCAATGTTGAAACATTGGGTCGCGCATTGTAAACCGCGCTAATATCTAATCGGGCATTATCTGGGGGACCTTCCCACACAATTGTACCACCGGATTCCAACTCAAGACGACGGCTAATAATTTCACCCGTTACAAACTGATAATTACCCCCATTGATATTGTATTGTCCAAACATTTGTACGTCTTGGTCCTGCATCGTTATACGAAGTTGGCCAGTCCCCTGTGCGGTAAGCACATCTCCTGTAACAGGATCAAAAATGAGATTAACACTTAAATTTTCAGATGCGTTAAAGCGAAGGTCCAAATCAAAACGCTCAGTAAATGTCATCTCTTCGAGAGCTTGCTCTAATGCCTCCTCTGCCCTTTCAGATTCTTGATCAGCACGTTCAATTGCTGGCTTTGTCTTCTTGTATACCTCATCAAAAGAATCAACAAACCGAATAAATTTACCACTTTCTTGCAGCTCAGTCTCCTCAAGCAGCGGAATCGAAACTTCGGAGTCGCTGGTAACCTCCACAGGATTTTCCGTGCGCATGTACATATCAGTATTGGATCCTGAAAGCCTGACAAGTCCCGTACCCGATACATTACCATAAAATGGTACATCCGGATCCATCTTACTATTAAGAAACTGCAAGCGGTTCATATCCAGTGAAAGATCGAGATAGGTAATAGGATCAAAGTCGTTAAGATCTACTGTTCCCCAGATCGTCCCTGTGCCTCCTTTGGTATCCATAACACTGAGCGAATCAAGAACCACGCCTTCATCTCTATTAAACTGTATTGGTCCACTTAAAAAGTAGTTGGTATTTAAAAACTCTGGTCGGGCAAATACATTCTGGGTTTCAAATTGAGAACCGAAATCGTAATCCTCTAAATTGCCCGTAATATAACCCGATCCCGTTGCTTGTCCCTCTACCTCGGCAAAAACATTGTCTGCAATTACTGCCAAGAACCATAGATCAACCTGATCAAAATTAGCATCAAAGTAATATACTGTATCCTGGCGAACTTCTGGGTCCGGTGTTACAACATAACCATCCAATCGTATATCCTGACCTATCCCATCATTTGATTCAAGATAATCTTCGTATTTCGTGCTGTCAGTCAGAATATCAATGCGAGTATCAAACCGCTGTTTTTCGGGATTATATTTGCTGTCGAAACGCACATCACCAATTATGCGGTCGTTCATTCGAAAACGATTCACATTTAGATCACCTTGAATAGTAGGCCGGCTCGTAAGTGATTTTGTAACCAAACTTCCGTTTAATACACCCGCGAAATCAATTCTTCCTTTTATAAGATCCGAAATGCGCTGCAGGTTTATGTCACGTAACGTATATGTAAGTGAATCACTGCGGTTGGGGCTTAACCTACCCTGCAATCTGAAATATTCATTACGATTCTGAAAGCTAAATTGGTCAAAACCCACTTCACCGTTTCGGTAATAACGCACCTGGGGGGTGTACTCGTTTACCCAAGCATATAACTCATTGCCCACAAAAAACTCTTCCACCGATACGGCAATTACCGAATCTGAAAGATTAGATTTCAAGGTCATATTAAATTGTGCATCATCTGATATGGATCCTACATGCTGGGTGAAATAAACGGAATCCTTTTTTACGGAAAGATCAAATGCAGTAGAATCTAAATCGACAGATTCTGTCTTAATTTGCGAGACGTCAGCTTCCCAGTCAACTGAAGAAAATTCACTGAGCGTGCGATCACTCCTAAAACTGGCTGTAAATTGCGTATTTGCGTCTTTAAAACTAAAGTCGTTGTAAGCCAAGGTATCAGAAGTCATCTTAGCCGACAAAAGGAGTCGCGTTCCATCTGTATTTACGTTAAAGGAGACATCCGAATCAGCATAAAGAGTTGGAAATTGAGGCAGATATTTTTTTAGTAACCCTAAATCTTTTGTCTGTAAATCTCCATCTACAACCACATTCTTATCTTGTGGGGAGTCATCTAATAAATCAGTAGTAATCGGTTGGTTCAATAATAATTCGGAGTCAAACCTGTTTTTGAGGTAGGAGCTCCAAAACCTTGTTTGCGAAATTACATCGGACGGTGAAACCTTTCCACTAATATTCAAGTCAAAAAGTGAACTTGTAAGACGAAACTGTCGAGTTGAAGCATCCGGGGAATTTAAATCCATATAGAATTGATGAGCACGTACGGTATCGCCACCGATCACTGACGGAGCTATATCAAGATTCGCTTTGCCCTGTAGGCGCTCGGGATCAAATCCACGGAGCTCCATACTGTAGTCAAAATTCAGGGCGGTCTGTGCCACCTTATTTTCTGCGAAAAAATGAGCCAGGTTTATATTTCCCGCATTTCCTTTTATGGCTAGTCTTCGATCTTCATCATTAAAGTTTATTGATGAAGAACCCTGCAAAAACTCATTTTTATTAGAGTATTCATACTCCTGATTCCAAACCCTATTACTCAGATTTGAGGATAGAACCAACCGGTCAAACCGGTGAGAACCTACTCTGCTATTCGTAAATGTCGCACTCAAATCAGCAGCTGCGTTATCGAGACTAAAACCTTTTCCTTCCAATCTGGCATCAAAATTAAGAGCTGTAGTATCTACGCGCTTAGCAAAAAAGGGAGCGATATCTAACTCCCTGCCAGTAAATGTACCCTTATAATTATAGGGTTTCACAAGCTGTGTCTCCCCCTCAATTTCAAGAGAACCAAGGGTGCTCGAAAGCGAAAAATCACCATTAACCTGTTGTAGTCCGCCTCTGGCCTGGCCAGAAATTGCCAAACTTTGTAGTTCTTTGTTGTTAGGAATAGCCAGCGAATCTAACAACTGGGCAAGGTCCTCATTTCTGAGGTTCAATCCTTCAAATCGTAGCTGATAAGTCAAGTTTTGGCGGTCAAGTATATTTGCAACAAGGCCATTTAAATTGATAAAACTTTCTCCAATACCCAGCTCTGCACGATCTATCCATAAGGAATCGGCAGATCCCTCCGTCCTAATATCAATGCTTAGAGATTTTTCAAGTTCAGGAGTAAACGTTGTAAAGTCAGCGATATCCTGAAGGTCGATATCATTGGAACGTACATCCAGATCATACTGAGCTGCTTTTAATTGTTCTGTTACATCAGACTCTAAAAGGTTAACGCCATCAACCTCCCCATTAAAAACAAATCGTGAATTGCCTAATGTTAAATAAAAAGAATTAAACTCCAGGAAACGGTGATCATTGTAAAGTTGTCCTGATGCTGAAATATTATCGACCTGCAAATTTTCAGGCTCTGCAAAAAACGATTCGATATCCAGGTAGCGCTGCATTTCGCTCCAGTCCACAAAAAGGGAGGCATTTATATTCTTCAGTGAAAATGATGACGGAAGTTCCCCAATTTGATGATCATCTGATTCAGCTTCCAAATGAACATTACCATTTACGATACTTACATTGCGAGCAAGAATTTCGACTCTACTCAGCCATGAGCCGCCATTCAAGCGTTGGCGCTTTTTTGCTTCGGGCCTGCGTTCAAGCAATACCAGTTTTCCATTTTTATCCGATCGGAGATTGACTTCGGGTGACTGCAACGAAAAACCAACAATCGTCAGATTATTTTGAAGAAGTCCCCAAACATCAATTTCACTGTCCGCCCGTTGAACAGATATCAACGTATCTCCGGCGGAATCATTATTGCGCAACAAGGCAACGTCATATAAACTCATTTGAAAAGGCAGAAAACCATCAACGTCCCCAATATTGAGTTCAGCTTTATATGTTTGTTCCACTTGCCGCTCAATACGGTTCGCCAGATAATCTCTGGTTACATCCAGCTGTAAAATACCAATGGCAATACCCGCTAGGATAGCAGCAATAAATAATAGGACAAAGACTATCCTCCAGAAATATTTCCAGCTTTTATATAACCATCGATAAAACACGTGCGCTCAACAATTATGCATTAAATTTATCCAGTGTGTAGCTCCAACTTTTTTCTAGCATTGTATGATCCTCACAACTATAAAGATACGGTGATCCCCACTCATTCAACAGTACTAAACGAATTGTATTATCTTTTACTTTTTTGTCGGATTTCATTGCTTCTAAAAGTTTTTCGATATCGGTCGTCAACGGCGGCATCTGGTTCTTATACAACGATAGAAAAGGGGAAAAACGTGCATCACTTACGGGATGTCCCAACTCCTGCGAAAAGCGGCAGGCTGCAATCATTCCTACAAAAACGGCCTCCCCATGGGTGATTTCTCCATAGCCAGCCGTTTTCTCAAGGGCATGGCCAAAAGTATGACCAAAATTCAAATACGCTCGCTTACCAGCCTCCAGGGCATCTTCCTGAACAATATCAGCTTTAATTCGCGCACTTTCTTCAACAACCTCAACCCAGCGCTCCTTTGGTGTTAATGGCTGATGGATCAACTCTTCCATCACTTCAAATAGCTTGGGATTTCGGATAGCACCGTATTTTAATATTTCTGCCATTCCCGTGACCCACTCCTTTTGTTCGAGCGTTCCAAGGAATGAGATATCTGAAAACACGGCATCGGGCTGATAAAAACTGCCGATTAGATTCTTGCCTGTAGCATGATTAACCCCTGTCTTTCCACCAATAGAGCTATCCACCATCGCCAGTAAAGTGGTTGGCATATGAATAAGAGGCACCCCCCGTAAGGTAGTAGCAGCTACAAATCCCGCCAGATCACCGGTCACGCCACCTCCTATAGCTAAGATCGGCGTCGACCGTTCTATTCCTATATCTAATATCGTATTCGTAATGTTGTTCCATTCCCTTACTGACTTTGAAGACTCCCCCTCCGGAATTTCAATAAGGTGAATATCTTCAAAATCATTGCTTAGCTTTGCCACCTTTTCGTTATGCAAACGATTTACGTTCTCATCAATCAGAATAAAAATTCTATTTTGATTGTAATGAGCTTCGCAAAACGATTTAAAGGATTGATCCAGCTGCTGACCAATGGCAATTTGATACTCCCTATCCAGAGAAATGTTAACGTCTATAATATTCGACATGGTTTCTAATCTTATTCAACAATTTTTCTACAATATCCCCAATACTTTTCTTGCCGTCGTTTTTTATTTGAATCACCGCTTGCTCATATAAGGATAACCGTTTTTCATACAAAGCCGTCAGTTCATTATTCAACTGCGTTTCACTTTTGGGGTTTCCCTGTTCATCTAAAAGTAGCGGCCTGTTATTATCCTTGGATATGCGGTCTAAAATAACAGAAATCGGTGTTTCTATAAAAATAAGTAATCCATTCAATTTTACATGGTCTACGATATGCTGATTTTGCAAACTTCCTCCACCAAGCGATACTACTCCTTCGTATGTTCTGATGACTTCTAAAAGGGCGCGTCGCTCAGCAACCCGGAAAGTGGATTCTCCAGATTCTTCAAAAATTTCGGGGATCGTTTGGCCGGTTTGCTCTTCGATTTTATCATCCAGGTCTAAAAATGATATCTCCAACTTCTCGGCTAATTTTTGACCAATAACCGATTTTCCGGCACCCATAAATCCACATAGAAAAATACGATCAGGTAGATTCGAAATCATGCTTACATACTTTGAGGTTTCATTGGTGGTACCATTTCTACTTGTTCATCACGTTCTATTACGACGGCTCCTGGAGCGGCCCCTTTGGGCTTGCGGACATACTTTACCTTCGTGTACATGACGGGCGCTGATTTCATGCCGCGCGCCTTTGAAAAGTAAGCCGCATAGCTGGCCGCTTTCAATAATACATGCTGTGGCGGATAATCTTTTCTGTTGCCCATACGAATAACCACATGCGATCCTCCCACGCCCCGCGCGTGTAACCAGATATCCTCCTTGTGGGCATGACTGGTAAGCTGATCGTTGCTCTTGGCACTTTTGCCAATCCAGATCTCAAACTTTCCTTCCTTGAATTTTCGAAAGGGGGATGTAGCCTGTTTATCATCTCCACTGCCAAAACCAAAGTCTTCGAGCTTCTGCTTATTGTCTTTCACCCAGCTGTTTAAATCAGGCAAATGATCAATTTCTTCGATCTCATTCAACAGCTGTTCAACCTGTTCAAGTTCATTTTTTACTTTTGGAAGACGCTGCTTCGCGTTTTGATATGACTTCTTCGCATCTTTCGATTTCTTGTAATAATACTCGGCATTATCAGCTATGGACTTATTCTCTTTCAGCGGAATAGTAATTTCCTGATTATCCTCATAAAAATCTTCGATCGTAATTTCCGTTGTTCCCTCCGTAACAGGTTCATGAGCATGAGCCATCAGCAAGTGGCCATATTTCTCGTATTTCTCAGCCCGATCTAAACTTTTTTCGGCCTGCTGAAGCTGTGAGATTAAGCTTTCTTTTTGGGATTTACTTCGCTCTAAAAACTGAAGGATATCTTCTTTTTTTTCATGGAGACGACGCAAATGCACCGCGTTCTTGTAGGCAAAAGCGACACAATTATTCACCTCGTCACACTCTTTTTCGCTCGAGATATCCAACCACTCTTTTGACCAGAGGCAAAAATCGCCAGTCTTCAGAACCCTTGGATGCGGTTCATCCAACAAGGCCCCGGTAACCTCATTGGTAAACTCCTTTACTTGTTTGGGAGACATTTCATCAACCTCGTGTTCTTCAATTAAATACGGCAATAAGTTACGTGGCAGAAGCGGATTCACCTCTGTCATCTGATTTTTGGCAGATCGGCGCGGACTTACTTCATCCAAAAATGTAGGAGCTTCCGGTTTGGGGGGAGCTTTTCCCCTTACGTCATCAGGATTCTTAAACGCATCAACAATTACATCATCCTCAACCAAAAACACATTGGGATTGCCACTGAAAAGCTTAAACAGAAGATGCTGTCCATTCTCAAAATAGATAGAGACTAACCGGTCTTTCTCGGCCAGTTTCATATCAATAATTTTTTCGCCTTCAAGCGGTTCAAAAAAATCAATTACATTACTTTTTTTGGGGGGACGATAAAAATCCAAAAATAGGGCCGTTTCTCGCGGGTTTGCACTAAATATTAGGCGCGATCTTTCGTCGTCTCGTTCAATATATATATGGAGCACATCTTTGTGGGGAGAAATCGCAAAACTAAAAAATGCATGCTCAATTTTTTCTTTTATCTCGCGGTTTAAATATATTAGCGTGTAAAAGTTGTTCATGCTTTAAAGAGACGTTCTGAAACGTAAACTTTTGAACTTAATAGGTTGAAATAATGACATATCCGATATTCAACTCTGTAGTAAACCGGATAGAAAGTGATTTAAATAAGAGAGAATTCACGATTAACACCTTTCGCACTTGGAATGAAGATAGAATAAATGCAACGGGACTGGAAATTGAATTTGATCTCAAACCCAAATCCGATTTTCTGAAAGCATTATCCATAAATTTCGACTGGGATCGATTTCGGGAAACGGTGTTGGCAAAACAATTGCAGGGAATGGAAGAACATCCCTTTTTGCAGGAAGAGAACATGGTTAGCACATCCATTTCGCCAGCTATCGATATTGAAATCACCTGGCTGTTTGATGAAAAAGCTCCCCATTCTTCATTAGCAGCCCACAACGGCCACCACCGGTTAGAAGAGGCAAGCCAGTGGATGGAGCAGATAAGTAAGGAGGTCAACGAACTGTTGGCTGATGATGATATCATCACACGCTGGCATGTCGAGGTCGAAGGATCTGAAAGCGGCAAATACTTATCTGCTGTAAATCTGATATCCTATTTCCAGTACACGCTTGAAGATATGAACAGCCTTAACGATGTGCATGATTTTGTAAGTCGTTGTCTGCAAGAACTGCTGGTAAAAGCTAACCGCGTGCTGCGAATTGCAGATCAGACGCTGGAAGCTCAGGCTGCATAATTACAGCTAGCTTTTCAAGCAAACAAACCATTACAGGGGCCAGAAGTTCTCCCTTATTATTAAAGCTAAACTGTTGACTGCTGGAGCCAGTGCGGCTATTTCTTGTAAACCGAAACCCAATGCTCGCATCTTTATTTTGAATATCTAACTCACCGTCAAACTGCATTGTAAGCTGTCGGATTGAGGTAGCACCCAGCGAAGTATCTGGCCATTAATACATTCTTCTGGCAACCCCTTTCCATTATCAGCCACTGTAAACGTTACTTCATCTTCAGCATTAGTTTAAATCGTAACACCAATTTTGCCCTCATCACGCTCCACAAATGCATGTTTAAGAGCATTCGTAACTAATTCATTATGATAAACCCACAAGAAATCGCCTGATTTACATTCAGCTTTAACGATTCGGTACAAGTAACAGAAATATCGGTGGGATACTACCCTAACAAAACCTACGGAAAACAAAAAAGGCCTTCTAAATATGAAGGCCTTTTCTACTTTCGATGTGAAACTAAAATTATTTCTTTTTGTGTCGATTTTTACGCAGTCTTTTTTTGCGCTTATGCTTAGCAATTTTTGATCGTTTTCTTTTCTTTCCGCTTGGCATAATAATCACCTCAATTTTTTATTCATTGATACCATTGGCATCCGGGATAATAGTCAACCAAGATACGGATATCCTCGCATTAAAACCTAAAAAATTAGTCCCAAATAAACGGCTTTTTATCCCTCCTCATCTTCCATAACCGATTCATTAACAGCCTCTTTGAAATCTTTAGACATTTTCAGCACAGGTACATATTGCTCAGGTACAATCACTTCTTCGTTTGTTTTGGGATTACGAGCTACACGTTGAGCTCGCTTTACTACTTTAAAAGTCCCGAATCCTCTTAACTCTATATGTTCGTTGCGTTTCATTGCATCAATAACGGTTTCCATAAAACCGTTCACAACAGCCTCGGTTTCAACCTTTGTAAGTCCTGTTGAAGATGCAATTACATCAACAATGTCTGCTTTTGTCATAGAACGTCACCCTTTTTTGTAATCACTATTAACCGTTGATCAATTCAAATATAAGCACTTTAATCAACTATGACTATTACACTTACATATATCATTTTAACGTTTTTTAATGGTTTGTCATAGCAGATTATCAATTAAACTTAAAAAATTCGAAAATCTTTTTATACCTTCCGCTTGATTGTTTCTCAAAAATAACCCAAGAATATTTATTAACACATGGAAACATTTGATCAAATTATTAGCTGGCTTGTAGATCTCATCTGGAATACGCCCGAAGCCATGCCCGCCATGGTGGTTATATTATTGGCCTTCGGAATCTACATAACAGTACGTTTAGGCTTTATACAAATTCGCAGGTTCGGTCACGGACTTAAAGTAGTAACCGGCTTTTATGATGATCCTGAAGACGAGGGCGACATTAATCACTTTCAAGCCCTTACTACTGCCCTCTCTGCAACGGTAGGTATTGGTAACATTGCCGGTGTGGCACTTGCAATTCACTACGGTGGGCCGGGAGCATTATTTTGGATGTGGGTAACAGCTTTATTCGGAATGGCGATCAAATTTACTGAGGTAACACTGGCTCAGGAATATCGCGGTACAAATCCTGATGGAAGTGTATCGGGCGGACCCATGTATTATATAGAACGAGGTCTTGGAGAAAACTGGAAATGGCTGGCTGTATCATTTGCTATCACAGCCGCTATTTGTGCATTTCTTACCGGCAATGCCGTACAGGCAAATACAGTTGCCGACGTAATGAAAACAGATTTTCAAATTCCCGTTTGGATTACAGGACTTATTACAGCCAGTTTAGTTGCGGCCGTTGTTCTTGGCGGTATTAAGCGAATCGGAAAAGTTACCTCACGCCTGGTCCCATTTATGGGTATTCTCTATGTCTTGGGTGCACTGGTAATTCTTTTGATCAACTACGATGCTGTAATTCCTTCTCTTGTATCTATTGTCAGTAATGCTTTTAACCCAACAGCCGGGGCTTTGGGCGTTGGTTCCGGAGCACTAATCTTTACATTAAGCTACGGCGTACAACGAGGCTTATTTTCAAACGAAGCAGGACAGGGATCAGCTCCTATCGCCCACTCGGCAGCTAAAACGGATCAACCTGTTCGCGAAGGTGTGGTTGCACTGCTTGAACCTTTTATTGATACGCTTATTATCTGTACTATGACCGGGCTCGTGATTATCTCTACCGGTGCCTGGGATATGCAGCACAAATCCTCCATAGATCCCACTGCTGATATTGTTTCCTATACGTATACCGAAACAACAGATGATACCGGACAAACCGGAAATGCTCCCGTTCTGTACTTCGAGGACGGGATACCTACCAACGGAGAGATGACTCACTACGAGGCACCTGTAGATACCATGTTTTCTGATGAATCATATACCACTCCATTTAACGGCCGCATTGAATTGTCACCGCGACAAAATGCTGACGGATACCGTGGAGTAACGGTTTATTCTTCCGATGATACCCAGCTGACTAATCTCTATGGTGGGGTAGTACAAAATGGTGCTCCATTAACCTCAGCCGCTTTTGAAAAAGGGTTAGCACCCATTATTCCCGGTGGCGGATATCTGGTGACATTTGCAGTACTTCTGTTTGCTATATCCACCTCTATTAGTTGGAGCTATTATGGCGACCGCGCCGCACAATATTTGTTCGGCTTTGAATCCATTTTCTGGTATCGCCTCGCCTTTGTAGGGATGCACTTTTTTGGTGCCATTGTTACCCTCACTACCATCTGGGCCTTCGGCGATGTGATGCTGGGACTAATGGCTTTCTTTAACATCATTGCACTCTTTGCTCTGTCAGGAGTTGCATATAAAATCACCAAGAAATACTTTGAAAATCCAGATGTGTAATCACAACTATTATGTCTGATTTCAAAAATGTAACGCTGGTAAAACATCCCGTAGTCAATAGAGACTTAACGATACTGCGGGATGTAAATACGAACATCTCTGAATTTAGGGCTGCAATTAAGCGCATCGCCATGATTCTGGCGTATCACGCGCTTAAGGAACTGCCCCAAACCACTTTTGAGGTCGAAACACCAATCCAAAAAACAACCGGATACGACATTGATCAGGGGGTAATGGTCGTCCCGATACTACGTGCCGGGCTTAGTCTTGCCGATGCCCTACTTCAATTTATTCCCGACGCTCGGGTTGGACATCTGGGCATGGAGCGAGATGAGACCACGCACCAACCGAAAGATTACTATTCCAACATTCCCGATGGCGTTGAAGATGATATGGTGCTTGTGGTAGATCCTATGCTGGCAACCGGTGGCAGTGCCCATGATGCCCTATCCTTTTTAGAAGATAAGGGAGCACAACATTTGCGGTTTGTGTCATTAATTTGTGCCCCCGAGGGATTGAAAAAACTCGAAGAAAAACATCCCAATGTGCATACTATAACTGCAGCTATTGATGATCATTTAAATGATGATGCCTTTATCGTACCCGGATTAGGTGATGCAGGTGACCGATATTTTGGAACAACATAGAAACCTTCTTTCCTTGTTCATATGCTTGCTAATTATAGCAGGCATTTCTTCATGTGGCGATCTCTCGCAGGAGGAATCCCAACAGGTAGACAAAGCCCTTAAAGATTCTCTTACCTCTTCCACAGAAACCTGGGATGTGGACATGAAGATTATGGAAGATGGACAAAAAAAGGTTCGACTATGGGGATCGTATGCGGCTACATATTCTACCGACGATAAAAAGGAGACCCGCATTAAAGGACCAGTTACTATCCACGTTTTCGATTCTGTAGGAACGGTAAAAACAAAAGTATATTCAAACAGAGCTGTATATAAACCTGAAGATGCCATTTTCGAACTTTTTGGAGATGTTCAGGTAGAAACAAGAGATAATCGTCATCTCGACTCTGAATATTTGGAATGGAATCAATCCACTAATAACATCAGCACACCCAAATTTGTTATTATTAAAACACCCACCGACAGTATCGCAGGAACCGGTTTCGAAGGGGGAACCGATTTGGTGGACTATACCATCAAAGAACCAAAGGGACGTGTAATCGTTGATTAAATGATCCATAAAATCATCCGGATATCACCAAAAACTATTGTTCTGCTACTTTCATTTTCAGCAGTTCAATTGATTGGGTTAAACCAAGATATACAAGCACAAAATCGGGTTAATATTTTAGAAGCTGACAGTATTCAGGGTGGGCAGTACGAAGGCGAAAGAGTACAAAAAATATTAGGTGACGTACATCTGCAAAGTGAAAACTTGGAAATGTTCTGTGATAGTGCCTATCAGTTTGTTAATCAAAATGAGATCCGTGCTTTCGGTAATATTCAAATTGAAACTGAGACCGAAAAAATTTGGGCCGATACGCTCAAATACTTTACTAATGTTGATTTCAGTCAACTCCGCGGACGAGTTATTATTGAAGCAGACAGCACTACCCTCTTTGGCAACAGCGTTGATTATCGCTTTACAACCAAGGTAGCAAACTTTCTTGATGAGATCCGACTCGAAGATCAACGGGGTACATTAGTAGCAGATTCAGGATTTTATTATCGAGAAGCCGATAGTGCTAAATTCTATGGGAAGGTTCAGATATCCGACTCCCTTCAATATCTTGAAGGAGATTCGCTATTCAGTAATCGGGAAACAAAGTACTATGAACTCTACGGTGACATTTTTGGGGACGACCAAGAAAATAATTCCATGATTAAGGGACAATACCTGGAAGCTGATTCTACCGGCCGACGATTGCTTAAGGGCAATGCATGGCTTAAAAGTTTTAAACAGGACACTGCGGATACCGCCCAAGCTGATACCACCCACATCAGGGCCAGAACTATTTTATCGAAGGAACAGCGTTCACTAACTGATACTTCGGCTATCGTATTTGGATATGATAACGTGCGTATCTGGTCCCCCTCTTTTTCCTCCGTTTCAGATACCTCAAAATATACCGACAGAAAAGAAACATTTGAACTCTGGTCCAACGCTAAATCATGGCACAAGCAAGTGCAGCTAACGGGGCCATATATCAGAGCTAAAATTGCAAATGGTGATATTGACAGCTTAATTTCCTATCCTCGGCCCTTTTCGGTGCAGCAAGACACCAGCATTAATCGCTTAAATCAAATTACGGGGGATACTCTTCACGCTGACTTTAGAGATGGCGCATTAAATGAAATTTATGTATTTGGGAATTCCAAGTTGCTCCGCTTTACTAAAAATGATCAGGATGAAGCTGATGGAGCTGTCGATCTATCGGCACCCAATATTCGCATCTTTTTTGAAGATGGTGAGCTTGCAAGAATGAAAGCCATTGGCACCGTAAATGGGTCTTATCTCCCGGAAAGTGATCAGACGAAAAGTCGTCGCCTCGATGGCTTTAGTTGGAATCCTGAACAGCGACCACAGCGTCCCCAGGAAAAAATGCAGCGACGTTTTCCTCCGATTCGGGAAGAGCTCTTTTTTGAACTACCACGTCGTTTTATCCGACACCTCCAAGAAAACCATCCCTATAGCAAGTGGTTAAATTCATAAGTGGAGATCATCTAAAATGATAACCTCCACTTATTTTAAACTAAGAAATCAAGCCTCCTGCATATCCATCGTTTCTTCCATTACACGTTGTTGGATATCATGGGGTACTTGATCATAATGCGAGAACTCTCGACTATATCGGGCACTGCCCTGAGTAATAGATTTAAGCCGAGTAGCATAGTGATCGAGTTCTTCGAGCGGAACCTGGGCTTTAATTTTCTGGATTGATCCCTCCGAATCCATTCCCATAATTTGTCCGCGCCGCGTGCTGATATCACTCATCACATCGCCCATATAGTTGGCCGGCACCATTACCTCTATGTTATAAATAGGCTCCATTAATTTCGGTTTTGCATCCATGAATCCCTTTCTGAAAGCCATGAGTGCTGCTGTACGAAAGGCGGCATCATTGGAATCTACAGAATGCATATCCCCATCATACACCGAGATACGCAGATCCCGAACACGGCAGTTACTCAATGGACCTGTTTCCATTTTCTCCATGATACCCTTCAGGATAGCCGGCATAAAACGATTATCGATCACACCACCCACAATACAATTTCGAAAGATTAGCTTCCCCCCCCATTCCAGATCTATTTCCTGCGTATCGCGTACTTTAAGGTCGTCGTGCTCAGGCATATTATCTGCTAGCGGTTCCATCAGCATCGATACCGCGGCGTATTGACCCGCTCCGCCCGACTGTTTCTTATGCTTATATTCAGTTCGAACCGTTTTTGTAATTGTCTCACGATACGGAATTTTCGGCTGTATGTATTCCAGTTCGAGGTTGAACCTCGTTTTTAGTGCATATTTAATCACTGCCAGATGCTCTTCTCCCTGCCCGTGAACAATAACCTGCTTCAACTCCTGGCTGTGCTCAATCTTCATTGAGGGATCTTCGCGCTGCAGCTGATGCAAAGCATTACCCAGTTTATCTTCCTCCCCCTCATGTTTCAACTGTATGGCTGTACGAATTACAGGCTCGGGAAAATGAATCGGCTCAATCTCTATTTCACCGCCTTTGGGATGTAGCGTATCATTAACACCGGTGTTCTTTAATTTAACAGCAGCTGCTAAATCTCCGGTTGGCACCTCATTAGCCTCTCCTCGTTTATTGCCATTAACCCAGTAAAGTCCGGATAATCGCACACCGCTTCCCGTGCTATGATTTATAAGATCCTGCCCGGGTTTTACAGTACCGCCATAGGATTTAAAATAGAGCATGTCTCCTACGTGCGATTCCGAACTATTCTTCCAAACAAACATCAGCGGATCGCCACCCGTATCCGGCTTAATATCTTCTCCATCAACAGATTTAGGCGGATTTGCTTCAATTGGATTCGGGGCCACATTTCCCAAAAATCCCATTACTCGTCCGGTACCCATATTGCGTTTGGCACAGCAACAAAACAGCGGAAATATATCCCGATTCAACAGCGATTGATGCAGCCCCTCTCGCATCTGACTTTCTGTAAGCTCTCCCTGCTCTAAATACAAATCCAAAAGTGTTTCATCATTTTCAGCTACGGCTTCCACCAGTTCATTATGCAAAAGATCGGCCTGCGCTTTATGTGAATCCGGGATCGGCAACTTGTCCGGCTTACCGCCATCCTCCGGAAATTCATACATTGTCATTTTTAAAACATCAATAATAGCATGAAAATCTTCCCCCTCACTGTAGGGATATTGAACCACAACCACTCCACGACCAAATCGTTCCTTGGCCATATCCACCGTCTTCTGGAAATCGGAATATTCGTTATCCGGCTTATTTACAATAATGAGCGATGGAATGTTATACTTCTCGGTATATTTCCAATGCAGTTCTGTACCCACTTCCACCCCGTATTCGGCGTTTAAAGCAAATATTGCCGTGTCGGCCACCCGCAGCGGTCCAACAACTTCTCCGATATAATCGGCTGTACCCGGCGTATCAATTAAGTTTATTTTGCTTCCCCGCCAGTCCAAGTTCAACAAACTTGAAAATACTGACTTTCCTTTTTCATGCTCAACTTCATGATAATCCGAAGAAGTATTTTTTTGATCAATAGAACCGCGTCTCTTCTTACTTCCGGATTCAAAAAGCATCGTCTCTGCCAGCGTCGTTTTACCCGAACCGGCATGACCGAGCAGTACAACGTTTCTAATTTTTGATGGTTTATAAACATTCATAGGCTACCTCCGTTTTTGGGAATATAGGATAACACCAAAGCGTTCTATCACCGCACTATACCAGCAGCAATTTTTAGAAAGGCTAAAATGTACTATGGCTATTTTAATCATTGCTTACTCCGGTGCATTGGATTTTCTTTAGACAAGTAAGGTAAAAAAAGATTTGAACTCAATACTTTCCGCTAAATTTGGTAACATTAGCTGCGGATTTAATCAAAACCCGAGACACTATTCATGAAAAGTATTTTACTTATCCAAACGGGCGGCACTATTGCCATGGATGTCAGCGGCGACCAAAAGCCTACGCTGAATCCCGAAAAGTGGACCGAGTTGATGTACCAGGCTATTCCGGAGCTTTCAGAAATTGCTGACATAAAAATGGAGCGACTCTTTTTTGAGGACAGTTCCGATATCAATAAAAAACACTGGGCAAAATTAGCAGAGTTCATCAGCACCCATTATGAAAATTATGATGGCTTCGTAATTCTGCACGGCACCGATACCATGGCTTTCACGGGATCAGCGCTTTCATTTGCACTACAGGGATTGGATAAACCGATTATTCTAACCGGCAGCCAGGTTCCCATGAGCAACATCCGCAGCGATGCGCGGCGTAATTTGGTTAACGCTATTGAAATGGCAACAATGTCACTCCCCGAAGTGGCCATCTGCTTCAACGATTTTGTCTATCGCGGCAATAGGGCGACCAAAATGAGTATAGGCGATTTTGATGCCTTTGCATCTCCCAATTACCCACCCCTGGCAGAAATCGGGCTTAATATAGATATTCGCGATCACGTTCATGCCTCTTCAGATGAACTGGAAGTTACAACTGATTTTTCAGATCAGGTTTTTCTTCTGAAGATCTTTCCCAATTTAAATCCTGGTTTTCTGAGTCAAATCGATTTCGGTAATAATCGAGCACTTATTGTCGAGGCATTCGGGAGCGGTAATTTTCCTATTCACGGAGATCAAAGCTTGCTTCCTTTCTTCCAAAAGTGTCTTCATAATGACATCCTATTGATAATCACCTCGCAGGCCGCCTATGATGCCGTGGAGCTCAATAATTACGAAAGCGGACGTAAAGCGTTAGAGCTGGGAGCACTTAGCGCAAAGGATATGACGACCGAAGCAACGCTCACAAAAATAATGTATCTTCTTGCCAAGCATGACCATAATGCAACAGTAGCCGAGCAGTTTAACAGGAATTTAATTGGAGAAATGACGGAGTAATTATGTTTTTTGTTTTTGATGTTGAAACCATCCCTGATTTTGAATTTGTACGTCAGGTTATCGATAATCCTGAGACAAATGAGAATGAATTACTGATACAGGCCAGTGAAGAGTTAGCACGTAACTCATCGGGATTTTTGCCGCCAATGTATCATAAGATGATTTCCTGGGTGGGCTTGTGGATCGAAAATAACGGCATGCCCAAGCAAAAAGTGGGATGGCACGGCAACAATGAAGAAGAGGGACTTGAAAAACTTTTTGATGCCCTCAGTACCTACAAAGATTTTGGCTTGGTCCATCACAATGGAAGAGGATTTGATTTACCTCTGCTTACCTATCGTGCCCTTAAACATGGGCTACAGATGCCGAAGCGTCTTAATCATTACGACATTAAATATCGCTACAGCAACGACAATGTGGATCTGCTCGATGAATTCAGCAACTACGGGGCAAGCTCGTGGCCGAAACTTAAACACTTGGGTTATCTGATCGGAATCCCATTTAAGCAAACCGGCGAAGGCAATGAAGTATTAGAAATGTTTCGCGATGATAAGCTGGCTGAAATTGAGCACTATTGCTACGAAGATGTGATGGCAACCTATGTCGTTTGGCTTCATCTGAAGTATACCGTCGGTGACATTGATAAAGACCTTTTCGATAATCTCAATGATCGAGCCATGAATAAGCTCAACGAAATTCAGGACGGACATCAGCACTAGCAAGTTATCCACCCGATATCAAATTCAGTTATCGGATGGATTTTTTCTCAGACATCATGGAAAGCTACAGTACGAGTAGCCGTTGAGTTTCATATAACACGCCATACTCAATATTATATTTTCGTACCGTCTTCAATCACCTCACCTTTCGGGATAATGACAATGCCATCTACTACATGGTAGTGGTCATATTCTCCGTCTTCGAGATGATCACCACCTGCAATACGGACATCATCCCCAATTTTCACATTCTTGTCGATAATGGCATTGCTGATAAAACAGCGCTGACCAATACCCATGGGAGGATTGTCATCTGTACTCTGTTCGATCTCTTGCTGTGACTGAAAGAAATCGTTACCCATAATAATGGAATGTTCGATCGTAGTGCCCTTGCCTATTCGTGATCGGATACCAATAACGGACCGCTCAATACGACTGGCCTCAACCAAGCAACCTTCGGCCAATACCGAGTGATCAAAAGTTGTTCCTGATAATTTAGATGCGGGAAGCATGCGGGCATGCGTGTAAATAAAGTCCTCATTGTCGTATAGATTAAACTGAGGCAGATCGTCGGTCAGGGCAAGGTTCGCTTCAAAGAATGATTTTATCGTCCCAATGTCGGTCCAATACCCGTCAAACTCATGACTTTGTACTTCATAATCCTCTTTAATTGCCTCAGGGATAATTTCTTTACCGAAATCGGTAGCATCTTCATACTCATCAAACAGGTCGTTGAGGATCTCTTTTTTGAAAATATAAATACCCATGGAAGCCAAATATTCTCTTCCATCTTTTTTAAACTTTTCCGGCGTTTCTGACTTCCACTTGTCAAGTTCTTCATAATCAGGCTTTTCAACAAAGCTTTCGATAAAGCCTTCCTTATTCGTTTTCATGATACCAAAGCCGGTAGCATCCTCAGCAACAACGGGAATGGTACCAATGGTAATATCCGCATCATTGTCTTCGTGCTTTTTCATCATCTTGCGATAGTCCATCTGGTAGAGCTGGTCCCCGGACAAAATAAGCACATGCTCGTGGCTGTGGTTTTCCATGTGATGAATAGACTGCCGTACCGCATCGGCCGTCCCCTGATACCAGTTTTTACTGTGAGGAGTCTGCTCTGCAGCCAAAATATCCACAAAGCCTCGGCTAAAGACATCAAAATTGTAAGAGTTTTTAATGTGCCGATTCAGTGAGGCAGAATTAAATTGAGTAAGTACGTAAATACGCCGAACACCTGAGTTGATACAGTTCGAAATGGGAATATCCACCAAACGATATTTACCGGCCACCGGTACGGCAGGTTTTGACCGCATCTTGGTTAATGGAAATAATCGTGTACCCTGTCCGCCGCCTAAAATAACTGCAATTACTTTTTTACGCATAAATATTGTTTTCTGTAATTTGATTACTGTTCAATCAGCTCGGTATACATTTTAATATATTCTTTAGCCGAGGCATTCCAAGAAAAATCTAAATTCATAATTCTTTTCCGAATACCCGCCATTTTTCGACCATCTTTAAACAAATCTATGGCTCTTTGTACGGCATCATGTGCTGCGTGGAAAGTAAAATCGTTGAAGGTAAATCCATAACCGTCATCTCTGCTAATATCTATAACGGTATCTTTTAGGCCCCCAACATTTCGTACGATGGGGACAGTTCCATAGCGCATACAATACATTTGATTTAGTCCACAAGGTTCCACCCGCGAAGGCATAATCATAAAGTCGCTGCCTGCATAAATCTGATGGGCAAGCGACTCGTTATAATCCAAGGTAGCATCAAAATAACCGATAAAGCGATTACTCATGGATTCAAACTGGTGATGAAGCTCACGATCACCGGTGCCCAGAACAATAAAATTAACAGACTGCTCAGACTCCAAAAATGAACGGAAAAGATCGGGCAATAGATCGGCTCCCTTTTCGCGAACCAATCGGCCAATAAATGATATTGTCGGATACTGGGGATCCAGGCCAAACTCTTCGCAAAGTACCTTCTTGTTTTTTCGCTTGCCGTCAGCCGTTTTGCGCTTATTGTAAGAATGGGCAATCATCGGATCATCATCCGGATCCCATACATTGGTGTCAATACCGTTGATGATCCCGCGGGATTTCTGCTGCTCACTTTGAAACAGCCATTCTAAACCATTGCTATTATACGACAACTCTTCCATATATGACTCGGAAACGGTAGTTATCTGCCAGCAGGTTTTAAGTCCTGCTGCAAGACAGTTTAATTTTCCATCCCAATCAAGCAGACCAAAGTTACGATCATCAAAATTCGGCAATAAATGGGCTTTTCCTCGGTCATACGCGCCGTGATATTCCGCATTATGCACTGTGAGTACCGTTGGTATTTGCTTTAGATCACCATAACGATAACACTCCGTGAGCATAAATGGGACCAGCCCGGTATGGTGATCATGGCAATGAAGCAGTTCGGGTTTTTCCTTCATACCATTAAACCAATCCAATACAGCAATTTGAAAACTGGCAAAACGCTCAAAATCATCCCAATAGCTGTTACCTGTATCGGCATCGGTATAAACGCCGGGGCGATCGAACCGACCGGGAATGTCTACCACATATAACGGAAATCCCAGCGTATCTTTTGATTCACGCTCGATCGTGAAATCAAAATGCCAATCTCCCAGTGGTGCACTGCCCTGCAACACTGTTTTAAATGTATGATTATCTATCCATTCATTGGCATATTTTGGCATTACTACTGAAGCACGGGCCAATTCTTTATTGAGATACTTCGGCAACGCCCCAACCACATCTGCCAATCCACCTACTTTAGCAACAGGATAACATTCGGCGCTTAGATGAAATATTTTCATTGTAATATAGAATTATAAGTAAGCTGTAACACTCTTTGCAGAGCAATATCTTACCGCAGTTAAAGTATGTTGAAATAATCAAAACTTTATGCTTCAATCAAAATCTTTCTTTATCTGAAACTTTATCATACTTTCAGTAAAAAATAATCATCAATCACACATATGGCTGTAATTGAAGTAAACAATATTTCAAAGTCCTTTGGCAATACAAGAGCCGTTGACAATGTGAGTTTTGAAATCCCAAAGGGACGCATTTTTGGGTTACTCGGTCCAAATGGGGCCGGTAAAACAACTGCTATCCGCATTATTAATCATATCCTTATTGCCGACAGTGGTACAGTAACCATCAACGGCTATCACGTAAGTTCAAAGACACAAAGCATGATAGGCTACATGCCTGAAGAACGCGGACTGTATAAGAAAATGAAAGTGGGGGAACAGCTGATCTACCTTGCCCAACTCAAGGGACTCTCTCATGAGGAAGCCAAAAAGAAAATTCGCTATTGGCTCGACCGTTTTGAAGCGGCCGCCTGGTTCGACAAAAAGGTCGGGGAACTCTCCAAAGGGATGTCGCAGAAAATTCAGTTCATCGCTACCATTGCGCACGATCCCGATATCTATATTTTTGATGAGCCGTTCAGCGGTCTGGATCCCATCAACAGCGAAATGCTTAAGGAGATCGTTATCGAACTGCGTGACAGCGGTAATACGATCTTGTTTTCGACGCACCGCATGGAACAAGTCGAACAGATGTGTGACGATATATGCCTTTTTAATAATGGTAAGGCTGTGTTAAACGGAAACCTGCGTGAAATAAAACAGCGTTACGGAAAGAATACCATCAATATCGAGTTTGAAGGAAATGATGCTTTTCTCGATGAACTTAAAGATGTTCGCATCAACAATCGATCAGCCAATTACGCCGAAATTCGGGTACTCAACGGGCAATCCATGCAGGATATCCTTAAAAAAGCCATGAATCACGCCGAAATTTACAAATTTGAGCGCGTCGAGCCTTCCCTTACCGAAATTTTTATCTCTACCGTTGGCGAAGATAATATTAACCCAAAAGAATTAAGCTAATTCATGAGTTTGCGTCAGATTTTACTCGTACTCAAGCGGGAATACATCACCCGCATCCGTTCTAAAGCCTTCATCCTTGCAACGGTTTTAATTCCACTGGGGATGGTTGCCTTTTTTGGCATTGTAATAGGGATATCATTGTGGGATTCCGATACTGAACAGACCATCGGTATAGCCGACAAAACCGAAGTGCTTTATCCCCGCCTGCAAGAAATCGCTTCCGATCGCTATAAAAATTTATCCGATCTGACCAAAGATTCTTTGCAGGCATTAGTCCAGCAAGAAGAAATCGATGGGTTTATCGTTCTTGATGAAACGCATATTGAAGGACAAAATGATCCTGAATTTGTATCCAGCGGCAGTGGCGGACTCAAACTGCAAAGTACCCTGCGTACTGATTTGCGCGAAGTTATCCGAAATGAGCGGCTTGCCCGGGCAGACGTGTCTGAAGATGTTCAGAAGATTTATGAAAGTGATATTACCCTGACAACAACAAAACTCACCGAAACCGGCGAAGAAACCGAAGATGATACCGGCTTTTTAACCATAGTTGGTTTCATCATGGGTGCCATTATTTTTGGTGCAATTTCTGGATACGGCGGCCTTATTACACGAAGCGTCATCGAAGAGAAAACCAATCGCATTATTGAAGTTATTGCCTCATCGGTAAAACCCATCGAATTACTTTTTGGGAAATTAGCGGGAATAGGGGCTTTAGCGCTCACTCAAATGACTTTTTGGGTCGCTTCTCTCCTGGGACTCGCCGCAGCGGCAGGACCGTTAGCCGGGATATTTCTCACCGAGCAAATGTCAAATATGCCCGATACTCCCCAAGCAGCACAAGCCCCACAAGGTATTGATCCCGAAGCGTTTACGATTCCCGCCATTGACACTTCGCTGATTATCTACTTTGCCATCTTTTTTATCCTCGGATACCTGATCTATGCTTCCATTTTTGCAGCTATTGGCTCGGCCGTAGATTCAGAAGCAGACACTCAACAGTATATGCTTCCTGTAATGGTTCCGATTTTTGTAGCCTATATCATTATGTTCCAAACGATGAACAATCCCGATGGCACGCTTTCAGTCATTGGCTCACTGATACCCTTCTGCACGCCCATCGTGATGATTACCCGTATCGCCATTACAGATGTCCCCTTTTGGCAAATATCGCTCTCCATTCTGTTGATGATCGGCACCTTCATGGGAACAATGTGGCTGAGTGCTAAAATATACAGTGTGGGAATACTCAGCTATGGCAAAAGCACCAGTTGGAAAGAACTCATGAAATGGGTTCGACAGGGGTAAATTTAGTAGTGAGTATATTGAGTAAAACCCGTCGTCATTTCGAATCCCGATTCATCGAGCTGAGAAATCTATGTTTACATTCAACCTATGCCCGTTTATATACGTAAAACCAAGATCACTCCCTGCCTCCTGCCGGCCTAAGGGTTAGGGGTAAGCTAAGTTGAGATAACCATTTAAGGATCACCGTTTTGCGACGCTCCCTATCAGCTAAACTGTAGGGAATCGAAAGTTTTCTTGTTATTCCTATTTTTTTTTTGCGAGATTTATTATTAAATATTCGAGAGGGTGCTACGCTTTGGGTTCCCGTGTTTAGGAGACAACAAATAGTAAACAATATTCAAAAGGGAACCTATGAAAACTACATTTCCTGTTTTATTTTTTTTAGCAATTCTTACTTCCTGCAACTTATTGGGCAACGGTGATGACGACCGCCCGGACATTCCCGGCAAGATTGTTTTTGCCGCTGAAGACGCCAATGGCAACTCTCAAATTTATCGTATGAATGCTAATGGTTCGGGGCTGCAGCAGCTGACCCATCTGGAAGACGGTCACGAAGCTCATGAGCCCTCTTGGAGCCCCGACGGCCAACAAATTGTGTTTTCGACCTCTTTGCGGGCCAGTTCAAACGGACTTTCACTGTATGTGATGGATGCCAACGGGAACAACATGCGCCCGCTGCACGAACGAGAAAACTCTCATATTCCCACGCCCGGCTCGTCTCCCCGCTGGAGCCCCGACGGGACCAAAATCGTCTGGCACCAGTGCGTCAACTGCCAGCTGGGGACCAACTACGAGCTGTTCACCTATGATGTGGCCACCAATGCGGTCAGCCGACTCACCGACAACCGCACCAGCGAGACCCATCCCGCCTGGAGCCCCAATGGCCGCCGGATTGCCTTTGTCTCTAACCGGGACTATGTGGAGGCCGATTCCCTGCGGTTTCGAAAGGATCTATATCGGATCAATGCCGATGGCAGTAACCTGCAGCGGCTTACCAAAAATGGAAACGCTACCCGTCCTAAATGGAGTCCTGATGGAAATCGTATTGCATTTGAATGGAATATTCAAGGGAATGACATTTTTATATATGATTTTGCTGGCAGACAGATCCAAAACATCGAAACCGGATTTCAATTTGCTGGAAACCCCCTCTGGAATAAGGATGGAACCCAGCTCTTTATATTTGGAAGAGAAACCGAACAGTCCAAACCTGAGGCCAAATTGATAACTATCGAAAGCAGTTCGGTCAACATTATCCACAAAATAACATTGGACAAAATTGGAAGAAATTATGATTGGTATAACGATTAAAAAATCAAAGAATATGCTTGTTATAAAGCATAACTAACAAATAAAAAGCCCCCTAGGCATTTCCAGAATCCTGCAAGATGACCGGAAAATAACCTGCGGGGGCCGGTGTATATGTGTCATCCGTTTAACAGATGGCATCATACACCTCCAATATAATCAAAACATATGGAGGTTCCATTATGAAAAGACTCAACCTAACCTATCTGCTGCTTCTGTTCGTGCTCGCGTCCTGCGATTTGCCGATGAGCAATGTCAGTGATGATAAGCAAACTACAACCATATCCGGTATTCCATCAGAAATATCCCCGGGCACACCGCCTGCAAAAGCCGACTCGATCCGCAAGGCGATCTGGCAGCAGTTTAAAGACCAAAACGGGTCGAAATGGCAAGTGCGCTGGAATAAACGCACCGGTCTGCCGGCGTCCATCTTTTCGGGACTCACCAAAAAAACGTATCCCGGCAACGCCGAACAGGCCGCCCGCAACTTTCTCGCAGATCACGGCACCCTGTTTGGCTTTAAAAGCCTGAGCCGGCTGCAGCATGTGAAAACCCAAATGCACCGCGGCATCCGCCACGTTACCTTCAACCAGACCGTCAAAGGCGTTCCGGTGTACGAAGCCGAGTACAAGGTGCACCTGCGCCCCGACGGCCGCGTAGATATGGCCAACGGCCGATATTATCCCAACATCAACCTTTCTACAAGCCCGTCGGTCTCCAAAGCGTCAGCTGTTGATGCCGCCCAGTCTGATCTGAATCTGTCCAACGAAACCAAGCTGCAATCGAGCGCCGAACTGGTCATCTATCCCACCGATGAGCAGTTTCGTCTGGCCTGGGAACTTGTCCTATTTTCTGAGGAACCATTGACCGATTGGTTTTTTATGGTCGATGCAAACTCCGGGGAAATCCTGGAAAAATTGAATCAACTGACGGATGTGACGGGTGACGGAAATGTCTATCCCACGCACCCGGGTCTTTCTTCAGTAACCAATAGAGACTTCTACGGTCTTTTAGGCAACGGGTATCTTGACGGAACTTATGTTGATGTACAAAATGCCAGCGCTTCCGAGGCATATTCTTCATCCCATAGCTTTCAATACAGTACCTCAAACACACATTTTGACGAGGCAAGCCTATATTATCACGTAGATAATTTCCGTCGAAATTTTGTTGAGGATCTGGATGCCAGCAATAACTTATTTAATAAATTAACGGCCACTGCCCATGACAATTCCACCTGTCCGAATAACGCCTGTTTCAGTTCGTCAACGCAGGATATATACTTTTCTGACGCCTATCCTTTTGCTAAAGAAGACAAGGTGGTACATCATGAATACGGGCATGCTGTAATCTATGATATCCAAAGCGGTATACAGTCCAGCAGCAACGAAGAGGGAGCCATCAGCGAAGGTACACCTGATTATTTTACCGGGTCATTTACCAATCGCTCCAGGATCCTGGAATATGCGTTGCCGTTTGCCGAACGCGATATGTCAAACCCATATTATTCCGATTATTCGCAACTTCCTCGTGACCAATATGGTGATGTCGATGCATCAGCCCATACCGGAGGCGAATTCTTCTCGGCCATCCTCTGGGATCTGCGGGGCAAAATGAGTGCCAGTGACCTCGATTTCCTGGTGTTCGACGCCCTGTACCGCATAACAGGCGGACCCGACTTTTTGGAGTTCCGCGATGCCATGGAAGCGGCTGACTTTGCTGCATATAACGGAGCTAATCATGACCTAATCCAGGATACCTTCGCTGACTGGGGCATAGGAATGCATACCCCGCTGGACGTAACCATATCGGGCCCCACCCATATTCAAGCCGGTACTTATGAAACATGGAAGGTAAGTGCCTCGGGAGGAAGCGGCTCATATTCCTATACCTGGTATCAAAAGCCCGAAAACAGAAGTTATTGGTCCCAAACGGGAACCGGAACCTCCGAAAGTACGACCGATTATCAGAACTTCTTTCTGAAAGTGGAAGTACAGGATAACGGGGGTCCTAAAACGGGAACAACCATCCATGGCGTACGAGTGCAAGGCTTTCATCCATAAATGTCCACCCTCTTTTGTATTACCTGTCAGATTTTATCAGTCTGACAGGTAATTTGTGTTTGTGAACTGAGTCTTATCAGTTTAACATTTGCTCAACCCTGCGATGCACGCGGACATCATATTCATCCTGTCTGTAATCCGTAAGGAACGCTCGTATTTCATCGTTTATATTCTGCTCCAATCCCCGGACAACCAGGAAACGAATACGCGGATCGGCTTCTTCAAACAGCTCTTTAGCACGCGACAACCAATTTGAAGCCGCATGGTCATGTTGAGTTAAAATCTTCAGCGCCTCACTCCGGATATCATACGAATATTCATTTTCTGTAAATAAGTTAGCTTGTTCTACGGCATCTTCAATCTGTCCTACATTGGCTAACTGCTTGATACCAAAAATAGATCGACGCCCCACGGTATCCGACTGAACTACAGACGCTACAAATCCACTGAATGATTCCTCAGCCATCACTGCCGTCAATACTTGCGTAGCCTTTTTGAACATTGGAAATTCATCAGCTCGCTGTGCTACTGCCTGCACCGTATTAACAACTGTAGTATTCTGAGGATAATTTTGCAGCGCCATTAATCCGGCCTCACGAATAACCTGATGATCACTCTTCAGTGCATCCAAAAATACTTGCTCAGTACCCGATGCTCCTTCCGTGATATCTGCCATAGACAACAGCAGTCCCGCCTCCACTTTGGGCTCAAGATCCCGTTTCATAAAATCCTGAATAGCCAGCTGAAGGTCCGGATTGTCGCTGTGATATCCCAGTTTACGGGCAGCTTTTGCACGTTCCTCGACCGATTCTCCATTCCGAAGATCATCGATCAAAAATGAGGACGGTTTAAACTCGTCGAGTTTCAGCGTTGGGTACTCTTTATAGGATAATTGAAGATTATTAATCGTTGGCTGAACCTGTAACAAAATGGAATCTTCCTTGCCGGTAAATGTCACTTCCGAGGTATCAACGTTCCCCGGATATTGGGCGTACGCTTTTATTGTTGTGAGTTCTCCGAAATAACCCTCTGTAGCCTCAAACCGAAGCTTTAGTGTTCCATCCTCCTCATTCAAATCGTAATAAACCTTATAGGCAACCGAATCAGTTCGAGACAATGCTTCCGAGGTATCAAAAGAAAATTGCGGACGGTCAAACAGTGGTTGACCAATATGATCGTACCAAAAATTCGCATAGTCTTCCCAACTGATTACCCCGCCAACATTTTGCATATCGCTAAGGGTGTCCCGCATAAATGCGGTTATAGATTCATTTTGCCAATTTAAAATTCCCTTTTGCCAACTATTCCATCGCTCCGGTCCAAACTCTTGGTAAATCGATCCCGCAAAATCTTTAGGCTGATCTTTGCTGCTCAACATACTGCTGTCCGGCATGAACTCCTGGAACAATAATGTCTGACTCAGTGTAATAGCATCGGCCTGGCTCCACTGCCGCTCACGCTGCTGCACTCCAAACCACTGGCCGATTATGCCTCGCATCAGCTGCGTGTGCAAATCTCCTCTATTTTCATATAAAAATATGGTTGATGCTCCCCACGATTTTGTCTCTCCGTTGTGATCTTCCAGTACCACAACCTGCATCTGTTCAAAAGGGTATTGCCGCTGCATCTTTTCCTCTACGGACCTCAGATATTCTTGCGCACTCTGCAGTATTGCTTTCGAATCCATTTCATTGACCAATGGTCTTTCTACAGCCAAATTTATCTTCTTTTCCCCATAACTGGCAGATTGGTTTTTAAAACCTCCGATTGCAAATGCCAAGCTGGAAGCAGGAACCTCTTTTTGTGATGCAAACTGATAACGCATGGCATCCACCGAACGCACCTCTTCGCCGACTTTTGCTCCCGTAGCCCAGACCTGTACACCCGACGGAACTGAAATATTAAATGTCGTTTTCAGCGTTACCTGCGGATGATCAACGATAGGAATCCAGTGGCGTTGAGCTCGTGGTAGCTGGGAACTCCACATCGTTTCATTCCCATTTTGTAATACACCAAACTTTGGACGTCCCGAATATCGGATATTTACTTCATACTGCGAACCCACTTGAGCAGAATCATTCACAAGTACAAACAGGGAATCATTTTGGAGAGAAAAGTCTGCCGGCTCTCCATCAACAGAAACATTGCTGATATCCAAATGAGAGGCATATAGGGTCAGTGTATCAGCTCCACTAATATTTGCCTTAACTCTATATTTTGCTTCTCCATCAATACGCAGGTTTTGAGGCTGTACACCTAAATTGAGTTCCAAATTGAGGAAGTCAAAATCCAATTTTGGATAAGCTTCATGATCAAAAGACTGGGCCTTTATATCAGGAACCGTCACCATCATCAGAATCATAAAACCAGCCAAAAGAAGAGCAGGAAGAAAAGAAGTAATACAATTTCTACGCATGAGCAATATCAAGTTAAATATTTAAAAGTCACTTCTAATTTTTTGTCACACATTAGTGTAACGCAATAATATAAGGAGTCTTACACTTTCCGATAAATCTAAGTGAAGCTTTTTTAAATTGTTCCATCAGCTGTAAATGATTAGTCAGTTATTTCTGTTATGCGGATGTGTAAAAAGTTTAACGCAAAATTATTCTCTTATGAACTCTATGAAAGCAATGCAAGTATCAGAACCGGGTTCAGATTTTAAACTCGTTGAAAAAGACATTCCCGCTCCCTCGTCGGATGAAGTTTTAATAAATGTGCAAGCGTGCGGCATATGTCACAGCGATGCCTTTGTTAAGGACGGAACCATGCCGGGTATTGAATATCCGCGGGTACCGGGACACGAAGTGATTGGAACTATTGAATCAGTAGGCAGTAACGTCTCTGAATGGAGCGAAGGTCAACGTGTTGGTGTTGGCTGGCATGGCGGACATTGCCACGAATGCGAAGCATGTCGAAAGGGTGATTTCATCAATTGTGAAAATGCCCGTATAACAGGACTTAGCTTTGACGGTGGTTATGCTGAGTATATGACGGCTCCGCAAAATGCGCTCGCTGCCGTGCCAGAATCGCTGGATTCCGCCGACGCCGCTCCCCTGCTTTGTGCAGGAATCACCACTTTTAATGCGCTTCGTAACAGTGATCTTAATCCCGGTGATCTGGTGGCTATTCAAGGCATTGGCGGACTTGGCCACCTGGGCGTACAGTATGCTCATAAATTCGGATGCGAAGTTGTGGCTCTTTCACGTGGCACCGACAAGAGAGAATTGGCTTATGGGTTAGGCGCCGATCACTTTATTGATACCGAAACCAATGATGCGGCTGAAGAATTACAAAAACTTGGTGGAGCCAAAGTTATACTCGCTACAGCTCCTAACAGTGATGCCATTACTTCTGTTATTGACGGCCTCGGTACCGATGGCACGCTGATGATTGTAGCTGCTACCGGTGAACCGGTTGAGGTAAGTCCGTTTCAATTAATCATGGGACGTAAATCCGTTCGCGGTTGGCCCAGTGGTACGGCTAAAGATTCAGAAGACACGCTCGACTTTAGCGCGCTCACAGATATCACGCCGACTATTGAAACCTATCCACTGGAAGAAGCAAATGAGGCTTATGATCGGATGATTAACAATGAAGCACGTTTCCGCGTGGTTCTCGAAATGTAATTAGTAATCGATTAAGTGTTATTGGGTCGCAATGTTCTGCATTGCGACCTTTTTTATTGAATACTTTCAAACACTTCTAAAACTTCCGGCAACAGTTCTCGGCTGCAGGAAAACCCATTCCCCGATTCAATGGTTTCATTTCCCTTTGTATCACAGAATACACCTCCGGCCTCACGCAGAACAGTGAGTAGCGGTGCGGCGTCCCAGATACTTAACACAGGATCAAACATCAGATCCGCACGTCCCGTTGCCACGAGCATGTGTCCGTAGGCATCCCCCCAGGTGCGGTGGATGTATGTTTTATCAACCAGTGTTTCAAAAGCCTGACCGTAACCAAAGTTGGCAGAAGTGTAACAATCAGTGCTCATAAAACTAGCTTTGCTCAGATCATTACACGAACGTACGCTGCAAGAAATACCATTTAACCGTGCCCCTTTACCTTTGGCAGCATCACAAACCTCATCGAGAACAGGAGAATAGATAATGCCAATCACTGGCTCCTCATCAACTACCACACCGATCAGTGTAGTGTAAAGCGGCACCCCGTGGATAAACGATTTGGTTCCATCGATAGGATCAAGAATCCACTGCACACGGCTCTCCTCATTCTCGTTACCATGCTCTTCACCTATTATCCCGTGATGAGGAAACCGATTGTTTATCTCCTGCCGCATCAATAATTCGGCCTCCCGGTCCGCGACCGTCACCGGCGTATCATCAGATTTACGTTCTATATCATACGATTTATTGAAATAATTTAGAGTATGCTCCCCTCCTTTTTTTGCAATTTCCTTCGCTGCTTCGTGGACTAAATCCAGATCAAAATTCATGTGTATTTAAAGTCTTAGGGTGATTATTTTCAGCAGTCCAAATATAGAATTCAGAATTTGGAATTCAGAATTTCAAACAATCTCAATTTTTAAACAGTTTCGACCTTTCTCACATGACCGATTCACAGATTTTTAACAGTATTGCACAGGAGCTAGACCTTAAATCCAAGCAGGTTAAAAGTGTTGCCGATTTTTTGGATGATGGAGCTACCGTACCCTTTCTGGCTCGGTATCGCCAAGAGGCAACCGGCGGACTCGATGAAGAGCAGATCCGAAATGTGCGGGACAAGCTGGAGTTCCATCGTACGCTCGAAGATCGAAAAAAGACCATACTTAAGACCATCGACGAGCAAGATAAACTAACCGATGAGCTGGAACAGAAAATTAAATCTTGCACCGATCTTAATACGCTTGAGGATCTCTATCTGCCTTATAAGCCCAAACGCCGTACCAAGGGCGATATGGCCAAAGAAAAAGGTCTGGAACCGTTGGCAGAACTTATCTGGGCACAGGAGATCGAAAAGGGCGACCCTATGGAATATGCCTCCAAGTTTGTGGATGAAGAAAACCAAGTAGAATCTGCCGAAGACGCAATGTCCGGTGCCCTCAATATTGTCGCCGAATGGATTAACGAGTCAGCCGACGTGCGCGAAAAGCTGCGCGATATTTTCCAGGAGCATGCCGTCATCAAGACTGAGAAAAATCCCGCCGTGGAAGAGCGCACCAACTTCGAAGATTATTATGAGTTTTCTCAAAAAGCCAAGAATCTAAAACCGTATCAAATTTTAGCAATTAATCGCGGTGAGCGCGAAAATGTACTCTTTGTAAATGTTGAGCTCTGGGATGACATCACCCTCGAAAATATAGACGACGTAGTCATTAAAAACGATATGTGTATCTTTGTGCCCCCCATCCAGGATGCCGTTGAAGATGCCTACAAACGGTTATTGTTTCCATCACTGGAACGTGAGCTGCGAAATAAACTTACCGAACAAGCAGATCAGCACGCCATCGAAACCTTTGCTACCAATCTCTCCAATTTATTAATGCAGCCCCCGCTCGATCACAAAGTAGTTATGGGCATCGATCCGGCCTATAAGTCGGGATGCAAGGTTGCTGTCGTTGATGAAACGGGTAAATATCTGGAAGGTACAACCACTTATCCCACCCCGCCGCAAAATAAAGTGGCTGAAGCAGAAGAAGTATACAGCGACTTAATTGATAAATATGACGTCAACCTCATTGCTATCGGCAATGGAACGGCCAGTCGAGAAACCGAACAAATTATTGCTAATTTCATCCAGAAACGAAAAGAGAAACATCCTGATGAAGAACTCAGCTATATGATTGTCAACGAGGCCGGAGCATCTGTTTATTCGGCATCAAAAATAGCTGCCGAAGAGTTTCCAAATCTGGACGCACCCCAGCGCGGAAACATCTCCATCGCACGTCGAGTACAGGATCCGCTGGCCGAGCTTGTGAAGATCGATCCCAAGTCAATAGGTGTAGGCTTATATCAACACGATGTAAATCAGAACCAGTTAGCACAATCGCTGGATGATGTGGTCGAAAGCTGTGTAAACCAGGTGGGCGTGAACCTAAATACGGCAAGCGCACCGTTATTGGCCCATATTTCCGGCCTAAGCAGTCGTGTTGCCAAGAACATAGTAGAACGTCGGGAGACCAAAGGGGTCTTCTCAGATCGCGAGCAAATCAAAAATATTAAGGGGGTTGGTGACTTTCGCTTTCAACAGGCAGCCGGATTTATGCGAATTCCGGAATCTGACAACCCATTGGACAATACGGCCATTCACCCGGAAAGCTATGAAGCCACCGAAAAATTATGCAATCTTTTCGACATCAATCTCGAAAATTTGCAGGACCAAACAGAGGCGATTGCCAAGAAGTTTGAGAACATTAACAAGGATCAAATTGCCGACCAAATCGGAGTCGGAATTCCAACTTTGGAACTAATCATTGAGAACCTTCAGAAACCCGGTCGAGACCCGCGGGAATCACTACCCAAACCGGTGCTCCGAGAAGACATTATGAAGATGGAAGATTTAAGTGTTGGACAGGATGTTGAAGGCACCGTTCGAAACGTTGTTGACTTCGGCGCTTTTGTAGATATTGGCGTCAAACAAGATGGGCTTTTACACATCTCAAAAATGGCCGATCGTAAGGTCGATGATCCGCACAATATAGTGTCCGTTGGTGACATCCTAAAACTCAAAATTGTATCGCTCGATTTGGAGCGCGGACGCATTGGATTATCGTTGGTCGACTAAAAGTTTTCAGAAAATAATTTTTCGATTCACGATGCCAATTTGCTGGTGAAAATTCTTTACTCCTAATATCCAAAAAGGCTGCCGATCAAAAAGATCGGCAGCCTTTCTTTTTTACAAATCTAGACGATTTACTAAAAATAAGACCCCAAATGCTCTCTTTTTATCTATATTCTTTTTATATGTTTATTATAAATATATGTATTGCAAGTATTTAAGTATTTTAAATTACTAATGATAAATTGTCTGAATAATACAAATACTTCACTTGCCTAAATAATTAAGGTGCTGATTCCGGGATTACTACCTCCCCTTCATAATAAACAAAACTCTTCATAACTTGTTGATTTACATATACTTATAATATCCGATAGCAATCGAAGCAGTTCATGACCTTATTTTATACATGTCCACGCCTAAATTATTTAAGTCCCGCACGAAATGCGGCTATGTTTAATGTAATACATTTTAATAGTTAGTACTTATAAATGATTGGTACGCAATAAATTATCAACTTTTCATGTATCAAATATCCTGACTTGACTTATTCTCTGTCTCTCATTTTGTGCTAATATCAATTCAAATATCAACCGTGTGGAAGCAATCACTGTAAATTATTGGGAGCCATATTTATAGATCTATACTTGCTTACCAAACCACTCGATATAACTTTTCTATGTCATAATTACATATCCCACTTTTTTTATCTTTTTGGCATGATCACTTTTCGTTTTCAAGTTCTTTTTTAACATAAGAAAAGCGGTCACCTGACTGTACAAGTGACCGCTAAAATTTGTCGCTATGGGGAAGTATTTTTCGAACTGTAGATCTAGTTATTTCAGTCGAAATCCCGTTTTCCATTCATCCGTTCTACCATCCAATTTGGATAGATGTCACAGGGCTCGGTAATTTTCGAAATTCGAGTAATTTCTTCACCGGTTAATTCTATCTCTGCCGCCCCCAGATTGTCTTGGAGTTGTGACATTTTCTTAGCTCCGATAATAACCGATGTTACCCCTTCCCTATGGAGCAACCAAGCCAGTGCAATCTGTGGAATTGTGGCCCCTCTTTCATCGGCAATTTCATCCATTACTTCAACTACATCATACGCCTCTTCTTTGTCGATGGGCGGGAAGTCAAAATCGGTGCGTCGCGCCCCTGCCGGGTCTTCTTTGTCGCGCTGGTATTTGCCGGTTAAAAACCCTCCGGCCAACGGAGACCATGGCAGTACTCCAAGCCCTTCTTCCCTGCTGAGCGGAAGCAGTTCATACTCCAAATCTCGACCGGCAACATTGTAATATGCTTGGAGCGAAGAAAAGGTTGCCCAATCATTAGCCTTTGAAATTTGTAAAGCTTTGGCAAGTTGTCGAACACTCAGGTTAGAGCATCCGATGTAGTGAACCTTACCTTGGCGAACTAAATCATTTAGCGCGGACAATGTTTCTTCAATGGGCGTCGTATTATCGACTCCATGAATTTGATAGAGATCGATGTAGTCAGTTCCCAAACGCTCCAGGCTGGCATCAACAGACTCCATGATATGCTTTCGTGACAAGCCTGTATTGTTCACATCACCAGTACCCTCGGCAGCAGCTTCGGTCATCGGTCCACGCACCTTAGTGGCAATTACCGCCTTTTTTCGGTCGATACCCAGATCTTTAATTGCCTTACCCAATATTCGTTCCGATTCCCCAAAGGAGTAGACATCGGCGGTATCAAAAAAGTTGACACCGGCCTCCCATGAGGTCTTTACAATATCCTTTGCCAGATCCAGATCAACTTCACCAATGTTATAGAAAGATGAACCGAATGTCATCGTACCCAGGCAAATCTCAGATACTTTCAACCCGGTATTCCCTAATCGTTTGTATTTCATAGTTTATCGAGTCTTAAATTAGTATTGATACAGTGATATACTTATTGCATCAACAAGGCCCCAAAACAGTACGTTCAATGGTTATTTACTTATACCACTCTGCAAACGTAAATATCGGCTTCGCGGGCGTAGCGTTAGGAATAAATACTGCCGCATCTAATCCCCACAGCGGATCTTCGTGTTTATTCCCTTTCACCGCCTGAAGCAACAGATTGCGCTTATTCGCAAAATTGGAAAAGAAAACAGTAAATGGATACTGCTGAATACAATTATCATAGGCCCTTTTACCTTCACGAAGTTTTTTGGTCATCTGCTCAGTCGCCGCGGACTCACTTCAATCGCCAAATTATCAACCTCATCAGCACGCTGTAGATCTTTCATAAGCGCCTATAATATCAATGGTATCTCCTTCATCAGATGCATTTCACCCTGTGAAACGATCGTTGCTTCTCTGGCTTCCTGCCGCAGCAACAGCCCGCCTTCCCCGGTAAGGCCTTGTCATTAAAACCGATGAGATGTCGGTTAGGCTGTAACACTTGCTTGAATGTTATCTTTGAAGAGTCAGAGTTAACGGTTTTCTGTGCATACGGGGAGTTAGTGCCTACAATAAAGAAAATTGAAATAATTCCGAGGGCAAGCTGCTTAATTTTCATAGTTCCCTGAAATTTTTATTACTATAGATCAGAATTGTCCGATTTCGTTATTGTGAAAATCGGCATACAGTGTTACAGTTTAATCGAGATTAGTTCGAAAAAGTTATTATATGGATTATCAGCAGCTTACCGAACAGCATCATCTGCCCGTTTATAATCGTTATCCTATTACGCTAACAAAAGGTAAGGGAGCCTATGTTTGGGATGAAGAGGGCAACAAATATCTTGATGCACTGGCCGGTATTGCGGTCAATAGCTTGGGGCATTGTCACCCGAATGTGGTGAAAGCTGTACAACAACAGGTTAAACAGCTCATGCATATTTCAAACTTCTATTACAGTAAGCCACAGGCGCAATTGCTTGAGTTGCTGTCTGATATTTCGAACCTTGATAAAGGGTTTATCTGTAATAGTGGTGGAGAAGCAATGGAGGCATGTCTTAAAGCCGCACGCAAATACGGACAGGCACATAAAAAGCAGGGCCCACTCTTGACCGTTAGCAATGCGTTTCACGGGCGTACGATGGGTACCATATCCATGGGCATGGAAAAGTACTCCAAGGGCTATGATCCGCTTTTAGGAGGATTTCAGAAAATCCCTATGAATAATGTTGAAGCCCTGAAAAACAATTTTGATAATCAAACATTAGGGGTCGTAATTGAAACCATTCAGGGATCGGGCGGCCTTCATGTTGCATCACAAGAATTTATGAAATTCATTCAGGAGCTTTGCCATCATCACGACGCCCTTTTAATTGTTGACGAAGTACAAACCGGTATTGCACGCACCGGCAAAATGTTTGGCTTTGAACATTTTGGAGTACAACCTGATATCATTGGCCTGGCCAAGGCGATGGGCGGTGGGTTCCCCATTGGGGCAATGGTTTGCTCTGAGAATGTTGCAGAGACGATGAGCTACGGAGATCATGGCAGCACTTATGGAGGAAATCCTTTGGCTTGTGCAGCTTCACTGGCAGCATTAAATACCGTTATTGATGAAAATCTTACGGAACAGGCCGCTGAGAAAGGAGACTTTCTAAAACACACAATAAATGAGTTAAGTAACGGCGTTAGCGAAATAGTTGATATTCGTGGCCAGGGCTTAATGCTCGGCGTAGAACTCTCTTTTGAAGGGCGAACGGTCGTAGAAGAGATGATGCATCAGGGGATACTATCAAATTGTACACAAGGCAACGTGATACGATTAGTGCCGCCTCTGGTAGTCACGGAAGAAGATTTATCAACCTTAGCCGAAGTACTGATATCAGCAATCGAAAAATCATCCTCATAAGGAAAACAAATTAGTAGTTTTTGTGTTATAGTTACCGCACCAAGAATAACTTAATGACAGCAATGCATTTTACTCACCTTTTAATGGTAGTTTTTGTGGCCGGATTGCTACTCGGTATACCTCTGGATGGTACCGCACAGGAAACCGATACCACAAAAATTTCTATTGATCAAGATGAAGAGGGCGAAACCTCCCTGCAGCTGGATCAGCAATACAGCCGATCGGTTTCCGGAGGATCGCTTACAGATATGGGTACCTATAATGTTCCAAACTCTACCCAGTATTATCACGCTCCATTTGAGGCCCAAAACGAGCTGGATCGGGCTATTGAAGCTTATCGAAAAGAGATGGAAAAGAACTGGTATTGGCACTTTCTAAGAGCTGTCAGCCCCTATATTCGGTTACATCTTGGAGTTCGTGATTTCAATACCCTGCAGATTGTGGGACGTGACAATCCATTATTCCAATCCTATACAAACAGTGAAAAGCGTCAATAATGTGTTAGGATTAGCCGAATAATTGATTGAAAGTGCTCTTTACCTTGTTGAGATCTTCATCCGTAATCTGGAAGTGGAAGGTCGCACGAAGTGTTTTAGGCCCAAACGGAACTAGCTTTATACCATTATTTGCAAGTTTTTTCACTGCTTCCCGGGCAGACATTTCCTTAACATCAAAGATTAAAATATTGGTTTCCACAGATCCCAAATCGATCGTGAGTCCGGAACATCGATTAATCACTTCTGCCAATTCTCTAGCCCTGCGGTGATCTTCTTTTAGGTTTTCCAGATGATGATCAACCGCATAATCAGCGGCGGCAGCTAACATTCCGATCTGACGCATACCTCCCCCCCACATTTTGCGCATGCGTCGCGCCTCGGTAATGTCTTTATGGGAAGAAAGAATCATTGACCCAACCGGTGCTCCAAGTCCCTTACTGAAGCAAACAGACATTGTATCAGAAACACGGCTATAAAATGTAGGCTCTGTTTGCGTCGCCGTCATTGCATTCCAAATGCGAGCTCCATCAAGATGTATCTCCAGATTATTTTGAGTGGCAAATGCACTAATTGAGGCTAACTCTTGCTCGCTGTAACAACAGCCCCCTCCCTTGTTGGTAGAGTTCTCGAGCGCTATAACTGATGTTCGGGGTTCCCATTCATTTTGCCCGCGAACAGTATTTTTGAGCAAATCTGCTGAAAGTTTACCTTTCGCCCCCTGTAACGGTCTTAGCAATACGGATGAAAGGTGCGAAGCCGCTGTGGATTCATAGTTAAAAATGTGACCTGTTTCCTCGATCAGAACTTCATCTCCCTGATCAGTTAATAAATTGATGCTCAATTGATTAGCCATAGTACCACTGGGAGTGAACAATGCCGCATCGAAGCCAAACATATCAGCAATCTTTTCTTCAAGAGCATTGACGGCAGGATCTTCTCCAAATACATCATCCCCCACTTTGGCCTCGGCCATTGCTTGTCGCATTTCGGACGTGGGCTTGGTTACGGTATCGCTTCGTAAATCAATCATAGTTCAAACAGAAATTATTGTGTATTTCGTGGAATTCTCGAAACACCAATTAACCTATTTTGCTTTCTGCAATATGCTGTAAAAACTTTCAGTATCAATATTGGTACCACAGACGATGATTCCGGCATTTTTATTCATCACCTCATCAGAAAGTGGTCCCGTTGCTGCTGCCAAAGCTGAGGCACCGGCCGGCTCGACAGCCAGTTTCAATTCCTCAAACATCATGCGCATGGTTTGCGCCATCTTCAAGTCGGTTATGGTCACCACTTCATCCACAAAACGCTGACACAATCCAAAGCTGTATGGAGCGGCGTGCGGGGCACCCAAACTATCAGCAATGGTGTCAACCTCATCAATTTCGACCGGCTCTCCAGCTTTAAGACTTTTGCTCATACTATCGGCTCCCACCGGCTCTACGCCGTAGATTTTGCAATCAGAAATCATTTGCTTAACTGCTGCTGATATTCCTGCACATAATCCTCCACCGCCGATTGGAACAATAACGGCATCCAATTCAGGGACATCCTGAGCAAATTCAAGTCCCACTGTTGCGGTACCCAGCGCAGTCTGTTCCCCTTCGAAGGGGTGGATAAATGCTCGATTTTCCTCTTTTTCGATCTCCTTTACACGACGAAAAGCCTCATGCACATCGTCAACCAGCTCAACTGTTGCACCGTGTGATTTACACTTCTCAACGCGAAACGAATTGGCGGTTTTGGGCATCACCACCTTGGCCGTAGTACCAAGTGATTTTGCCGCATAAGCAACAGCAATAGCATGATTGCCGGCACTAACTGCAGTAACCCCATTTTTTAGCTGTTCTTCGCTGAGATCCAGCATATTCATCAATGCACCGCGCGGTTTAAAGCTACCGGCATACTGGAAGAGTTCCAGCTTCAAGAATAAGTTGGTTTCTTTGCTTAAGAGTTGATCCTTCACATCACTCTGCCACTCCCAGACGGGTGTTCTTCGAACCTTATCACCCAGTTTTTCTCGTGCTTGTTCAACCTGTCTTGGAGTTGGAATTTTAATCGTTTCCATACCTGAGTTAATTTCCTAAATCAGTCTTGAGCTATAAAATTTAACCGTTTCATTCTATTCTTTTATGCCGGGTAATCCACCTGCGGGTTTATCATTGCCCCACCATCGCTCAGGGGCTTTGCGTTTACGGGGATAGATTTCATCCAACGTCTCCCCATTATACAAGCGGCCGTTTTTCATGACCCAGCGGACCGAATTGGTATTTCGAATTTCATCCAGTGGGTTTTTATCCAAAATAACCAGATCAGCCAGCTTTCCTTTTTCAATGGACCCTAAATCCTGATCAAGCCCGAGCGACTTTGCTCCAAGTATAGTCGCCACTTTTAAAGCAGTATGATTGTTCATGCCTCCGGAATGTACGGCCCAAAGCTCCCAGTGATAACCAAGTCCTTCCAGCTGGCCGTGGCTTCCAATACCACCCCAGCCGCCGGCATCTACAAGATCTTTCATGAACTCTGCGTGCTTGTAAAATGCGTGCTCATCTTTGGTAGCCCAGAACCCTCTTCGCCGTGACTTCGATGCCAGCTCTGCATACGGAGTGAAAAACGATAACTTAGAATCTTTATATGGCTCCTCGTTAGCATAAAACCACTCTTCCGCCCAGGGACCGCCGTAGGTAACCAACAGCGTGGGCGTTACCGCCATCTTAGACTCGGCGACAACTTTCACAACCTCATCATATATGGGATACACAGGGAAGTTGTGTTCATGTCCGGGATAACCGTCGATAAGCTGATTGAGGTTGATCTTCCAGTCCAGAGCACCCTCTGTAGTAGGCAAGATCTTCTGATCTTTTGCAGCCATCAGAATCCATTGGCGTTGCTGACGATTACCGGCAATATACATCTTGAGATACTTGGTGTGATAGTACTTACTATATTGCTTCATCACGTTTTTAGCATGATCCAGATCGCGAATGTTATATGCCCAGTACCCAAGACCGGGTCCTGTAGAATATACGCGCGGTCCAAGCATTTTCCCGGCATTCACCATGTCGCTATATGACAGAATATCGGTTGTAGAAGTCTGAGGGTCTCGGGTTGTCGTTACACCATAGGCCAAGTTCGCCCAGTAATTCCAGATTTCATTTTTGTGGATGCCCCAGGTCGGCCACATATGCGCATGGGTATCCACAAACCCGGGAATAATGGTTTTGCCGGAAACATCAATGCTTTCTGTTCCGGACGGTACATCCAGCGTTCCGGTCATCCCTACCTCTTTAATTCGATTATCTTCAATCAGAATATCTCCTTTATCAATGACCTCGTCACCATCCATCGTTATGATGCGAGCACCACGTAGAAGCACCACGCCTTCGGGCATATCCTGCTCGTAAGTAACTTCAATGGCATATTCTTCCGGACTATATTTTTCAGGTGTTTTATCTTCCTCCTTTTCGGATTCTTTCTTTTCCTCGGATTTTCCCTCCTCTTCTTCAGCTTTTTTCTCTAGCTCTTCCTCTGCTTTCTGAGCAGCTTTTACGCTGTCTTCGAAGGCTTTGGCTTCATCCAGATCATACACAAAATGTCCGTTCCCGATAGACCAGTGCACTTTTCGCCCGTCCGTATCCCAGTATGGGAATTGACCGCCAATTTCTGTTAACTTTCTCGCAGGAAACTGTGCATTATCGGGATTGGCAACCGATATATCGATCTTATTACCAACCTTAGGCACCGTAGCTACATAAATCTCATTATTAATTTTCGCCAACGCCTGATCTCCTTCGGGAGCCATCGTAATCAGTGAAGCTTCACTGGGGGGATTATTTTCTTTCGCTGAAACCGGATGCAAAATTCGTTCTCCGTGCGGAATGCCACTTTGATTTCCAAATCCTGCCGTCGTAATACCGGTCATCTCTATATACTCTTTTTCCTCGGTACCATCCCAACGAATGGAAACCAGCGTATTATCATCGTTGAGATAAATACGATCGTTGTCTTTAACAAAATGCGGATTAGATCGCCCATCGGCTTTGGCAACTAATGTAACTTCTCCTCCATCAGCAGGAATCCAAGAAATTTCATCCAACGAGCCAAAATAGGCCCCTGGACCAAGACCATCGTGATAATCTTCTGCGGCACCTTTTAGAAAAACAATTCGATCGCTATTGTATGACCATGCCGGACTTCCATAAACAGCCGCCTGCTGTGTAAGTTTTTGCAGGTTTTCTCCATTAGGTCTGACTTTATAAAGATGTCCGCCCTCATCTTTGTCCCAGGTCGCAAAGGCAATCCATCTGCCGTTAGGCGACCAGGTAGGATGCGCCTTGGTAACCTCCATATCCGTAAGGCGACGCGGAGTACCATCGGGAAAGTCCATAACATATAATTTATTCATCACCGTAAACGTCAACTGATCTCCATCGGGCGACGGCTCTGCATCTCGTATTTGCGTGGCAATTGCTTCTTTGTCATCACTGATGGGATAATCGAAATCCAGACGTGGACCAAGCTCAATTTCGGTATTAACTTCAAACGGAATCTCTTTTGCCTCACCACCATCAATTGGGATACGCCATAGTTTTCCACCGTAATAAGCCACCAGTTCCTCACTATCCGGAGTAAATGACATCCCGGGATAAACGCCCATCGTGGCGCGAGACTCCTGCTCATCGCGCTGTACGGGATACGCCAGCCACCGCTCATCGCCATTATCACGATTGCGAATCACCAAGCCTGTCTGATCCTCATAGCGAGAACCGTATACCAGCCACTTACCATCCGGCGAAATAACAGGAGTAAATGCTGAGCCGTATCGGGATGTGATCGTGCTCGTTTCCCCATTCTCGCGATCATACACTCCCAGCTGATACTGTGGAAGTTGTGCATTATAATTCCAAGCTCCCATCCGACGGGAATAGTAAATAAAACGTCCATCGGGACTTACGGCCGGATCTATCGTTCTCAGGTTTTCCGGTTCATCAATCAGCTGTACGCCACTCCCCCCCATCTTTGTGATACATCCATAATTTGTTGGTCAATCCACCTTTGGCTGCAATAATATAGTCTCCGCTTGGAGTCCACTCGGCAGAAGGATAACGGTTGTCTTTACCCTTCGTAACCTGATGCAACTCTTCGGTTTCCAAGTTCATGTACCACACCTCATCGGATCCATCCCGATCGGAGGTAAATAGCAGACTTTTTCCATCAGGACTGTACCTCGGGTGGGCATCGAAGGCCATCCCGTCGGTAAGCTGTTCTGCCGCACCGCCTTCAAAAGGTATAGTATAGATGTCACCCAGCAGATCAAAAGCTATTTGCTGGCCATCCGGACTTACATCCACCGATATCCAGGTACCTTCTGATGAACTTATATTAACAATACGTTCGGCTTCAAGAGGCAAATCCGCCTCTTTGGTCTCTGCGGTATCAGTCGTATCAGACTGTAGTGTCAAAAGTGAATTATGAGTTAGAACCGTAGGTTCGAAACCTTCTGCATGACCAATTGAAATAGTGATCAATGTGCAAAAGGCGATGAGAAGAAGTGGTTTGAAAATTTTCATATAAATTCCGTTTTCAATAAAAGTTAAGACCTCAACAAATAACAAGAATATGATAAAAATGGAAACGAGAAACATTTTTTTACAGCATACAACACCTAATTAGCTAAAAATTACTGGGAGATGCTTTTATTTATCAATTACTTTTAGAAAGTTGTCAATCATGGAATAACAAAATGACCTGCATTGAGTGAGAATGGATTACATATTGACGAGCGCAATCACGAACGGGTACCTACATTAACAGAACGACTAACCCACGCCTTATTAAGTGCTTTTCTTGGCTTTGCGCTTATCAATATTGTAGCGTTCTGGATGTTTCCCGGTATAGGATTAGGAGGCATTTATATGCTTTCTGGCTATCACGCAGTAACAACCATTGCCAGTAGTTTAACAACAGTACTTATTTATACCCTCATAATTTTATGCTTTGTTTTCGGGTGGTTCCAAGGCCAACATTTCATAGATCGCCTTAAACACTACCTTTACTATTGGAAGTTTTGGTAGTAAAATAAAAGCCCTCAAGAATACAGATTCCTGAGGGCCTAAAATTCAAAATAAATTTATACTGTTTACTCGTGCGTATAAAACCCTTCTCCAGATTTATCCCCGAGTTTACCGGCGTCCACCATCTTAACCAACAATGGACATGGTCGATACTTTGGATCTTTAAAGCCATCATGAAGCACATTTAGTATATCCAGGCAAACATCCAGGCCGATAAAATCAGCCAGCCGCAGCGGCCCCATCGGATGTGCCATTCCAAGCTTCATAACCTGATCCACGTCTTCGGGTTCAGCAACACCTTCATACACGCAATAGATCGCTTCGTTAATCATCGGCATCAACACCCGGTTGGATACAAAACCCGGATAATCGGCCACTTCAACCGGATTTTTATTCAACAGCTTTGCTGTTTCTTCAATAATTTCAACAACTTCTTCATCGGTATCCAGCCCACGAACAACCTCCACCAGCTTCATCACCGGTACGGGATTAAAAAAGTGCATTCCGATAAATCGCTCGGGACGAGACGTGGTTGCCCCTAATTTTGTTATCGATATGGATGAGGTATTGGAAGCCAATATGGCCTTTTCCGGCGCTGCTTTATCAACGTCAGCAAAAACCTTCTTCTTAAGCTCAAAATTTTCGGGAACCGCCTCAATCACCAAATCCACCTCCTTTACCGCCTCACTGGTATCGGTATGGGTTTTAATATTTTCAAGGGCCTGTACTTTCTGCTGGGCATCGATCTTCTCTTTTTTAACCATGCGTTCCAGGTTTTTATCGATGGTCCCCAACGCCTTATCTGCCAACTCCTGATTCATCTCTACCAAGTTTACCGGAATGCCGTTCATGGCAAAAACATGGCAAATACCGTTGCCCATGGTACCGCCGCCAATAACTGCTACTTTTTTAATATCCATATCACTGAGATTTTATTGCAATTAGATGTTGATTATTGATGAAAGAGAGTATCGATTTTCTGAAGCATTTTCAATGATTCAGCTATTTAATAGCATAACTGAATAACATTATTTTAATCAAGCATACTTTTGGATGAATACATCTGCTATCGAAACATACCCTTTTTCCGGCTACTCATTAATTGCTATGTTTGCTACATTCCTGATTGCCAAAAATTATTAAACGCTACTTATGAATAAATTTTTACGCATTACTCTTTTTCTATTCATCCTAATTATTGGAATCGGAAGTCTTGCCATCTACTGGACCTTCTATCGTCCGCTACCCAATTATCAATCTAATCAAAGCCACGATACCATCCGGCAACAGGTTGATATCCACTGGGATACTCATGGCGTGCCGCATATTTATGCTGACAATAAGCACGATTTATATTACGCTCTGGGATACGTCCATGCCCAGGATCGCCTTTGGCAGATGACCTTGAGTCAGATGGCGGCCGAAGGGCGATTTGCCGAATTCCTGGGAAAAGACCTCCTTCCCTACGATAAATTGCAGCGTACCCTTGGGTTTTGGGATATCGCTCAACAAATAGCTCCCACTCTCTCCGACTCTACCCAAAATTTGCTTAAGTCTTATTCCGCCGGCGTCAACTCCTATGTCAACAACAATCCTAAAAGTCTGCCTATGCAATTTACGCTGGCCGACATGGAACCCATTCCATGGACCCCAACACATTCAATCGCACTGGCACGAATGATGGCCTGGGAGCTAAACTTAGCCTGGAAGTCAGAATTAAATTATGCATATTTTGCTGATACTCTTTCGCAGGATAAATTCTCACAACTGTTGCCCGACAGCAGGTTTCTTTCTTCGAATCTAACAAGCGATGCCAACTGGGCCCAAACACTGATACCCCTGGTCGAGAAGAATGAAACCTTAAATAAAATTATGGGCCGTCAGGGCTCGCACGTGGGCAGTAACGCCTGGGCAGTCAGCGCCGAAAAATCATCTACCGGAGCACCACTTTTAGCGGGTGATCCACATTTGGGGCTAAACATGCCGGGCAAGTGGTACGAAACGCATTTGAATGTCAACGGCAGAAATCTTTCAGGCGCTACGCTTGCCGGTGCGCCCATCGTTATTTTAGGGCAGAATGATCACCTTGCCTGGTCACTGACCAACATCATGCTCGACGACACAGACTTTTTTGTAGAGGCGATAAATCCCGAAAATCCTGACGAATATGTCATTGATTCGCTGGCCAATGAAGCAATTTACGATGAGTTCGAAATCCAGAAAGAGGTCATTAAAATAAAAGGGGCTGACGATACACTGCTTACTCGCAAAGTTACTAACCATGGGCCTATAGTCTCTAATGTATATCCCGAACAGCAATACACCAAAGACCGCGTTATCTCTATGCAGTGGACCGGCTACGAGGTAACCAATGAGATCGAAGCCTTGTTAACCATGAACTGGGCGCAGTCTTTTAAGGAGTTTCGTGAAGGAGCCTACAACTTTAAAGTGCCGGGACAGAATTTTATCTACGCTGACAAGGCGGGTAACATCGCCCAGCTATCAATGGCCAATATTCCCATCCGGGATGAAAATCCAATTTTATTGCGCGAAGGCTGGAATACCGAACACAACTGGCAGGGTTATGTACCCGATGAACAGCTTCCTACGGTCATAAACCCCGATCGCGGCTGGATTGCTAATGCCAACACCTCTCCCGCCGGCGATGATTATCCCTACTATATTTCGGTGTATTGGGAGCCTGGGTCTCGCATCGATCGCATCGAACAATACTTGACAGAAAATGACCAACTTTCTCCACAACTGTTCCAGCAGATGCAAAACGATACCTATTCTAAATTCTCGCGCGAACTTTCCCAGCTAATTCTTCCGGTCTTGAAAAACAGCGACCAGCGTCAATTCAAGACCGCCATTTCATACCTGGAGAACTGGGATTTTACGTATGGTAAATCAGAAACGGCCGCCTCTATTATGGATGTCTTTCTACTCCATCTCGCTAAAAACACCTTTGTTGATGATATGGGAGAAACAGGTTACGAGAATTTTGTGCGTTTCTCTTCGATGCCCATCCGCGCGTTAAGCCGTTTTCTACGAAATGGGAGCACCTTTTTTGATGATGTAAATACTGAAGACACTACCGAAACAAGGGACGACATGGTCAGAAAAAGTATGGCCGAAGCAATTAATTTTCTTGAACAAAATTATGGCAACGAACCGTTCGAGTGGAGATGGGAGCAGTTACACACCATCACATTCAAGCCCCAACTTTTTGGGGAAGCCGCTGAAGATCCCAATGCCCCACAAGCATTACAACTGATCGTTAATAATTTGCTCAATAATGGCCCACATCCTGTAAGCGGACATGATATGAGCGTCAATAACGGAGAATACAGCTGGAATGATCCATATGAAATGGTTCTCGGACCGTCAATCCGACGTATTATTGATTTTTCTGATCTAAGTAAAACCTGGTCTATTAATCCCACCGGTCAATCCGGAAATCCCCTTTCACAATATTATGGAGATCAAACAGAAAGCTGGCTAAACGGTCAATATAAATTTTTATATCAGGACAGTACGTTTTTTGGTGAAAATCAATTTAAGACCATGACCTTCATACCTGAAGACAAATAATTTAAATCAATTAGGTTTCCGGCTCATGTTGATTCCGCAACGGCATTCGACTATGTTAACATTAATTTAGCAGCATATATCATCTCTGAAAATCCATGGTTAAACAATTGAAAATTTCTACAAATAACATAGTACTGCTGGTTATATGCAGTACGTTTTTACTTTTCGCAGTCCAATCATGCTCTGCTTCCCAAAAAACCACTTCAACGTCACCTCCGGTTGGGAGTATTCAGCAGGAAAGCGTACTGAACAACATCGCTAAACAACCTCCTAATACCAAAGAGAACGAAGCAGCTGACCAGCCTAAAAAAACGGTGGATTCCATTACCGTGGATTCACTGCTAGCCAATATGTCGCTGAAGGAAAAAATTGGGCAACTGTTTTTTATTCGTGCTTACGGAGATTATAAAAGCAACGACAGCGAGTCCTACCAACAACTGCTGCGCCATATTCGAGAGTATAAAATTGGCGGACTTGTTTTCTTCAACGGAACAGTTTACGGACAGACCGTTTTGACCAACAAGCTCCAGCGTGCCTCAAAAATTCCACTTTGGATTACCCAGGATATGGAATATGGGGCTGCAATGCGAGTTGATGGCGCGACGCAATTTGTACATGCCATGGGGGTCGCAGCAACCCAAAATCCCGACTATGCTTATTGGATGGGAAAAATAACGGCTCAGGAAGCTAAGGCACTGGGCGTAAACCAAATTTTTGCTCCGGTTGTGGATGTAAACAACAATCCAATGAATCCGGTCATTAATGTCCGTTCATTTTCGAGTAATCCCCATGTGGTTGCAGAGTACGGGAATAAATTTATAGAAGGGGTCCAATCCGAGGGAGTGATTCCCACAGCCAAACATTTTCCTGGCCATGGCGATACGGATATCGATTCTCATCTGTCATTACCGGTAATCAAGTACGATTTGGCTCGGCTTGATACTGTCGAACTGGTGCCTTTTCGTTCAGCTATTAATAATGGAGTTAATAGCATAATGAGTGCCCATATCTCATTTCCAAAAATCAGTTCCGACTCTGCATTACCTGCCACAATGGACGCCAATATACTCAGTCAAATACTCAGGGATTCCCTCAACTTTGAAGGGGTAGTTGTAAGTGATGGACTGGATATGCATGGAATTTCCTCCCACTTCTCACCAGGCGAAGCCGTTGTAAAAGCCCTGAAAGCAGGCGTTGACCTCATGTTGCTGAGTCCAGACGAATTAACAGCTCTCCACGAAATTGAACGCGCCGTAACATCAGGTAAAATATCAGAAAAACGCATTGATGATTCCGTACGCAAGCTCCTCAGGTGGAAAAAGCAGCAAGGACTTTTTAAAGACAATAAAATTGATATTGATTCTTTAAGCACTAATATCAATACCCGTGATAATCAGTTAATAGCTGAAGAAATTAGCAGAAAATCACTGACGCTTCTAAAAAATGACGGAGATATTCTACCTATCCGGGCATCAGAATATCCTAAAGTAATGGTTGTATCAGTCTCGGATGGCAAAAGCGGATATACAGGTTCTTCTTTTGTCTCACAGCTCAGGGATTATCATCCCGATGTTAGCTCCTACTTGTTAGATCAACGGACAAGCAATGAAGATAAACAGGACATGATGGAAGAAGCCCGTAAAGCTGATCTTATTATCATTGGCTCATTTATCTATGTAAAGTCCGGGCAAAAAGTACAGCTTGATAATGAGCAATTGCCCTTTCTAAAGAAACTAATCCGTAAGAAACCCTCAGTTTTAGCCGCTTTTGGAAACCCCTATGTAGTTCAGGATTTGTCCAATACCGACGTACAACTTTTAGCGTGGGCAGCGAATGGCAATCAAGTAAAGAGTACCGTTCCTGCCTTGTTTGGCGGATCAGAATTAAGTGGACGACTTCCTATCAGCATTCCGGGTTTGTACTCTGTCAATCATGGGCTGTATCTCCCCCAAACCGCAGTGCGTTACGACGAACCCGAAGTATCGGGCTTATCAAGGGATTCGCTTCGTAATATCGGTCATATTATGAATGAGGCGATATTTGACTCCACGTTTCCCGGCGGCGTGGTTACCGTCCTTAAAGACGGGAATATTGCTTACCAAGAAGGGTTCGGGTATGAAACCTACGAAAAGCTGAACCCTATTAAAGAGGATGCAGTTTACGACTTAGCCTCCCTTACAAAAGCAACCGCTACAACAGCCGCCGTTATGAAACTGGTAGAAGAGGAAAAAATCAATCTGACAGATAAGATTGGAAACTACATCCCTGAGTTTTCTAGTGGTAACAAAAAGAATATCACTATAGAAAATTTTCTGCTACATAATTCGGGGCTGCCCCCATTTCGGGTGTATGTTGATTCCCTTAAATCAAAAAAAGAAATTATTGAAGCCATTAAAAATGAACCGCTTACCTATGAAACCGGCACTGATTACAGATACAGTGATCTCGGTTTTATTCTGCTCGGTGAAATCATTGAGCAAGTTACCGGCAGACCGCTTGATCAATATCTACGAGAAACATTTTACTATCCTCTGGGGATGTCTTCTACTTTTTTCACTCCAAAAAAGATGGGTGAATATTTTACCGACCGGATTCCTCCCACTGAAATCGACACCGTGTTTCGGGACACTACAGTTCATGCAGAAGTGCACGATGAACGATCATATTTTTTAAATGGTGTTGCCGGCCATGCGGGATTATTTTCAAGCGGCAGAGATTTGGCTATTTTTTGCCAAATGCTATTGAATGATGGATGGTATGCCGGTCGCCGCTATCTGGAACCCTCAACCATACAGAAATTTACCAAGCGGCAAGCCAAACACAGCAATCGTGGCTACGGGTTTGACCGAAAAAGCGGAAAGAACAGTACTGCCGGATCTTTGACCAGTAAAAAAACGTTTGGCCACCTGGGCTTTACCGGTACCAGTTACTGGATTGATCCCGAGCGTGATCTGGCAATTATCATTTTAACAAATCGAACGTATCCGTACCGATCATATGGTAAAAATATCAGCAATATACGAGCAAAAATTGCGGATGCGGTTGTTTCATCAATTATAGAATAATGGACATCAACGACCTATACGAGCAAAATTATGTTCCCTACTCTAAAAGAGCTTCGGTAGCTATTGTTCGCAGCAAAAGTGGAAGCTGGTTCCCCGGTGTACGCATCGAAAACATATCTTATCCCTTAAGCATTAGTGCCACGCAGAATGCTCTTTTTCACTGCTTAAGCGAAGGACATCAACCCGGTGAACTTTTTACGGATGAAATAAATGCATCCATGATACCAAGTTGGGAACAAGAATTTGGATTGAAGTCCCATGCCCTTGATAGCAAGAACCTGCAAAATATCACCCTCGAAAATCCAGTTATGGATTCCGATATTAACAAAATGGAACAGCTTAAACAGCTGTTGGATAAGGCTGTTGTCGGTGAATCCGACTTTCCTGTTTCGGCGATCGTGGAAACAGCACAGGGCTATTTTACGGGTGTAAACATTGAATGTTCTTCGTGGAATATGGGACTTTGCGCCGAACGCGTTGCCATTACAAAAGCGTTGACTTTTGGCAGCCAGAAACTACTCAGCCTTGACATACACACCCGCAAAGGTGAATTCAGCAGTCCATGTGGTGCTTGTCGGCAGGTTATTATTGAACATCTGCCAAAGAAACAAATTCACCTGCACCATGCTGATGATTCCGAGTCCATTCATTTTAGCGAAGACCTTCTTCCCCACAGTTTCAGTTCTACATCACTTTCAAATAGATAATCTACTGATTTTATATGAAATACATTGCAGCACTCGATTATGATCATTTAGATAATGGAGTTTTTCTAACCAGTCTGGCCCGCTCACTTTCGCAACAACAAGGCAATTCTGATCTGCGCCCCATTATCATTCACTCCGACAGTGAATACACAGAGCGCATTATCCAGACCGGGGTGATGCGAGATGAGGCTACCGTACGCAGTATCAAAGACCTCAACAACCGCCTGGTTGCCCTTTTCGCCGATGAGGGGGTATCAGCTATTGGCCTTAATCCATATCAGCGAAATCTGATAACCCGTCAAAATGAGATGCTAACCCTTGATCATTCATTTTTGGACACACTTCCCAGCCAATCAGTCTTGCTGCTCTCTACTTTGGTCCAAAACGCTGCTGAAGATAAAGTTGAGCCCTTATCACTACCTCGTCTTGCTACTTTTTTATGCGAAGAGTTACAGGCTGATGAACTATTTCTTTTTTCCAAGGCAGACGAGTCAGAAATATTTACCAATGATAAATCCGGAAGTGACTTAAGTTGGGATGCGATGGATCCAGAATTTAAGGAACATCAAATTCCAGAGGAGTTTGTCAATTTTAGTCATACCGTAAGACTTACGACAGCCCGAGACTTTAATCAATTACCAAATTTGGAACAAACTACAGTTATCAATAGCAGTAGAACATGAATTATTTTCCTGAAACCAATTGTAAATCACCACATTTTCCGGAAAAAGTCCATTTAATGAATTAAAATGGGCTTTTTTACTTGACACAACAGTTCCATATACATAGATTCGACCATTCGATGTATAAAAGAAATTACATCGAGCAAAATTTTTAATTATTAATACTAATCAAACGGAGTCATATAATGAGCCGATTCGATGAAATGAGTGATTTGCTAGACCAATTGGAACCTGACATTAATAAGTTCTACAACAAGGGGAATAAAGCTGCAGGTACTCGCGCTCGTAAAACTCTTCAAGCTATGAAGAAGAAAGCGCAAGAAATTCGAATGGAAATTCAAGAGTGGAAAAACACTGGAAAAGTTGACGAAATCTAATTTCGTTTATCCACTTGTCAAATTTTAAAGGCCGCTTTTGCGGCCTTTTTTATTTTATACAAATTTCTATTGTAGAGATATTGCCGCATAAAAAAGTGCCGCAAGAATATATCCGGCGGCACTTTAAAAATCGCAACTAATCGATCACGTTTATTCCTCTTCTCCTATCGGATCGTCTTCATATGATTCAACAGCTTCTTCAACCGTTCTGTAACTATTGAATACGGTTATCAGTTTAGTAACCATTAATAAACTTTTAATTCGTTTATCGGCCCCGGCAATACGCAAATCGCCACCGGCATTGCGCATGGTTGTAAGTCCACCTATTAAAATTCCCAACCCGGAGGAATTCATGAACTTAACATTGCTCAAATCTGCCACTACTTCTTTTTTGTCTTCATCAATCAAATCATGCAGATCCTCGTTAAATTTATTGGCATCCGGACCTCCCATCAGGTTACCACTAAACTCTATCACAATACAATTATAACGCTCGTTAATAGAATAATTCATATGCTGTTTTTCTTTTTAAGTTGTCCCTTAAATTAAATTCAGAGATCATAATATACAAGACTAAGTTAAGTATGCGAATTTGAGCGATAAAACTAAAATTGGTACTCTAGAAACCCTAAAGTAGGCAACCATATCCGCTCATTATTAACAGAATAATGTGTTAAGCTGAAACCTAGTATTTTTAATGAAATTATGCTCGAGTCCAAAAAAATTACTATTGAAAAAGGGAAATCATATAAGTACAAGATCTATCAGCAAGACCGGCAACTAAACTATGCAGAATTTTTAGATTTACTAGAACAACAAACCGATAACTTCCGCTTGTTTTTTATTGATCTCTTAGCGAGCCTGCCCTTTCGCTCCTACCATTGGGAAACACCTCCAGCCTCCAAATACTCGTTAAATCAACCCTTTGAATTTGTAGTTAGCCGCACTCCGAGTATAGACTTACCCCCTGATCCGGGCCCCTTCCGGCAATATTTTGAGTTCGGCAAAAATGTTGCAGTCTTTGATAATCTGGGTAGTGATGCCAAGTTGATTGCCCCTACGCCGTCTGATCAACAGCTAAACTACTCGCATATTGGTGTTTTTACTGAGAATGCTCCCGAATCGCAGCAGCTGGCACTTTGGGAGACAGTGGGAAAGGTGACTAAGAGTTTGATTACCGATCAACCGCTTTGGCTCAACACGGCCGGCGGTGGAGTAGCCTGGCTTCATGTTCGGCTGGATTCAACCCCAAAATACTACCGACATAGTCCATATACCTCAGCAGGCTAATTTATTGACTAATCCAATGGAAATAGACAAGTCCACCACCGCGGCCTCCTGAAATTAAGTCTGCGGCCCCATCGCCATCAAAATCAACAAATTGAGGAGAAGCTAATCGTGGAGCCATTACAGCAATCGGGAGCACCTGCTTTTCAAAAGCAGCCTTTTTCCCAGTCCCTGTATTCCGGTAAAATACAAGTCCTTCAGTTTTACTTCCTACAAACAGGTCTAAATCACCATCGGCGTCAATATCATAAAATGTGGGAACACTCCGATGGCCCACCTCAACATTGGCAAACGAATCTTTTTCAAGAACAAAATCGGGATTTTGAGCTTCCCCTTCATTGCGATAAAAATAAATTTTTCCACCAGATTCTCCTACAAAAAGATCCAGGTCACCATCGCTGTCGATATCAACAAGCGCAGGAGTACTGTTACTGCCCCGCTCCAGCTCTACAAACGTGTCCTCTACTTTCTCGAATTCATCACCGGTATTCTGATAGTAAGCAATACGCCCTTTCCAGGTTCCCAGCAACAGATCATCAAGGCCATCTCCATTCAGGTCTCCCAATGCAGGGGCGTAATGATAGGCATCCGGTAAATTCAGCATTCGGGATTTATGCAAAGATGGTTTGGCTTTCGTACCACGATTTTCAAAGGTATAAACAGTTGATGATTTCCGTCCGCCGGGATCAATTTTATTCGCCAACAGCAAATCTATATCGCCATCCCCATCAATATCACCGGCTGCCGGAATGCTTTCATTTCCAATATCAATGCCGTCTAAAAACTGCTTGGTTTCTTGGCTGAATCGTCCGGTATCGTTTTGCTTATAGAAATATAAATTCTCAGCCAATGTCTGGCTTGCATTATAGGCTCCTCCCAATACGCCAATCAGGAGATCCTTTTTACCATCCTGTCCCCAATCAGCAAAGGTAGGGGCATTATATCCGCTGGACTCTATAGGATTGGAAGAAGGAAATGGCTGCGGCTCCCCTTGCAGTCCCGGATTACTGCATGATCCCCTATTCTCAATAAGAAGAAGACTAGGCTCGAAAAAGTCGCCCCAAAAAAGATCCTGATCACCGTCATCATCAATATCAACAAACGTAAGCGTATTGGCCCCATGCATGGTACCTATTTGTTTGACGATCTCGATGCCTTCAAATTTCCTGCTAACTAACTCAAATTGTGGCACGCCTCGCTCATCACGACCTACCGACTCATAGCGCGTTACAGTCCCATCCAGTCGCCCGATAAACAAATCCAGCTTCCCGTCGCAATCAATATCCGTGACATTAGGAATATTTTGACGGTCCGAAAATATTGGTTCTCCTTCAACACCCTTAAGGGTATCCGCCACTAAAGTAAAATCGGGCTCTTCCGGGCCACCGTCATTACGATAGTACCTAATATAGCTATATGGCTGCTCGGCCAACAGATCCATGTCTCCATCCTGATCCAGATCAGCAAACCGGTACCATTCTCCGATATCGAGGTCATGGTATTTGTCACTTTGCCAACTTAAATTCGAGTCCTCATTCTCAAAAAACATGAGCTCGTTGGAATTTTCCTGCAGAAAAAGATCCGGATCTCCATCCGCGTTTATATCCACAAACTGTGGGCGCGGGGCATTAAATCCACCCAAAAAGGGATGTTCCATAGCAGTCCCGGAGCTGTCAAAAACCGGAAAGGGAGCGATCGTCTTCTGAAATGTTCCTGATGTACCCTCCTGACCCAAAATCCCCGGTCCGCTACATCCGCCTACCCAAACGGCAATACATATAAGCGCAAAAGATAAAAATCGATCAGACATTATTTACGAATCAGTTTAAGTTGGATTGAGCCAGTGTTTTACGCAAAAGTCACTAGGAATTACCAATGGGCATCGGTTCCTATCCCGGATGGGTAAGCCCCAACTTCGATCACTTTCTCAATCTCGTTTGTTTCGGTATTGATTACAGTAATAGTCCCATTCGGAGCACCGGCGGGTGATGCCCCTTCTGCATCAAAGGTTCCCTTTCGATTGTTATTCGAGATATATAGGTATTTTCCATCCGCTGACATTGCGCTTCCATGCGGCTGAGCTAATCCATTTCCATTAATAACGCCAGCTACCGAAAGCGATGCCATATCAACCACGGTAACTGTGTTCGCCTGCTTATTGCCAAAATAGACCTGCTTGCCGTCTGGAGAAAATACCGGATGCCAGGGCTGTGCATTTACCTCAATGCTACCGGTCAATGTAGGCGATTCCGGATTGCTTATATCAAAGAATAGTAATTTGCCTGACATCTGTCCGGTAACCACCATCGTATTTCCATCCGGAGATACCGTAAAATCAACAAACACGTGGGTATCCCCATCCAAAGTAGTCAATTCCGTCTCTTCGGTTTCATTATTAAGTGAGAGGATCTGATTTTCTGCAAGACTTGCAATGAAGGTCCACTTTCCATTGGGTGTGATGGTCAATGCGTGCGGACGTGCAAAAAAAGTAGGAATTTCTTTTTGGAGCGTCATATCAGATCGGTTTATAATCCCGATACTTTGCGGTGGATTTACGGCACTCATAGATCGTCCCACAATCAGTTGATCGGCAGTGGGATGTAGTGATAATAATCCGGGCACCTCCATTTTAGCCTCACCAACCAGCTTATTGTCACGGTTGAATTTTAGCACGCGATTTTCGCCAATAAGTGTTACATACCAGTATGAGCCATCCGGCTCGGCAACAGTGTGGTGCGGCTTCGCATTGGCTGAAAAGCCCAGCTCCTGCAGATCAATACGGTCAACAATTTCATTGCTTTCAACATCGATGACTGATAATGTCGCTTCGCCCTGATTGCAGACATAGATCCGCTGATTTTCTTCGCTAGTATCATCTTGTCCAACAAGTGAATTAGCGGATAACCCCACAAAAAACAGCGTTACAAACAGAACTCTGAGCAAAAAAGATATCCATTTTTGCATTGCTAAATAATTATCGAATTAGATAAAAATTACTGTGCGCTTGCCGGTTTTACAGGCTGATCTGCATTTTCTAAGATAAACAACCCTTCCGTAGAGCTGGTCATAATAATAATATCACTCTCAAAGTAAGGGTAATTACTCCACGTTCCGGCAAAACCGGGCTCATCTTTACCAAACGGTTCGGTATCAAAATATCCAACCTTTTTGGGATTTTCGGGATTGCTGATATCAACAACCTGTAATCCACTTACGTAGTTCGATTGATACATCGTATTGCCCTTAATATATAGGTTATGATCCGAAGCAGAATTATCGAACAGGTATTCATCAACGAACTGAGGATCGTCCAGATCAGAAAGATCCCAGATCAGCGTACGCGTACGATCCACATTCCCGGTCAGCTCATCCAGCTCATCATTCTGGAAGAAATAACGCTGATCTTCGGTAAGCCATCCCTGGTGTACATAAGCGTAATCGGGATATGAAGCCGTTGAAAGCGCCCGTGGATTTTCCTTATCCGTTACATTAGCAATACTGATCGCAGTTTCGTTGGCACCGATACAAATTTCTTCTCCCTGATACTCTTTGTCAGGGCCATGGTACGTTACACATTGCGCATCATGAGTATAACCTGTTCCGCTTCGTCCCGTTGATGGATCTGCAAAACAGCCTGCAAAAGTAGGATTTTTAGGATCCTGAATATTGACCATATGCAATCCACCACCGCAGGTTTGTCCGCCCCCGCTGCTTCCCACCGCATATGCAAATCCTGTATCCTCATTTATTACAATATTATGGACGCTGTGCACCTTGTCATATATAGTATCTTCTTCTAACGTCATCGGCGAACCTTCAAAATCTCTCAACTTGGTTAAATCCAGCACCTGTATTCCATGTTCACCCGCGTTATCGGCAACTACGTACGCGTGATTTTTATACACCTTGATATCACGCCAAGCATTGGCTCGGGCGCCTTCTGTCATTGGCAAATTAGCTACATAAACGGGATTCTTGGGATCACTGACATCCACAAAAGACGTACCGTTTATACGTCCGACCAATGCGTATTCTTTACCGGTTTGGGGATCTGTCCATCCCCATATATCGTTCATTCGGACTCCCCGATCACCACCTATTTCTTCGATGGGAAGAAAGGAGAGAAGATTTACATTGCGGCAACCAAAATGAGAGGCACTACCGTCGCTGCAGTCGATTTTGTTACCGGTAATAGGCTCAAGAACAGAACTGCTTTCGCTGATTAACCTTGAAGCTACGGACCATCTCCCCGTATCATCCATTTCTAAAACCACAGCAGTCCCCGCTCCATAATCGGCACCGGTAAGCCCGGCCACGGCAATACCTTTATCAACTGCAACAGTACTTGCAAACTGGTCGCCCTCCTTGCGATCAGGTCCGCCTATCTTGCTGACACCAATCCATTCTCCGTTGCTTTTATTATATTCAAACTGATACAAAGCTCCTTTTCTATCATCAGCACCGGGTGTTCCTACCCAAAGCTTTCCATCGGCTATAGCTAATGAAGAACCGAAGCCATAGCGCGGTTGACCATCAAAAGCCACCAATTTGCCGTAGGCTTCCCAAGATTTATCTGCATTCTGTTCATATACTAAGACAGCTCCAGAACCTGATGCCTCGCGTGGAGCTCCTACAAGAATCTTGTCACTGAACATTCCCAATGTTGAGCCAAAACGTGCATTATCAGCAACCTGATCACTGCTGAGGGTTGCCTCTTTTTCCCAAGCTCCCTCATTGCCTGATCGATAAACGTGTACTGCGCCGCCTTCTTCCGGTGCTCCGACAAGCAGTTTTGCCCCATCCACTTTAAGAGCTGAACCAAAACCAATTCCCTGTGCTGTATCTGGATTAGCCAAACGCTGCTTCTGGCTCCATGATCCTGATTCTGTTTTACGAAATACATATACAGCTCCATTGCCGTCTGCCTCTGCGGGTGCACCCAGAAAAACAAAGTCACCGCTTAGCGCTACGCTGGAAGCCAAGCTACCCTTTTTGCTAGTATCCGACAGAGCCAACTGAGCCGTTTGGTTCCAAGATCCATCGACAGACTTCGTAAATAGATACGCTGCTCCTCGCTCATCATCCCATGCCGGAGCACCTATAAGAATTGCATCATCGTCGGTTGTTATTGAGACTCCAAAACCGTTACCAATTTCTCCATCAGCTGCGGAAAGCTCAAATTGCACATCCCATTCGCCATCAGTACGCTGATAAACATGTACAAGTCCTGGTTGATGAGGGTTGGCCGCCTCACCAATAAAAACCGTTCCGTTGTTAACTGAAACGGACCGAGCAAATCCTGCCATAGCTTCCAATTCCCCTGAACTTGTTGTCTGAGCTTCGGCCGAATAGAAAGTTGTTGAAATAAAAAGAGCTAAAAAGAATACCAGTAAACGTTTCATAGAAATAGTGTTTTAAAGCTTTCTTTGATTGGCTTCCTTATTTATTAAAATACTTTGTGACAAGCAAAAAATGAACGTAAAAAAGCGTTAAGCATTCTCTGCTGTCAACAATTTATGCATACTCTAACGTACTTGCAGAACCACGGACAGCTTCCTGTTGAAATGAGAAGACAAAGGTTGTACCCTCTCCGGAATTCACTGTCAGTTCTGCTCCAAGCTGGGATATGAGCGAACTTATGAGAGTAAAACCGAGACTACTCTGTTCTTCGATGCGAAAGTCGGCGGGTAATCCCTCCCCGTTATCTTTGACCGTAAATTGAATATTAGAATCAGATTTTTCTCCTACGATATTAATACATCCTTCCTGCTGATCATCAAAGGCATGTTTGTATGCATTGGTAATTAACTCATTAATGATTAATCCACACGGGACCGCCTGATTGATATTAAGGTTGATGGATTCGATATCAATCTCAAAAGAAATTTGTTGATTTTCCTGATGATATACCTCCCTTACCGACGAAATAATCTGCTCCACAAAACCTTCAAATGAAAGATCATGGAAGTTTTCAGCCTCATACAGCATTTCGTGTATAGTGGCCATCGACTGTATACGCATCTGGCTATTTTTGAGGATTTTCTGGGTATGCTCATTTTCAACAGAAAACACCTCAAGCTGTAACAATCCTGAAATGATAGCCAGGTTGTTTTTAACTCTATGATGAATTTCTGCAAGCAATACCTCCTTTTCCTTCAGCGACCGATCAAGCTCCTCCTGATACTCTTTGAGGTCCGAAATATCCTGACCAGTGCCAATCATATACGTTTCATGATCTCCTTCAAAAAGAGACGCACTATATAGAAATGGAACCTCGGTCCCATCCGCCTTCCTGAACTTTGCCTGAACCGTTGCCTCTCCCTCTTCATGCACCTGCTTAATGGTATCGGCAACACGCTCCTTTTGATCTTCCGGAAAATAATCGAGCGGATCCATATATGATATTTTTATATCGTTGAGACCTGTAGCCTTTCTAAAATAATCATTCCACCGAATAGCATTGCCTTTCTCGTCGAACATAAAAAAGGAAATGGGCAAGCTGTTAATAATTTGATCACTCAGCTCTTTCTCTTTCTCCAACTTTTTCTTTGCTGCCACTTGACTTGTGATATCCTGGACTGCACCAATAACATGCGATACAGATCCATCAGCAGTATAATTAATCTGGCCAGAATGACGAACCCAGCGAACCTCTCCTTCCTCAGTTACTAAACGATGCTCAAAATCTATGAAAGGATCTCCAGAGGTAATATGGTCAAGAACATCCTCAACTATTGGCTTGTCATCAGGATGGACTTTCTCCATAAAACGCTCTACTGATGGTTTTTGCGAAACATCTGCAATATCGTAGATATCATACACCTTGGGAGACCAAAACAATGAATTCTTATTGAGATCCCATCGCCAACTACCCAAATCAGCCAATTCCTGACCAATCCGCATATTTGTTAAGGTCTTTTTTAGCTGATCCTGCGTTTCACGCAATTCTGTAATATCAACGCCGATACCCACAATATATCGCTGCCCCCCCATCATGAAACGAAAACCTGTTAATGCATGAGGTACGAGTCCCTGCTCTTTAGTTTTCAGTCCCCCCTCGGCTTCGCCTCTGCCCCTGGTTAACACTTGCTGAAACACAATCTCAAGAAGCTCAGAATCATCTGAATCAAAATGAGATAATAATTGAGAATTTTTCAATTCGGAATGAGATTTGCCAACTAGCTCCTCGAAATTTTTATTCCATCGTTTTAATAAACCATCTTCATCGGTCAAACAAAAAATGCCCGGCAAATGATTAATAATATTTTTAGAAAATTGCTTTTGAAACTCAGAATCGCGTAACGCTTTTTCGCGCCGGCTAATATCACGTCCGGTCATATACCATTTCCCTTTATGCAAGGTAAAGCTCAAATTTAGCGCTGTGACATCTCCCGCTTTATTCCCAATACGAACAAAATATTCGCCTTTTGGCTCATCCTGTTGACGTAAAAATGAAATAATCGTTTCCTTTTTGTCATCGTCAACAATATTCTTCCCAAATTGAGTACCTTCCATATTATTGTAAGAACAATTGAATAATGACTGAGCTTCTTTATTCAACTCAAGGTATACCAGTGATTGGGGATCAATAATAGCTTGGATATCAGATGAGTTCTGAAGGAATATGTCGGCCTTTTTGAGCTCATTATTCTTTTTGATCAGTTCCAGACGCGATACCACCTCCCTGCTTATCATATTGAGGCTATCTTTCTGCTGCCGGGTTAAAGTTCGTGGTTCTCTGTCAATCACACATATAGCTCCAATATTATGTCCATCTGAAGTTTGGAGAGGAACACCGGCATAAAAACGAATATGTGGATCTTTTTTTACAAATGGACTACCTGCAAAACGCTCATCTTCAACAGCGTTTTCTACAATCATGAGATCATCATCTTTAACAGTGTAGTGACAAAAGCTTTTTTCTCTTGGTATTTCAGTAATATCCCAACCCTTACTGGCTTTGGTAAATTGCGTATTTGCACCTAAAAGATTGATGAGTGATATGGGAGTTTCACAAATAGTAGATGCCAGCCTGACTAAGTTATCAAGCTCTTTTTCAACATTTTTGTTGGTAATTTCATACTGTTTCAGCTTGTCAAGCCGTGCTTGGGCTTTAGCTTCCGAGGATCTTAATTGCGGCATATAAAAATAGTACTATAGATGATAAAAAAGGATAAAATAGAGATTGCTCTCTTCTAAGAACGTATCGTTACTTTTCCACAGTTCTTAAATTTTAAGATGGCTAAGAACAAAATAAACAACATGAATCATTGGGTAGATAGCGTTTTTCTTCGGTAAGAATCTAAGAATATTTCTTCTATTAACCATGCAGCAGGGGGTTAAAATACACTAATTGGGGTTAGAAAGCATTAACCTCTTACTTTGACTTCAGAGGCAACCCTTTACCTAAGAACGTTCGCAATCCGTATTCCAGAGGGTTGGGCAAAGAATACTTTTGAATAACCATCCCAAAAATACATAAGAATACATGGAGAGTACTGTACTTAAGTGTTCTTCCAATTTTTATTTCAAATTTTAAATTCTCAATATATTTACCAACGATTCTAAATTTAGAGAGTATCTTTAAAATCTGCTTTACGATAACTAAGCATCATCAAGCACAAAGGTCACTTTGGCATTAACGCGATACTTTTCGATGCGGTTATTTGTAACAATGCCCTGAATATTTTCACAGTTTACACTCTTGATATTATGTACCGTTTCGGACGCTTGTTTTACGGCATTTTCCACTGCTTCTTCCATCGTACTTCCCTCTGCAATAACTTCAATAACTTTAGCTAGTGACATGATCGCTCTCTTTTTGGTATTAAACTTCAAGAAGCTATCACTACAGAAATAACTCCCTATTTTTTAACATAATAACCAATAGCATGTCAAAGATTTGACCGATTTTACCCTTACCTTTTGTAAGCAATTTCCGTAGGGACAGACGATACAGCATCAGTCATTCTCGTATCCGGTCATCTCAATAAAACCATTTCCGGTAATTTTTTCATCATTCATCTCTCCCGAAACTGATAAGGTACCTTCATAATATCGCACCGATACATTCATCTCCTGATCAGGAAAAAGTGGATTCATATTTAACGAGAGGTCGAATCTCGGAATCTCCATTTTCCATGATGAGGGATACTCCGACTTGCTATGGGGACTTTCCCAGCGGTCTAGTACTTCAATCTTCACATCACTTGGACTAATGGATATTTTTTCTCCCTCCGGACTGATCAGCGAGCCGGTCGTGAATTTACTTACCGACCCATCTTGATTACGCAACTGATAATACATCAGATCATACCCATTTGACAGCTGTATAGAGAACCAATCCCAGCCTTCTTGCCCATCATCCAAGGCCGAGGTACTCCACTCGTGGTCCATCCAGCTTGAACCCGTTACCTCGAATTGATTTCCATTTATCGTAATCGATCCGTTGGTCTGCATCCGTGAGAAAGCCAAATAATATGAAGCATTGCCCGCTCCTGCTCCCTTGCGGTCGTAGCCCTGCTCTCCCTGAAGCACTAAGGGTTTTTCCGGTCTGACATTCAAATTTATGGATGCCCCATCTTCCATAGAAGCAATAATATGTACCGGAAAGCTTTTGTCGGAGGCCTCCTCCATATCCATTCGCCTGATTTCCCAATCTTCCACCCAAATTCGATATGGGTCTGACTGTGCACCGGCCAATCCTGCGGCACCGCGACTATATCGCTCTTCAAAAATATGATCCTGATTCTGAACATCTGAAATTGCAAAATGTCCCAGGTAGAGCTGGTTGGTATTCCAAGTTTTGCCAGAGGCTAAACTGTCAGCATCTCCCTGTGGCGGATTTAACTGATTGCGAAAAATGGTAAACTGATATCCAAATTGGCGACCGTTTTCAGTAAATAAATTGCCGGTGTAATACCACCACTCCGTTTTGTATCCGGGGTGAGGTCCGTGATCTTCCGGAAATTCAAATGCCCTGGGACCGGTTGCTCGCTTGTAGCCTTCCAAATTGCCGCCCCCCATGGCCTCTGCTACCGAGACCGAGGCCTCAATTTCAGGTTCTTCATCGGAGGCATACCAAAATCCCAAACCCAACCCGATGACCAATAGAATTGCACCAATAGACCAGAAAAAGTTCTTCATAATTCTGTTGCTATTCATTACGTAAGGCATCAGCGGGATTGGATTGCGCCATCTTAAGCGACGGATAAACCCCAGCCAGCAGTGCGGCAATAATAGCCAATCCAACCGCTTGCAAAAGAAGATCCGGTGATATCATAAACTGGAGCGTCCAGCCGAACGAGCGCAGGTTAATCACATACACCAAGATATAGGCCATCAAAATGCCCAGCGGAATCGACAAAATACCGGCCATGATTCCCATAGTTCCGGTTTGAGTAATCACATAGTTCCACAGTTGTCCGGGCGTCATACCATTAGCCCTGAGAACCGCATGCTCTTTGGATCGCTCAAGCTGTAGTGCCATCAAAGCACTTAAAATCCCAATAAAAGCCACCAGCATTGCCAGCATTCGCAGAACAATCGTTACCGTAAACGTACGATCGAAAATTGCTATTGATGCCTCCCGCAATCCGCGATTTGACCGGATAAACACCTCCTGTATCCCTTCTGCTCTGTTCCTTAGCTTTTCCACCAGTTCGTCAACCTTCATTCCATCGGCGGAATACAACGCTAAGCCCGAAATGGCCTCATCATCAAAATATTGATTATACACTTCCCTATTGATGGTGATGGTTCCAATATCGGAGGCATAATCAAAATTAATGGCCTGGACCTCAAATCCTGTCTTCCCTCGATCCGTTCGGATATAAATGGAATCCCCCAGCGCCACATTATTTCTATAGGCATAAACTTCCGATACCATGACGCTGTTTTCGCTGGTGTACCGCTGCCAGAAGTTTGGAACCTCTTGCTTAAGCTGATAGGTCCGCTGGGCACTGGCTCCCTGGTCAATAGCCACCAGATTATCAGTCCCAAAATTGGTACTCACATCCACGCTTCGAACACTGTGATAATCGGCTACCCCCTGCGTCTCTTTTAGCAAATCTACTAGCTTGGGGGCCAGTTCAGCATCGGCTTTTCTCGATACAGCACTGGGCGGCTGCACATAAACATCAGCCTGAAGCTGCGCTTCCAGCCATGAAACGACTGTGGTTCGAAAACTGTCTACCATGATGCCGATCCCGACTGTTGCCGCCACGGCAACCACAAGCGCTGCAATAGCCACTGATGTCCTGCTCAATTCCGTCACAACCCCGCGGACCGACATCTTGCCGATCAGACCATTGAATTTTCCGAAAATCGGTCGAAATATTTGAGCCATGCCAACGACCAACAGCGGAATCATCAAGGAAAATCCGACAATCAAAAACAATAGTGATGAATACCCGGCGGCAATACCTCCGCCCGGGATCAGCAAAATTCCAATACCTACGAGTCCGGCGCAAAATCCGGCTCCGGCCAAAAACCAAAGGCGCCCCATTATTTTCGATTCATTGGATGAGCGTTTTAACACGGTTGAAACCTCCGCCTCTGAGGCTTCGCGCGCCGGCCAGAACGATGCAATCAATGTTGCTCCAATACCTAGCATAATTGCCTTTGCGAGTGGATATATCCCAATAGAAAGCTCCTGAACAGAAAGTACAAAGTAGAGGTCGTTAATCGATTGGGTGACCAGCTTCAGCAATACCTGGGCTAAAAAGTATCCGGATACAATTCCAATTACGGTCCCGATGAGTCCAATTAATGCCGCTTCTTTAAGAATGGTAGTAAGAATCTCGCGCTTTGTTGCACCAAGGGCCCGGAGTCGTCCGGTCAATTGACGCCGTTGTACCACTGAAAACGTCATGGTATTATAGATCAAAAACATCCCTACCAGCAGAGCCAGCATGCTTAACGCCTGCAGGTTAAACTCAAAAGCACGCGTCATTTGAGCTACTGTTTCTGATCTTGAATCAGAGCGAGTAATGGTTGCTCCAGCTGGTAGCAGTGCTTGAATTTTTGAAACTGATTTTTCGGTCTTTTCAGAAAGAATGAGATCGATGCGTGAGAGTTCGCCCCCCATATTAAATAACTGCTGAGCCGTGCTTACATCCACTACCAAAAGATTCGCCAGCGCTCGTCTGCTTCGATCATTACTGGCATCAATAGTACCAATAAGTTGTAACCTGTATGCTCGTCCCCCTACCGATAGCTCCAATGTATCGCCAACAGTAACGCCCAGATCCTCTGCCACGGTTTGGGCGACAAGTCCCGTATTCTTTCCGCTTATAAACTCAGAAAGCTCAATACCGGCCTGTTGACTGGCAAAATCACGGAATGGCCCCTCGGCCAGGGGATCAACACCCAAGATCTGAAATGTTCGGTTCAGCCCATCAATACGACCATATCCTTCAACAACCGGAGCTGATTTTCTAAATTTCCCCTCAAGTCGAATCTTCCGGTACACGTCTTCATCCAGGTTTTCGGCTGCTCCTCGTATTTGATGTGTGGCCTTGCCGGTGACAGCCTGTGTAGATAATGAGAACGCTTTTTTGGCAGAGTTGTTCGACAAGTCGATTGATACAACCACCGATACCCCAAGCGCCACCCCAAGTATAGAGAGCGCAAAATGCCAGGGATGCTTCCATAAGAAGCGCAGACTGGAAAGCCACAGTAAATTCGTGCTGGAATTGCTCATCACCCGACCGCTTCTGTACCATGTTCCACTTCATGCAAGGTACCGCCTTTCAACTCAAGCACGCGATCGGCAATTTTGCAAATATCTCGATCATGCGTAGCAATAATCATCGTTCGGCCATTTTTACGAACCAGGTCATTGAGTATGTCTAAAATATTGCGACCGGTCTCGTAATCGAGATTTCCCGTTGGCTCATCAGCTAAAATCAACATAGGCTCACTGGCCAAAGCCCGTGCAATAGCTACCCGCTGCTGCTCTCCACCAGACAGCCGATCGGGATAACTATCCGTCCGGTCTCCCAAGCCAACCTCTTCCAAAAATTGTCCGGCGATATCGTCATTACCACTGCCCTTGAGCTTTAACGGCAATAGTACATTTTCTAGAGCAGTAAGCGTAGAAATGAGATTAAATGATTGAAATACGAACCCAATATTCTTTCGCCGGAAAAGCGTGCGATTTTTTTCATCCAGCCGGGTTAAATCCGTATCGCCGATAATAACTTTCCCTGAATCAGGTTTGTCAATGCCACTCACCAAATTCAATAGCGTACTTTTACCCGAACCGGATCGCCCTAAGAGAACAATCATTTCCCCTTCTGCGATACTAAGGTTCAATTCATCCAGAACAGAGCGATTGTTATCTCCCTCCTGATAGCTTTTTGATAAATCCTTTAGCTGTATATGTACGTTTTGAGCCATGCATGTTTTTTCATTTTTGATAGTATGCCGAACAAACACAGCTCAAAATATATTGGTTCCTAAAAACAGAAGGATTTTCAAATCATTATTAGAAAACTGTTTTGTCATACAGATAGCCATGCTCTAAAACACAGGCTATAGTTTGATAATCACTTTGTAATGGCACCGCAGGTAACTTGCTACGATTAATAAATAATTAAACGGGGCGGTGAATTACCAACTACCGATTTAGTCTCAGATATAATATAAACCTCATATGGTAAAAGTCCCTGAGGGGCATCGTCTTTGAGTGTAAGACGTAGCTTCTTATTGTTTAATATTTTCTGAGTACGCCCATCCGCAAACATATTCTCTTCGTACTCAAAATAGTTTTCCACGTCTTCGGAAAAGATAAAAACCAAGTCGGAACCCTTAGCCTGCCAGTTTATAACATCACCTCTCTCAACACTTAAGGTTCCTTTATTTCTGCCCTCATTATCCCGCACACGCCAAGCGCCATCCTCACTTTTCTCAATTTTAACATTAAACGTTCGTAGCATTCCATCTATACTTTCGGTATGGAAAACAAAACCAACAGTTGCGAAACTGAACACTGCTAAAGCAAAAAATAAAATTATCTTGTTAGTGGTCATGGGTCTGTACTTTTTGTTTTTCGTTATCCTGATGAAATCAGGTTTTTGGTAAAATTAGTTTTCTATTTGGTGATATTTTTGTGCTCCCTCTATATTTGTCCAATTAGTAATATCAGCAGGTCAACATTTATTAGGACAGTAATCACTCTTCATAGTCTTTAATCATTTCTTTAAACCTGGCGTCTTTAACCATACTATATAGTTCAGGCTGATTTATAATATTCGATACAGGATACCCCTTTCTAATTGCCTGCTCAATCCACTCCAATGCTTTTTCCCGATTACCCATCCGTTCGTAAGCAGCACTGGTGTAAAACAGTATTTCGTTATTATTGGAATCTAATGCTAAAGAACGTTGGAGATACTCTAAGGCCATTCTGTTTTCTCCAATATCAGCATAATAAGATCCCAAATTATTAAGAATGCTAACCTCATTCGGATTCACCTCTAGCTGTTTCTTAGCAACGTCAATAGCCTTTTTGTAATAACTAATGGCCAAATCATCATTGCCGATAGCCTCATGAGCTGAGGCAATATTTCCCAAAACAGTATAAGAACTGGAATTCAGTTCATAAGCGGTGCTATACCAGTGAATTGCTTCACTGTAATCCCCCATAAAATAATACGCAACACCAAGATTTGAAGCGGCAAAATAGGTCTCCCTAATACTCATGGATTGCTCTAAAAAATTAATGGCCAACTCAAAGTTTTCCCGATAAATATTTATGACCCCAAGCCCCGATAGGCCAATATAATTTTCAGGGGTCAACGCCAGTACCTGCTGATATTGCTCTTCCGCTTTATTAATGTCTCCCCGATATCGTAAATAAAAATTACCTAAATCACTGTACCCCCTCCAATAATCCGGTTTTAGCTTAATGGCCACCATATAATTTGCTTCGGCTTTATCTAATTCCCCTTTTTCGACATAGGTACCGGCCAATTGCCGAAAAGCCATGGCATTATAGGGTTCACGGGTAATTACTTCTTGAAAATTCTCAATAGCCTGATCGTAATCACCGGTCCCTCGGTTTATCAAGCCGAGGGTTGAAATTACTTGTACCAAATCGCTGTCAATTTTCATTGCTTTTGCCAAGGCGTTCTTTGCCTGCTCAACATACTCTACTTCTTCGGTATCATAATATTTACGCCAAAATGCTTCTCCCAATGCAGCATACGCTAGAGCATGATCAGCATCTTCGTCAACGGCCTGCTGAAAATGATTTATTGCTTTATCCAGATTGTCACCTTTTTCATACCGTAAAAGATACCCCTGACCTTCTATATAGTGCTGCGAACTACGGTTATTATAATTTCCTTTTATTACAACTTCTGTTACTTCAGGCTGCAATTCAATATTCAGCATATCCAACAACTCCTCAAACACGCGGTTCTGTAACACAGCAATGCTATTGTCTTCGCTATTGATTTCGCGGGACATCAATTGTCGCAGTGATTTTGTATCAATCAGATTCATCGTCAACTGGATTCGATCTTCGAACTTCTGTATGCTACCGGTTACTGCCAAATTCACCGAGTAATCCCGTCGGGCCTGACCGGGAGATGTAACCCCTTCTTGAATAATTTCACTAGCAGAAATAACCCATAGGGCTCCCTTATAATTGCTTACCTGGGTGAGCCTGCTCGTTACATTCATCATCAATCCATCGGAGAGTGCTTCCAGCTCTTCGGAAGGGGCACTAATATTCTTGAATGGTAAAATTGCCATTCCCCGTTCTTCAGGCAAAGACATACCTTCCGAGCTCTCCCAGCCAAAATATAGCCTGATTGGTAAAAAAATTATGAGAAGTAACAGCAGCACTACAGGCAAGGTTACATAGAGATATCTCCCCAACTTTGGATTGAAGACCTTCTCCTTGTGCCCAACGGACTCGGTCATTTTTGGGGATGTCTCGTCTAAATCATGCAAAACTTCTCCAAAGTCCTGATATCGAACGTCCGGATCTTTTTTCAAACACTGTTCAATAACAGCTTCAATTTCTTTTGGTATAGCTGCATTTATTTCGGAAGCTGCAACGGGTTCTTCTTCAGTAATCGCATACATGATTGCTGCTTCGTAAATCCCCTGAAAAGGAAGCAATTCCGTAAAAAGCTCATAGAGAACGACCCCGTATGCCCAAATGTCTGATCGTTTATCAACCTGGTTATTTTTAAGCTGTTCGGGTGACATATAAGAAACGGTCCCTATAGTGGTACCGGTCTTGGTGATTTGCGGAGCCCCTTCTATTCGAGCCAGGCCAAAATCCATAATTTTGACGTTGTTTTCGGCATCCAGCATGATGTTCCCGGACTTAATATCCCGATGGATAATGCCATTATTCTGGGCAGCTTGTAACCCCTCGGCTATCTGTACAGCTATTGATTTTTTTTCTTCAAGGCTAAAGGTATCCTCTTTTATGGCCTTTCTTAGCTCTTTTCCTTTGATGAATTCCATCACGATAAATACTTCATCGCCGACTTCCTCAATGGCATACACTTGGGCAATATGGGGATGATTGAGGGAAGCAGCGGCTCGGGCCTCCTGCATAAACCGCTCCTTTTCAACTGAGTCCGCTGAAATACGCCTCGACAGAAATTTAAGAGCAACCTTCCGATTCAGCTTCGTGTCATGGGCAAGATAAACCACACCCATTCCACCTTCGCCGAGCTTTTCAATCACATCGTAGTGTAAAAAAGAATTTATCATCACGGAGAAAGCGCTAACTCTCTAACCCCTCCTTATTTAAATAATTAATACTATTAATAATTAATATATTATATTATTAGTATTAATAATAAGTTTTATAAAATATTTAGGTATATTTTCATGGTGTTTTTTGTCCTTTATCATGTAAGTGATATTCCTATCTACAATTACTAAATGCCTATGCACCCGTCCATATCGGATGAGACCCGCAGCCTTCAACTGGCTGTAAACGAATTGCGCATTTTAAATGATATCGCTACAACGATATCATCTATCCAGCCTGTTGATAAAATTATCGACCAAATTGTCTTTAAGTGCATAAAACATCTTGGAGTTGAAGAAGGGACAGTCAGCTTACTTGAAGTGGATACCCCTGAAAAGGAATTTCATACGATGGTAAGACATTATGATTCCTCTGTTGAAAAAGTACCCATTAAACTGGATGACCACCTCAAAGGATGGATGTTAAAAAAACAGTCCATTTTATTAAGTAACGATATTTTGAAAGATGAGCGGTTTAGCTTTCTCCAAAAGACTTCATTTTCGTTCCGCTCCATCCTTAGCGCACCCCTTATGATAAAAGGGGATCTCATCGGCTATCTGGCCGTGTTTAATAAAAAAGATGGGGCTCCATTCTCTGATGAAGATCGCCGACTTATCTCAATTATCGCATCACAGTCAGCTCAAGTAATAGAAAATGCCCGACTATACGAAGAAGAAAAAGCTTTTTTGAGTTTGCAGGAAGAAATGAGAATGGCCCGCGATATTCAGCTGCATCTGCTTCCGGATTCAACTCCTGAAATTGAAGGGTTTCAAATAAGTACCGCTAACATGCCGGCTAAATCTGTCGGGGGCGACTACTTTGATTTTATCAGCTTATCAAACAATAAGCTTGGGTTTTGTGTGGGGGATATAACAGGAAAAGGCATGCCCGCCGCGATGTTGATGGCTAACTTACAGGCAACACTCCGCAGCCATGCGATCATGTACGAAGATTGTGTTAAGTGCATGTATGGAACAAATAATCTTCTTTACAGGAGTATAGATTCCACCAAATTTGCCACATTATTTTACGGCATTCTGGATCAAAAAAATGCTACCATCCAATATTCTAATGGCGGCCACGATGCCCCGCTTCTTATCCGAAATAATGAAGAAGCCATTCATCTTGATTCAACGGGATTGCTTTTAGGAGTTATGAAAGAATCGGAATATGAAATGCAAACCCTATTACTTCAGCCGGGTGATTTACTACTGATATACTCCGATGGAATTACGGAAGCCATGAACCCCAAAAAGGAAGAATACGGCGTAGAACGATTGGAAGAACAGGCTATTTGTAATAGTAGATTTTCATCCGAGGAAACATTAGATGCCATTTTACAGGATGTTCAGAAACATGCTGATGGAACCCCTCAGAGTGATGATATCACCCTCATGGTTATAAAAAGAGTATAAGTAAATGTATGTTTGGCCGACTATAAAGGGCTGCTTTAAACAGGTAGAAATTTAATTACACTATTTAGGATATAGTACAAGGTAAATTGATCAATACTAAAATTATTACGTTCAACTACCCAATTATTAAATAGCCAGTTTACTTAAATCAATAGAGCACAAATAATAGAGTGGGGATATGATGGAATCACTATCAAAGATCATAGTGGGAATTGTAGTAATGCTGGGTGCATTTGCTTGTTCCAACGACCGAGAAAAAGATAACGCTACGTCAAACCAACAACCGACTTTGGTTGAAGTCAGTGCCATTTACGATGCTGAAAATGACCGACACTTATTTCAAACCCAGATAGACACCATACCGGCAGGTTGGACAACATTTCGCTTTACAAACAAAAGCCCGATGGTTCATTTTCTATTTTTTGACTACCTGCCGGGCGATAGAACTAGTGAGGATTTATTGAAAGAAGTGAGTCCCATTTTCCAGGAATCTTCTTATCTAACCTTGGAAGGAAAACAGGACGAGGCCATGGCTGTGTTTTCCAAACTGCCGGATTGGTTCAGCGAAATTGTCTCCCGTGGCGGTGCGGGATTTGTATCTCCCGGAAAAACTACCGAGACTACTCTTTTTATGAAATCGGGCAATTACGCTATGGAGTGTTATATCAAAAGTGCTGACGGTACCTTTCATTGGAAAAAAGGCATGATGAGAGACCTCTATGTTACTGTTGACACAACCGATGCAATACCACCGCAGTCTGCAACCATTGAGATAACAACAACCGACGAAGGATTGAATATTCAGGGAGAAGCAACACCGGGCAAACACCTGATCAAAGTTAATTTCAATGAAGAAAATCCTGCTATGGTTGGCCGAGACGTTCACGTTGCGGAATTAAGTAATACTGACAGCCTTGAAAGAATCGCTGCCTGGATGGATTTTAATAAAGCTGAGGGACTTATTTCAACGACTGAAAATGTAGCACCAACGACTTTTATCGGGGGAACGCATGAAATGCCCAAAGGTAATACAGCCTATTTCACCCTTGATTTAGTTCCCGGTCGCTACGCCTGGATTTCCGAGCAGCCGGTAAATAAAACAACCATTCAGGAATTTTCTATAGCTCCACAACCCGAATAAGCACTACTGGAATTTATAAAAGAGTTTTTTATCGGTCCGATTAAACCAATTTCAGGCTGATCACTCTGATTATAAGTAGAGAATATTGCGAATTCATCAAGAAAAGCAATATGGATTATTCTCTATCTATACTTTTATGCCGGTTCATTTTCAATAGTTTTTAAACCTTACTTGTCAGATATAGATATAAAACAGTAAGAGCACTAAAAAATTTATTGAACCTTCTGCTGTTCGGGCACATCAAACTCAGGTTGTGAATCTCGACTATATGCAGGTCTCCTTTTGAGTAACAGATAACCACCGATACCACTAATTATTGATCCAGCTAAAATACCCACCTTCGAAAATTCCAGTAGTGACTCGTTATCAAAGGATAGGTTGGCAATAAAAAGAGACATTGTAAAACCAATTCCCCCCAACAATGCTAAACCATATACTACTTTCCACGTCTCTTTATTGTCGGCCAGCGGGGATAAATTCAATTTTGTCATCAACCAGGTAGCACTGAAAATCCCAATCTGCTTACCGATAAATAATCCTGCAATAATTCCCCAAGTAAGCGTCGAAGCAAAAGCATCAGCCATTATTTGCGGATTGAATACAACCCCGGCATTCGAGAATGCGAAAAGCGGCATAATCACAAAATATACCGGGGTGTGCAACTTGTGCTCCAACCGGTGTAATGGTGACTCTGCCTGGTTAATCGTGGTATCCATATGGTGAAGAGCCTGCTCCTTACTAACCGGCAAGTCCTTATCGGCCGCCTGTTCAAATAATTCAAATCCCTCTCGGGCATACTCCTTAAGACGTTGGACACTCCAGCCGCGAGCCGCCGGGATCGTAAAGCCAAGTACCACGCCTGCAATGGTTGCATGGACGCCCGATTCCAGAACCGCCCACCACATCACAATTCCAATAATCAGATAAGGCGACAGTTTATTGACGTTTCGATAATTCATCAGTAATAAAACCACAAGACATACCGTAGCAATACCCAAAGCAAACATGCTTATGTGATCGGTATAAAATATGGCAATAACCATTACTGCTATCAGATCGTCTACAACTGCTATGGTGGTAACAAATACTTTGGCCCAAACCGGAACTCTTGAGCCCAGTACCGCCATCACTCCAATAACGAAAGCAATGTCTGTAGCCATCGGTATTGCCCATCCATTCATGTAGGCCGATCCTCCGTTAAAAGTCCAGAAAATTAATGCCGGAAGAGCCGCACCGCATACCGCTGCAATAACCGGAAGCAAGGCCGACTGCACCGACGAAAGCTCTCCGTATTTAAGCTCACGTTTAATTTCCAGCCCCACTAACAGGAAAAATATGGCCATCAACCCATCATTAATCCATGCGTGTACGGAGTGATCAATGCTCAGTGAAGAAAAGTCGATTGAAATGTGTAACTCCATCAAATGATGGTAAAGCTCGCTAATCGGGCTATTGGCTACCACTAATGCTGCAACAGTGGCAAACAATAACATCAGTCCTGCAGCTGAATCTTTTTTTAAAAAATTTTCTAATGATTTTTTTATCGTTTGTTCTTTCACTTTGCTTTCCAATTAAGTTAATAGTTATTCAATTTCTATTTCCTTTGTACTTTGAATGCCCCAGATACACGTTTCGCGATAACTAAGTAACACAATTACGTCAGGGCTAAAGATCCTGTTAACATAAATACGACCAATATTTGGGTCGAAATGATAACTGCATGTGGGAGATTATTTTTATGATATACAATGATATTGTAATCGTAGGTTAGTAATTGAAAGCCTTCAAATGCTACAAAAAACCAACTCCTCTGCATTGATCGTACTTCCAATCCCCATATCAACGATTGGATACACCTTTTTAGGACTCACATTTACAAATCCAATACTATCCAAGCCGGTGAGAATCAAGATTCTCGTACAGACCAGCATATCTTCTGAAATACCGGACTTCCTCACACCGGAAAGATTGAGTCCTGAAATTAATACTATTATGGTACTACCCCGTAAGGTTTTAGGCCCTGTTCCAAATCCAAATAACCGCCCGGCATAGGCGCCAAAAGCAAACGCTTGTTTTTGGATGACATTACTACCTCAACTTTAGTTATCCTCACATCTATTTATTGTAATGGATTAATTTTTCCTGCCAGATACTTCAAACGATCGATATTCTTTTTCACAAACTCCCATGCAAATTCAAACTGTCCCAGTAAGGTGCCATACAATAAAAACAGTAACTGATACGATGGCACGACAACCAAAAGCCAGACTATGGCTTCTTCCCAAAAGGGTGTTTGCCCGCTAAAGCCCAACCATGCAAACGCTATTTTGCGAACATACAGGACCGACATCCCTGAGATAGAAAAAATAAACAGAATCAGCAGAAATTGACGATTGTTATCAATATCCCACCGTTCTTTCAGCTTGTTAAATAAAGTCTTCATATAACCAGTTCTTCTTGCAAGATTTAAGGGGGCAGCTCCCCACTATTCACTTAGCCAGACAAATAGCAAATTTCTAATGCAAGAAGACTACTGTAGAAAGGAGTGTCAGCGATAACTTTTTTATTGGGATATATTTCAATCCAGATTTACTGATAAGAGGCTCGTTGATCAACGTCGGTACCGAACGTTCCATAGTCCGATAAACCGTCGTCCAATCGCTTTTTTTATTCTCTGTATTCTGTTCATTCTCAACGGCAATAAATAATGAAAATGGTAATCGATGATCCGAAGATCGGGATGTATAAAGAATAGACTGGGGTTTTTGCCCTGTTGCCAAGAAACAACGTGAGTCACCGGGAGAAGATTGATATTGATGGGTTTCCTGAACTTGACTTGAAAGAGCAGTACTCGCACTTTGTGGAGCGTTCTCTTTAAACTGCATCCCCAAAAGGAGAAACAGAATAAATGCAATCCCAAAAAATGAAAGGCAATATGTCTGTTTGGCTTTTTGCATATAAAATGACTAACCAAATTAGCAATAAACTCGGAATGATAAAAGTAAGAATGGCGCGCTGTTAAATATCTATGAGTTATTATTTTTCATTCGACAAACCGGCAAAGCGGCCGAAAGCAGTAATACTCCAGAAAGCCCTAGCAATGCCCACCCCAGCCAAACAGCTCCCATTGGAAATATGGAGCTCATAAACAAGTAATCTTGAACTGAGGCCCAACTCAGAATTGCAATTATTCCTATACTTATTAAAAACTCAATAATTCTAACGAGGGAAGCGTCCTCACTTCCCAAAGTCAATTTACGCCTTCCTGCAAGAAATCCACTCACCATTTCTCCCATGCGCCAAAAAGTGATTAGTAAGATAAGGCCAATAAAAAATCGAAGCCCCATATTGGCATAGGTAATCCGACTAAACTTTACCGGTCCATAACCGCTCCATTGCGACCAGTCAGCGAGAATTTGAGCCATTAACGGCCAGCTGCGTTGACTGTTGGTTAAAATGACGATCCCATCCCCACGCTCAGGAATAGAATGGAAATGGGTCATCCATCCGAGTCCCTGTCCACCGTGCCAAACAGCTTTATCACCGTTCGGCAAAGTTTCAATAAAATGTCCCATCCCATAATTGTCAGCTACAAAACCGAACATCCCTGATATTGGAATTTGGGGTTCGTAAAGCTCCTCAATACTCTCTTGAGAAAGAACCGGGTAAGCAGACTGTTTCCTAAAACCTGAGGCAATAAAGGTCCCAATATCTTCCAGCGTTGAAAATAATCCGCCACTGGCCCTGTATGGATAGCGGTAAACAGAAACGGTATTGCCGTTCAAATCGTATCCCAATGGTACTTTTGGAACTATTTCGTTATCCAGCTCAAAACTCGAGTGATTCATCCCAAGAGGAATCAGGATTTCTTTCTCCATATATTCGGCAAAATCCATACCGGTAACCTCTTGAATGATCAGTTCCAACAAAGCATATCCAACATTTGAATATGCAAAAGCAGTCCCCGGCTGATGAATCAAACGCAGTCCCTCATTGGAGAGACTTTCTGTCAATGAAGGAATACTGTCAGAGGGTGCATAATGCACTCCCAGCTTGCCCAGCGGTACGCCTGCACTATTGCTGAGCAATCTTCGTACGGTTACTTTTTGATCCGAAAATTCAGATTCCGGCAATGTCCAGGAATCAAGATATTTGGACAGAGGATCGTCCAGTCTAACTTGCCCCTCTTCCACCAATTTCATCACGCCCCAGGCCGTGACCGATTTCGAAATGGAATGAGCCATTATGATTGATTCGATGGTCAGCTGCTGCTGTTTCTGTCGATCAGCGTATCCATAAGCTTTACTCCACTGCTTTTTACCGTCTTTTAGGATCAGGATACTAACCCCGGGAATTGAATAATCTTCCATCAACGTTGAAACCCGTCGGTCGAGATGTTCAGCAAATTGGCGTTGACTTAAATCAACAATACTATAGTTTTCTGATCTTTGATTTCCAGATCCCAGTAATGTAGCTACAATCATAACAACATTAGCTATGGTGCCAGACTTGGCGTCACTCCAGGAAAGCATTATTAGGAACTGCGATATAATAACGGCTACGATGCCTGTCATACGCCATGACTCCTTATCCAGATAGAACAGCTCGGCTGTGACAAGGAACACAACAGCTGCCAGCAACCAACATATTCCGGCTGTTTTAGATATTTGCTCCTTCAACTGATCAACCTGCGCTAATTCAAACGCTTTTACAAACCCCAATAAATGGATCAATCCATGAAGAACTATTACGATTAACATGGCGATTTTGATCATGGTTTAGCTGAAGACATTTGAGATAAAATTAATAAGGCGATCCCTGTTAAACCGTAAATGAGTTGCAGGGGTGGTTCGGAATGGTAGCCGACCATCACAACCTCCACTCCTATCCAAATCAGGAGCGCAATACTCACCAGAAAAGACCCGGACAATGACCATGATTTTCTTTTCCACAAACCATAACACACAACTAACGGGAATACCCCCAATACTAAAAGGAGAATAAGTCCCGGAATGAAATACGTATTAAACGGTGATCCCTCCAGCATACTTAACGGCATCTGTAATAGTCCCCCGGTTGAATCCCAGACTAAAGCAAGACCGCCAAACAATCCGCTTATCCCCTGAAAAAGGAGTAACCCCAACAGCCCATGTTGACTTTTAGATCTAGATTTAGGCGAATTCATTATCAACCTCCTTGATATTTTTAAGGATAAGAAAAGTACAGGTTATCGATATCAATCCCACCAGAGAAATAATGAAAATAGCTGGTATCACATTTTGCCCCAGCAAACCCATAGCAATCACTTTGGTCGTCAGGGCGGTCATCAATATCGATAGAAAAACAAAGTAAACCGGTGCCAGCAGGTAGCCCATCGGTTTTTTCTTCATAAACAACAAACCCGCTACAAATGACAGTGGCAGCAGAAGACCGAGATCCAATCCCTGTACAATTAAGGTAGTATAATGTTCCACCTGCTCAGGAATGATAGTTCCATTCAGTAAGGGAGGTACCACAATCCCGAGCCACATTAAGCCAATGGTCAGGCTGTTGAAAATAAGAAAGCCGCCGGTGGATCTGACCGGTGTTAATGGCTCAAAGTGGCCTGCAATATTATCCCATCCTATAGCAAATAATGTCTGTGCCAAAGCAAAAAATGAAGTACCTAGCAAAGCTGCATACACTAAGAACAAAAGGTTGTACATGCCCATTACGAGATAAAACAAATAGGTTACCATAAAGTAGCTTAGCGTACCCGCCAGTAGAAAACGACCTTTCATAGAACCATTTCGCGCCCATATAAGAGCTATAAAAAGCAGCGGCACAGCCACAAAAAGTGTTACATAATCCTGGGCAATGCCCTGAGGAGCAACATCAATAGACATATGCTTATAGATACCCTTGCCGTAAACGGTCACCTGATCTCCGCGTACCGTTTCTACCTGATAGGCGCCCGGCCCACCCGTCGAAAAAATTCCCGTGGATGCGGCAATGACCGACAACAGCATAATCACTACGGACAGAATAGTTACCGATTTTTTATATCTCATAATAAACCTCCTGACTACTTTCTCTGCATAACAACATTACATGCAGCTCAGGTGTAGTATTCAGAATGAAATAATCGTACCAAATTGTACTTGTCCTTATCCATTATTAAGTCACACATTCACATCATTCTAACAGTTTCTAATCGGTCACAAAGCCCTGTAGAAAGGGGTAACATATTTCTTTTTAAAAAAGGTATTGCAAAACTGCGAAAAACAATTAGTTAAAAGTCGCAATATTGCACTAAAGATTGATATTTAAATGCCGATAACCCACTAATTCCACTGCTTTCGAATTGTTTCAGTATGTCTTTTGGGCATACAAATTGCATTCTCTTGTTATAGGTATTTACCTCGTCTGAGCTGAATATATTATGCTCGATGGGATCATCTTAAAGAAGAATTATTATGAAAAAACTAATAACCACATTATCAATTATTGGAATAGTGTTTACACTATCGCTTCAAACAGTTCATGCTCAAAGCAACCTGAGTTGGGAGATTCGCGCAGGTGTTGACTTAGCTACACAGGATTTAGGCGATGCTAATTTAAATACAGGTTTCGGCTTTGACGGTATACTCACCTATCAATTCATGGAACATACTTCTGTTTTTGGAGGGTGGGGATGGCATCGTTTTACTTCGGATGAGTCCTTTGCCGGATCAAACATGGATTTTGAAGAAACGGGATATACTTTTGGGTTAGAATTTTTACATCCGTTGGGTAACACCTCTATGGACTTTTATATCCGAGGCGGAGGTATCTATAATCATATCGAAGTCGAAAGCAGTGACGGTGATATCACCGCCGATTCCGATCATGGACTGGGATGGCAAGCAGAAGCGGGATTAGCATTTAACCTCGGCAATAAATGGACGCTGAAACCCGGTGTTCGATATCGATCGTTATCTCGAGATATAGAAGTTGGAAATACAACTACAGATATTGATTTGACATACTTCAACCTTGCTGTAGGTATTACAAGATCATTCTAATTTTAACTATTTACCGGGAGCCTTTCTGTGCTCTCGGTATTTTATTAGGAACATGAATACTGTACATATCAAATTGCGTCCGCTTATTTGCTTGACTGGATTGGTTATAGCACTATCATCTTGTGGCAGTATTAGCAATCCTGAGGCTGCAATCAACGACCTTAAAGTCCCACCGGGGGTATCTGAGACACAGGTCGATAGCATTTTTTCTACGTTGCGTTATTATCCAAATAAAACACAGCTTTCGGTTGTCTTTTTTGATGATACATCAGCCACATTTTACGGTGCTATTCGCACCGCTGATACGCTGAAAACCATAAATAACAAAAAAAGCGTATTCGAAATCGGTTCGCTGTCAAAAGTCTTTACCTCTACCCTGCTGGCCAAACTGGTATTGCAGGACAAATTACAGCTTGACCAGTCCATCCAACAGTGCCTGGATTTTACTCTCAATGATAGTCTCCAGATAACGTTTAAACAGCTCGCAACTCATACCTCTGGGCTGCCCCGCATTCCCTCGGGATTTATCTGGGAATCACTTTGGCACATGGATAATCCCTATAAAGATTATGATGAGGAAAAGCTACGAACGTATCTAAGCAGTGAAATAGAATTGGAGTATGAACCATATAAAGAGTTTCAGTATTCGAATATCGGAGCCGGAATACTTGGCTATGCATTGACAAAAGTTGAGGGGCAGTCCTACGAACAAATGCTGCAGCAGATGATATTTGAGCCACTGGCCATGCAACAATCAACCACCAAACGAACTTTGGTGGCTGATAATTTTGTCGCTGGCTTAACCAAGCGTGGAAAGCCCGCTACAAACTGGGATCTGGGCGCTATCCCCGGGGCCGGGGCCATCCTTTCCAGCTCAGAGGATTTAGCCAAGTTTGGTCAGGCCAACCTTGATTCCAATAACAAAGCAATGAAATTACAGCAAGAAAGAACCTTTACCATTACTAAAGATCGTGATATTGCCCTAGGCTGGTTTATTATAAAACAAGATTCCGATACCCGTTGGCATTGGCACAACGGAGGGACAGGCGGCTATCGATCATCGATGGTAATGAACATCAATAACAAAAAAGGCGTAGCTGTTTTATCCAATATTTCCGCAGGTCACGCCCATGCAGGGAAAATTGATTCATTAAGTTTTTCCCTTTTGAAGAGTATGGTGTTACAACCCCCAACTCCTGAAACACAAAACCTTTTGAGTCCTTAACTGGAGATCTTAAATAAATTGAGTAAACATACAAGAGATATGAAAATCCTAAAGAAACTTTTACGTATTGTTGGAAAAGGATTGAAATGGTTCTTCATCTTTCTGATGGGAGTTCTTTTGATATCCGGATTGTATAATTTAACCCTGCCTGATTCCTCCTCAGTAACTGAAAAGCTAACAGATCCTCAAAAAGCATATCTTGCAGAGTATATTAACCTACAGCCTGAGGTAACATCCAATATTTGGCCCGGATTTGGAGACGTTAAAATCCCTGCCATTGTATATAATGAAGAATATGCGTTCCTGATTGGCATCGAACAACCTGATACCGGATGGTACAAAATGCCTTCGCAAGAACACCGGGGCGGCCCATGGCAAAAAGTGAGCAATGATCGTTTTTTGGATAAGTCCTATTACCGCCAGCCCCTTCCCGATAAAAACAAAACGCCTGAAAATTTTACCGTCAAAGTTGGTGACAATTGGGTTAGTACCATGCAAACGAGAGAGTACGCAGAAGTCGCATTTTATAACGGATTTCGGAACGAACTACCTCCCCTCATAAATTGGGTATTTCCCTACAAGATATTCTGGAATCTTGTTATGGGAAATGCAGAAAACTACGTTAGCGGACTCATGCACGAGGCATTTCATGCCTACCAGGCAACATCCGTTTATGATAAATTTGAAAAAGGTGAATCTATTGCCCGGCTGACGTCAGAGTATCCCTGGGAATCCGCAGAAAACCAAAAGGGATGGAAAAAAGAAGCAGACCTTTTACTGCAAGCCTATAAAAGCGAAACTGATACTTCTCGAAATAAATATATCAGAGAATTTTTGGAGCAACGTGAACAAAGAAGAACATCAGCCAGTATTTCTTCAGAGCTTATAGACTACGAGCGTAACCGTGAGTGGCTTGAAGGACTGGCGAAGTACGCGGAATTAAAAACCGGCATTACAGCTTCTGAATTAGCTCAATACAAATCAGTCCCTCAAATAAAAACATTGAGTGATTTCGAAGATTATAAAAACAGTAAAAGCTACCTTGAACAGCAAATAGGTGAAGCAGAGAGAGCAGCATCTCGCAGTGGAGAAAGCCGATTTTACTACCTGGGGATGCTTCAAGCCATGCTGTTGGATCATGTAGCACCGGATTGGAAAAACGAAATCCTTAAAGAAGATTTATATTTAGAAGACTTGCTTAAAACCAACCTGAAGGCTGAAAAAGACATAACAAAAAGCTATACCATTAAAAGCAAAAGTAACCCCAAAACCTATCATCCACTTTAAAATTCCCGGTTAATGCTCAAATTCTAAGGTGAACATTGCTCCTTCGTCAATGGAATTATCAGTGGAATTAAAGGTGTATTCACCATCTAACTCATTGGTAAGTTTACCAATCAGATACATGCCAACAGATCCTTTGCATCCTTCAAAATTCTCAGGGAGTTCCACCCCGTTGCCACTAATGATTAAGCAAAGATCACCATTATACTCTTTAAGCTGATACAAAACTAAATGTTAAATAATTAAGCCCCACGGCTATCCACCGCGAGGCTTTAGAGAGAGAAGTCCCATAAATAAATTATGGAACTCTCGAAGTGTACTAATAAAAAGACATAAAAGTCCTTTTCAGTTGTAAATATTTGTAAGATTTCCCCTTTACACCTAAGTTAAAACACTTACTACTTTACATATTGAAGAGTTTAATATGGGTTTTAACTATTTATGTAGAATACATTTTCCGCAATTTTCTTATAAAATTTGTTTTTTTAAAGAGTAACGAGATTAAAATTCAGAAAAATAAAAAAGGCCGTGATGATTCACGGCCTTAAATTAATAGATTGTTTAAATCTAGTTTACTTTGTTTGAGGGACTCCAGATCCAATAGCCAACGGGGCAAAATTGGAATGCATCAGTTTCCATCCATTGTCATAAAGCCACACTTCACTGGCTCTGGTTTTATAGGCAATGGGTTCATCACTCCCCTTCATGGTATATTCTCCATCGTTGTGGAAGGTGGTTAGAGCCGTTTTCATATCCGGGCTAAAATATACTTTCAGATCCTTCACATCCCAGCGATTCCAAGTATGATTCACATCCTCCTCTTCAAAGCTGGAATAAAACTCACACGGCTCCATATTCGAATTACAGCCTACCATCCCGACTTTATCTGAGTAAAACTGCTTTAGATTCTCAGAGTCATTATTCATTTGGTACATTATTCGTTGCTTAGTCTTGGACGTTATTGAATCTGTTAATGCGGCTTTATTCGTGTGTCCATAGTATATTTGGGCATTGTATGAATAGGCCGACCCTGTACCAGCATAATCAAGGGCTTTTAGTTGATGCTCAAAAGCCTTCTTGTAATCCCCTTTTGTGGCATAATGTTCAGCTATTGAATCATGGCCATTAGGTCCATTGTGTGTTAGAAAGATCTTTTGTGCTGTTTCAATAGCTTTCGGCATATCCGACTCTTCTCCATAAGTCCCATCCGCATAACGGTAAGACATGATATTATAGGCCGGCGAAGCGTATTCGGGGAATTCTATCACATATTCCGCTAACTTATCCTTACCATCTTCGAGGGATACACTTGCCCAAAAAGCAAAAAGCGGTACGTCCGGATACGTTGCAGCAACTTGTTTCGTGGCGCCTTCAAATTCTTCATTGGATGCGGACATTACTTTCACCCAGGCTTTTTCTTGGTCCGTAAACTTCTTTGTGTCCAGCTTTTCCAATTGAGCCGTTCGGGTTCCATACTCCCCACCCATAGCAGAGTTTATGAGCACTAATTTGGCACTACCGCATGTTTCGTCAATCATAAGGGCTGCCCTTGCCATACCTACAGCGACCGGCCTCTCCAAATTTACAAAATGGGTAATTGCTTTATCCGCAATTTTTCCAGCCTTGCTATTGCAAGACATATCAGTGACCCATTGAGCACTGGCAAGGGTCGTTAAGAGACATAGTCCAATTGTTAAATAGATTTTTTTCATAATAGTCATTTAAGGTTATTGATAGATTAGAACTATCACTTCATATAACAAAACAAATACTCAACAAACCGTTAATTTTTTCTATAAAATATTGTTTTTTAAATACTTAGGGATAATATATACTGCAAATATAACCATAGCTCTACATAAATTAGGCGATAGACTCAATTAGAGCACCTTTCACATAATTTTTTCTCTTTGGAAGTAATTTGATCTAATAATATAAAAACCCCGGAAGCAACTATGCTTTCCGAGGTCTATTTCAAAATTCAGGTTGCTATGTTATCACCTGTTACCTATTTGATTTGATAATGCGGCAGGATTTTCTCCTACTTCTTTCCCAAAGGGAATGGAAAATGTTTTAAGCATTCCTTTGGAAGCAGGATCAGGAACCTCCGCTATCCAGGCATAACTCCCGGGCTTAAGATTTACATGGTAATAAGCGGTACTGCCTCCCGTCATCTCCATACTTCCACCAATGAAAGTAGCACCTGCAGGAGCGCGATCTACGAGACCATCTTCCGTTGCCCAATTCATCCATGCACCAAGCTCATCCAGTAATTCCTGATCATAGCCATCATCAAAACGCACCAACTGTACGTTATGTCCCAGGAGGTGTTCATAACCCGTAGCGGGTTGCGCTCCAAAATGAATAGCTACAGTATGCATTCCGGGACGAACCGATGACGGATAATCAATGCCGTTTTGTGTTACAGCAACCTCAATGCTCGCGCGAGGCTCTTTTTTCTCAGATACTTCATCAGTCACCCTTATTACATCGAGCATCCCATTGTAGGAATGGAATTCCTGGTTTTCATCTTTAACATAGCATTCAGCGATGTAGGTGCCGGGCATTAGTTTTATCGTAGTTTGCGAGGTTTGTCCCGCTGCAGTAAGCCCCGGACCTCCCATAGTAACAGCTTCAACAAACCAAGGGGCTGAACTCAAAACCGCTCCGAAGAGATTGTTTACAAAAGTTCCGAAGTCGATGTCTCCCTCAATATATGGATTCCATTGCTGCTGGAAGGGTACGGTCACGGTATTATACCAGTGATCCAGCACGGGTTCACCGGCAGCATTGGCGGCCTCTATGGCAACCTCTGGAACTTTATATAAGAGGTGGAAATGGTCTGAATGTGAGCTATTGTTAAAGCGAAAGGTCGTCCAGCCGCTGGGAATCTCTTCCTCACTAACCTCAAACAAATGTTCATTAGTTTCATGATCATGTATCGAGGTGATATCAACCACATTTGGATTTAGACCACCCTTAGCTACAAACTTTGCTTGGGTTAGGTTTTTCCCATCTGATAAGGAATCTGTTGCAATTCCGGACTCTTCGCTACAGGCGCTCGTTGTAACCAACAATAACAACATTACTATTAACAATCGGGTTATACCGTATAACACGTTATTTGAATTTTTCATAAGGACGCTTCTTTAAGTGAAAATTTTGGGGTTCACTATCATTATAAGCTCCCTTTCTTTGTTTAATCCGTTATTACTCTTAGATTGCTTCTAAGAGATTAATTGGTACACTTCCCATGGGTGTTGAACTTCGCATACTCGGATCTACGACTATTCAGAAAGCAAATGGTGATTACGCTCTCTCCCTGCTGACCGGTGCTAAAAGACTGGCTCTTCTTACCTACCTAATATTGGGAAGTCCAAAAGGATTTAAGCGGAGAGATAAAATTATTGCTTTATTCTGGCCGAAATTGAATCAGCAAAAAGCACGGAATGCCCTTAGCAATATACTTTACCATATCAGAAGTTCGCTGGGGAAAGAGACTATTCAAAACCGGGGTTCGGAAGAAATTAGTGTGAATGAAAACAATATCTGGTGCGACGCCCTGGCTTTTGAAAAGTTAATTCATGAGAAAAAGTACCAACTTGCTCTTGACCTGTATCGTGATGATCTGCTCGTTGGCTTTCATGTAACCGATGTTTCCAATGACTTCCATAGCTGGCTGGACAGTAAGAGAGAACGACTAAGAATGTTGGCTCATGATGCCTCCTGGAAGCTGGCGGAAAAAGCAGAAGAAAGGGGAAATATAAAAGCAGCACAAGTTTGGGCTAAAAAGGCGGTAGACTATACGATGCTTTCGGAAGAGGCCCATATTCGACTGATAGAATTGCTCAATCGCACGGGACAACCAACAAATGCACTGAAAATATACCAAGATTTCACTACTAAACTAAAGCAAAAGTGGGAAATATCGCCATCTCCTGCTCTTAAAAAAAGCATTGCAGGAATTAGAAACCAAACTTCTGGACCAAATTCAAACCACGATTCGGCTATAAATGAATTCTTACCCTCTATTGCCGTACTTCCATTCGAAACGCTTAAATCAACCGAGTCTTCCTCTTCTTTCACCAATGGTATTCATGATGATTTGCTAACTCGGCTTTCAAGCATTTCAGGCCTTGAGGTGACTTCCCGAACATCCGTAGTGCGATATAAAAAAATGGCATTGCCCTTAAAAAAAATATCTGCCGAACTGGGAGTTGACTGGATTGTTGAGGGTACTGTACAGCAAGTTAACAATCTGGTCAAAGTTCGAGTACGGCTTGTAAATACCAGTACCGATCGCCAGTACTGGTCCAAAGATTTTGAAAATAAACTTACTGCAAATAACCTGTTCCATATTCAAAGTACAATCACGAAAAAGATTGCAGAAGCCCTTGAAACTAAACTCAGCGCCAGAGAAAAAAAACGTGTGGAAGTCCAGCACACCGATCAACTGGAGGCCTATCGGCTCTACACACAGGGATGGACCTGGGTAGAACAACGGACGCAAAAAGGATTAAAACGAGGCTTATCTTATTTTGAGGAAGCCAGTGCTGTTGATCGAGATTTTTCCTTATCACTTGTCGGGCAGGCCTATGCCCTGCTGGGATTATTCGGATACGGTTATGAAGAAAACAAGCAAATATTATCCAGAGCCGAAGAGCTTATACGTAAGGCACTAAATCAGGATGCGAATCTTGCTGAAGCACATTCGGCAATGGGACTTTTGCATACCAGCCGGCAAGAAGGTCGGGATGCCATACAAGCATTAAAAAAGGCGGTGAAGATCAGGCCCGGTTATGCCAACGCTCACAACAAACTTAGCTGGATTTTCCAGCTGATGGGAAACAAAAAACAGGCGCTCAAAAGTGCACGAAAAGCGGTGGATCTTGATCCTTTTTCTCCCGAAGCAATCATTAATCTGGCTTATTCTCATCTTATTAACAGTCATTTTAGCGATGCTTTGCAATACGCAAAAAAAGCCTGTGAATTACAACCTGATTGGCCTACAACATCTTTCTATATAGCTTTAATACATTATCACAGGGATGACTATGAAGAATCACAGGAACATTTGGAGGGCTTGGTAGTTCCCTGGACCTGTAATGGCCCCCAACTATTGCAAGCATTAATTGAAATCAAATCCCAACTGAAACAACCTGAAAAACACAATCTGGAATACTTTGACAGGGAAAAAGACTTCTTTTCTCAGGGGGTTATCCATGCTGCTTTAAAGAATAATGATAAAGCTTTTGAGGCTTTTAAAAGCATATCTGCCTGGGAACCGTGGCCAACACAAGTAATGCATCACCTCTTCCCCAACGAGCTAAAGAATATTAAGAAAGATCGTCGGTTTTCAACTTTATCTACTACTATTGACAAGGACTGGAGAAAGCCGGCATAAAATTAGTACATCCTTAAGCTGAAAACACTCTTCATAACTGTTTATAGTAGTTCAACTAAAAGTATAATTTTCAAAGTTAAACCTGCCATATACAGCAACCCATCTCAGTTTTTAGTTTCTATTCTTATACCGATCAAGGTCTTTATTTCTTTACACTACATAGGTTTTTAAGCTAAAATATTATGTAGATATCAATATAATCAACATGATGACTAATAAATTTTTACAAACATTAATTTTTATTAACTATAAATATATTAAATTGTCGTAGCGCTTTTCCGAAAGGAACAAAGCAGCTTAATATCATCTACAGACGGTTAATTACCTATTTGCAATATTTGATTGTCCTTTTAAATACGAGGAAAACATTATGACAACGGCCAAAAAGTTCAGAAGCTTTTATCAAACAGATCGGTACAAGGGCTTTTATCAAATTAATAATTGTACCTACCCTCACTCTCGAATGACGCTTCTCGCTTTTTCAAACGGCAAGAAAAATATCTATGCCACAGGGGTTTATGTTGAAGAAGCCATGGCAAAAATATTTGCCACTATTGATCAATATCATCAAAAGCGGAAAGCAAAGCAGTTGCAGACAGCATAAAATTAAAGGGTAACATTAATAAGCTATAAGGTCGAATGAGACCCTTTCATTCTTCTCCCAAAAGTAAATGCAAGCTCAAACTTGTTGTCTACATCCAGCTCAAACTCGGCTTCCAATTGTTGTAGCAAGGTGTAAATAATTATAAAACCAAGCGAATCAGCATTGGAAAGATCAGGTTTTGAAGACATCCCCTTTCCGTTGTCACGGTAAATAACATGGTGTCCTTTACCGTTCTGCTCTATCCGTACCATAATATTTCCACCAGCATCTCCAAAGGCATATTTCAAAGAATTGGTAAGCAGTTCATTCATCAGCATTCCTAGTGGAATGGCTTCGTTGATATTCATATCGATTTGGTCCACGTCTATATCAATATCAACCGTTTGGGTCTGGTCGAAGGTAGTCTGAACAATCGATGATAATTCTCTAAGATACTGGCCAATATTTACTGAGGAGAAATCTTCAGTATCGTATAGGAGCTCATGTACCTTTGCCATCGAGTGGATGCGATTAATACTACGCTGAAAAGATAGTTTGGCATCATCATTCTCAAATTCCTCCATTTCCATACTCAGCAAACCGGAAATAATGGCCAAGTTATTTTTTACCCGGTGATGGATTTCCTGTAACAGAACACGGTTTTTTCGCTGGGTTTTAACCCGATCCGTAATATCGATACCATTTCCTAAAATATATTTGCGATTCCCAAGTTCAAGCAGTTTTCCGTTAATGAAGAAGTTATATTCTTGGTTGCCAGACACCATAATTGTCTCTATTTCGGCGTAGCCCGTATCAATTACTTCCGCAATTTTTTGTTTCACGTTTGCTCGCTCGGAAGGCGCAATAAGACTCAAGGGGTTAATTTGTTCATCTTCGTCTTGTGCCAGACCAAAAAAGTTATAGACATTGTTATTTAATCTCACAACGTTTAAATCCTCATCCATCATATAAAACAGCCCGGGCAAACTGTCTAATATGCTTTCAGAGATAGAGATCTGCTCCTTTAAATCTTCTTCCAACTGCTTTTGCTCGGTTATATCTTCCATAACAACCAAAATGTTCTCGACCACACCCTTTTCATTTTGCAATGGACTTGCACTTACCCTTGCCGGAAAATATGTTCCATCCCTGCGCTTTCGAGTTACTTCCTCTCCTTTTATAGTTTGCCCTTTGTTTATTTTAGATAGCATTTCATGATAACCTTCAAGGCGAGAGTCTCCTACATGAGGTAGTTTTTGTCCTGTAATTTCTGTCTTGTTATACCCAAAAATATCTTCAGCTGCCTTGTTCCACAGATCCGTTACTTCTCCCTCCGGAGATTCAATGTAGATGGGGACGGGGGCCATTTCAATGAGGGAACGTAGTTTTTGGGTTGCCTCTGTTCTCTCTGTTACATCAAGTATAGAGGCTACGAGTACATTATTACCTCGATACGCATCTTTGCGAAGGTATACATCAACGGGATAAAAGGACCCATCCTTTCGTTGATGAACCGTCTGGAAATAAATCTCTTCATCTTTCTCCTCAACTAATGAGCCTATCAGGTCTCTAAATTGATCTGTAGAATATTCCGGCTTAAGGTCCGCCAGGGACATCTTTCGCAACTCCTCTCTTGCATACCCTATATTTTCAATAGCTGCATTATTTACGTATTGGATTCTTAGCGATTCAATATCAAAAATGTAGATCTCATTTACGCTTTGCCCGATGATTTCGTAAAGCTCATTCCGTTCTTGCTTAGCCTTTTCCTGTTCGGTTACATCAAAAATAACCGTATCCCAACGGACCGTTCCATCATCCAATTGGGTAGGATTGCCTCTCCCATGCAACCATTTAAGATTTCCGCTTGGTGTTTGAATGCGCCAGGTATGATCCCAATAACTGAGCTCATTTGCTGAACGTTTTACAGATTGAACCATATCATCTAAATCTTCTTTAAGGGTTAGGTTCCACATCTTTTTTGGTGAGCGCAATACTTCTTCCGGCGAAATCTCGTGTACTTCTCTGATCCCGTCACTGATATAAGTGATTTCTTCGGTATCATCGGGATACACCAAATATCTGAGAATTAATCCATTTATACTATTCGTTACACTACTCAGCTGCTGTTGACGTTCCTGCAGTTCGAGTTCCGCTCTCTTTCTCTTTGTGATATCCTGTACAATACCTCTCAGAGCGGTCACTTCTCCATCATCGTTCGTTATTGGGATCCCTCTGGTCTTAATATATTTCTTATTCCCTTTATCAGTTCGAATTTCAAAATCTTGGTCGTACTTTTCATTTTGCTTTACAGCATGATTAACCAATTTTTTAAGCCCCTGTGGATAATCGGTTTTATATGAATCAATTAATTCCTCAAAAGAAGGAGGAGAAAGCTCTTTATCACGTTCAAATATCTCATATGTCATATCTGACCAGCTGATATCGCCAGATTCAACATCATAATGCCAATCGCCAACGTTGGCGATATGCTGGGCTTCTTCGAGCCGCTGGCTCTGTTCTTCTAATTGCTTTTTCCTACGCACCTGCTCGGTGATTACCTCCTGAATGGCAAAAAATTCTTCAATCTCTCCCTCTTTATTTTTGATGGGCATAATATCCATCTCAATCCAGTAAGGTGTGCCATCTTTACTGTAATTAAGAATTTGCTCCGAAAACGGCTCTTGCTGTGAGATCTGCCTGGCAACACGCCTAACCGTTTTTGAATCCGTTTTTGATCCCTGTAAAAGCTCTCCAGGATTCTTTCCCTCTGCTTCTTCAAGGGTATATCCTGTAATCTGTTCAAACGCTTTGTTCACCCACGTTATTCGTTCTTTAGGATCCGTAATGATGACAATATTTTGGGTCTCCCGCGCTACGCGTGATAATCTCTCAAGCTTTTGTTTATTTTCTTTTTGCTTGGTGATATTCGTGAGCGAACCCACCATTGCAATGGTCTTCCCATCTTCAACAACAGGAGCCTCATTAACCTGAACCCAAATCCGTTCTCCACTCTTTTTTTGCACCTGGATCTCATAAGGGGATTGCCTTTCACCAGTCCGAATGGCTGTATTTGTTTTTTCTATCGCCTCTTTATTAACAGGATGATCTGTTAAGTAATCCGTCCAGGCTTCTAATTCATCCCCGGGCTCAACACCTAAAAATTCTTTGGCTTGGGGGCTTACATAGGTTAGATTATGGTCTGCGTCATGTCGATAGAACAAAATGGTGCTATTCTCAAGGATACTGCGATATTTTTTCTCGGTCTCCTTGAGTTGTAATTCCGCTGACTTACGCTTTGTAATATCCTGTGTACTACCAAATAATTTTATGCAGTGACCATCTTCAATTACCGTCTCACCCACGGTCCGAACCCATTTCGGATTTCCTTTGGCAGTGATAATTTTCAACTCAAGTTCGTATGATCCTCCCGATTCAATAGCATCATTCACGGCTTCTTTGATCGTTTCTCTGTGTTTGTCCTCTTCATAAAATTCAATAGCCGTTTCAAGGTCCGGTTTATAATCCGGATCAACTTCGTGAAGCTTTTTCACCTTTTGGGACCAATACAAACGTTCATCTACCAAATCAGCCTCCCAGTGGCCGATATCCGCCAAATCATATGATTTCTTCAGAACTTCTTCTTTCTGAATACTTTGATTACGTTGGTCGGTAATATCTATCATTAAACCCGTTAATACCTTAGACCCGTCTTCTATTTGCTGAATAGTTACAAGATCTTTTAGCCACACCACATTACCATCAGCATCAATCATTCGATATTCGAACTCATGATCTTCATTCTCTTCTGTTTTCCGGTGACAAAAAGCAACGGTTTGCTCACGATCTTCGGGATGGATATGCTCTTGCCAAAAAGATGGGCTTTGGTACCAAACGTCAGGAGGATAGCCTAAAATATTTTTACTTTGAGAACTTACGTAAGTAAAAGCAAACGTTTCTGCATCAGCTTCCCAAAGTATGCCATTAACGTTTTCTGCAATAAATTCTAAACGTTCTTTGCTAAAGCTGTTTTTCATCTAAAAGATCCCAAAGTACTATTTTTAATCCATGCATCAATATATATGCATGACTCAATAATAAAAATTAAATATACCTTAGAGTATTAAGTACAGAAACAAAAAAGCTCTTGAGATCTGTCAATGATTATCAAAACAAGTTTCTAAAACTTTGGGATTAATCTGACAGCAGAAATTTAAAAGAACTGATGAAAGCAGGGATATAAGCATTAAATTATCACGTACAAAATAATAACACTGGGGATATTGAAAGCAACTTTTTACCTGACAAAAAGCTGAGTAGCTGAAAGGACTGAAACAAAAAGTGCGAATCTGAAAAATCCAAGTTCGCACTTCAAAGATTATTTTCTGCCCTCACAAAGACTCCATTTCGAAAAGAAAACCGTTCTAACATTTTAGTTCTTTTCTACGACTGCAAATACTGTCTGTACATCTACGGGGAGCTCTGCTACTACGGCAAATTTAGTCCCCTTTTGAGTGTAATCAAACTCCTTGTATTCCCTATCCACCAACGCTAAAATATCCTCCACTTTCTCGTAGCTAAATAACGCCTCTCCATCCTTATGAAACTGACCGGGAAGATCTGTAATCGCCACCTCATCCAAATTAAATTTTGGATATGCACGCAATGACCAAACTGCAACTTGAATTTCAAGCCAGCTGAGCTCTTCATCATCCGCTCTTAATTCATCTTGAATATTCAGCAGATAATTAATTGGCATCCATTTCTCAACCAAATCCGTTGAAAAGAGTTTGACGTTATTATATTCCCCATTATTACTTTCTATTGATTTAAAAACATCAATACACCATCCATCCCATTTGCCATTACCAATAACAGAATTAGATTGAATATTTTCGAATCTAAGATCAAAATATGCTTGTTTAGCGGTATTGATATTTACAATAAGAGTCACATTTTCTCCGCTTTCAACGGGTGTGACCGATTCAACGGGCTCCAAGGATTCTACGATTTCTGTTGTGTTGCCCGTTGTAACTTTTTTACAGGATATGCCCCCGATTATAACAATTAGCAACAGTGAAGTGATAAGTTTAGATGACGTTTTCATGGCTATATACCCCGAATTTTAGTAGATATTATTTTATTTATAGGCCACAATTGTTGTGCCATTCTAATATTGTTATAAAACTATAATTCAATTTTTGTAACGAAGTGCTACTCTTGTACTATACTGTTACATTTCTTGAACTGAACTCCCTTTCATCATTAATCGGTGAGAATTAATGACGACGAAATTTTAGGACACTGAGTAAAAATTGCTCAGGACGAGTAAGCCTCCAAGACCTAAGAGTTTTTCTTTGAATGACCTAAATTCTTAGAGACTTTTAATAAAAGCCATGAGTCATACTCGCAATGGGTAATCTTCATCCCATACTTGTATTGGAACGTCTAAAAAAGACTGGCACAACGTAAAAAGGCCTCACCTCTAAAGATGATTACGGAAAGTCTTTCCCCTTACAATGGCCTATCAGAGTCTAATAAGGGGGCCGAAAGGACATAAGTACAAAATTTATGCCGCCCGAATCATCAAAAAAAAGCCAGCGAAAACGTCATGCTGTACAGCATAACATTTATCAATCATTCCTTGTTTCCGGAGAGGTGAAATCAAGCTCAAGTTGTTCGTAAATTGGGTGTCAGCCGGGTCCGGACTTCTAACATTTTGTTGAAAAAATGGTCTGTGCTATAGAAAAAATTTTCTTTCTTTTTACTAGGATAAGATTGCATCAAACCATTTCATCCAATATGTGATCTGTGTTATACTCGGGCGTTGCTCCATTCTTTTGAGCAATAAGCGATCCGGTAGCATTTGCAAATGCAAGCATCTCATTCCCCGGTTTTTCACTAATAATTCCATAGATCAATGAGGCCAAAAATGCATCGCCCGCCCCAACAACATCCTTCGCCTTAACGGGAAAGCCCTTGTGCTCGAACCAATTGCCATCCTTAAAAAGCATTGATCCATTGGCGCCTTTGGTAATGCACAATGTTGAACAGCCAAACTTGCTTGCCAAATCTTCGACGGCATTTTTTGGACCTCCGGAAAGCGAATACCAGTCGATCAGGTAATTGAGCTCTTCCTCGTTCATTTTTACGATATCCGCCATTTCCAAAGACTTCCGAATCACGGTTCTATCGATGAACGGTTTGCGAAGATTCATATCAAAAATAAGATTGACATCATGGCGTAACAGCGTTTGGATGGTGGTTCTGCTGGCTTCATTTCGCTGCGCCAACGAACCAAACACCAATCCCCAAGAGCATTCCACCCGGTTTTCCAACTTGTCGTCAAGGTTTATGCCATCCCAAGCTACGGGTTGCACAATTTTATATTGCGGATCGCCCCCCGGTGAAAGCTCCACCTCTACAAAGCCGGTTTCATTGGTTTCATCCCGCTGGATAAGCTCTGCACTCATACCCAGTTTTTTGATACGACGTACGGCCTCTTTACCCAGTCGGTCTGCCCCCACTTTACTGGCAATAGTTGCCGGTACGTTAAACTGATTTAGATGATAACAAACGTTCAACGGGGCGCCACCCAGATATAATCCCGAAGGCAAGGCATCCCAAAGAACCTCTCCAATGCACAATACTTTTTTCTGTGAGCTCATAATCTACTTCTGACTATATAATTATTCCCATCCGTCTTCCACTTCCACCTCATTGGGAAGCAATTGCTTTTCTAATTCCTCAAGTGATTTATTTTTGGTCTCAGGCATCATCTTCCAGACAAATAGAAGCTGCAGCACCATCATGAATGCAAAAAATGCAAAGATCGTCCCGCCCGAAAAGGCCCCGAGCACGGTGGGCGTTATCAAGGTGATGATAGCGGCACAAATCCAGTGGGTGCCCGATCCCAGTGACATGCCGTAATCGCGCACCGAATTGGGAAAAATCTCGGAAATAAAGACCCAGATCACCGCCCCTTGTCCCACGGCATGCGCGGCAATAAAGGCACTTACAAACAGCACCACAATGCCCCCTTCTGCGCCGGTAAAAAAGGCCCAGGAAACTCCGGAAAGTGATGCGATATACCCAAATGAGCCATAATACATAAGCTGTTTTCGTCCCACGCGATCAATGAGATACATCCCCAAAAGGGTGAACAACAAGTTTACAATACCAATGGGCACGGATGCCCCTAGCACCGCGGCTGCTTCGAGCCCGGCCTGCTCAAAAATGCGGGGCGCATAATACAACACAAAATTGATGCCCGACACCTGGTTAAAAAACGCAATAAGAAATGCCAGCAGAATGGGATAGCTAAACTTCTTGGAAAAAAATTCTGACTTTGAAGCCCGTTCTACCGAAGACGTAATTTCGGCCAGCAGTTGCTCAATATTTTCTGTGGGATTTAATTGCTTTAAAATCTTGCGGGCCCCTTCTTTATCATTCTGGCGCAGCGCCAACCAGCGTGGACTATCGGGCACGCCCATTACCAGCATCGAATAAATGGCAGCAGGAATGGCCTCTACCCCCAGCATCCACCGCCAGGCATTGGCATCAAAATAAACGCCAATTAAATAGTTTGAGATATAGGCCACAAGAATCCCAAACACGATATTAAACTGGTATGAGGCTACCATACGTCCGCGGTCGTTGGCCGGGGTAATTTCTGAGATATAAATGGGCGCAGCCACCGAGGATGCCCCAACCCCGAGTCCTCCCATAAATCGGGCAAAGGAAAAAATGTACGGATTGGTAGCAAAAGCTGACCCTAATGCTGAAAATAGATATAGCACGCCAATCCAAAACAGGGTTTTGCGACGGCCAATTTTATCACAGGGAATTCCCCCGAAAAGTGCCCCGATTACGGTTCCCCAAAGGGCCATCGACATGATAAAAGTCCCATGAAATAAATCGCTGGTCTGCCATAGTTCCTGGATGGGCCGGTCGGCCCCGGAAATGACAATAGTATCAAATCCGAAGAGAAAACCGGCCAGCGAGGCTGCTAATACCGAAAGAAGTATCGACTTTGTTTTAAACATGATAAATAGCGTTTGCTGTAATTATTTCCATGTGGATTGTAGCTCCCAGATATCCAGGCTAACTAATTCGGCTGAACCTCCTTCGGAAAACAGGCTTATGCCATCACTTTCTGGAGAAGGAAAAATGCGATCTGTTATGACTACACGCCCGTCATTCCCAAATACCTCCACCGATGATTTATCGATGAATAGATGCATGGTAACTTCCCCGTTTTGTGCTGACAATGGTGCTTTGTGCACTCCGGCAAATTCCTCACTGAAATCACTTTCGCCTGAATTGCGACGATCCACATACAGTTCCGCATCCTCAGTATTGTAGCCTACAATGGTTTGCTCGTCATCACCTTTGGCGACTTCAAATCCCAACTCCGAAGCATTACTAACATCAAAAGTCGCTTTTACCTCCAACAGGTTTCCACGAATGCCGGATTCGGCTAGTAGGTTGGATGCACCCTCAATGGTTTCACCCGAAAACTGATGATGCTCGCCACGTAGTTGCTTCAGTTCTTCAACAGGTTCGTCCATCAAATGAATTTCATCATCAAATTCCTGAAGGCTCAACGAACGCGGTATGGTCATAGCACTGCGCCACGGATTGGTGGGAATTTCGTTGGCATACTGCCAGTTATTCATCCACGAAATCCAGATGCGTCGGCCATCATCTTCTGGAATATTTGCATACGATTGCACGGCGTAAAAATCTTTCCCATAATCGGCCCAGCGAATTTCGTCTTTGGTGCTTTCATCCTGGGTAAAGGTTTCACCATCAAAATCACCAATAAAGTACTGCGATCCCGAACCGCCAAACGGTCCGCCGGGATTGGTATCCACCTGTAGTACCCATTTTGATTCTCCAGAACTGCCTTCCACCGGTAATTTAAATAAATCGGGACACTCCCAGATACCGCCCGTATTGCCAGCGGGACCAAATTCACTGAGCATATCCCAGTCCTTCAAATTATCTGATCCATAAAATCGCACTTTATAATCGTCAGGCAGTGCGACCGCCATAACCCATTGCTCTGACTCATCGTGCCAAAACACTTTGGGATCTCGAAAGTTGGCCATATCCTCATCGATCACAGGATTGCCCTCGTACTTGGTCCACGTACGTCCGTTATCGGTACTATAGGCAATACGCTGATCTTGCAAATCCTGATCGGTGTGATGGCCGGTATATATAGCGACCATCGGCGGATTTTCTTTGGTACCCAACCCGCTGGTATTATTATGATCTACGACTGCACTGCCGGAAAAAATCATGATATTATTTTCCTCCTCCAGTGCCACGGGCAGATGCTCCCAGTGCACGAGATCTTTGCTTACCGCATGACCCCAGCTCATGTGTCCCCACGTATCCCCAAAGGGGTTGTGCTGGTAAAACAGGTGATACTCCCCATCGTGATACACCAAGCCGTTGGGATCGTTCATCCACTTCTCGGCTGGCGTAAAATGGAACTGTGGGCGATAGGGTTCGTCGTAGCTTACCTTCTGGGCATCAGCGGATGATTCCGGTGTTTGCTGCTGATCGGCATTCTGGCAGGAAATCCCCAAAAAAGCCAGGCTAAGGGCAAGCGTGATTATATTCGCAATCGTTAGTTTTTTCATAGTCATTACGTTTTGGTTGTTAAGGTCTGTTGGGATTTATTAATAGCCCGAATTTTGCTTGTATAGTCCTTCGCTCAAGTCGATCTGCTGCTGCGGAATGGGCAGGTATTCATCTCGTCCGGCCGTAAATTCGGCATTTTGGAGATAACCGTACCGCTGTTTTTCCACCGATAAATAATCATTCATCACCTCTTCAGCAATGCCCCACCGCACCAGGTCGAACATCCGGCTGCTTTCCATGGCAAATTCCAATCGACGCTCGAACCGGAGGGCCTGTCGCGCATTTTCTTGAGTCCACTGTATGTTTACACCCGGCTGATAGGTTTCAATATTGTAGTTGGATACGGATTCCCCATCCGCGTACTGCAGTTTATCGGTGCTATTTTGCGCTCGAGTACGAATGTCATTGATGAGCGGTAGCGCTTCGTTATGACGTCCCAGCTCGATAAGCGCTTCGGCCCGCCACAGAACTACATCCGCATACCGAATGATGACCGTATTTTTGGCGCTGGCAAAAAATGGCCCAACTTCTTTCAGGCTTGGACTATCGGGATGCTGCAGCGCTTTCATTGACGAAAACTGTCCGTATACCTGTGGGGTACGTGCCCATGATAGATCGTAAATTAAATTCGGATCGTACTTAAAGGGATGCGTGGGAATGGAAACCGTATGATCCAAACGCGGATCAACTGTATTATCCTTGAAGTCAGAAGAATCCTGTAAGCTATTCTGGTTGTATGAATCAAACATTGGTAGCCCATCAGCGTTCGTTTGGAAAGCATTGACCAAATTCTGGCTGGGGATATTAAACCAGCAGCACCCAAATCCGCCGCTCATGGGATAATTCAAGCCCGTTGTCATATCCACTCGTCCTTCATCGGTTCCATCATCAATAGAACGCTGTACGGCAAAAATTGACTCTGTTCCATTCTCAGATTCATATAAAAAGTTCTGCGAGTAATCGGGAAACAGGTCATGACGCGACTGCATAATTTCTCCGGTCAGCGTCACTACTTCCTGCAAATGATCCTGGTTGATATTTACAACTTCGTGATCTTCGTTCTGCTCATACGCCTGGTACAACCGCGTCTTGGCTAAATAAGCCTTGGCATCAATCTGGTCAGCCCGGCCCACTTCTGACTGTTGGGGCGGCAGGTTATTGGCCGCATACTGAAAATCATCGGCAATGTTATTCCACAGCTCATTATTCGAAAGCTCCCGGTTCGATACCGTCTTAATGCTATCGGCAGAGATGGTTTCATCAATAAAAGGCACGCGCTTAAACAGAACCTTGAGCGTAAAGTGGAAATGCCCTCTAATAAAGCGCATTTCAGCCAGACGCGTTTGCTTCTGTGCATATTCATCTTCACTCAACTCATTAATGCGATTGATGGCTGCGTTAGCTCTCGAAATGCCCTGGTATAGGTCAAACCAAATGCGATCTCCCTTGGGGTTGTCGGCTCTTAGAGAAACAAACTGCTCGTAATCGTTATAGTCACCCTGATCGGCTGTACCCCCTCCGCCTTTGTAGGCGTTATCGGAACGCGTGGTCGCATAGGGCCAGGGGTTGGAATAGGGCGTATCCCAGTGGTCATTGCCCAGCGACGCATAAGCCGCAGTTACCAACCCTTCAACCCGTTCAGGGGTATTTAGCTGCTCCCCGCTGATGGTTCCCTTTGGCTGAAAGTCTAAAAAGTTATCGCAAGAGGCGAATAATAAGCCCGTGAAAACAAGTACAAATATGATCTTTAGATTCTTCATAACGTAATCCCCGTAGATTTATAATTTGATATTGATGCCAAGTGAAAAGTTACGCGGTCGCGGAAAGGCATTGCCTGGATTTTCCGGATCTGGAGCGGTAAATGCATCATCACCGCTGCTATCTTTGATCGTAAAGAGGTTTTCACCCAGCAAGTACAATCGTACACTTTTTAGATTAACTTTTGATACAACATCTTGTGGAAGCGTGTATCCCAGCCGCAGCTGACGGAGTTTCAGATAACTTCCATCTTCGATGAAGTAACTCGAATATCGTGCCTCGTCATTATCATCAGAGAGCGTTAAAGCCGGAATGGATGAGTCGCTATTTTGCGGCGTCCAGGCATCCAACGTTCGTTGCCCGTAATTGGCGCCGTTCCAGACCGAGGTAAAGTCAGTGTAAATCTTTCGCCCGTTGTACACCTCATTACCATATACCCCTTGCAAAAAGACCGACAAGTCGAAGCCTTTATAATTGCCCTGGAGGTTTAATCCATAAGAAAATTCCGGCGTTGCCACTCCAAGGTATTTTTGATCAAGTGCATTTATCTCACCATCATTATTTAGATCCTTAAACCGCAAACGCCCCACATCTTTGCCCGCCTGATTAGCATGGGAATCAACCTCATCCTGATTTTGGAAAATGCCGTCAGCGACATATCCAAACAGGGAGCTTTGCGATCGGCCTAAAATCGTTTTTTCTACATTTCCGGGATAGGATCGTACCACTTCGGGCGGCAACTCTGTAATCTCATCCACCGCGCGGTTCACGTTGGCTTTTACATCAAAGCCAAACTCACCAAACTGCTGGTTATATCCCACCACCGCTTCAAAACCGCGACTATCTACCGTGGCACCATTCACAAACCGGTTACCACCCTCACCCTGTGCGCCAATAAATGCGGGTGAAATAAGGATGTCAGAGGTTGTCTTCATAAAATAATCGAAAGAAGCCGTCAACTTCTGCTCAAACACTCCAATATCCAATCCGATGTTATGCTCGGCCGATTCTTCCCACTTCAAGTTGGGATTTCCGGTCTGCAGCTTGCTAAATCCTGAGGGCAAGTTTCCGGTATTGGCTCCTCCCAAATCATAAGCCGTTCCATAAGAAGCTTCGAACGGCATTGATCCTACCCCATAATTGGGGGCGAATAATGAAAAGCGTGCCAGGTTATCGATCTCCTGATTACCCGTCACTCCCCATCCATAGCGCACTTTTAAATCTGATAGAAATGGAATGTTATCCTGAATAAATGATTCGCGATACAAGCGCCAGCCCACCGAAAACGCTGGAAAGGTACCAAAGCGATTGTTTTCACCAAATCGAGACGACCCATCATGGCGCAACGTAACCGAGGCCAGGTACTTTCCATCATAATCGTAATCAACCTTTCCAAAATAGGACAACAGCATAAAGCCAGTCTCTCCACCAGAGACCGTTTGATTACCGGTTCCTGCATCTTCCACAAAGAAATCTTCGGTTTCCAATGCAAAATCTTCAATAGAAGTAAAAGTGGATTGAAAGGTGTTCTTGATGGCTTCAGTTCCACCTAAGATGGTAAAGTTATTATTCCCTACACTGGTTTCATACTCTAAGGTGGAATTAAAGGTCCAGTTTAGCTCATCATTTTTCGTTCTGTTAAGAGAATTGGTCGCCCTGCTTAAAAACCCAGTTTGATAGGTGCGCTGGATATCACGTGATTGATACCGTTCCCAATCTACCCCAAACCGTACATTGGCTTCAAGGTTTTCCAGGATACTTACGGATCCATACACATCACCAAAAATATTTACGCTGTTGGTGTTATCCCACCGGTTGTGCTCCAACAGTCGAACGGGATTATCACGATCGTCAAATCCTGCACCAATGGGTCCGGCAAAATTGCCATCTTCGGTATAAACCGGCAAAATAGGTTGCGCAATCAAGGCTACCCACTGTGGTTGGCCACCCAACCCGCTGGGCAACGGCGTACCTTTTCCGCGCGATATAGACAGGTTTTCTCCGATCGTTAGATCGCCATCAAAAAAGTTAAAACTGGAGTTTACCCGTGCCGAAAGCTGATTGTAATTCTGCTCTTTGATAATAGACTCGTTGTCGTGATATCGAAGCGAAAACAACCCACTGCCGCGTTCATTTCCCGTGGACACCGTTAAATTGTGCTGATTAATCACGCCCGTTCGAGAGATCTCATCAAACCAATCGGTATCTGCCGTTCGAATACCCTCTGAGGGATCTCCCAAGTATTCCGGGATGATCACTTCATTAAGCTGAGCATTCCCATTGGAATCGGTTTCCCAGTCGTAATCGTAAATTGGCAGCGTAGCTGGATCACGTCCGTCGTTAATAGCAGCCCGCCAAAGTACCTGACCGCGTTCCCGGGTATTTAACGGCTCCAGCTTGCTGGCATATTGCGACAGCGTAATATTGGAACTGTACTCAATATCCAGCGATCCATCGGCTCCCTGCTTGGTTGTTACTACGATAACCCCATTCGAAGCACGAGCTCCATAGATAGAAGTCGCCGATGCATCTTTCAGCACCTGCAAGGATTCAATATTTTGGGGATTTAAATTTTCAAATGCTCCACTTTTAGAAGGCACCCCATCAATAACATATAGCGGATCATTATTATTGAGCGTCCCTGCACCACGAATTCGAACTTGGGCAGAACCTCCGGGCGAACCATCCGTTACAATACTCACCCCCGCCAATCGACCCTGCAAGGCCTTGGTGGGATTATCAACCGGTATATCCTGCAGTTCCTCAGTATCTACCGAGGATACCGAACCAATAATTTCGGACCGACTGGTCTCTTGGTAACCGGTTACAATCACCTCTTCTCCCTGCAGCGTCTGGGCCGTTAAAGCAACATTAATTTCTGAACGACCGTCTATAGCAACTTCTTGCTTTTTATAACCAACAAAAGAAAACACCAGCGTATCGGTCGATGATGAAGCAACAAGCTTGTAACTACCATCGGCGGACGAAGTTGTTCCGGTAGTCGTTCCTTTAACCGAGATATTAACAGCGGGCATTGGCTCCCCACTTGTTGCATCGGTTACTACGCCCGTCACCGTATGATCATTCGATGGTGCTGTTTGTTGAAATGAATAGGCCTGAACTTGAATGCAGGTGAAAAGAAAAAAGGAGATAACCAAAATCCCCATCCGTTTTATTTTACCATCCATAATATGTCCCCATTTTTATCATAACTTTAACATTTTTACTATCTGTTGATAACCGCATATCCTCGTGGATTTGGGCTAATTTTCATCAAAATGTAATCGGTTACATTCCACCGCAAAAAAATTACCTCAACACAATTAGTTTATTACCTGCTGATGCAAAGTAACCGCTCTTCAATATGTAAACGATTACATCAAATTGTCAAAGTAATTTTTCTGGTAATTCGTTACAATTTAAAAACAGGCCTAATGTATTGATATGGAAGGTTTTAAACGATAGGCTGAGATATAATTCCCAATTATACCCTTAATCTTATGTAATCGTTTTCATAAAATTGTGCGTAAGTGTGTTTGGCTTGCTTGATAGGTTACCCTACTGGATCTCCACAAGATTCCCTAACAATCAGTTCAGGCTGCAATACCGTATTAGAGATGGGGCGATTGGGGTTAGACAGTCGCTTTAATAACAGTTCTACCGCGGTGGCACCAAGCTCATATCCCGGCTGACGTACGGCGGTAAGTGGTGGATTTAGTGCTGTTGCCCACGACATATCATCAAAGCCGATAATCGCAATACCCTCGGGCACCTGTACCTTCTGGCGGTAAAGCTCTTCATAAATTCCAAGGGTCATTAGATTATTCGTGGAAAATATTGCTGTTGGTGGCCTGGCTCCTTTTAATAGATAACGTACTCCCTCAACGCCCCCTTTTTCTTTAGAGTTACCGTGAAAAATAAGTGCGTTATCAACCGGTATATTTTTTTCGGCAAGAGCTTTTTTATACCCATCGAGCCGTTCCTCAGTCGTTGAAATACCCTTAATACCACATACAATCCCTATTTGCCGGTGCCCTAGCTCTAGCAATCTATTTACCGCCAGATAGGCCCCCTGAGTATTATCTACTGAAACCTTGTCCACATCGAAACCGTCCAGGTGCCGGTCCACCGTAACCAACGGAATGGTCTGTTTCACCGTGTTTAAAAATTCCTTGTTCCCATTGGTGGGGGCAATAACCAATCCTGCCACCTTTTCAGAAAGCAATGTTTCAAGATAGAACCGTTCTTTCTTGGGATCCTCATCCGTATTACATACAATAACTCCGTTTTCGTTTTCATAAGCCACATCCCCCACACCTCGAGAAATATCAGAAAAAAACGGGTTTTGCATATCGGTCACTACTAACCCCAGGACTTTCGACTGGGCTCCCTTGGCACGAAGTCTGCTGGCCACACGGTTGGGACGATAATCCAGCTTTTTGGCCGCCTCTAATACCTTTTCGGTGGTATCTTTATTCACCCGTGCCGATCCACTGAATACCCTTGAAACCGTTGCCGTTGATACATCGGCCTCTCTTGCTACATCTTCTACCGTATATTTTTGACTATCTCCCATCTCTAAACCAAAATATATTTAAAATGACCTTAAAATATACATAGAATGTAATCGATTTCATTAAGTAATTTAATTTATTTTGTGTCACTTTATCTCCGTAAACCTGGGGTAAACCATCACGATTGAAATACATTATTTAGCCAATACCTCAGCTGGTATAAAAGACCGGCACAAAATAAAAAAGGCTTCACCTATACAAATGATATACGGAAAGTCTTTCCCCTACAATAGCGTATCGGAGTCCTGAGACAGGTCTGAAAGGAAATGAGTACAAAATTGGCTATCAAAAACTGCTCAATTTGTACCCCAATTTTGATGATGCGAACCAAAATTTTCATACAAAATCTGTGAACCCCAAACCATCAAAGAAGAAGAAAAAGAAACGGAAAAGTTGGGCTGAACAACACAAAATTTATCAAGAATTGCTTGATTCAGGAGAGGTAAAAAACCAAGCTGAAATAGCTTGAAAATTTGGTGTTCGTCGGGCCTGGGTTTCGGAGGTGCTGTCATAATAATCTCTAATCAATTTCTTTAATCTTTTATCGGTAAAATTCAGAGAATATTTAAGCTTAGTTTAAGCTACTTTTCCTATAATACCTCAAATCAATGCCCAGCAATCTATTAGTTACCATAATAAATAGCTTAAGGATAGTATTATGGAACATTCTCAACGAAACATGGAACACGATCATAAAAAGGAAGGGCATTCCGGCGGGCATGCTGAACATCATGCCCATATGGCCCAGGATTTCTTGAAGCGGTTTTGGATATCCATTGCCCTAACCATTCCTATCCTGATTCTTTCTCACATGATTCAGGGGTTCTTGGGATTAGGAGATACCCTCCAGTTTACCGGTGATACCTATATCTCATTCGTCCTTTCCAGCATCGTGTTCTTTTATGGTGGGTGGCCATTTTTGAAAGGCCTCTACGACGAGGTAAGTGATCGCCAGCCCGGAATGATGACCCTGATCGGTGTTGCCATTACGGCCGCTTACGTATATAGCACTCTCGTAGTCTTTGCGGTAGAAGGACAGGTTTTCTTCTGGGAGCTGGCTACGCTGGTGGATATCATGCTGATCGGTCATTATATCGAGATGAAATCCGTAATGAGCGCTTCCCGAGCCCTGGAAGAACTGGCTAAGCTCATGCCGTCGGAAACGCACGTAATTCAAGAAGACGGTTCCATCAAAGACGTCCCACTTGAGGAGTTGCAAAAGGGATATAAAGTGTTGGTAAAACCCGGTGAAAAGATTCCGGCCGATGGAATGGTTATTGACGGTGAGTCATCAGTTAATGAATCACTGATGACCGGAGAATCTAAGCCCGTGTCCAAACAAAAAGACGATGAAGTCATCGGGGGATCTATCAATGGAGAAGGATCTCTTACGATTGAAATTAACCGGACGGGTGAAGACTCCTTTCTCTCCCAGGTCATTGAACTTGTACGGCAAGCCCAAGAAAGCAAATCTCGCACACAAGATTTGGCCAATCGCGCCGCATTTTGGCTGACCATTATTGCGTTAGGTGCCGGTGCGCTCACCTTCTTTGCATGGACGTTCTTCACCACTGAAGATTTTGTATTCGCCCTGGAACGTACCGTTACGGTGATGGTGATTGCCTGTCCGCATGCGCTGGGACTGGCCGTACCACTGGTCGTAGCCGTTTCCACCAGCCTGGCCGCCCAGAATGGATTCCTGATCCGCAACCGTACCGCCTTTGAAGAAGCCCGTAATCTCGGAGCTGTCATCTTCGATAAAACGGGAACACTGACCCACGGTGAGTTTGGCGTAACAGATGTCCTGACATTCAATGGCTTCGACGATAAAGAGCAACTGTTGAGCCTGGCCGGCTCGCTGGAGCAAAACTCTGAACATCCTATTGCCCGTGGCATCGTGAAAGCTACTGACGGGTTGATGAAAGTAGAGGATTTCAACTCTATCACTGGGAAGGGGATTGAAGGGCGCGTAGATGGCAAACAGATTAAAGTGGTAAGTCCCGGCTACCTGCGTGAACACAATATCGATTTGCCTGGCGACCAATACGAACAGCTTTCCAGTCAGGGGAAAACCGTCGTGTTTGTCATTATTGACGACCAGCTCCAGGGAGCTATCGCCCTTGGTGATAATATCCGGGAAGATTCCCGCGAGGCTATTCAAAGCCTCCACGACATGGGTATCCAGTGTATTATGCTCACCGGCGATAACCGGCAAACAGCCGCCTATGTGGCCAACGAGCTCGGACTGGATGATTTCTTTGCCGAGGTATTGCCCGAAGAAAAAGCAGCGAAAATTAAAGAAGTACAACAGCGCAGACTCAAAGTAGCCATGACCGGCGACGGTGTGAATGACGCTCCCGCCCTGGCGCAGGCTGATGTGGGTATTGCTATCGGGGCCGGATCTGATGTGGCTGTGGAGACAGGAGATATCATCCTTACCCGAAGTAATCCCAAAGATGTAGCGTCATTAATCGCGCTTGCAAAAGCGACCTACAAGAAAATGGTGCAAAACCTGTGGTGGGCTACGGGATACAACGCCTTTGCGATACCATTGGCTGCAGGGGTTTTATACACTTATGGCATTATTCTGAGCCCCGCCCTTGGCGCTGTGCTCATGTCACTCAGTACCGTAATCGTGGCTATTAATGCGCGGTTCCTTAAAATAGAACGCTAAATCCGAGGTTATGATGAAATTAGTCAAAGCATATATCAGATCTATGGTGCTTGAGGATGTGTACACGGAGCTTCGAGATAATGGCCATACGTCTATGACCATCTTTGAGGGCGAAGGAACAGGCCGATATACTGATCCGAAGAAAAAGCATGGCTCCCTCAGTTTTCCCGCAATGCATACCCATGTTGTAAAATTGGAAATAGCAGCAGAATCAGAGGATACCGAATCAATTATTCAAACGATCCAAAAACACGCCCATACCGGACGGAAAGGAGACGGTATCATTTATGTCATACCCATTGAACAAGCAATCCGCATACGAGATGGCCAACAAGGATCAAATATTCTTAATTAACGGTAATAATTTAAGGTTACTTTAAGTAACCCCTCATTATATTGGGCATAAATAAGTTCAACTATTGTTAATTTAATAAAACGAACATTCAAGGTGGTTACTATGAAACGTTTAATGCTTACCCTCTCAATTGCTCTTTTAATGGCCGGAACAACCATTGCCCAGCAAAAGCAAGGTGATATGAACAAAAAGAAACAGCAAATGCAGGAGATGATGCAAGATTCCTCCATGCGTGCCATGATGATGGAACACATGGCTCAGAACCCCCAAATGCGCCGACAAATGATGCAGCAGATGATGGGTTCGATGAACATGGACAGTACCATGATGATGGGCAATATGCAGCAAATGATGAATAATCCTCAGATGAAGGAGCGCATGCAAAAACACATGAACATGATGCAGTCTATGATGCAGGATGGAGAAATGGATCGCTCAAAAATGATGGAGATGATGGGCGATTCATCCATGATGAAAATGCATATGACATGTATCCAGATGATGCAGGGAGATATGATGGATCAAAAAGGAATGATGAACAAAGAATCAAAGAAAGGAAATAAACATCAACAGCATCATAATTAAATGATGCAATAGTTTTGACCAAAAAAATCATTGTCATGTTTTACGATCATCACTTTATCGGAATGCATTGGGCCTGGTGGGTTATTATAACTTTGGTAATAGTATTGGTCATATTCAATATTTTGCCCTATCGCTACTCTTCTTCTGAATCCTGTGAAGATCCTCTGGATATTTTAAAAAAACGATTTGCACGGGGAGAAATAGAACGAGAAGAATTTGAGGAACGAAAACACATTATTGAAGAAAATTAAATCCTACTGAGGTTAATTCTGTAAGAAAACCTGCTTATGACTCAGAGAGGTCAACAACACACGCGCAGCCGGTATGATTTAATTGCCCCTCTTTATAATGTTATGGAGTGGCCCATTGAGCAGCTTTTTTTCAAGCGTTGGCGAAAGGAACTTTGGGGTAAAATAACGGGACCAAAGGTGCTTGAAATTGGGGTCGGGACCGGCAAAAACATTCCCTTTTATCCTGAAGATATTGAAGTTACGGCCATTGACCTTTCTCCGGGCATGCTTAAACGGGCCAAACAACTATTGGCTAAAAATCAGCAAGCCCGTGTTTCACTTAAAGAGATGGATGCCCAGCAGATGGATTTCCCTGATGATACCTTTGATGATGTGATTGCTACCTTTGTCTTTTGTTCGGTTCCCGATCCGGTTTTGGGATTAAAGGAAGCCCTGCGCGTGACCAAGCCCGGTGGCAAGCTGCATCTGTTGGAACACATGCGTGCTCATTCCCCTGTATTAGCTTCTGCAATGGATAAACTGGATAGTCCTATTCATTATCTAAGTGGCGTACATATAGCTCGCAGGACAGTTTCAAATGTTGAAAAGGCGGGATGGGATATTGAAGCCGTACAGGATTTAACATCAGGTGGTATTGTTAAACGGATTGAGGCTACAAAACCTCATTAACTTTTGGCTTCCTCTATCAAAGGTAATTCAACGACGAATGTACTCCCCTCCCCTTTGCCGTCGCTATATGCCCGAATCTTACCTCCATATAACTTGACAATCGCCTTTACCAACGGTAATCCCAATCCACTGCCGGGGCGTTCCTGGACATCCTGCTCATTAGCCCGATAGAATCGTTCAAACAAATGCTTCTGCGTTTCCTGGTCAAATCCAATACCCGTATCACTTAAATGAATGACTGCTTTGCCACTCGATTGTTGTAGCTGTAAGTCAATAGCTCCACCTTCGGGAGTATATTTCAATGCATTCTCCAACAGATTGTTGATGACCTCCTCAATATAAGCCCCATGTGCTCGAACATATAAATCCGGGTTGATATTTATATTCACAGAAATATCTTTTTCGTTCACCTTCTGCCGATAGTTATCGGCCACTAATTCGATAATGCGGCTGATATTGACAATTTCCGGCTCAGAACGGTGCACCGATTCTACTCTTGACAACTGAAGCAACAGATGTACCATCTCACTCATGCGACGGGTCTCTACCAGCATCCGCTGGATGGTTTCCCGGTACTCTTCTTTTGAGCGCGGCTTGCGCAGCATAATCTCCGCATCACTTTGCAAGGATGACAGTGGCGTCATGAGTTCATGGGCCGCATCCGAGGTAAAACGTTTTTCCCGCTCGAATCCTTTTTGCAGTCGATTCAGCATCATATTGAAGGTCTCTGCCAGGTCGGTCAGCTCATCTTTCACCTGGTAATTGACCGGAATACGTTTATCCAAATCGGTAGCTGTGATTGATTTGGCTGCGTCATTGATAGCGGCCACCGGCGTAAGTGCCCTTCTGGAAAGCCAGTATCCCCCGAGTATAGAGAACGCTACGCTTATGGCAATTAGAACCAACAAATATCGCCTGAATCGACTTAGCTCTTCGTGCAAGGTCCATTCGAAACCGGTCACTTCCAGCCAACCGCAAAACGTTCCGCCGGAGTCATGGATCGGGTAGAAAAGCGTTCGTGCCGGCAGATCCTGCCACTGGCTACTAAAGGAATACTCGTCCGTCTCATCGGGGATCTCCGTGTCCAGTGGCTGATCGACATCGGTAAAGTTCGGACTCCGGTAAATAAGTTGCCCTTCCTGATTGTATAGCCGCACGTAGGTCCCGTATTCGACGCCGCTTTTAAGGGCCGCATTGCGACTATATCCTGACAAATCAATAGCCAGCGTATCTTCGGTGGTATTGACATGGGGAAGCAGTTGTTCGGCCTCAAACCGCAGATGGCGATCATAGTTATGATGGATCGACTGATGAAACGATTCATATAAAAAATAGCCGAAGGCACTTAGCATGATAAACAAACTCAACCCATACCAAAATGCCAATTTTTTAGAGATCGAGAGCCGATCAAAAAAGCTTGTTATGCTACTCACAATGCTACTCATTGTTGTTAATTAGGTCACTATGTAGTCGATACCCTGCACCCCGAATCGTTTCAATCACCTGAGAATGATCCTCCAAGAATGCTTTCCCGCACTCTTCAAACGATTCGGCCAACTTCTGGCGCAGTGTTGAAATTGTAGCTTCAATGGTGTTATCGCTCACGTGGTAGGCTGAGCCCCAGACCCGCTCGGCTAATTGCGTTTTGGAAAACACCGTTTCCGGTTCTCCAAGCAACAGTTCCAACAGAATAAATTCTTTGGGCCTGAGCGAACGCTTAATGCCGCATACTTTTACCCAGTGCTTACGTGCATCCAACTCGATTGGGCCTACCGAAACCACTTCATCGTTCTGCATCTCCGAAGATCGTCGTCCCAATGCCCGAACGCGGGCCAGCAGCTCTTCAAATGAAAACGGCTTGCCCATATAATCATCGGCCCCGGCATCCAACCCAGACACTTTATGATCCAGATCCCCCAGGGCCGTTAGCATGAGAACGGGGAAGGTTCGCTCTTCCGCGCGCCAATGCTCCAGAATTTGTTTGCCGTCGCGATGGGGCAGCCGCCAGTCCAGGATCACCAAATCGTAATCATTCACCAGTCCCTGCAGCTCAGCTTCCTCTCCGTTGTGCATCACCTCCACTACATGCCCCTCTTCTTCCAGTCCACGCTTAAGAGAGCTGGCAAGTTGTTTTTCGTCTTCGACCAATAATATCCACATACCACAGTCTTTCTGATTATTTGAATAACGACCCAAAGATAAAAGATGCTTACCAATAATGTTTTAAGCTTGATTTAAGGTTCGGTTTGTATGTTACGGTTCGATATTTGGAAACCAACGCTTTAGCTAATTGAAAAACAATAGGTTACGCTGATTTATGAGTGACTATAACAATAATGGTATGAATCGCCGCACCTTTCTCCGATATGCTGGCTCCCTGGCAGCTTTTGCCGGGGCAAGTGCAGTATTACCGGGCTACGCGTTAGCGGGCTTCGGCAGTGAGAAACGAGAAGTGTTAACTCCCAAAGGCCCCGACAATGTTATTGATCTGACCATCGGCAAAATGGCACACCAGATCGATGGAAAAAGCGGCGAAGCCATAGGTATAAACGGTTCAGTGCCGGGACCCTTAATCCGCCTGCAGGAAGGACAAGACGTAATGCTTCGAGTAACCAACGAGCTGGATGATACGACTTCCATCCACTGGCACGGCATCCTGTTGCCTTTCCAAATGGATGGCGTACCCGGCGTCAGCTTTGACGGCATCGCCCCCGGAGAAACCTTCAAATACCGCTACCCGGTGCGGCAGAGCGGTACCTACTGGTATCACAGTCACTCCGGCCTGCAAGAACAGCTCGGTCACTACGGACCCATGATTATCGATCCGGCCGATGAAGATCCGGTCGAATACGACCGTGAATACCCGATTGTACTTTCCGACTGGACGTTCGAAGATCCTCACGATGTGTTAGCCAACAACATCAAAATGGAGGGCTATTACAACTACCAGAAGCGAGATCTTGGAGAGTTTTTCAATGATGTTAAAAAGAACGGTCTTGGCGACACCATTAAAGACTATGCCATGTTCGGCAATATGCGGATGAGCGCCACGGATCTGTTGGACGTCACCGGTGCGACCTATACGTATCTGATGAATGGACGTGGTCCCAATTCCAACTGGAACGCCTTGTTCCAAAAAGGTGAAAAAGTGCGCCTGCGATTTATCAATGCTTCTGCTGGAACCACGGCCTTTGATGTTCGCATTCCCGGCCTGGAGATGACGGTGATAGCCGCCGACGGCCAAAATGTAGAGCCGGTACCCATCGAGGAGTTCCGGATCGGTATTGCCGAAACCTATGATGTAATTGTAGAACCCAAAGAAGAAAAACCGTATACCATTTTTGCTGAATCCCTCGACCGTAGCGGCTATGCCCGCGGCACGCTGGCCCCGCGCGAAGGGATGGAAGCCCCGGTGCCGGACCTTCGTCCCCGTCCCAAACGCAGTATGAGAGACATGGGCATGATGATGGCTATGGGGGACATGGATATGGAAGGTGATGACATGGAGAACATGGATCATGGCGATATGAACCACGGAGATATGGATATGTCCAAAGACTCCAAATTCCCCGTCAAACACGGTCCCGACAAGCACGGACCGGGCGCAGCGGCCGTTGCCCAAAACCAGTTTGACCGGCTCGATGAACCCGGTATTGGTCTTGGCAACGACGGACGAAAAGTACTGGTCTATAACGATCTAAAAAGCCTGCGTCCCAATAAAGACACCCGCGATGCCCAGCGTGAAGTAGAACTGCACCTGACCGGGAACATGGAACGCTACATGTGGTCATTTGACGGCGAGCAGTTTCATGAAGTGGATGGTCCTATTGAATTTGCCCACAACGAGCGACTCCGGCTCACGCTGGTCAACGATACGATGATGGAACACCCCATTCACCTGCACGGCATGTGGATGGAGCTGGAAAACGGAAACGGGCAATACAATCCCCGCCAGCATACTCTGTTGGTACAACCGGCCCAGCGGATTTCGGCACTCATCACGCCGCGCGACAAAGGGCGCTGGGCTTTCCACTGCCACATCCTCTACCACATGGAACGCGGCATGTTTCGCGTGGTCCAGGTGGCCGATGAAGACGGCAGCATCTACGGACAGGACTATTCATAGACACGTATTTATAACCAATGACCTCAAACAATCTAAAAGAAACCCATTTATTCGAAATCTCAATCCTCCTGTCCTCCTTCTTCAAGGAGGAACACCTGAATTACAATTTAGCCAAGTTGCTACAAGGCCACTATTAGTCCCTCTTGGAGAAGAGGGATTTAGGGAGATTGACCCACAGTTTAATCCAATAATCCATTTTGGATCAAAGAAATTTTATAAACGAATTTTATCTGACATACAAAATTGCACCATAATGACCATGATTAAACGCACCTCATCATTCATTCTCACTATCTTAGCGATCATCATAATCACCGGCAGCTCGGCCTTTGCCCAAAAAGCACCTGAGTTCAGCAACGACTTGATGATGGACGATAAAACCTACGTCTATCTGATTGCTGAAAAGTTGGAATACCGCAGTGTTAGCGGCGTCAATCCCCTGATGTGGGAGGTTCAAGGGTATGTAGGCAAAGATCTGAACAAATTTTGGTTCAAATCTCACGGCGAAGCGCTAACCACAGAGAGCGAAGCCGAAATGGAATTCCAGGGGCTCTACAGTCGGGCCATTGGTCCTTACTTTGACATTCAGGGAGGAATCAGATACGACCTGGCCTATGAAGGTGGGGGCAACAAGTCCCGAGGTTTTGCGGTAATTGGCCTGCAAGGCATGGCCCCCTACTTCTTCCACGTTGATGGCGGTATGTTTGTCAGCGAGGACGGTGATATTTCTGTCTCATTGGAAGCGGAGTATGACCTGCTATTTACGCAGCGACTGATCGGTCAGCCTATTTTCGAAACCAGTGTGGCCCTGCAGGATGTTCCGGAATGGGGCGTCGGGTCCGGATTCCAGAATATCGGGCTCGGCTTTCGGCTTCGCTATGAGTTTGCGCGGGAATTTGCCCCCTACATCGGCATCAACTGGGAACGCAAGCTGGGCGAAACTGCCGATATGGCTCGCGCGGACGGCGGGCATGTGAGTAATCTGAGTTTGCTCGGCGGCGTTCGCATGTGGTTTTAATGGTTGATTCTACTTTAATTAATATTAAACAACACAGTGGTGAGATCTTATGCATGATTTCAATTTCTTTGGAGGCGGATGGATGATGGTTATCTGGTGGTTTTTAATTATCGCGCTGGTCATAGTTGCTGTCCGGGCCGTAATGAACTCTGGTCCATCCAGTCAGAGTCAGCCTAAAGAAACACCCATGGAAATCCTTAAACGCCGGTATGCTGAGGGCGAAATTGATGAAGAGGAATTTAATAAGAGAAAAAATGAATTACTTAAGTGATTTTAACTGATATAGTTATTTATTAATCAAGTACTTTAATATCCCATTATAATCTAATACCATGCGCCCGGTTTGAACGACTGGGGGTATGCATTTGAAAGCAAAAAGTTAGCAACCATTAGTACTCATGGATTTTTTAAGTCTATATGGCGAATCAGCAAAAACAGCGCTTGGTTTTTTCTGGAAAGCCGGCTGGGCTTTTGTGCTGGGCTATTTTGTCAGCGGGATGATCCAGGCCTTTGTCCCCAAAAAAGAGCTTACCAAATATATGGGAGAAGCTGATTTCAAAAGCATTTCACTGTCCACTTTCTTTGGCGCGGCCTCCTCATCCTGCTCGTTTGCCGCCCTGGCAGCGGCCCGTTCCCTGGTCAAAAAAGGAGCACACTTTATAGCGGCCGTAGCGTTTATGTTTGCTTCCACCAATCTGGTTATTGAGCTTGGTATTCTGATCCTCATCTTTCTTGGATGGCAATTCCTGGCCGCTGAACTTATTGGCGGACTTGTCCTTATTGCCATTAGCAGCCTGCTCATCAAATGGACCTATCCCGAAAGCTGGCTGGAGGCCGCCCGCGAAAAAGTGGAACAGGATGACGACGGACTGACCGAAGATTTTGACTGGAAAAAGCGCATCAAAAGTAAGGAAGGATGGCAACTGGTGGGACATAAATTTGTCAACGATTGGAAGATGGCCTGGGAGGATATCCTGATCGGTTTTACCATTGCTGGATTTGTGGCCGTGCTGGTCCCCGAATCGTTCTGGGCAAGCCTGTTTCTGACCGAAGCCCAGCACCTGCCGGGCTGGCTGGTAACGCTTGAGAACGCTTTAGTTGCTCCCTTTGTAGCCGCTGCTACCTTTATCGGTTCTATGGGTAACATACCACTGGCGACGGTGCTCAATCAAAACGGAGTGCTGTTTGCCGGTATCATGGGCTTTATCTATTCTGATCTGATGGTACCGCCGCTGGTCCACATTAATGCCAAATACTACGGCTGGCGGGTGGCCCTGTATATTGCCGGAATCATGTTTGTCAGCATTGTTCTTACGGCCTTGATCCTAAACGGACTCTTCTCGTTTCTGGGTATCGTCCCGGAAAGCAGGCGGGGCGTATCGGAGATCACGCAATTCAAAATTGACTATACCTTCTGGATGAATCTCATTTTTATCTGGATAGCCGGCATACTTATCTGGCTGCACAAAAAGTATATGCAAACCCATGAAATGAAGATGATGGACATGGAGGGTGGTGGTAAAATCAAGAAAATTGCTGTTTCCATATTTATTATCATTAATGTTTTAGGAATATCCGCATTCGCTTATACGCAACTGTTATAATTAATAGAAACTCTTGTTATGGAATTAATTCCCGAATGGGCCCCCAACATTCACCCGATCCTTGTTCATTTCCCAATAGCCATTATTCTGCTGGCAGTGTTGATGGATTTGCTAAACTTCTTTCTACCCGATAACTGGTGGGATGACCTGAAAACAACAATTCTTTACGGGTTTGGCGCTGTTTCGGCTATTGCCGCTTACTATACGGGGACCCTTGCGGCTGATAGCGTGTTTCTGCCGTCTGAAGCGCAATCAGTCTTAAACGACCATAGCGACTGGGCCCTCTGGACGGTATGGTTCTTTGGGATATATGCTGTGTTGCGAATTCTGCTCCACTGGTATCAAAGGATGGATCAAAAAGCGATCAGAATTGGGCTGTTTGTCCTTGCCCTGCCTGGGGTGTTCTTCCTCTATGAAACCGGCGATAACGGAGCTGAACTGGTATTTGGTTATGGAGCGGGTACCGGTCAGTTGTTACAACAGGAGGAAAGCACTTCTGTCGCAACCGACAGCCTGACAGTTGAAACAGGTACTACCTTCACCGTTCAGGAAAACGGCAATTGGTCATGGGATATGGGGTCCAATGCGGTGAGCACACTGCTCAAAAACTTCCTCTGGCTGGAAGGCTCTATTCAAGATCTGCAGCCCACTGTAGTTAAAAGTGGTGATAACTACCTGCTGCAATTGAGCGGAGACTCCCTGACGAATTTCTTTACCGGCCATAACTCATTCCAAAATGTGCAGGTCGATTACTACCTGGACCTGTCTGATTTTGAGGGAGATATTTCGCTCGTCAACCACGTGCAGGATGCCCAAAACTATGATTTTGTGACGCTCTCTTCCGATGGCACTATTTCACAAGGACGTGTCAGCGAGGGCAACCGTAAAGTCTTTGCCGAAGAATCCTACTCTGCGTCGGGCATGCTGTTTATTCGTACTGTGGGCAACGGCACTCACTTCCGGGCCTGTACCAACAAAGAGATGGTCGTCCATGGTCACGGGAATGCCCCCGAGGCGGGCAGTGTGGGACTAAAACTTGATGGAACTGGAACCGTGATTATTGATGCAATCGAATTTACTAACCTAACAGAAGACTGACCTAATTTATTGGGAAATTCAGCATAAATGGCTGAAAAAAGGCCGGCACAAAATAAAAAAGGCTTCACCTATAAAGATGAAGCCTTTTTGCTCCCCGGGTAGGATTCGAACCTACGACCCATCGGTTAACAGCCGATTGCTCTGCCGCTGAGCTACCGAGGAATGTAACTCGTTTAAATATCTTTCAACCGTTTCAAAGAGAGCACAAATATAATAGATTTAGGTAACCCGAGTCAAGAATTTTTTTAGCTTTTTTAGTAGGTAACTTTTTCCAGAATAAGCCCCTGCGCAGCGGCTCCATGGGCGTTCTTATTTTTGCTGGGTTTATCAATCATATCTTCAAACTCTTTGACCATTCTGCTGCCCTTTCCCACCTCGATCATGGTTCCCACCAACCTCCGCACCATGTGACGAACAAACCGATTGGCTTCGATATGGTAACAAAGTTGGTAACCGTTTTCAGTAAATGACGATTCGGTTACTTCACAAATCGAATCTGGGGTTTCGTTATCCGGCTTTGTAAAGCTGTCGAAATTATATGTCCCCTCCACCTTTTGTGCACAATAGTGCATCGCCTCCAGGTCCAGCTCATCGAGCACCATTTCAGAAACCGACCGCAGCAATGGAGCCGGACGTCGAACAATTTGATACCGGTAACGACGCGCAGTTGCATCAAAACGAGCATGAAAATCATTCCCAACCTGCTGCATATCCCAGACGGCGATATCGTGCGGTAATACCCCCAGCAATGCATACAGGATTTTATCCGGATCTAACTCATTGGGAAAATCAAAATGGGCCACCTGCCCTTCGGCATGCACTCCGCTGTCTGTACGTCCCTGTCCAATCACATCAACAGGTTGAGTCAAGATTCTGGATAATGCTGACTCAATTTCCTCTTCAACAGTATTACTATTGGGTTGTTTCTGCCAGCCGCTGTACCGGGTCCCATCAAATTCTATCAAAATCTTATATCGAGGCATTCGCTAAAATTTTATCCTTAGATTAGCTATCAGTCCGCCAGTGTAATTATAAGGAGATAAAAAAAGCGAACTGCTAACGGTTGAATTCTGCTTCTTTTGGGCACGATTATATGCACTAATACCACTGATTACACGATTGACAATCATCAATCCCAGTAGCGCAGGTAACTGTTGATCAATACGCTCGAATCGTCTGCGCAGATCGCCGTATTTCTGTCGCTCAGCACTGTTCGACCACTGCCATCGGTTTTCTGGCACATCATCAAAAAGCTGATCCCAATTTCGGCTGCGAGCCTGATAGTCGTTGTAGGATTCCAGGCTATTAAAATCCTCAACGGCCAATTGAAACTGCCGGCTTCGCCCCTCAATTGGAACGCCCGCATGCTGACGCCCATAAGAGTACCAGTTTTGCTGCAAATTATTTGAGTGGATGGAAAACCCTACATAACTGAGAATCAGAACCGCATCCGCAACGAGATGATACTGTCCGCGCTGCCAATTCTTTTGATCTACATAATAATGCCCCCAACCTGGCACGGCCAGTGATTTTAGAAATGCTACCTTGGGATCGGGCTGATTTGATGTGGGTTGACAAACTACTTCCACCGTGGATACCAAAAATAAAAGTATGAGTGAAAGCAGTTGTTTCATTATCTAATGATATCCATTTACACCCTGTCATCCTGAACATGTTACAGGATCTCGTGTAACAAAAGATATTGTCATGATACTCAATCCGGTTAAAGTTCGTACTGTAAAAAGATCCCGGGTCGGAGTCCGGGATAACACAGTCCTTTGAACCTACCCCTTCTTCCGTTCTCTATCCCAATGTCGGAAAATAGAAATGCTAAATCCAGCCATCAGTAAAAAGGTACCCAGCCAAACAACAGAAATAAACGGTTTTTCTTCAGCAACAAGCAACACCCACTGCTCTTCTACCTGGGTATCGATACCGCGTATTTTGAGATCGATGCCTCCATTAGAGGGGTCTACGCTGGTAAATTGGATACTCGCATCCTCATAACCGGGTATGGAGATAGGCGGTGCATAAGTCCAATTTTCGCCCTCCTTCACATAAATAGAAAATAATGGTCGCAATGGCACCGAAGAATCACTGCCCCGCTGGGTCAACGTTAAATTAGCACGAATAGCTACAATGGTACTGTCCTGCAATTGCTGATTATCAACTTCAACATAATCATCAAAGCTGAGATCAAATTCTCCCACTTTTATGGTTTCACCGCGCTCAATGCTTACTTCCTGCACTTGTACTGAATCCTCTTCTGCAGATGCATTATTGCCCCTTCGCTTTGCTGCAGCTTCTTTGGCTTCCTCGTTTCTTCGCTCTACAAATGAACTTCCCGCTACGTATAGATAAATATCACTCATCAAACCGGTGCCTACATCCGGATCAACTGACCATTGGATATCAGACTGGGAAGAAGATGACAACATCGGATACACCTGGGGGTTTAATACAAACTGCTCTCCATTATCATTGGCAGGCTCAAACTTAATGCGATATTCCTGTTGTCCGGGACGTTCCTGGTTTTTGAGCGTATACCCCTCGTAAGTAACCTTATAACGGTCATCAATAATCTTTGGCTGATTTAACTTTAGTTCCAGGAAATCTACCTTTTGCGTCTTCTGGAATCCCTGTTCATCGGTTACTTCCCCCCGTTCAATGGCTGCATTGTATTTCTTTACGGAATCATCCAACAACATTTCGTTATAGGCCGATGAAGCCAATATTCCAAGCAGAAGAACACCAAAACCAACATGACTTAGTGTCCCACCTATTAGTAATGGTTTTTTGCGAACGAGACGGTACATGATCACTGAGTTGCCAATTACTGCTAACCAAGCAGCTAACAGAAATACCATGTAATATAAATTTCGGACGTCCCCAATAATAATAGTTGCCAAAGTTAAAACACACGAAACAGCAACCGGCCATAACAGATCGGCCGCCAGCGATTCGGCGTCTTGACGTTTCCAGAATAAAAACTGCCCCAATACCGTCATAATTGCAGCAATTATAGCCAGCGGCATCGTCCATTCGTTATAAAAACTGACTTCGGGCGGAGTAGGATTCTCCACAAACAAGCGACCAATAATCGGTGAGCTGGTCCCCAATATTATGACAAGCCCGATCAAGAATAGTACCATTGCCCCAGCAAAAGTCATGAACTCGCGACTCAAAAATTTGGACTCTTTCTGCTGAGAGGGCAACTCTTTGTATCGATAGAAAAACAGCCCCAAACCAATAATGGTGACCGCTCCCATAAATACTACTAACTGACTATATAATCCCAAATCTACGAAGCTGTGTACGGAAGAATCAGCCAGTATACCCGATCGCGTCAAAAAGGTCTCGTAAACAATAGCTACGTAAGCCAATATCGCAAAAATGATGGAAGCTTTTTGCGAGGTCGAGCTTTTGCGCTGAATAATCATGGTATGGATACCTGCCGTACCTAACAGCCATGGTACGAAGGAGGCATTTTCAACGGGATCCCAGGCCCAGTATCCACCAAACGAAAGCGTGACATATGCCCAGTATCCACCAAGAAAGATCGCTGTCAAAAGGGCTACATTAGCCGCCAGAGTCCATGGCAGTGCGGGGCCAACCCACTCATTATACTTGCGCTTCCAAAGGGCAGCCATGGCAAAACAATACGGAACAGTCATCATTGCAAATCCCACAAATAGAATGGGCGGATGAATCATCATCCAAGGACTTTTGAGCAGATCGTTCAGTCCTTTGCCGTCCTTCGGCACAAAATCAGGGTTGGACTGCAAGAATGGGGCGTTGGGCATGGCCTCAGCCAGCGAGCGAAATGGAGAAGCTCCCAGCTGAAAATCACCAATTGAGATACCTGATACCATTGACAGTAAGAAAACCTGTGTGAGTGTCAAGAAGAAGAGCACCGGCCCGCGGTATGGTTTTCGTGTCCATTTCATAAGTCCCAGCCCAATGACAATAGAAAACAGAATCCAGATCATAAAACTACCTTCCTGCCCTCCCCAAAAAGCTGATATCAGGTATTTAAGCTGTAGATCACTGCTGGTATAGTTATAGACGTAATAGAAATTAAACTGGTGCGTAAGGATGATATACAGCAGCAAGCCCGATGCAATCAACAGGAAAACGCCCTGTATACCGAACAGCCAATTCGATATTTTAAAGTACTTATCCCTATCGTTCCGGGCGTAAACAAAGTATCCAATGGCCGCCAGGATTGCGCTCACAAATGCGGCATTGACGAAAAGGTTTCCTAAAAATCCAATCATGAAATGTTAACTCTTTGAGGGCATTGCTCTTTGAAATTCAGCTTCATCGGCATTGTTATATTTAGATGGGCATTTCATCAACATATCGTTGGCATAAAAAACCCCGTTCTGCATCTCACCGATTACGACCAACTGATCAGCCTCTTCGAAATTGTTCGGCTTGGGCTTGGGATACACAACCCGACGAACGTTACCGTCCTCATCTTCCATATAAAAGGAAAACTGTTTGGTTTCCATCGAAAATCCATAATCTTGGGAGTCATCCCATTGACCTACCACATGGGCACCTTCCATTCCCGCGGCCTGTTCAAAATTCACATACGTGCTTATACTGTTTCCGAAATTATACATCAACAGTGATGTAAATCCGACAATAGCAATGATTCCAATGATCAGTTTAGGTTTCATGACGTTCCTTCTACGTTAGACTTTTCAATTTCTTCTTCCAGTTTATTCACTTTTTTATCTACACGGATAATAAAAAACAGAAGCACAAACCAAATAATAAGGCTCACGCCCAATACAATAAAGATGAGGTCGTAGGAAGCCACCGTTTGAATTAACGGACTTGCCTGATCCAATCCGGCAGTGCCGTCCCACTTCGGGGAATAACTTTCTGTCAATGTATCAACGGCAGCAACGGTATCTTCTTGTGCCTGAATAGGTATAAATTTCATGCTCGTTGTTGATCAGTTAAATGCTTTACAGTTTTGTAGCGATTCAGAATATCATTGAGCCAAATCGCCAGTCCAATAAATCCGATGACCGCAGGGTAAAAAATATAACGCAATTCAGGGGCCGTAATTTCGCTAAAGGCTGGATTTCCGTCCGCACCCGGATGCAAGCTCGGCAACTGACGCGGGATGACATACAGTAAAAAAGGAATAGTTGTCGCAGCAAATACATTGAACACAGCCGCAATCTTAGCTCGTTTCTCGGGATTATTGAACGCTGTACGCAATACAAAGTACGCTACATAAATCATCATTCCCAGCGCCGAAAGATTCATGCGCGGTTCGGCAAAAGTCCACCAGGTTCCCCACGTAAAGCGCGCCCAAATAGATCCGGTCAGCAATCCGCAAATCCCAAAAATTAGTCCTATCTGCGTTGCGGTTTCCGCTTTGCGATCAAATTTCATTATCGGGCTATTCAAATAACGGATACTGTAATAAAGTCCAGCTGCAAAACAGACCGACATGGTAAACCACATGGGTACATGCAAAAACAGATTGCGCGCCGATTCTTTAAGAATGGGGATGTCAGGAATGGGGATCAGAAAGCCGGCACTGATAACGACGGTCATCCAGACGGCAACAATATATTTCCAGGGTTTTAATCTCATGAACAAAAAAACTTACCTCTGTACGAGGCGGATGATTATGAAAGCCTGATAATATACGAAATCTGTTTTGGAAAAATTAGTCTTTTCGCCTTAGTCTTTCCGGAATTTTACCTAAGTTTACAACAGATCAATAAACTGGTATAAAGTTCAATTACTATGGCCAATCAACATTCAAACAGATCCATCACACTTCAGCCTAACTGGAAAAATCATCTGCTCGGATACACGCTTTCAGTACTATTTATTCCGCTCTTTGGAGTTGGATTTATAGGGCTTTACTGGGTGTATAAGAGACACAAAAAATACAGTTATAGCTTCAGCGACACGCAGATTTCTTCACGTGATGACAAATATCAGCGCAATCTTGATCTTGTGAATATTGAACATGTATCTGTGCAACAAAGTTGGCTTCAAAAGAAACTATCCGTTGGGAATATTGAACTTGAAACCACAGCCACTTCAATGACGCTTCGTGGTATGGCTGATCCGCTTGTGCTTAAGGATACCCTTGAAAAAGCGATCTCCGTCCAAAAAGAACGTCAAAAGAAAGAAGAACATACAAAGCCCCAACAGCCGGACCGCGATCCCGGCACCATGGAACGCATGGATTACCTGACGGGGTTATGGCAGCAGGGACTTGTTTCGGATGAAGATTTTGAAAAAGAGAGAAAGCATTTTGAGTAGCTCCAATATTGGTACCTATGAAAATTCATGGTGCTCTCAGGGTGGAATCTCGGACCTCATCAATCGTCCGAATTTTAACCGAAGGAATAATTATTTAGTTTTTGGATTTGAATATTTTTGTGATCATAGTTTTTTAATTGGAAAACGACATGTGCAGCAAATACAATAATTAATTAAAAAATCAGGGACTCATGTATAGAATAACTCATACTGGAATCATTTTAGGAGTAATCTTGGCACTAATGTCCTGCACTGCAGAGCCTGATACGGCAGGAAGTCAGCAGAAACTTGCCTATGATGAAAATAACGGTGGATTGGAACTTCCTGATGGGTTCCAAGCCGTAGTTGTTGCCGAAAATGTTGGCCCTGCCCGCCATATAACTGTCCGTGATAATGGAGATATTTATGTGGCACTGAGCGAAAAACAACAAGAAGGCGGCACAGCGGCACTGCGTGATACCGATGGCGATGGTGTGGCGGACCAAACGGAATATTTCGGAGAATATACAGGCACCGGTATTGATATCCGCGATGGCTATCTGTATCGAAGTTCGGATGTGGAAGTTTTTAGATATTCCCTTCCAAGTGAGGGTATTGTTCCCACTGGCCAGCCGGAAAAAATTATTACTGACCTGCCAGAGCAGAGCCAACACGCTGCCAAGTCATTTACCTTTGATCAAGCAGATAATATCTATGTGAACATTGGCGGCCCTTCCAATGCCTGCCAAGAAGAAATGCGATCTCCGGGATCACCGGGCCAGGACCCTTGTCCTCAGCTGGAACAACATGGCGGAATATGGCAGTTCTCCGCAACGCAAACCAAACAAACTCAACTGGAAGACGGACATCGATACGCAACCGGTATACGAAATGCTGTTGCACTCGAATGGAATAATGCCACCAACAAACTTTACCTTGTACAACACGGCCGTGATCAACTAAATGCGTTGTGGCCCGATCGTTTTAGCAAAAAAGAAAGTGTTCAACTTCCTGCTGAAGAGTTCTTTTCAGTTGAAGACGGCGATAACTTTGGCTGGCCATATACCTATTACGATCATTTTCAAGAAAAAAAAGTGCTGGCGCCTGAATACGGCGGTGACGGTAATGAAGTTGGACGGGCTGCGGATTTTGAAGATCCTATCTACGCATTTCCAGCTCACTGGGCGCCCAATGATTTACTTTTTTATAATGCAGATCAATTCCCGGAAAAATACAAAAATGGTGCCTTTGTGGCTTTCCACGGATCATGGAATCGAGCACCGGAAACACAAGAAGGATATCGTATTACCTTTCTGCCTTTTAATGGAGAAAACCCATCCGGTGAACATCAAACATTTGCAAACAATTTTGCCGGAACTGACAATATAGAATCTCCCGGTGATGCCGAATACAGACCTACGGGAGTAGCTATCGGCCCCGATGGATCACTTTACGTATCTGATTCGATTCAAGGAAAAATTTGGCGCATCGTTTATACCGGAAACTAATTATTCTATTATCCATAAGGGTTATATTGACCCTTATGGATTTCTTAATTGTGCTGAAAATTATGGGTTGCGATACACAATAAAATTAGTTGATCATAGCAATTCTCTGCCGGTGTTACTCCAGCAAATTAACACATAACCCAACGATCCGCCAAAATTGGTAAAGTTGCAGAAAACCGGATATAAAGAATCGAGTTTCTTCAAATTTTGATTCGTTTAATGTTCCAAGGGAAGAAGGACCTAAAATAAAATCATCAGATATATAGATATACCTGGAAAGTTGGTGATTTATTTATCAATACTTATGCCTTATTTGCTGTAGCATACTGTTCTTTTTGAGTACGCTCTGATTGATAGCTCTCCTCCTGCTGAGTAATTGTAAAATGCCAGATCATGCCTGCCACCGCCAGCCCCAACGCAAATACCACCATAGCCTGCTGAATACTAAGCCACCCGGTTTCGAGAATCCACGATGCTGTTAATACTGATGCCGATTGCGCCAGCGTGAACAACAGCCATTCCGTGCTAAAGATACGTCCCCGAAACGTATCGGGCGTGCGACGCTGCAGCAGCACGGTGCTCATTACCCAGTTTGCTCCGGACGCAGCATGGGCGATAAAAACAAAGAGTAACATTACCCCTAAGCTGGTCGACAACCCAACCACTGAATACATTAATCCGGCAAAAATCATACAAAAACCCATCGCCCGCACCCAACTACTTTCCTGGTTAAAAATGCGTCGCCCGACCACAGGACCAATGCCAGTACCTACTCCCCGAGCCGAATAAAGCAGTCCAAGCCCGACACTGCCCATCATCAGCACATCCTCAGAAACCAGAATAAGCATGTAGGTCAACGCTCCCAAGAACATCGTAAAACATCCCTTGGCCAAGGTGGGACGTAACACTTTGTGCGTGCGAAACAAGTACTGAAACCCCTCTTTTATTCCCGTTAGTGGATTGCGGGTTCGCTTACGCTCGGCCGCATCCATTTTCTTTTGCGGGATAACCGCTCGGTAAATAAACCATGCAGACAATAGATAACTACAAGCATTAATGATAAACACCAGATCGGTACCCAGCCATGCAGTTGCCAATCCCCCTATACCCATGCCGATAGTAAAAATAATGCTCCAGCTTGCTGCTGATAACACATTGGCATCTACCAACTCTTTTTCTGTGGTAACATTGGGGATAGACGATGTTTTTGCGGGCTCAAAAACAGCAGATAACATCATCTGCACTGCCGTTAATACATATGCCAGCCACAGGGTCTCATATGAGACTACCAGCAACAATCCCAGCACAATAACGCCGCGCAGCAGATCGCAAAGAATCATCAATTGCCGCCGGTCAAAACGGTCCGTAATATACCCTGCAAAGGGTGAAAAGCTGGCAAGGCTCATCATCTTTACGACAATAATCAGCCCCAGCAGAAATTCAGAATCGGAATATTTGGTGATAAGCGCATACACGGCCAATATTCCAAACCAATCCCCAAAATTGGATACAATCTGGCTTAGCCACAACCGACGATAGTTTTGGTTCTGTGATACTAACTCTATATATGGACGTATCTTATCGAGCATAATTCATTTCCTAAGCCACAGATTGACCCTGATTTAAAAAATTCAAATTCATCCGTAACAATCTGCTGTGCAGATCTGTGACCTATTCCACCCCCGTGCTGCCAAATCCGCCGTCGCCGCGATCAGTTTCAGAAAGGATTTTTACTTCACTTATCTCAGCCTGAATCACCGGCGCAATAACCATCTGGGCAATACGATCCCCGTGATTTATGGTAAAGACCTCGTCTCCCAGATTCACCGCCAACATTCTTAGCTCACCACGATAATCCGCATCAATGGTTCCGGGCGTATTCAGCATAGTGATACCATTTCTGTATGCCAATCCGCTGCGGGGACGTATCTGCGCCTCGTAACCCTGCGGCATGGACATCTTTAATCCCGATGGGATCAGCACACGTTCACCGGGCTGCAGGGTGATTGGTTCTTCAAGAGCGGCCCGAATATCCATTCCGGCTGCAAATTCTGATTCATACGAAGGGAGCGGTAAATCCTCGGCGTGAGATAATTTCTTAAACTGTATTTTCATTGGCTATCTGCGTTCTTTTTTATAATCAATAAGTTGCACCTTAACATTACCCAGCCAAACCTTGGCGTGGGCTTCGGCGGGGACGCGCAAATCGTCGGCAATATACCACGCCTTAAATTTTCCTCGAAATCCAAAAGGGCCATCAATATCAGCGTCTCCTTCACTAAAATATGTCTTCACCGGGTCATCAAAAGCAGCGTAATTACGCATTTCAACGTTAGTACTGTTCGTCGCATCGATATATCCCTTTTCACGCTCTAAATACACCGGAAGACGATAATCCTGATCCGTACCCGCAAACAAGCGGGAATAATAGAAAATAAGCTGCCCCGAACTCGAGGGCTCTGTTAACGACAGCGTGTCTACAGGGGACATATCCTCAAAGAGGTATACTTTCTCATTTTCGTAATCAAATTCATACACTTCTGCCTCAAATTCGTCCTCATCAACATTGTCACGCCAATAAAGCGTGGTGTAAGGGGTACTGTCGGTTTCTACCATAAAGGTGTTATAATGGTTTTCTTCTTCCCCGACAAAAGGAAGCCCCGAATTTGATGTTATCACTGTACGCAGCCACCATATTTTTTGTCCCTGATAAGTAGTATCCTTGATAATGGTTGTTTTTACCTCACCCAGCTTAAAAAACCCAAATTTTACTTTATAGGTGAACACCTCTTTCCACTGCAACAACTCTTCCATCGTGGGCGGACGGTGGGGATGTTCGTAAGTCAATAGTGAATCTTGTGCCTGTGCGCCCGTTGGAAATACCATCCCACCAACTAAGCAGAGAATGAAAAATCCGGTGATTGTAAACTGCTTCAATACTTTCAAAATAAAGTGGTAAAATTGTTTTATATAAGCGTCCAAAGTTCCCTATTATATAGATGAAATTGAAACATTATTGAAAGTATCTTACAGGAATTTCGTTCATGTTATCTAATAAATTTTCTCAATACCTAACTTTTTTACTTTTAGCGGGATTCCTGATTCTTGCAGGATGTTCTAAAAGTAATGATCAGCGAGAGTTTGAAGACCAATCCCTTTCTGCCCCAAGTAACTATACTGCAACTCCAACCCAGGGAGAAATCACTAATAATGATCCTGATGATTGGCGTATTAGTCCCATGTACAGGGGATTAATTAATATAGGTACCGGCATTTCAAGTTTCCAGCCTCCCTATCCGAATCCTATGGATTTTAACCAAAACTTGACGATTAATATCTACCTAAGTAATGTCGATAATCTTGACCGCTTAGAAGTTTATTCTTTTGAGACTGTTTCGGAAGCCGGAAAACCGCCAATTGCCATCCGTGATAATATTTCATCACCATCACTGGTTACCATCCAATTGAGCGGCCAGGAAATTTCCGGTCAATCAGGTGGCTCGCAAGCCAACGGACTCTATCGAATACGCATTCTTGACGGCGATCTAAATGTGGTGACTTACGGGGATATAAAAATTGGCCCGGAGTAAGTTGTTAAAGAGCAATCTCCCTCCTATTTTCAAGCTCTCTAAAACAAAAGCACCATGGGCAAGCATAAAATTACAAAAACTGAAAAAAGAGTTCTCGAACGACTCATCTTCCCGGAAAAATTCCAGGTTATTATGGAAGAAACGGGATTGTTGCAGGGAGAACTGCGTGATGATCTGATCAACCTGTTAAGTTTTGGTTTTGTGGAGGCCTATGAACGCAGCGGCAATAAAATTGCCCTGACCAGTTTTTATGATACTGATAACCTGCAGGATTTTACTTTTCAAGCTACAAGCAAGGGACTTGCAGAAATTAAATCGAATTAATTATGAAATTTGAAGCTGTATTAGACGACACCACTACCGAGCTCGAAATTGTAGAAGATGCTAACGAAGTCGTTTTTGATGATGATTCACATTCCTATGAGTTTCACCGTCAGGAAAATGGTCGCTATCTGCTTCGTATGGGAACAAAACTCTACAAAATCGATAATGTATCATACGACAAGCACACCGTTACCTTTACCCTCAACGGCAGCTGGCACTCGGTAGATGTTCGCAACGAACAGGATCTGTTGCTTGATCGCATGGGCTTTAAAACGGTTGGCGAAATTGGCGAAGGTGAACTTAACGCCCCCATGCCCGGTAAAATACTGGAGGTTCTGGTAGAAGAAGGTGATGAGGTAGAACTCGGTGATCCTGTTGCTATTTTAGAAGCCATGAAAATGGAAAACGAACTCAAAGCTCCCATTAAAGGCATAATATCATCTATCGCTGTTGCACAGGGAGACTCACTCGAAAAAGACGCTCTAATTTTAGAAATAGAAGCAAGTGGATAAATTTGTAATTGAAGGACCTACCCCTCTCCAAGGCACTATACCAATCAGCGGATCAAAAAATGCAGCCCTTCCTTTGATGGCCGCGGCCATCCTGGGTGATTCGCCTACAACCATTACCAACATTCCTAAATTGCGCGATATCTATACCTTTAACAATGTAATTCGGGTAACGGGATGCCGAGTCGATTTTAATGAGGATGAAGGCGTACTTACCATAGATCCCAAAAATCTAACCCATTTAGAAGCTCCCTATGAGCTCGTTCGAAAGATGCGTGCCTCTTTCTATATGCTCGGTGCCCTGCTTGGCAAATATGGTGAAGCCAAGGTATCGCTGCCCGGTGGATGTGCATGGGGACCGCGTCCCGTTGACTTGCATCTTGATGGCATGCGTGAGATGGGGGCAGACATTCAGCTCGACGAAGGCTATGTGATCGCCAGTGCTCCCGAAGAATTGGAGGGTGGTACCTTTACCTTAGAACCCAGCAGCGTTGGCGCAACTGTGAACTTAGTGCTGGCATCGGTACTTCGCGCTAAAGAATTTACGATCAAAAATGCCGCCAAAGAACCAGATGTCGTACTCCTCTGCAAAAAGTTGGCCGAAATGGGCGCTGATATTGAAGGCATCGGAACACACACCCTAACTATTCGAAAAGTGGACAGCCTGCAGGGCATTACCGCCCGTAATGCTTCTGATCGCATTGAAACCGGCACTTTTATGATCGCCGCAGCCATGCATCCAAACTCTAATGTAACCTTGACCAATGTGGATGTGGATGACTTGGGTCATTTCCCGGAAACCTTTCGTAAAACGGGGGCAGAAATGAGGATTAATAATAGCACCATTCAGATTAAGGCTCCAGAGCAAATTAATCCCACATCTATCGAGACGAAAGTGTATCCCGGTTTCCCCACCGACCTGCAGGCCCAGTGGGCAACGATGATGACGCAGGCAAATGGGGAATCAAAAGTGACGGATACCATTTACGATGATCGGTTCAGTTATGTGCCCGAACTGGTTCGACTGGGTGCCGATATCGACGTCAAGAAAAATACGGCGCATGTTGAGGGCAAAACGGTACTTAAAGGAGCTTCGGTAATGAGTACGGACCTACGCGCCAGCGTTAGCTTGGTGCTGGCCGGAATGGTTGCCAAAGGCAAAACGGATGTGTTGCGCATCTATCACCTCGACCGCGGCTACGAAGATCTGGAGGAAAAGCTCATAAACGTTGGGGCTAATATTACGCGTACGCAACAAGAAGAATAGCTTTTCAGAAATAATTATTGGTTGTGCAGCGAAGCTACGCAACCAGATAAGGTATTTAGCGTCCAAGTCAGAAGAGCTAACTTTTTCCATTCTTTAGCATTAAGATAGATCACTTTTTGTACTCGTTCAATAATATAGCCTTTTAAAATTTTCGATAGTGTCACCCTGAATTTATACTCCTACGTTAAAACTTCGGAGCACAGGTTTCAGGATCTATATTTAAAGACTTTAGAATACGTTTGAGATTCTAAAATGAGTTCCGAATAACACATAAGAAACATCTTGGGAGAACCCTCTCAAATCTTTTCTTGATTTTTCCACGTGCTATTCTAAGGTTTAGGTTGTTAGTCTTCTTAAGAAAACTATGTCATCATGAACACCTTCCTCAAGGATCCTAAAAATATATTCAACATAACTTTAAATTTTTATGTCATAGGTTGCAGTGATAATTCTCCTACCAATACCCCCCCCCTCAAATAAGCAAGCTCCCAAAGTCCAAACAAGCAGTTCTGAAAGTTCCAGTCCTTCAGAAACCGGGAAATTTATCACTTCTGATCCATCCGCTTTTACCCAAAAACTTAAGGGGCTTGAAAATGAGAATGAAGTTATTATTGCTTTAAAACAGTCATCCTCACCAAGTATGGCCAGAACGACACTAAAAGAAATGCCTGCTGGTGCTGCTGATATTATTGCCTTGCCTAAAACTAACGGTGAATCCTCTAAAAGAAGCCACCCCGGATTTGCTCAGGTAGATAAACAAAGCAGGCAAGCTATTAAAGCCTTACTAAAGAACCAAAATGTAGAACAACTGCAAACCTCCGACTACGGGCATGTTATTACAGCTACATTACCAAAAAAAGGAACTGTTGGAATTGTAACTGCTTTACTGAATAATCCGAATGTAGATTATATTGAAGCTAATCAGACACATCCGGTTTATTTTCATAGTGATGCTATCTTTGATGCGAATGAGAAAATGAAAGCATTATTTGCCGGCCCGCAGGGTACAAACCCCTCTGACTCAAAGCATTCATTTCATAATGTATTAGATGCATGGGATTACACGCGAGGATCTGGAGCCCGAATTGGGATTCTCGATAGTGGTTTTTCTTATGATCAGAGCACAAACTCCTATCATCCTGACGGGAAACTCATTTCTTCTTCTGAAGGGATAAAAAAATTAGGCTTTGTCAATGACTTCGACAGTTTTGGAAATTGTAGCGGCGGCAGTGGACAACCATACGGCAATTGTCATGAATGGGATGACCATGGGCATGGTACATATATGACAGGATTAGCAGGTGCTAATGATAACAGCCAAGGATATGTCGGCATTATGCCGGATGGTTTAACTATTAGCATGAAAATCGCACAAAACTGTCACATAACAGAAGGTTGTGCAAACAACAATGATTCTTACAATATCGAGAGTGACGATTTTTACTGGGCAATAGAATGGGCTCGCAATAATAATATTGATGTTCTTTCAATGAGCTTTAGCGGAACTGATGACTTTATTAGTTCTTCTGTATATAATTCAATGTATGATGCCTATCACACAGATGATATCGTTTTACTCTCTTCAACAGGTAACCCTAGCAGTCCATCAAACCACGACTATCCGCAAAAATATAATTTCGTGTTCGGAATTGGAGGGCTTTACGATGATGGATCAAATTACGGCGTTGACCAGTATGAAGATATCTCGGCCCTTGCCGGTGGAGGCACAGTAAATTCAAGTTGTCCACCAGAAGCATTTTGTGAACCACAGGGCAATATAATATTAAATGATGGATCAGGTGGAACTTCTTCGTCAACAGCAATAGCAGCTGGGATTGCAGGTCTAATACGAGCTTATAATCCGTCAATGACAGCACCACAAGTACGCCAAAGATTGGTTAATACTTCTTCCGGTTATCATAACAAAATCCGTGCTTACGAAGCTGTAACTAATGATCTTGCTTTATCAGTTTCAATCAGCGGCCCCCAAAGTTTAAATTCCGACGAACAAGGTACTTGGACAGCGAACGTTTCTGATAACGAAGGTTCGGTTAACTACGAATGGTATCGACGAGATACGCCAAGTGACTCATGGAGCTATTCAGGGGTGACCAGCAGCAGTTATTCCACCTCCTTTTATAACCCAAGCTCATCCGACCAACAATCGGCTGTAAAAGTAGAAGTTACGAGTGCAGGTGAATCCGATGTAGCTATACAAAACGTAATTATCAGCTCCTCAAGCTGTAATAGTTCCACGACACAAACAAATGACGGATCAACCGATCCAAATATTCCAGATCCCTGTAAATAATATCTTTAAGCTCAGTTGAATTAAAGTTCTTTTTCTATGCGTTTACTTAAACTGTTTATTACCATTTTCATAATTGCGGGGTTTGTAGCCTGCAACAGCCTGTTTAACAATAACAACAGTAGGCCCGAGTTTGATTTTCAAACCTCAGAGTCGCCAAACCAGAAGACAACCTTCAACGGTGACAGCCTGGTATTTGAACCACTCCAGCCAAATGAACAACCTAACGATAACCCTCCGTTTATCACAGAAGTAACTGACAACCAAATTACCATAAAGGGTTATTATTTAGCCGCTGTCGGATTTAGCGTAATCGGTGAATTTGAATACGAAAACAATTCCACTACTCTTATTGTTCGCGCAGATCCTGGAGATGATACAGCACCTTCTATGCCTCAGGGTTATTTTTATGACGCCTATATAAATAACTTATCTAAGGGCAGCCACACCGTAAACATCATTCACAAAAACGACTTAATGATTAATCAACAGGGACAGCAGGTACCGTCGGAAGATACCGTTTTCACGAAAGAATTTACGATGAATTAGTCAAAGCTATACATGTGATATAAACTCAATCATCCAATCTTACATACTACTTCTGAGTCAGTCGATAATGGATAATATCCAAATATTCCCCGCTTTTGAGAATATAATCAAATTTAGTTAGGCAGCGGTGCCACGTAACCAGATATCCAAATTTAATCTTCTTAATCCTTACTCCAAGTAATCCATCGGATCCACAAATTCGATGCGGGGCGAATCTTTAAGCAGCGGACGTATAAAGGGTGAATGACCGGCCCCAAACATCATAAAAATGCGATCACCCGGCTCAGCAATTTTCATAAGATTGGCAAAAATGCGCAGGTTTCTCCGGTGATAATCAGCTGTCACATCTGCTCCTACAAAAGAGGTGTCATTTGCCAATGCAAGTGACCGCACATAAGGTTCATGATATCTCTTGACACTTTCCTCCGTGTTGATATATTGATAGAGTTCAAGCAAGGCACCCTTTTGCAATAAGCTGTCTTGCAATCGTACATGCTCACCACTTTTATATCGTTCAAAGTATTCCAAAAACTCGGGTTGGTGTTTTTTGGCAAACTCCATCATCTTACCCATCATCATTGGGATGTAGTGATCTACAGCATACACATGCTCGTGATTTAACCGATCGGCCAACTTAAATCCAATCTGGTAGTGCTCACTGCGTTTGGATCCAAAATCCCCCGTTGAAAAAGTATCAAGTTTACCGGCCCGAAACTTTTGGTATAACGAGTCAAAAGCTGACTGATGCTTCATTTGAACCTCCAAAGCAACTTTGTTGGGATTAAATTCAGCTAAAGCATCACGAACATCCTCTAGCTCCTTTTGCTTTTGATCGGTAAGCACATCAGGAACATCCGGATTTATCGCATCCCTACCCGGGTTATCAAGGTGGGTCGTTCCCAAAAATAGTACTTTAATTGGCTCTTGGTCTTGTGCCTGCACGGGTAATACAGAAACAGCAAGCAATACTATTAAAAAGGTTAACAACTTTGATTTGTTAATGTGAGAAATAAATTTTCGCATCGAATCCATCCCAAAAAATATTTCTATTAAAAAAAGTGTGTCAACTCTTACGAAGTAGAATAAAAATTGTTAAAAGCATTACAATTATATTCAACTAAGCACCACATTGCACATCTTTTGGATCTTCTACCCTTCGTGAACTCCATTCCAAAATTTCCCGTTTACATAATAGCAAAACTACTTGTATATTAATGTGATACTTTGTACCAAGTATTCAGAGATTTTAAAAAGTTTAGGTTTACCTTTTGCAGCATATTATTTACTCACAAGCACTACTTAAGGTTTTATTCACTTTTCGAAAGCATTTGGACTTCTTTTTGAAGGATGCGGCGAAGTTTATGAACTCGCTGATTTCTTGTGATCGTTTTCTGCAAGATATACCCTCCTCTGAATACGACCTTTTTACACAAACAAATTTTTCTCCTAACAGGAATTTTAATTTAGCGGTTGCTGAAATCCCGCTAAGACGAACGAACTGTAAGACTGTTGTTACTATGAAAGCTATTGATTTACTGATCAGGATTATACGTCCGGAGGACAGCAACTGCGTGAAAGAAGAATATTTCAATGAAAAATCAAATCATTATTCACGCTTCGGGAAAGCAGACCCGGATAGCTCTGCTGGAAAATGGCGAACTGGCTCAACTTTTTATAGAGTCTGATGAAAACCAGCGTACGGTAGGTAACATCTACTTGGCGAAAGTCCACAAGGTAATGAGCGGTATCCGTGCAGCTTTTATTGACATGGGTACTCCCAAAGACGCTTTTCTGCACTTTTCTGACGCCGGCGACCATCTGAAAGAATATGTTCAGATGCTTAACGGGCGCGATGCCATTCAAAAGAATGTGCGTGAAGAGCTCAAAAAGACGGATTTCAACCAGATATCCAATTACGAAAAACAGAACTGGGCGGGCAAAATTCTAAATCCCGGTCAAAAGTTATTGGTTCAAATTGTTAAAGAGCCCATTGGCTCTAAGGGACCGCGTATCTCTACGGATATTACCGTTGCAGGACGTTTTCTTGTACTCATACCCATGGGAGATTACGTTGCCGTATCACGCAAAATTAATAATTACAAAGAGCGTCGGCGCCTCAAGAGTATCGTAAGCTCAATGGTTCCCGATGGATTCGGTGTGATCATTAGAACAGTTGCCAAAGGACAAGATGAGCAATCTATTGAGGATGATATGCGCGACGTCCTCAAGAAATGGGAACGCATTCTGGAACGCCTAGAAACAGCTGAACCTCCCGAGCTTCTCTATAAAGATCTTGATATGACCGAGAGCTTGGTTCGTGATCTTTTTGCCAAACAATACGACCGCGTGTTGGTTGACGATCCCGAAATGCACAAAAAAATCAAATCGTATGTCAGCCAGGTTGCCCCGCAAATGCTTCCCAATGTAGAACTTTACAAGGGACGTGAGCATATCTTTGACTTTATGAAGGTTGCCAAGGATGTAGATTCAATCTTTAGTCCGCGCGTTCGTATGCCATCCGGTGGGTACCTTATTTTTGAGCAGACTGAAGCCATGTATGTGGTAGATGTAAACTCCGGACCCTACGCAGCCAAAGAAAAACAGGAAGATAATTCACTGAAAACAAATCTTGAAGCAGCACGTGAAGTAGCGAAGCAACTGCGTCTGCGAGATATCGGGGGAATTATTGTCGTTGACTTTATTGATCTGCGCAATGATAAAAACCGCAAGAAAATTTACGACGAACTCAAAAAAGAGTTCAAGAAAGACCCCGCCAAGACCAATGTTATTGGCATGAGTGACTTCGGGCTGGTTCAAATTACGCGTCAGCGTATCCGGCCGAGTGTGGTCAATTCTGTATCAAAAGTATGTCCAACGTGCGGTGGATCTGGCAGCGTAGTCACCAAGAATACGATTATTGCCGATCTTGATGCGTGGTTAAGCAAGTTTCGCACTACTACCGACTATCGTGCCGTTGATATCTATATCAATCCATACCTGAAGGCGTATCTGGAAAAAGGATTGCTTAGCATTCGTCGGAAATGGATGTTCCGCTACTGGCTGAAAATTACGCTTGTGGCTGACGATTCTATTTCCCTGAACGAATATAAAGCTACCATCGCCGGATCCGATATCGATATTACGGATGTAGTTATGCAGGAGAATAACATCGATGAGCTTATAGCTAACGAAACAAGCGATTTGGATGATCTGGATGAGCGTCCCGGCAGAGGTGACCTCGATTATTACAAGAAAGAGAATGGATCCGATTCGAAAGGACGTCAAAAACGAGATAAGCGAAAGCCGCGTCCAACTCGTTCGGGAGGCAGCTCAAAATCGAAGTATTATAAATCTGACTCTTAACCGATACATCCCAATCCCAAAAGAATTGAAACAGAACAGAATTTAATGAGTTTACCTGAGATAAAAGCAACAACTGTATTAGGCATTATCCACAACGGAGAGGCTGCCCTTGGCGGCGACGGCCAGGCAACAATGGAAAATACAGTGATGAAAGCGACCGTTAACAAGGTACGACATCTGTATGATGGAAAAATTGCTGCCGGATTCGCCGGCTCAACAGCTGATGCCTTTACACTTTTTGAGAAATACGAAGAAAAACTGAAACAGTATAACGGAAATTTAAAACGAGCCGCCGTTGAGATGGCCAAAGAGTGGCGGCAGGATAAATTTTTACGAAAACTTGAAGCTCTTTTGGTCGTAATGAGTAAAGATCAGGCTCTGCTGATTTCGGGTCAGGGTGATGTTATTGAACCTGATGACCAAATTTTAGCGATCGGCAGTGGCGGTAGCTATGCGCTTGCTGCTGCTCGGGCATTGAAAGCAAATGCTCCCGATTTATCAGCCCAACAGATAGTGCAAAAAGCACTTGATATTGCAGCAGACATCTGTATCTATACGAATCATAACCTGAGCATATTAGAAATTGAAGATTGATGAGTACTTTACAAAAGACAGTTACACAGAAAAATCTTACGCCGCAACAAGTTGTAGCGGAGTTGAACAAATATATTGTTGGACAAGATGATGCAAAGCGATCGGTTTCCATTGCCTTGCGAAACCGCTGGCGGCGCATGAATGCTGATGAAGAAATCAGAGACGAAATTCTTCCTAATAATATTCTACTGATTGGCCCTACCGGCGTCGGTAAAACAGAAATTGCCCGTCGTCTGGCTAAGCTTGCAGAAGCGCCCTTCATTAAAGTCGAAGCAAGTAAATTTACCGAGGTCGGCTATGTGGGACGCGATGTAGAGTCGATGATTCGTGATCTTACGGACATCGCTATTGACATGGTAAAAACCGAAATGCGCGATCGAGTGGAAGAAGAAGCTCGAGAAATTGTGGAAGAACGGATATTGGACATCCTCATCCCTCCCGTTAAGAAAAACCAGGGAAATAATAGCTCTCCCGGATTCGACGCCAATTCCAGCGATCAGGATTTTAATCCCCAAAGCGCTTCTGATCAGGAGCTAAATGAACGTACACGCAAAAAGTTTCGCGAGAAACTTCGAAACGGAGAATTAGATGAGCGCGAAATTGAGATTGAAGTTCAAAAATCGAGTCGTTCACCGATGATGCAGGTCTTCGGTCCCCAGGGCGGCATGGAAGAAATGGGCATTAACCTGCAGGATATGCTTGGTAACATGGGGGGGCAAAAGAAAACCAAGCGTAAAGTAACCATTGAAGAAGCCCGGGAAATTCTTTTAGAAGAAGAAGCGGAGAAGCTGATAGATCACGAATCAGCGGTACAAGAAGGACTTGAACGCGTACAGAAACAAGGAATTATATTTATTGATGAAATTGACAAGGTGGCTGAATCATCCAACAATAGCAAAGGCGGTGGTGGCGGTGGACCCGATGTAAGCCGACAGGGCGTTCAGCGAGATATGCTTCCTATTGTTGAAGGCAGTAATGTATCGACCAAACACGGCATGGTGAAAACAGATCATATGCTGTTTATTGGTTCGGGAGCTTTTCACGTATCAAAGCCTTCTGACCTTATTCCGGAATTGCAGGGTCGTTTCCCCATCCGCGTAGAACTTAACTCTCTTACCGAAGAGGACTTCTATGATATACTAACGCAGCCCAAAAATGCACTGACCAAGCAATATCAGGCTATGCTAAAGTCTGAGGGTGTGGATATCGAATTTACCGAAGATGCCCTTAAGGAAGTGGCTTCAATTGCAGCCCAGGTTAATGATCGCGTAGAAAATATCGGTGCCCGAAGGCTTCATACCATTTTATCATCACTGCTGGATGAGCTGTTATTTGCTGTCCCCGATGACATTAGTTCAGGCGACATCACCATCGACAAAGATTATGTGAACAAACAATTGGATGATCTTGTTAAGGACAAAGATTTAAGTCAATATATTCTGTAATTGTACGTTGACAAAAATCAAATTAATCAACTACTTATAAATTAAGCGGCTAATACTCATTTGCCTACTTAAGACGTTGTTACTTTAGCAGTACGTTTTAAAAAGTAATTACTGCAATACAATCACCAATACCTTTTGCACTATGAGCATGAAAAAGTTTATCATCCCCAACATTGTAACCCTTTTTGTACTATCCACCTTCTGGTTCGCCGGCGTTGAAACCGTCGTTCCGGGGAATGATACGTTACAAAAAAACATAAAAAAATATGTGCAGGCTCAACGGCGAATAATCGATAACTATGTTGATAAAGTTGATGTTACTGAGCTGTACAAAAATAGTATTAGGGGATTAGTAAAAAATCTGTCAGACAGTACGGCGAATCTTGAAGACACCCCGGCCGATACTACTTTTGAAGATTTGAAAATCAAAAACCTTGGTAAATCGGTCGACAAGTTTGAGCAGGCATATCTTTATATCACTAATAATTATCCTGATGAAGATATGACCGAGCGAACTGAGGATGCTTTAGAAGCTATGTTTAGAGGGCTGGATCCGCACTCCGTGTATATTGAACCATCCCTAAGTGATGATATCGACGACGAGTTTTCGGGTAAATTTCAGGGTATTGGTGTTCAATTCAATGTTATACAAGATACCATTACCGTAATTACAGCTATTGCCGGCGGCCCCAGTGATGCACTTGGAATCAGATCCGGAGATCGTATTATTAAAATTGACGGTGAAAGTGCTATTGGGTTCACCAATGAAGATGTTCGAAATACCTTGCGGGGCCCCAAAGGTTCTGAGGTAGATGTTACGATCAAACGACCGAACGTAAAAGATCCCATTCAGTTTACTATTGTCCGCGATGACATCCCGCTATATTCCATCGGTGCTGCTTACATGATGGACGAAGAAACCGGCTACATCAAAATGGATAAATTTATCCAAACTACTCACGAAGAGTTTATGGAGGCTATGAAAGACCTCCAATCTAAAGGCATGGAACGCCTGCTGTTGGATCTGAGAGGCAACCCCGGTGGTTATCTTAGTCAAGCTGTGGCCATTACTGAGGAATTCTTCCCCAGAGGTACAAAAATTGTTTCTACAAAGAGTCGGCATACGCGATTTACCTCAGCCTACTACTCGCGCCGAGATGGTATTTTCAAAGATAAGCCCCTGATGATTCTTGTTGATGAGGGATCTGCCTCTGCAAGCGAAATTGTAAGTGGTGCTGTTCAGGATCACGACCGCGGATGGATTGTCGGACGACGTACTTTTGGCAAGGGATTGGTACAGCAACAGTACGAACTTGTTGATTCCAGTAAAATTCGGGTTACCATCTCCAAGTACTACACGCCCTCCGGCCGATTAATTCAGAAACCCTACAACAAAAAAGGCGGTGAAGAATATGCTTATGAAATTTATAAGCGCGGGGTTGATGCCAAGGGTGATGCCATGGAATTCGTTTCTCATGTACCCGATTCACTAAAATTTTCAACAGATGCAGGAAGAACTGTTTACGGCGGCGGTGGAATTGTCCCCGATCATATCGTTCAACCCGATACCGCTCAATCCAAAATTGTAGCTAATTATATGCTACGTAATCGAGTTGGCTTCAATTTTGTTCGTGACTACCTGGATGAAAATGGAGATGCTTTCCGAAAAAAATGGGAGAATAATTTCGACCAGTTCAATAAAGAGTTCGAATGGTCGGAAGAACAGATGGATGAGGTTTTTAGCCGTCTTAAAGAAAAGAACATGGTTGTAACAGATACCCTTTCCAAACCGGACTTTAGATCAGATACGCTGTTCGTTCCGGAAGGACATTTAGAGGAAATTGAATGGATGCCTCGCGGACTGATCAAAGCAGAATTGGCGCGACAGGTTTGGGGACTTAAAAAATACTATCCCGTTAGAAATAAGCTTGACGAAACTATTGATGAGGCAATGAAAATGTGGAGTGAGGTAGCTAAGCTTGAAGAGTATGCAGCCACGCATACAACGACATCGACTGGTCGTTACTAAACGTTTCGTAGATCCGTTATTTAAAAGTCCGGCTCTGTGAGTCGGGCTTTTTTTTATTTACAAAAATTGACTCATAAAAGCTATTGCTGCTGTTTCTGCGCGCAATCTATGGGGACCAAGCGATACTAATTCTCCCCCCTTTTCTTTTAGATCACGTATTTCAGTTTGCGAAAAGCCTCCCTCAGGTCCAACTAATAACAGTGTACTATCGGAATCACGAACACTTTTGTAATCAATATCTCCTTTGTCCTCATCTACCTTTTCATGGGCAACCAATAAATTGTCTACAAAAACCGAGTCCAACATCAGCTCAAACGAATGATAGATATTTACCGTGCATAGATGAGCTTGTAAACTTTGCTTCATGGCCGAAATCGCCAGTGACTCCAGCCGATCCATACGGACATTTTCTTTTATGGTATGCTCACTCCTAAACAGGCCTATTTGAGCAGCTCCCAATTCAATAGCTTTCTCCACAGCAAATTCCAGCCGATCTCTTTTCTTGATGATTCCCAGTCCCAAAATAAGATGTGGTTTCGGGCGGGGACTATGCTGCTCATCCTCAATTTCTACTTGCACCGACTTTTTTGTAATCCGGCGAATAACTCCCTCATAGCAACCACCTTCCCCGTCAACGATCGTCAGTTGGTCTCCTTCACGGGCCCTCATCACCTTAGATGCATGAATCGCCTCCTGATCCAAAAGCTCAGCAAAACCATTGTTTATCTGCGAGGGCGGGGCATAGAAAATATTCATCACTTATCGCTTTTTACGAAAAGGTTCGCCGGGCTTAAATTCCGTCTGCCCGGTTTCCAAAACAATTTCAACATACGGAGCACATAGCCCACAGCTGTTGCTGCAATAATTCTGATTCTGAAGTTCATCGAGCGAAGTTACATTATTTTGATTAGCATACTGCTTTATCTCGATAAACTCCCGATTATGACAAATACATTCTGTTACATTATTTGGAGCCATACTTATTCAGCTCTTAACTGCTACTGTTTAAAATGTTTTCCTAATCGAAGTTCTTGTCCCTGATAATTACTCTCAATGTCATCGCCATACACAAATTGAGGAACTTCTGTGTTAGGCTCAAATTTCATGCTGCAAAACGTTTGTCCGTCTTCAATCAAAAAAGGCACATCGTGCGAACGTACCTCTAGTACAGCGCGTGCGCCCTTGTCTTCAACACGTCCGCCAAAACCGCTGTCAAAAAAGCCTGCATAATGCGTACGCAGCTCACCCGATCCCGTATCGTACGCAATCATTTCAGCCGCTAAATATTCCGGAATACGACAACGCTCTTTAGAAGCAAAGATATAAAAAGCCTCCGGTTCTAATATCAGGTGATCATCCGGTTGATGATAAATAGGTTCCCAAAACTCTGAAACTTCGTAATAATCAATATTTTCTAGATCGATATAATCACGGTGCTTTTTGGCCTTGTACCCAACAATTTTACCTTCTGAGGCATGTAAATTTACGCTCAAGAAAAGTCCGTTGTTAACCTTCAACTCATCTACATCCACAGGATCACCGTCCTCGGTAAAAAGCATCGGATCGGAACTGTGTGTGCGTAAGATATCTTGGTCGGAAAGCACGGTATAACCATGACGGATTCGCAACTGATTAAGACGTTGTCCTGTTTTTATCTTTATTGGAAAAGACTTGGGAACAACCTCCAAATACATTTTGCCTTTATAACCTGATCGTATTTCCTCGAATCGATGCGAATAGTCTGTTATCACCCGTGTAAATACATCAAGTCGCCCTGTTGTACTCTTGGGATTAGCTTTGGCAGCGAGATGCTCTCCGGATACAATCTGGTAGTCTACTCCGTTTTCGTTACCATTGAATAATGTTTTCTGCGGAGAGATGTGTGACGGCAAATGCAACTCTTCTAGCAGCGGAATGATATAGACACAATTGGGTTCTAGAATAGCCCCATCGGTTATTGAAAAATCATACTGGCTAAGCTTTTCCAACTTCTGATCTACCGATTCGTCTTCGGGTAAAAAACTACATCTAACCCGGTAGGCCTTTTCCCCTAAACGCAAGTCAATTGAATTGGGCTGAAACTGGTCATCCTGCAACGGATACCCATCAGCATGAGAAATTATGCCTGCATTTGCTAATACACGTAATTTTTGAACGGGAAGTATCCCTTTGGTTCGCAAATGTACCTTTTGAATCTCGCTGCTCATCAAAAACCTATCTTAAATTAAAACGTTAATGAATATTTTTATCTTAGTATCTCAACTTGCGCCCTAATATAGGAATTCAGTAATCAGAATTCAGAATCGATCTTACATTATTTTAATTGCAGACTGCTAAATTAATTTTACAATATGAATATTCTTTTTTGGAGCGGGGGTAAAGATGCCTATTTGGCTCTTCATTTTTTCAGGGAATCGCATCCCGAAGCAGATCTAAAACTGCTTACAACTTACGATGAGTCCGAAGATATTGTACCCCATCAAAATATTCCGCTAGCCGACATAAAAGAACAAGCCGATCATCTCGTCTTGGAGCTGATCACTGTTGCCCTCCCCTCCAACTGTCCTAATGACATTTATTTGGAGCGAATTGAAAGTGCTCTTCATGAGTTATCTGAACCTATTGATAACCTCATATTCGGCGATTGGTATTTAGAAGATATTCGAAAATGGCGGGAAAAAGTCTTCGGAGAAATGGGATATTCGTGCGTATTTCCAATATGGAGAAAAGATCTTAATGAACTGCTTTCCGTATTACTCTTAAAACCGATTGAAATTAAAATAAGTGCAGTTAAAAAAGATTTTGAATCGCTACTTAAAGTGGGAGAATCTTACGATCAAAAGCTGGTAATGCAACTTCGGCGCCTTAATGAAATCGATCCCATGGGTGAAAACGGGGAATTTCATACCAAGGTTATCTTTAACAATCCCGAACCTCTAGACAAGCAACCGTTAATACCAGGTAGTCGATAGTACTTTATCTCCCTTCACAATACTATCAACGACATCCATACCGTCAGTGACCTTGCCAAAACGGGTATAATTACCATTAAGATGGGGCATCCACTGATGCATCACAAAATATTGACTACCCTCGGTATCGGGACCTGCGCTTGCAATACCGACCGCGCCTCGCACAAATCCGTCCTCTGATGCTTCGGTGGGAATCACAAAATCCGGACCGCCGAACCCATCCTCTCGCTCAATATCTCCGCCCTGTATTACAAAGTTGGGAACCACGCGATGAAAGGGAACACCATCATATTGTTCTGCCTGGTTTAAACTGTCGATCATTGCCACCGTAGCGGGGGCGCTGAGCGGATTCATCTCAATATGAATTCTTCCTTTCTCAGTTTGCATTAGTAAAGTAGGTTTTGGCCCGAGCTCCCAAAGTCGATCCCAGTCCGGTAAACGAAATTCCGTCTCCGACTCTTCGGGCACATCAACATCCCATCCGGCATTTGCCAGCGATCGATTCAGGGGCGCATAGTTTTTAGAAGCAAGTGAGTCAATAACTGCCTTGGCCTGTTCTTCAAACTGCTCTTTATATATAGAGCTAAATACTTGGTAAACTTCAATATCACCGGGCAGCGTAAAGGCCGATAAACTTTCGTTTATGCGATCAAAATCTTGAGAGCTAAATAATGATTCATTCTCCAATAATGATCCTGACATATATGCCACACCGCGATCCCCAAGATCCAACGCATCGAAAACAATATTTCGAATTTGCTGCCTGTACTTTTTATCGATATCTGGGTTGTTTTGCACCATACCTGCTAAACTTTGTAGTGCATACATCACAGACAACGGCTCACCTTCGCTTACTAAATCTCCAATACGCTGCAGGTAATTTTCTGCGGACTCATGCTGCTGATAAATCCCTAATACCTCGGACCATAAATAGGGATTTTCATCAGGAATCGCTGCAAGCCGGTCTTGGTGTTTATCAACGATCTGCTCATTTAGCTGTTGCATTGCAGCTACGGCCTGTAGCCAAACAGCATCAGCTAACCGTTCATCGGTTAGCATCTCATCATGAGTATATTGATACAGACCATCATTCTTTTCGATCTTTCCATGCAAACTTTTTAGGGTTCGACTCTGCACATGCGGATTTTCATTCGTCAATAAAATCTTAGCTGCTAATGAATTCTGATCATTCAGGGGCATTTTGCCAAGAGATGTAGCCAACTCATATGCCAGCTGAACTTCATGATCCAGCACCTGCTCCCCATTATAGAAAATGGTCATGGTATGAGTTGTACGCTCGGGGAGAATCTTATTGACATATTGATCAACATCCCGACTTATTCCTGTGCCCATTAATTGCCATCGATTAAATAGCGTATCTTGGGCAGTAGCAGTTAATCGAGATTCATCACCGCGGTACCAACCATACAAATACGCCTGGGTCGCGTCATAATTTTCGGTATCAAATGCCTTTTGAATAATCCGAATTTGCCGATCTTGAGCTATATCAAATTGTTGAACCAATCTTCCCACTGCCAGTGCTGTATGATATTCGCTATTCGCGAAATCTTTATTCAGCTGATCGACTAAAAAGGAAAGCGATTGTTCATCCCCCTGCTGGCCAAGCACCCTTGAAATACCGGAACGTAACTCGACATGCTTTATCCAGCTTTGTTCAAGTGCTCTTAGCTTATTTTCAGTAATGGCGTGCTTGCTTATGCCAAACCAAGAAGCATCAGAATTTTGCTCTTTAGCAATAGGGATAAATCGGCCAATCGAATCTACGGGGGTATTGGCAAACGCCCGCCATGCTTGCTTTCGTACTTCAGGATGTTGATGAGATAAAAAAGGTTCCAGGGATTCTATGTCCCGCTGCGTTACAGCTTCGTATAAATCCGGGTAGGTTGCAGTAAGAAGCGAATCTGTGATGGGATTTGCGCTTTTGAATGGCCCCGAACCACTACTGGAATAGTTCAACAGAATAATGACACCGACAACCAAAGTAAACAAGACTATCCAAGATCGAAGTCGGACATATTTCATTTCAGATGATTACGTTGCAAATAATTATAGAGAAGGGTTATGATCTTTGGCTTCTTCAACGCGGTCAGCATCCTTTTCTTTGCTGATGGTCTTTAATTTGCCATTACCATCTTTGCGAGCTTCATGAAGTTGTGAATCCTTAATCCACGCTCGTCCCCCATCTCGCTGAAAGCGTTTCTCATTTTTGAACATAAAAGCTTGCTCGTGCAAATCGGGTAAGTTCTTTTCCATAACAATTTCATTTTATTGGCTGTAATTCATTGACAATAATACAATATTAACGACTATAATTCATAAGATTTTTAGCTTTGCTTTGAGCTTCGAAAAGCTTATATTTGGCATTCTGTAGATAAAAGAATTTACAACACAAAATCAGACAATTAGATGTACGCAGTAGTTAAGATAGGTGGACATCAATATCGCGTTTCAGAAGGCGATGTCCTATTTGTTGACAAGCAAAGTGATGAAACTGACCAGAAACTTACCTTTGATGAAGTTTTATTAACAAATGACGACGGTAATGTAACAGTTGGACAACCTGTTGTTGAAGGTGCTGCCGTTGAAGCGACTTTGCTTGATAACGTAAAGTCAGATAAAGTAATCGTTTTCAAAAAGAAACGTCGCAAGGGATATCAAGTTAAGCGCGGACACCGCCAGCCGATGTCCCAAATCGAGATCAACAGTATATCTACTTCCGGCAGTGGAAGTAAGAAAAAAGCTGAGAAGGCAAAAGATACTTCTGATTCTGAAGACACAGGCCAAGTATCTACTGATATGACAGCAAAAGAGGCTATCAGTCATATCCGAAATACTGATCTTGAAGATCTCAAAGGATTTGTTAGCGATGACGAAGAACGGGTTACCGTTTTAGATGCATGGAACAGTAAGCAAGAAGGATAATTCAGAAACTTTAGATTGTTATGGCGCATAAGAAAGGACAAGGATCTACAAAGAACGGTCGTGATTCGATTTCTAAACGACTTGGAGTCAAAAAGTACGGTGGAGAAGTTGTTAAAGCCGGTCATATTATCGTACGTCAGCGTGGCACCAAATTCCACCCTGGCGATAATGTAGGCCGTGGCGGCGATGACACGCTCTTTGCCAAAGCTGACGGACAGGTTACCTTCCGCGTTCGCTCTGGTGGACGCAAGTATGTAAGTGTTGAACCTGTTTCATAACAGCACTTTACTTTTTACGAACTTTTTAAAGCCTTGGTTTCTCAAGAAACCAAGGCTTTTTTTATATTACTTTCTATGGAAAAGGAAAATATACCGGGTCTGCCCCATCTTCAATTTCGTAACTTATTTTGCATTGGTCGTAATTATGTTGAACACGCCAAAGAACTCAACAATGAAGTCCCGAGCCAGCCGCTTGTTTTTTTAAAACCGACCAGCAGTATCATCTTTGATGGGGATAACATCCAGATCCCTCCACAAAGTCAGAATGTTCATCATGAGGTGGAATTAGCCGTTGCTATTGATAAGGCTGGGAAAAATATCCCAAAGGAGAAATCATTAGAATACGCTAGCGGATACGGTATTGGGATCGATGTTACTGCTCGTGATATTCAGCAAAAGGCCAAAGAACAGGGTCACCCGTGGACCGTTGCCAAAGGATTTGATACTTTTGCTCCCCTGAGTACATTTATTAAAAGGGATCAAATCGAAGATCCCCAAAATCTAAGTTTACAAATATCCGTTAATGGGGAAGTTCGCCAATCGGACAGTACAAAGCTAATGATCCACACTGTAGCCGATCTGATTCACCACCTATCGACTATTTTTACGCTCCAGCCAGGCGACATCATCTTAACCGGCACTCCAAAAGGAGTATCTTCTATAAAGAAGGGGGACAACATTAAAGCTTCATTAAACAATGGACTGGCAACAATTTCTGTAACCGTAGATTAAACGATGAATATTCGCCTTCTCCTTTCTATTGCTTTTTTTATTGGGATTAGTATCCTCCCATTATCAGCCCAAGAATCGCATTCTTTTGATCCATCCCAAGCCCATTATACCTGGCCAACTGAAGCCAGCCGGTATCTTTCTTCCACCTTTGGGGAAACAAGAGCGGCACATTTTCACGCGGCATTGGATATCAAAACCTGGGGGCGAAAAGGATATGAAGTTTATGCCACCCGCGATGGGGTTGTTGATCGCGTTACCATCGGACCAAGAGGTTATGGCAAAGTGATCTACTTAAAACACGATGATGGCTCCTATTCGGTATATGCCCATCTGCTTTCTTTTAACAATAAATTGCAACAGCTGGCTGATTCTGTACGTTTTGCCGAGGATTATAAATTTGAAATGGAGAAGTTCTGGGGTTGGCGAAATATCAAGGTTACACAAGGTGATCTCATTGGATACAGTGGGGCATCGGGTATTGGTCCGCCCCACCTGCATTTTGAACTTCGAACGCCCACCCATAAACCATTTAATCCGCTGCTGACAAATTTATCCGTGAAAGATAATATTCCACCGCAAATCAGGGGACTCTCTGTGGAGCCTCTAAGTGCCAAATCCAGTATTGAAGGGGACAATGCCATATATACCAAAAGAGCAAAACTCGACGATGAATATTACAGTTTTGGTACGATATCTGTAAATGGGCCCATTGGCTTAGGTCTCAATGCTTTTGATCAATCCAATAATGTTCACAACCGTTATGCTGTTTATGAGCTTAGTCTGAAAGTGAATGGAGAGCCGTTTTTTAATTCTAAAGTTGACAGCTTCTCATATAATGAAACTCACCAGATGTTCATTGATCGGATATATCACCTTTTAGAAAATACCGACAAAGGTTTCCAACGACTGTATATTGCAGACGGAAACTCCCTTCCGTTTTATGAAAGTGATAGCAAGAAAGGCGTCCTGAATTTACCTGTTGGAACACATGATGTTAGCATCACGGCAAAAGATTACTACGGTAATACTTCCACGGCAACACTCACCCTTAACGTCCCTGGGGATCAGAAACAAAAACAGAATCGGACATCCACGAATCATAGTTCAAACTCAAGTTCTGTTTCACCGGAACAATGGTACTGGTTTTCAGATTGGGTGACCATCCCATATAACCAATATGAACACAGTATTATCGGATTTACTGATACAGAACAATTCACTGAACATGCCAACGGTATTGCGATAAACCTAAGGGGGCAACAATCTCACTTTTTTAATACTCCGGAATTAGGTCCACTGCAACTCTACCGAATCACGCCTGATTCCACCTCATTTATTTCCTCTGCTGATCAGCATCACTTTGCGGTGTTCCCTCAGCAAACTTTTTATGACACCCTATCGGTTGGTATGGCTGTTAATAGTTTTACCAAAGATTCCTTGACGGTAGATGTAATTCCAAACGCCTATCCGGTTAAAAAAGAATATGCATTTTATATTGCTCGTGATAGTACTTTGACAGATACCTCTAAGCTCTCATTTTATAGTTTTGATCAGGAAGATAAAGAATGGGAATTAATTCCTACGACCTTCTCGGCATCCCATATCATTGGAAAAGTCAAAACTTTGGGTCACTTTTCTTTAATGAAAGATCAAAAAGCTCCTGAATTAAGCAATCCACGTGTAAGGGAGCGCCCGGATGGCAAATGGATTATTTATATTGATGCTAAGGACAATCTTTCCGGTATTGACTATAGTCGGTCAAAAATATTCGTTAATGGTAATCAGGGAATTGCAGAATTTGAACCGGAGAATGATCGCTTTGTTTATTACCATCCTAACTTTGTACCGTCTCCCTCTACGAAAATCAAGGTTATAGCTTACGATCAGATGGGAAATAATACAGTACAGACTTTTGAAATAGAAAGTTAGAAAAAAAGGGAGAAACTGGCATCCAGCTCCTCCCCCTCTCGAATAAAAATAATCACGAGCTAATGATTAAACATGTGCAATGCAGCCAATCTCAACCTTACAGTTTTTAGGTAGTGTTTTAACTGCAACCGTTTCTCGGGCCGGCGGATCATTCTCAAAGTACTTGCCGTAAATTTCATTAACGGTTCCAAAGTTATCCATGTCATCCAGATAGATACTGCACTTAATTACTTTATTAAAACCTGAACCGGCTTCCTCCAAAACGGCTTTTAAATTTTTCATGACCTGTTCAGCCTGAGAATTAACCTCGTCTCCCACAAACTCCATACTATCGGGATCTAATCCTATTTGTCCGGAACAATAAACTAAGTTGTCATGAACAACAGCCTGGCTATATGGACCTATGGCGTCCGGTGCTTTTGAGGTATGAATAATCTTCTTCATAATCTGTAAATATTATTTTATTGAAGTTGCATTTTGATTTTTTAACTCGATTAAAAACTCATTCAAATAAAGTGCGAATTTTTCAGGATGTTCCATCATGGGGGCATGTCCGCATTGATCTATCCATTTGAGTCGAGAATTTGGCAACGCTTTATGAAACTCTTCCGCAACCTCTGGAGGCGTAATTTCATCTTGCTTACCCCAAATCAATAACACCTCCTGATCGATATCCGGCAAGTAATCTTCCATGCTGTACTCATGTGTTTCCCGGGCAATGGCCAACACATTCAATAAGTTTGATCGATCATTAATGACTTCCATTATTTCATCCATAAGTTCTTCAGTCACAAAGTCATCATCATAAAATGTAATGGCTGCCTGCTTGCGTACGTAATCGCGGTCATTGCGACGGGGAAAGGTGGAACCAAAATCTCTTTCCTGAAGTCCGGAGCTCCCGGTCAAAATTAATGCTGCGACATTCTCAGGATGTTGTACCGTATATTCAAGAGCCAAATGCCCTCCCATAGAATTGCCTAACAAGATTGGACTTTCAATTTCCAACGCCTCCATAAAAGAATGCAGCCATTTGGCCATATTCGTAAACGTTAGCTTTCTGGCCTTAAATTCATACAGCGGAATCGAAGGAACATAAATATTATAGTCATCTATATATTCAACCAAAGCGTCGTAATTACTCAATCCTCCAAACATGCCATGTAAAAAAACAAGACTTGCAGAATCCTCTGTTCCTTTTGAAATTTTAAGATATTCAAAACCGTTATAGTGGTGACTTTCGAAATGGCTTGTGCCGAACATATAAATAGATAACTGGGTTAATAGGCTATTACTTTACAAGTGCCTAATATAATAAAATTAAGCATTAATATTGCAGAAAGGGCTATATATGATTACTTTCTGCAATCACGAATGGATATCCTAATAACATTGAATTTATAGCAATCAGAAACCATGTTTATAAAAAAATTACCACATCTACTTGTAACATTGCTTGCGGCGATTTTGATAGGATGCGGAACTTCAAATCCGTTAGCCGACGAAGCACAAAATAATCTTAAAAATCAGGATTTTGAAGCTGCAATTACCTCAGCTGAGAAATCCATCGAACAATATCCGGGCGACCCACTGGGATATTATTATAAAGCCGTTGCCTTGGGAGAACTTGCCAGATCTCAAGATGACCCCACCAAGCGTGCTGACTATTATGACCAGATGAATGAAGCTTTTGAGACAGCAAAGAGCGTTGCTGACACCTCTGAAAATGTGCCCAGCGAAATAAATAACATTTCTGGTGTGAAAGTTGCTATCTGGCAAACAGAATTTCAACGAGGCGTTGATCTTGCTACTAATGACAGTGTTAAGAGCACAGTCGAAAATCCAATGAAGCAATCCATGTATCACCTGCGTAATGCTACCAAGGTGCAACCCGACAGCGCCAGTTCTTGGAACGTTCTTGCTCAAATTGCTGCTCGTAATAACAATTTTGAGGAAGCTGTCTCTGCCAAAGAGAAGTACATGGGCATGATATCCGAATCCAAGATCGATACTGTTGACTATCTACACTTGGGCAACTACTACTATAACTTGGATAAGCATGACAAAGTCGTAGAAGTATTTGAAGATGGTCAAAAGCGATATCCCGGCAGTGAACGTATTGCCTCTGCTCTTGCTGATGCTTATGGCCGAATTGGAGAAGATCAAAAGGCAATTTCTACTCTTGAGCAACTTGTTGAACAAGATCCCGAAAATCCCCAATATCGTTTGGTAATGGGTACCAAAATCTATCAACAAGCAATGCGTATACGAGATACCCTGAGTACCAATTCCCAAAAAATCATGGATCTGCAAAAACAATACAAGCAAGCAGATCAATCTAAAAAAGAAGAATTAAAGAGCAAGATTGAGTCTCTTAGTAATGAAAATGAAAAGTTGATGGACGAAATGGAAAAGTTAACCAATAGAGCGGAAGAAGAGATTAAAGTCGCTCTTGAATATCGTCCTGATGATCCTGCTGCCTACGAAACACTTGGCGTCATTTATCAAAATAAAGCTAAAACTTATTTTGACCGCAGAAACCGTACGACGGACAATAAGGAAGCTGCACGGCTTGATAAAGTTGGAAAAGAGAACATCCGCCAAGCCATGAAGTATTACGAAAAAGCTGTCGAGCTTGAACCAGATAACGAAAATTACTGGAGAAGCCTATTCCAGATTTACACCTTCTTAGGTATGGATGAAAAAGCCCAGGAAGCAATGGAAAAAGCTGGAATGGAACAATAAACACTACCCGATTTAATAACCCATTTATTCCTTTATGATTCATTATCATACCCGAATTGCAAGCCTTGTGCTTGCATTCGGGTTCTTTATTAGTTGCTCTACATTACAATCCTCAACCCAAGAATCTGACACACCTGAAAACCTTTCTGAACAGCAGATTCAGCAGCAAATAAAGTCTCTGGATGAGGATATTTCCTCAAATCCGGAGCAAGCAGATTTATACTTTAAAAAGGGTAAACTCCTAACAAGGCTTGCCCAAAAGAAAGAAGACCCCTCCGAACGTGTATCCCCATATAAAAATGCTCGTCAGATTTTAAATCGAGCCGCAGATTTATATGATAATACCGCAGATTCAGAGTCAAAAGATAAAGTAAGCGACTTGCTAAACGTAACCTGGAGTTTAGAGCATAACCAGGGCGTTAAATTATTGCAGGGAGAAAGTGTTGACAACCCTAATTACGAAGGTGCTATTGCTCATTTCAATAATGCAACTGTTATTATTCCTGACAGTGCTGTCTCGTATACCATGAAGGCACGCACTTTATATAAAAATCAGCAGCAGAAAGAAGCAATTAAAACCCTGGAAACTGCTCGAAACAACATAGAAAACCCTCCCGCCCTTCTTTTAGAAAAATTGGCTTTTTTATATCTCGAAAATAACAACCCTCAAAAAGCAATTGGGATTTATGAAAAAGCCGAATCATTTTCAAATAGTAACTTGAATGTACTTCACGGTCTTTCAAATGCTTATATTAATGCAGGAGAGCATCAGAAAGCCATAGAACTGCTCGAGCAATTGATCAAAGATGAACCTCAGAATATCGTTTATGGTCAATCATTGGCTACCGAATTATATTTCTTGGGAAAATCAAAAATCGATGCCGTTGCTTCTGCTCTAAAGCGTGGTCAGTCAATTGACGATACAGCATTTGATAGTGTAAATACTTTATTCTCTGAGGCAGAAGAACAATTCAGTAAGGTTTCTGATGCGAATCCGACTAACTTGGAAATAAAAGAACGCACAGCTACTTTTTATTATAATAGTGCATCACAGTATCAAAAACTTGTACCATTAGTATCAGAAGATTACCGCGAGCAACTGCAAGAGAAGATCAAGCAATATTTATCGGCTTCTATTCCTCTTTTTGAAAACCTCGTAGAACAAGGTCAGCAGAATCAGGAAATATGGAAGAAACTTTTTCAAGCTTATTCTATTTTAGAAATGGAACAAGAAGCAGAGAATGCAAAGGCTAATCTATAAGACATTTCTTTAATGAAATTTAATACCAAAACAATTCACGCAGGACAAAAACCGGAAGAAACTTCTGGTGCAGTAATGCCCCCGATCTTCCAAACCTCAACATATGCACAAGAAGCACCTAACGTGCATAAGGGATATGATTATGCTCGAGTAGGCAATCCAACTCGCACAGCCCTCGAAAAACTCATTGCCGGCCTGGAAAATGCTGATGAATGCGCCTGCTTTGCCAGTGGTTGTGCTGCAATGGATGCAGTTTTAAAGATATTTCGACCCGGAGATCAGATTATTGCCTCCAACGACCTATACGGTGGCACCTATCGACTGTTTACAAAAGTTTTTGCTCCCTACGGTATCGACTTCACATTTGTTGATATGACTGATATCGAAAATGTAAAGGAAGCAGCCACCGATAATGCCAAGCTTCTCTGGATTGAGACGCCGACTAATCCCCTTTTGCGGATAGTAGATATCGAAGAACTAACCGATTTTGCAAGAAAACAGGATATCTTGTCCCTGGTTGACAACACCTTTGCCTCCCCCTATTTGCAACAGCCTCTTGAATTGGGCGCTGATATGGTACTGCACTCTACCACTAAATACTTGGGAGGCCATTCTGATGTAATCGGAGGGGCGGTCGCCACTTCAAACGAAGCCATTATGGAACAACTGCGTTTCCAGGTTAAAACTACAGGAGCCGTTCCCGGACCAATGGATTGCTATCTTACGCTGCGAGGCATTAAAACGCTCTCGGTACGCGTGAAGCAATCAGTAGATAATGCTAAAAAAGTTGCTTCCTTCTTGGATAATCATTCTGATGTTGATAGAGTCATATATCCAGGTTTGAAAAGCCATCAGCAGCACGAAATTGCAAAAAAACAGATGAGTGACTTTGGTGGTATGGTTTCATTTTCTTTGAAAGATGATTCCATGGAAAAAGCTCAAGAATTTATGAGCAGAACCTCACTATTTACTTTGGCTGAAAGTCTAGGCGGTGTTGAATCATTAATTAGCCATCCGGCCTCTATGACCCACGGATCTATGCCAAAGGAAATTCGCGAGAAAGCGGGACTCAAAGATTCGTTAATCCGGCTCTCAGTTGGTATTGAAGATGCTGAAGATCTTATTGATGATCTGGATCAAGCGTTTGAATAGCTTTCAGAGCTAATAATAAAATGTATAACTCAAAAACTTATTAAAACTATGCGGAATGTAGTTATTGTAGATGCGAAACGTACACCGGTTGGCTCTTTCGGTGGAAACCTGTCCTCTTTTTCAGCACCGGAATTGGGTGCGGCAACAATCACAGAGTTGATGAAATCATCCGGTGTTAAACCCGAGCAGATTCAAGAGGTCGTATTCGGTAATGTGCTCACCGCAGGGATTGGTCAAGCTCCTGCTCGACAGGCCGCCTTAAAAGCCGGTCTTTCCGAACTAACACCCGCAACAGCTGTTAACAAGGTCTGTGCCTCAGGAATGAAAGCTATCATGATCGCTGCTAATCAAATTCAGCTCGAAGAAGCAGATATTATTGTTTCCGGTGGTATGGAAAGCATGAGCAATGTCCCCTATTATCTTAATAAGCATCGATTTGGATCTAAGCTGGGACATGCTGAAGCCCAAGACGGGATCATAAGAGACGGCCTCTGGGATGTCTATAATGATTTCCACATGGGTAATGCTGCAGAAATCTGTGCCCGGGAGTGCAACATCAGTCGCGAAGAACAAGATGAGTTTGCCATTACTTCTTACAAGCGAGCGATTAAAGCTCATGAAGAGGGTTATTTTGATGATGAAATCATCGAGATGAAAGTTAAAGATCGCAAGGGCAATGTATCCAAAGTTACCATGGATGAAGAGCTCAAGCGAATTAACTATGACAAGGTACCGAAGCTGAATCCAGTATTTGAAAAAGATGGAACGGTTACGCCCGCAAATGCTAGCAGTATCAATGATGGAGCTGCAGCCGTTCTTTTAATGAGTGAAGAAAAAGCTGAAGAACTTGGGTTTACTCCATTGGCTCGGATTGTAAGTCAGGCCAGTGCAGCCAAAAAACCGGAATGGTTTACAACAGCACCGGCCGATGCTATGCCGAAAGCAATGAAAAGAGCAAAGCTCGAAAAAGACGAAATTGATCTTTTTGAAATTAATGAAGCCTTTTCAGTGGTTTCGCTGGCTAATGAGCAAATTTTAGAACTCGATCCCGAAAAAGTCAATATTCACGGTGGAGCGGTCAGTATTGGTCATCCCATTGGCTGCTCGGGAGCACGTATTATCGTAACGCTTCTACACGCTCTCAAGCGTACAAAAGGACGTTATGGTTGTGCCGGCATTTGCAATGGAGGCGGTGGAGCCTCAGCTATGGTTCTTGAAATGCTTAATTAGGAATCCTCATATAAAACGAAAGCAGGATGACCCCATTCATCCTGCTTTTTTATTTTTCATTTATTCTGATAACTTTACTTATAGAAAATAACACTTGTTCTTTATAGCATGGTCTAGCGTAAGATTCTTTGCTATTTTCTGTTAAATCCTGAATGTACTTCTATCAACCGATTTCGTTATGATTAAGAAAGCATTTTCCACTTTTGCCCTTCTGCTGTTTGTGGCCAGTTTGTCATATGGCCAGGTTGGCATTACATCGGTACCATTTTTACAGATCGAACCCGATTCACGCGCAGCAGGAATGGGTAATACCGGTGTTGCCATTGCCGATAATGCCTCAGCAGTTTTCTGGAATCCCGCCGGACTCGCCTTCCAAAAAGGGAATCAAATTAACTTTACGCATAGTGAATGGCTGCCCCAGTTTAATGCTGATTTATTTTACGATTATCTGGTTGGCAAATATCACATGGAAGGCATCGGTACATTCGGAGGACATGTTACTTTTTTGAACTTAGGTGAACAACTGCGTACCGATGAAACCGGGTTAGAACAGGGCCGTTTTAACAGCTATGAACTTGCAGCTGGACTATCCTATGGACTGAAGCTTAATGAAAACTGGTCTCTCGGTACCGGATTCCGATTTATTTACAGCAGCCTTGCAGATGGCCGAATCAGCCAACAGCGTATAAACCCCGGTTCAAGTGTAGGAGTTGATCTCTCTGCCCTGTACAAATCAAACAGTTTCAAGTTTATCGGAAACGATGCCAATATAAATGCCGGATTAAATATCTCAAATATCGGTCCGGGAGTTAACTATACTGATAACGCCCAAAAAGATCCCCTGCCAACAATTTTCCGTATTGGATGGGCATTTAATACAAATCTTGATGACGACGGCATCCATAAATTAACGATCGCCAATGATATCTCTAAGGTAATGGCACGACTTGATTCTGATGGGGATCCCAAAGGAGTTATCAGCTCTATTTTCTCATCCTGGGGTAGTTTTACCCGTAATACAGGAACTGGAGAAGTTACTCTCTCACTCCCCGAACAATTGATGTATGCTGTAGGTACAGAATATTGGTACAACGATCTTTTTGCCGTACGGGGCGGATATTATTATGAGGATCCCAACAATGGTGATCGGCAATATATGACTCTGGGAGCCGGTATTCGATACAAGTTTGTAGGAGTAGATTTTAGCTACATCAATACTCTTGGGGACGAAAATCATCCTCTCGCCAATACAACCCGCTTTGGTTTGCTCTTAAACTTCTAATCCGAGCGACTGTGGGTTCATGAATTTTTATAAATCAACTACTTTTTTTTATAAAAGCATGCTTTTTATAAGCATGCTTTTATTAGTTGGACTTCATAACGGTTTTGCCCAGCAAGTTGAACTGAAGCGGTCTCATAACCTCAACCCCCACACAAATTCACAACCCAATGTACCCGATACACTAACGATCATTGCAGTAATGGTCGAGTTTCAACCTGACGAAAACAGGTTTACTACAGGCACAGGAACTTTCAATCCATCCAATTTAGCTTACCTCGACAATCCGGAAATTACCATTGATCCCCTGCCCCATAACCAATCTTATTTTGAACGACATCTGACTTTTGTACAAAATTATTTCAAGAAGATTTCAGGAGAACAGTTTCATATAAAATACCGGGTGCTTCCTAATGTATATCAACTACCTGAAAAGATGGAGCGATATTCCCCCACCGGAGAAACCTTTACCAACCAAAAAGTTGCCAATTTGGCCCAAGACACCTGGCAGGTTGTAGAAGAACAAGGTGGTTTTCCTACCTCCGATTTAGATCCCCAAAAAACGGCTTTTGCTATCTTTCACGCAGGTATTGGACGTGATATTGAACTAACTGGAACAACCCTTAACAAAACGCCACAGGATGTCCCCTCCCTCTTCTTAGATCAGTCTGCGTTAGGTACCTTGCTTGATCAGCCAAATTTTAATGGATTTCCAATTAATGATGGGACTTTCAGAGTGACTAATTCGATGGTTTTACCGCGTAGCCTCTCGCGTCCCGGCGTAGATGTAACAGGTAACGAGTTTGTGTTACAACTTTCTACGAACGGACTTATTTGTGCATCCATTGGCAGCTATCTCGGGCTACCTGACCTTTTTAACACCGAAACAGGTAATTCAGGCATCGGCCGATTTGGATTAATGGATGGAGAAAGTTTCTTCTCGTATCGCGGCCTTTTTCCGCCTGAGCCCTCGGCTTGGGAAAAGATGCATCTGGGATGGCAAGAGCCATTTATTGCGAGCACATCCAATAATAATCTCGTTACCCTTCCCACAGCAGCTTATCATCAACAAAACAGTATTGCAAAAGTGCCTTTATCTGCTGACGAATACTTCTTGATTGAAAACCGTCATCGGGATCCCAATGGCAATGGAGTCACTCTTACATTTATACAACCGGACGGGGCAATAGAAACCAAACAGTTTTCAAACTTTGATGAAGCTTTCGTCAACCAGTCAGAGGATTTCGAAGACTCGTTAATTCCGGGAGTGGTTACCGATGTGAGTAATCTGGAATGGAGTCTGCCGGGTGGATTGGACCCTGGCCCCGACGAAACGAATGGTACCGCCGACGATAGGCAACTCAATGGCGGAATCCTCATCTGGCATATCGATGAAGCCGTTATTAATAATCGGATAAGAACTCAAAGTATAAATAATAATTTCAACCGCCGTGGTATAGATCTTGAAGAAGCCGATGGTGCGCAAGACATTGGACGGGCCGCAAATAATGACTTCAGCAGTCAGGCACGCGGTACGGCTTTCGACTTCTGGTGGGATGGAAATAATGCCGCAGTTGTTACCCTTGACGGTGACACGTTGCAATTCTATGAAAACAGATTTGGGTCTGACACCCGACCTTCAAATGAAAGCAATTCAGGGGCGCCAAGTTTTTTTGAACTCTATGACTTTTCCGATAACCAGCCCGTGGCTGCATTCCGTATTCGCCCGAGGTCTACCGACAATATCCATCCGATAAGTCTGCCTATTTCAAAAATTGATGACGAAACAGCGTACACTACACCAAAATCCGATTATTTTTCTGCATATCCACTTGGACTCACCTTCTACTCTACTTCCTCTGACTCTTTTCTGATTATCCCTACCCAACAATCAACGTATGCCCTTAATTTAAAGAAAGAAAGCAACTCGGTTTTCAACTTTCAATCGACATCTGTCCAACAGCCGTATCTTGGATCTTACCTCATTCTTGGTGGTGCTCCCCCTGCTCAACCCCAAATTATGCTATCTTCCTGGCAGTGGGATGGCAGCCAATGGAATACCCAATGGCATAATACCATCAATGCAAATAATGCTTTTTTAAGTTCCGGTGACGGCCAGACACTGTATGCGGATTTTACCAATCAGCGTATTTCTCTTTCAGATGGTACAATTCAGTCTTCTTTGCCAAATGCACAACAGCGCTCTGCCACCTTTGATGGAAAATTTACCGTACTTACACAAAACCAACTTACACTTGAACCGGATGGTAAAACGTATCCCATAAATAAGAGTGGAAGTCGCCATTACACAGGGGCCGTAGAACCTGACGCCGAGCAACAAGGATTCTATTACTTGTCAGATGATGAACTCTTGTTATTTAACACCGATTCATTTGGTCAGCCTACATCCATTGTCCAAAATACCCATCTCGGGTGGCCTGCTATGGCCGATCTTGATAGAGATGGACGCATCGATTTTAGCTATATAAATCAAGAAACCGGTGCCCTTGAATCACGTAATATCAACGGAGCGCTACTGCCTCACTTCCCCATTAAGCCACCTTCAAATGCCCGATTTATCGGGACACCATTAGTTGTCCACTCTGAACAATCCGAGGAGATCACTCTTTACGTTCCCACACAAGACAGTCTTTCCCTGAATATTAATGCATATACTCTTGATGGAGAACCCGTAGAGGGATTCCCTCTTTATGTAGGTAATATCTCTGATCAAAATAATCAGCCCATTCATCCCCTTATCTACAAAAAAACCCTTTACGCTGTTAGTCACGTGGGCGATGTCAAAGCATGGCAACTCAATAATATTGATGAAGTACTTTGGGCAAGCCGCTATGGAAATACATTCAGTAATAAGGTGTCGGGAAGTATTCATACAAAAAATCTCCAAGAACCATCATCAGCTAATAGAGTTCTTTTCAAAAAGGAAACTTATAACTGGCCAAATCCTGCTGATGACTTTACGAATATCCGATTTCAGACCACTGGAGCAGGTACAGTAGAAGTAAAAATCATCACTACCGGCGGAAGAATTGTTTTCAACAAAACCTTTAGAACTAATGGGGGGGCAGCTGAGGAACATCAAATTTCTACACAGAGCTGGAGCAATGGATTATATTTTGCCATGATCACAGCAACCGTAGACGGACAAAAAGAACAAAAGATGATTAAAATTGTAGTTATTCAGTAGGTGAAAAATCGCATATTCCATATTGCATTGCTACTTATCGTCTGGTCATGGTACAGCTGCTTCAATTCCGCCTTTGCACAACAGCTTTCACCTTCCCAGTTCAACTATCCCAGTAATCACCTGTCTTGGTATACTATTGAAAGCGATCACTTTAACATCCACTTTCAAGAAGGCAACAGTCGCTCGGCACAAACGACAGCCCGCATCGCCGAAACCATTTATCCTCAGATAACCAATCTTTATAATATCGAGCCTGATACCAAGACCAATATCGTGCTCAAAGATCGAAGGGATTATTCCAACGGGGCAGCCTATTTTTTTGACAATCAAATTGATATCTGGGTTTCATCACTCGATACGCCACTTCGAGGCACCCACGACTGGCTTTGGGATGTTATCACCCACGAATTCACCCATATCGTCCAGCTACAGGCCGCGATGAAAAAAGATCGGCGGATACCTGCCATTTACCTTCAATGGCTCTCATACTCTGACGTGCGTCGTCCTGACGTCCTTTATGGTTATCCGAAAGGGATTTTTACCTATCCCTTTGCTTCCATTAACGTACCCGCCTGGCTCGCTGAGGGAGTAGCACAATATCAGCGTCAGAACCTTTTGTATGATTACCGGGATGCACACCGTGATATGCTTTTTAGAACGGCCGTTCTTTCCGAGAATCCTCTTTCATATGAAGAAATGAGTATTTTCGGATCTAAAAATGCATTGCAGCGCGAACGGATTTACAATCAGGGCTTTGCCTTTACCTCTTACCTTGTGGATCGATTCGGAGAAGACCTGCTGCCCGAATTGTCGCAAAATTTAGGAGAACCAGGTGTTTTTACTGTTGAAAAAGCCCTTAAAAACACCACGGAAATCTCGGGCCGTAAGCTTTTTGATGATTTTGTTGTCACATCCCAAGAGCATTACCGCAAGGCCACCGAAAACATACAGCCAATTGAAACTGAGCCTGTTCAGCCCAAAGGGTTTTTTAATTTCTATCCAATAGTAAGTCCAAGTGGTAATCAACTTGCATATTTGTCAAACAAGGATAGCAGGTCGTCTGGGGTTCAACTTTTTATAGATGATCGAGATCATTCTAAAAATTCATCTCACGCTATCGATATTGGCACGATGCCAACATCAAGCCCGCGGTACGGCATTTATAAAAATCAGGAGCCGACAATAAAGCATCTGCAGTCTTCTTTTTCATTTTCTCCGGATGGTTCACAAATTGCTTTTAGCCGACAAAAGCTAAATAAATACGGTGAACGTTATAACGATCTGTTTATTTATGACCGGCAATCTGAAAAGGAATCACGCCTCACCCAAAGTAAACGACTGTCATCGCCCAGCTGGCATCCGATAAAAAATACTTTGGTAGCTATCCAGCAATCGAACGGCAGCACCAATTTAGTCGGGGTGGATATGGCATCAGGTTCACTGCATCCCTTTACAAATTACAAGAATGGAGAACAGGTGTACAGTCCCAGCTGGCATCCCGATGGGGAGAAACTCTATTTTTCTTTTTCTGATAAATACAGCCGTAATATTTATCGTCTCGACACAAAATCGAAAACCATTGAAGCCATATTCCAAGATCCCTTAACCGACTACCGCGATCCCTTTATAGATGATAAAGGTGATTACCTCTACTATTCTACCAATCCGGATGGCATTTTCAACATCTATCGCATCCCTCTAGGCACTAACGAAGCCGTGCCGGAACAGTTAACGAGTGTCATCGGCGGGGCATTTATGCCACATGTTAAAAATGAAACGCTCTATTTTGCTGAGTTTAAAACAGACGGCTATATCATTTCCTCCATCGATTTATCAGCCAGTGTACCACAATCTTCTACAAAATATAATCGTGAATCACTCTCTTATTTAAAACTTCCTGAGAAATCAGACCTCAACTATCCAACGAATACAGAGGATATTGAAACTGTTGAATCGTCAAAACTGGAGCATTTGAGCCGTTCAGATTCCTTAATGATCCCGGCTAAGCCGAATAATCAGGAGCAATTGAAGCTAAAGCCATACAACAACGAGTTTACGAGTTTCAGCTTTTATCCGGTTGTCCGCTTTGATAATTACAGTAAAAGAAATGGCAGTAACGGCCGTTTGCTCACAGCCGGGCAATTGGGCGATTTGGGCGGCAACCTGCTGCGTGATATGAAACTCGGCACCTATTTTTCATCCCGCGAAGTAACCGGACAGTTGAGTTTCTTTGGCAGTGCCCTGTTTGGTTTTGTCTCAGAACCCAGCAACGGAATCGGCGATTTTTTCAATCCTGCTCGGCTTACCGACCTCGATCGAGATTTATATTTGTCAATAGAACACGTGGGACTCCCCTTCATTAAAAAAAGCTGGTCTCCCACAGTTACCTTGGATTTCTATAACTTGCGCCGCAATGTCCGGGATGGACTTTCCATCGAAGAATTTCCTTGTACGGCATGCCTGCCTGATACCACTAACGTTGATATCGCTTATAATATCTGGGATGCTGACATTTTTCTTCGCAGCAAACTCAATGAACACAACCTGATTGAGCTGGGAGCCGGATATAGTCCATATCGTGTTCAAACGGATGGGTTCTACTCTCAAGAGCTGGAATCCTTTGTCCCATCTTCATCCTCCGAATATTTTAGAGGAACCACTCTCACAGCCGCATATATCTACGAGAAATGGGTTCCCTATCCCAATTCGGATGTTGCGCCAGTTGGATTTCGCGGTGCTTTCCGGTATACCTACGAACCCAACAAATTACTTGATAAATATGAGGTAGAAGACGGCACCCTAAACCCAATCTATCAAGATATAGAAAATCATTCTATCGAAACCAATGTTCGAGTAGGATATCCAATAGGTAACCATTCTGCCTTTAACTTGTACGGCCGTGGATTTAGTTATCTCAATAATCCCAATGATTTTTTCTATATCGATTACATCGGTGGATTTACCGGCATGCGAAGCTATCCCTACTTTGCCCTTGGCGGAAATACTACGGCACTGGCAAAATTTTCTTACACCTTCCCAATTGCCAATAAATTACATACACAGCTCGGCCGACACACTTTTGATAAACTATTTCTGCGATTATTTGCTGAAACCGGAAACGGTTGGAATGGTCCGCTCGAAATTGGTAATAATCTTAAAACAGGCATTGGAGGTGAACTGCGATTTGCTTTTAACAGCTACTACCTGTTTCCACTCAAATTATTTATCAGCAGCGCTTATGGATTCAATAAATTTGATGTTACTTTACCCAGCGAATTCATTACTGAATCAACAGATAGCAGCGTATCGTACGGACAAGAGTTTTATTTCCATTTCGGATTGACCTTTGATTTTGACGTCCTGAATCATGATTAATAAAGCGATTTTTTTAGGTATCATCTTGGTAATGACGGTAAGCATTACCACTGCTCAAACGGTGCAAAATCCGCAGAAAATCACCATTAATGATCTGGAACCTAAAATCAATTACGTTCAGTCTACCCCTTTTTATCAACCGGTAAGAGAAAAAGCAGGATGGGCGCTGCTCAGTTCAGCAGTCATTCCGGGAAGCGGGCAAGCAATCAACAAAAAATGGATCCGGGCGGGACTATATTTTTTGGCAGAAGCAGTAATGACGGGCGTGTACCTCAAAAGCTCTCACGATGCAAGAGTGGAAGAACGACGCTACAAACAATTTGCAAATGACAATTGGAGCGTAGTCAACTATGCACAGTGGTTGGTTGAATATCACGAACAAAATAACTTGAGCAATCGCTATGTTGATGATCTTAAACAGCATATCGAAGGCAAAACTGCTGTTTACAATCCAAATGACGACTGGTCTAAAATAGATATTGAACTGCTGCGCAATGTGGAACGTAATACCCCGTTTGTATATCCGGAACATGTTGGCAATAATTTTTCGCATGTAATGCCGGATTATGGCTCTCAGCAGTATTATGAACTCATCAGCAAATATTACCAGTATGGCCCGGGCTGGAATGATTTTTCAGCTCAATACCAGCTAAACTGGGACGGCAGCAACATGCCCAAGAATTTTATTTTAGGTGCACGCTTGGCGAATAATTTTAATGACAGTTATCGCTTGGCCGGGAACATGGTATCGTTTCTTATATTAAATCATATTGTATCAGCTTTTGATGCCTATTTAACAGTCAAAACAAAAAACCAAACACTGGAAACAGAAACCAATCTATTAAATCCGCATCGCACCTTTACACTAAAATTTCATTTTTAAGTAATACTCAAAGAATCATATTTTAGGATATGTGGTCACAAATAAAATCTTTACTCACAAATAAAATATTCTACCTTGGGGTGGGTGGTTTAATTGCTGCCGGAGCACTATTTCTGACGCTGCTCGATTTTGTAATTATGCCGGCGTACACCAATTATAACGAGGGTGTCACCGTCCCCGATATTACCCAAGTTTCTTTAGATGAAGCCCAGGAGCGTCTCACTTCATATGGATTACGGTACGAAGTTGCCGAGCGTCGATCCAATACAGCTTACCCGGCTGATTATGTTATAGACCAAATGCCGGCAGCAGCAGAAATTGTAAAGCCAAATCGGAAAGTTTATCTCACTGTTAATACAGAGGCAAATCCCACTGTTCAAGTCCCAAAAGTAGTAGACCTGTCACTTCGTAATGCTCGAATCCAGCTGGAAAATTACGGGCTGCGCGTTGGTACTATCAGTTATGAATCATCACGGTTTAAGAATGTTGTGCTGCGCCAGTCGATACCGGCCGAAAATGTTGTACCCAAAGGTACCATGGTCGATTTAGCGGTAAGTGACGGACTTGGTGAAAAAATGGTAGACATACCAAATATCAAGGGATTACGTCTTTCTGAAGCGCAACAAAAATTGCAGAAAGTAGGCTTGCGTATTGGTGAGATCCGATTTCAACCAAGTAAAGAGTTTGATCCCAATGTCGTTATCAACTACGAACCACAAAAAGACCAAATTACAGAAGGAGAAACTCTAAAGCTTATTGTCTCTGAACGTTTTGAAGTAAAAGAAGAAGATGAATCCGGAGCCGTCATTGATACCTCAAATGTCTCATCACCAGAAAATAATAATTAACTAATATGGATTTTACGCTGCCCATTTTAGCACCTTCAATTTTAGCATCAGATTACACCCGCCTCGGCGAAGAAATCGAAAAGTGTAATCAAGCCGATGTGCAATGGTTGCACTGTGACGTTATGGACGGGCATTTTGTTCCTAACATCAGCTACGGACCCAAATTTGTAGAAGCAGCCGGAAGCTGTTCGGACGCCTTTTTAGATGTTCACTTGATGATCGAAAATCCTGATCAATATATCGAACAATTTGTTGATGCCGGGGCTGATCAGATTACTGTACATCAAGAAGCCTGTCCACATTTACACCGTACTATTCAAAACATACACAATTACGGAATTACTGCCGGTGTAGCTATAAATCCCGGTACCTCTTTGCAAACAATTGAACCGGTTATGAACGATGTGGATTTGATTCTACTGATGAGCGTAAATCCCGGGTTTGGCGGACAATCCTTTATCGAAAATACCTATTACCGTCTGCAAAAATTGAGTGCTATGCGTGATGAATATGGTGCCGGCTTTCTTATTGAGGTTGACGGAGGCATAAACCTCGATAATATCCAAAAAGTTACTCACCGCGGGGCCGATGTACTTGTAGCCGGTAGCGCTGTATTTAAAGCAAAAAACATCCCCAAACGAATTGAAAATCTGACGCAAAAAGCGAAAACCGGAAAAGGAACAATTGCTTAAATCACTTTTAACCGATTTACAAAAAATTCATACTATTTCCTTATTTTTAAGGGTTGAGATTTCTAATTAAAATAGAGGCCATTTATCGCAGAACAATCCACTGTTAACGAAGAAACCTATCAAATAGATGATATCGAGCCCGTCCTGATTTTAGGTTTTCAGGACGAATATCTTAAAAAGATTGACGAAGCCTATCCCGATTCCAAGATTTCGGCTCGGGGTAATACTATAAGAATATCGGGGCCTAAAGAGGATTGTAACGAACTCGTTGAGGTTTTTAGCGAGCTTGAACGTATGGCTGCTCGTAATCGAGACCTCACTGAAAGTGATCTTGAAACCGTTCTGGCTCTAAAACATAGCGACCGTAAAAGTGAACGGCCCAATCCACTGCATGACACCCGTGTTACCGGTGATTTTATTCTCAATACTCATACCGGAGAAGCAATAACCGCAAAAACACCGGGGCAAAAACAGATCCTTGAAGCCGCTTCTGCCAATGATATTGTATTTACTATTGGTCCGGCTGGAACGGGAAAAACCTATACCTCGGTAGCATTGGCAGTTAAGGCACTGAAACAACGCAAGGTAAAAAAGATCGTACTGGCACGACCTGCTGTAGAAGCAGGGGAAACACTTGGATTTTTACCCGGTGATCTGCGCGAAAAAATTGACCCCTACCTGCGACCACTATATGATGCACTCGAAGATATGATTGAATATGATCGACTTGAGATGCATCTGGCTAAAAACAGTATCGAAATTGCCCCCCTGGCCTATATGCGGGGACGAACGCTCAACAATGCTTTTGTGATTTTAGATGAGGCTCAAAACACTACCAATATGCAAATGAAGATGTTTTTAACGCGTATTGGATTCAACAGTAAAGCCATTATTACAGGTGATATCACTCAAACTGACCTACCCCATAAACAAAAATCTGGACTTATTTCTATTCAGAAGATTCTTAAAGACATAAACGGTATTTCTTTTGTTTATCTCGATGAAAATGATGTTGTCCGCCACAAATTAGTGCGCGACATTATCGAAGCATACGATAAGTACGAAAATAAAAAGAACAAAAAATCGTAGCATGGCGACAAAAGAAATCACTGCCTATCCCCTTTACGAAGGAACGTTTAGCGTAGGTCTGGATACAAAATTTAACCGCATTGATCGAGATGACAAACCTGCCAAAGGAGCCTTAAAAATTTCATTAAATCCCTTTTTGATTCAATCAGGGAAAAAAAATATTCTTTTTGATGTTGGAATCGGCGACTTTGGAGAAGACACAAGTACCAATCTCATCAAGGAAAACCTTGAAAAAATTGGGCTGACGGAGTATGATATTACTGATATTTTTGCCAGCCATCTCCACTACGATCATATAGGCGGACTGGCAGGACAATCATCGGGATACTGGGAACTGACCTTCCCCGAAGCAAAGCTGTGGGTCTCCCAAAAAGGATGGGAAAAAGTGAGAGATATGGATGAATATTATGATGACGATAAAACAGAATTTATTCATTTTTTAGATGCCAAAGCAAATCTTCATTATCTGAACGAAGAGGATCAGCCCTATCCGGAAGTAAAAGTCGAAAAAATTGGCGGACATACCGAATTTTCACAAGTATTGTTATTTGATGACGGTAATCAGAAGTATTTGATGGCCGGTGATGTCTTAGCTACACGAGGTGAAGTTAATCGAAAATTTGCGGCAAAATATGATTTTAATGCCGATCAAAGCATGGAAGCGCGAAAAGCACTAACTCGAAAAGCCTACGAAGAGCAATATACGGTGATGGGGTATCACGATACTCATCATCCTCTATTTAATTTAACCGACTATGACGAGCAACAGGGATACAAAATCGAAGCTATTTAGCAATGTTATTACCTGATTTCACCGACGATATTTTCAATTTTCTTGATAGAAAAAATCTCTCCAGTGACATAGAAGCAGCGGTAATTCTGGGATCAGGGCTGGGTAGCTTTGCCGATCAGATCGAAGAATCATTCACCATTCCTTATGAGGATATTCCCGGTATGCCGGTTTCTTCGGTTCAGGGTCATGCCGGTGAATTGATATTCGGGGAAATATACGGACACTCAATGATGGCCTTTTCCGGCCGGTTTCATCACTACGAAGGCTTTTCGTTCGAGGAAACTGCTACGCCGGTTTATATTGCTAACCATATGGATGCGAATAAGCTTATTATTTCCAATGCTGCCGGTGCCATCAATACCTCCTTTTCGGTTGGGGATTTGATGGTGATCGAGAGCGTAATACGCAACAATTTGGCAATATCACCGCTGGATAATACAAAGCATAGATATCACCATCATCAGTGGGTTCCCAAAGTCCGCAAGATTGCCGCAGACCTGGGGCTTGTTACACAACTTGGCAATTACATGTACGTTACCGGACCTAATTACGAGACTAAAGCGGAGATTAGATCATTCCGAAAGATGGGCGCCGATGCGGTAGGAATGTCCACAGCCACCGAGCTTTTTGAGGCCGCCCGCCTTAATCTAAAAAGCACGGCTATTTCGCTGATCACCAATATGTCGACCGGGGTAACAGGCGAAAAACTCGACCATGAAGAAGTAAAAGCTGCGGCAGATGCTCGTAAAAATGATTTTGCAAAGCTCGTCAAAGCCCTCATTGAAAAGTTATAACCACTAACATGTAGGCTATACATCCATTGTCTTTTGGCTACCGTATGTATTCAGATACTGCTTGAGTTTCAATTTTTTGCGTGTAGAAGCGCTCGTCATATAACGCACTTTCCCATATATAGGACGCTCCTGCCAAGCACGATCAAAGCGACCAAAAATCCAGAAAATACCCGAATAGCTATTGGGGTCACGCCCGTCGATGGCATACCGATTATTTAATTCAATAAGATAAGCCAGCGCAATTTCGGGATTCGGCGTCCATTCCAGCACTTTCTTTCCCCATAACATCCGAAGGTAATTATGCATTACGCCCTCTTCTCTGAGCTGCGTTTGTGCAGCATTCCAAATCTCATCATGGGTTCGGGACTGTGCAAACTCTTCCAGCTTATAGATATACCCTCGCGGATCATCTTTGTGTTCTTCCAGAGTTTCTAGTGCCCAGTCCGGCAGCGTTTCATACTGGTCGTAGTCAGGTTCGTGGTGAGCAAAATGAAAACCAACCTCCCGCCACGTTATTACTTCATCCAAAAACGCATCCACATTGGGATTCCCATTAAAAAATCCGCCTGTGGACCCTTTGTTAAATGTTATGTTATCCAAATTCCACCCTTCGGGCTGATGCTCCAGGACGGTGTCCACAATTTCGTACTCCGATATCTTGCCAAAGTGCAGCCACGGACTTAATCCACTGGTTGCATTGATATCGGGGTCGTTCCGATGTTCATCATACTTGGACAGCCCATGTTGGACAAACTGTCCAAGTTTACCCAGTGCTGCTTGACGTGTGCCCTGCAAGGCAATTTTACCAACCTCGTGATTGATCGGCAGCGAGCTAATAAATGACTCCCGGTTATTGAGCTTTTCATCTGCAGGAGGATATTTCGAAAGAAAGTCGCCCCCTAACTCAATCTTCGACTTATTTTCAAGATCGTCCAACGGATCTTTCTTGGGCGGATGCGTAAAGCACTCCATAAAATTGCGTTGCATAATCTTACGGAAAAAGTAGGCGTTGTAGGGTGCTTTATCCGTAAGTCCCAATGGAATAAGTCCATTAGAATCTACCGTGATATAGGGAACCTCTAATTTCGGTCCCACTTTCTGGTTATGTTCCCGTATGATATATACCGGAAACTCATCCGAAATCACGGTGCATGCATCTTTAGCTAACTCATAAAGCAATCCCTTTCCTGCGCCCGGTTCATCTTCCAGGTAGGAATAATAATTTATATTATTCTCATTGGCATACTGGTGGTTCCCCTCCATCCCTTCCATCAGAAAATGATGAAAACGGTCAGAAGCCCACGGATAATTGCAATTCAACCCTTCATAAATAAGTAGCGGCTTATCTAACTTGTTCGCCCATCCAACGGCATATTCTAGGGCATAATTGTATTGAAAGCGCCGATTTATCTGCATCCAATACAGCACGTAATCCCCATCAGTAATAGGCTCTTTTTCGTTTCGTTTAAAAACACGCTTACTGTTGATGTTTTTCATAATAGATATCAACTATTCTTAATTATTACTCAGGCGGAGCCATAAAAGCGGGACTTACCGGATCTTCGACCGTTGATGCTACTATTTGCTCAACTTCTTTGATCTGCTGATCGGTAAGCTTCCAACCAAAAACCTTCTCAAAGGTAACTTGCTCAGGTTTACGGGCACCCCAGATAGCTGAATCTATTCCTTTATCTAATATCCAGCGGACAGCCAAATGAATCACTTTTTGATCAAAATTCTTATCCGCATATTCTTTCAGCTTTTCAACGGCTTCTAAATGTTTTTCAAAGGTTTCACCCTGAAATTTGGGATCTGCATTGCGACGAAGATCCCCTTTGTTAAAGGTTCGATCTTTACTCATCTTGCCGGATAACAACCCGCGACAAAGGGCACCGTACGTTAATAGTGTAATATCATTCTCTTTGCAATATGGGATAACATCTGTTTCAATACCGCGCTCAAATAAATTATACGGTGGCTGACAGACATGAATAGGTGCAATTTTCTGGAATGTTTCCATCTGTTCGGGGGAAAAGTTAGATACTCCAATAGCTCTTATTTTTCCACTGTCAAGAAGCTCTTGTAAAGTTTCAGCCGTCTCTGCAAAATCGGTCTCTAAATCCGGCCAGTGCACCTGATAGATATCAATATAGTTGGTTTGCAATCTTCGGAGCGAGTCATCCACTTCCTTAAGAATACGATCCCGGGTTGAATTTCGCTGAATATTGCCGTCATCATCCCATTCCAGCCCAAACTTTGTAGCAAGCTGTATTTGATCCCGATTGCCAAACTCCTCCACGGCCTGACCGACCAGTTCTTCACTCTTACCAAAGCCATATACGGGGGCGGTATCAATAGTCGTTACCCCTTTATCGAGGGCTTCTATTACCGTATCAACCGCAAGCTTATCGTCGGAACCGCCCCACATCCAGCCGCCGATAGCCCACGTTCCAAGCGTTACTCTCGAAATATTAAAATCTAAATTGCTTACTTGTGTAAATTCCATAATTAATAATGCTTTTGATTAACCTGAATAACGATCTAATTGATTTAAAAACTTATTACTCGATTCCTTTATAGCCTCTTTATCCTCATCTGATTTCTTATCGTACATATTTACCATAAAGCTATTGCGTCCACTTACCTCAAAAGCTTCGCGTTGCTCATCTACAAAATTCCAATATAAATAATTAAACGGGCAGGCTCCTTCCCCAGTTTTCTTAGTGACACTGTATTTACATGAGGTACAATAATTGCTCATCTTGTTGATATAGTTCCCACTGCTCACATACGGCTTTGAGGCTAAAACACCACCATCAGCAAAAGTTGACATTCCTAACACATTAGGCAACACGACCCATTCATAGGCATCTACATAGGCCAACCAAAACCACTTGTATAGCTCTCTCGGATCGGTTTTCGTGAGATTACTAACGTTACTTAATACCATCAATCGCTGAATGTGATGCGAATAGCCATGTTCTATAACCGGCTTTAAGCTTTGCTGCACGCAATGCATGTCCGAATCACCGGACCAAAAAAGTTCGGGGAGCGGCTTCTCGAAATCCATAAAATTGGCCTCACGAACCTCCGGCATCATCGCCTCATAATAGATTCGGACAAATTCACGCCATCCCAGAATTTGGCGAACCAATCCTTCGACAGAATTAATAGGCGCCTTGCCATTCTTATAAGCTTGAATTGCCCGTTCACAAATTTCCCAGGGCAGCAGCAATCCATTATTCAAATACAATGATAATGTTGAATGAAAAAGCGTTGGTTCATCGGTAGCCATGGCATCTTCGAAGGGACCGAAGTCAGCCAACCGCTGCTCAATAAATTCATCAAGTAAGTGAAACGCCTGTTTTCTGGTCACTGCATATTGGAAACCATCGAGGCTGCCGAAATGATGGTGATGTCGATCCGCAACGAGTGTTAACACTTCTTGAGTAATCGCATCCGGCTCGAAAGAGGTAACCTCAGGCACAGAATATTCTTTGGGCAGCGATTCCCGATTATCCTCATCATAGTTCCACTCCTCTCCCACTGGCTCATCACCAGTCATCAAATAACCGGTTTGCCTTCGCATATCTCGATAGAAGTATTCCATGCGATAGCCGGACTCAATATTTTCTTTCCACTGGTCGGCATCTGCAAAAAAGAAGGCATTGGGAATTTCCGTGGTTCTATTCTTAAACTGATGTTTAACCTCACGAAGCCGCTTACGGCTATCCCATTCCGAAGGCATCATATAGGTAAGAGACAGATTTTGATATTTTTTAAGGACCTCCGAAATTCCTTCACCATAGTGCTGATCGGTGGTATGATAATGCACAGGATAACCTGCTTGATAGCACTCCACCGCAAAGTGGCGCATGGAACTGAGTACGTAAGTTATTTTCTTTTTATGATATGGTAAAGACTCTCCTTTTCCTTTCGCTTCTATAAAAATCAACAACGGCTTCTCTTCGCGAATCCAGGCAGGCCACACCGATAAATTTAATTGATCATGCAGTACAAAAATTGCTTTGTCAAAAACATGTGGATCAGAGTAATTAATGCGACTATCAATTTCTTTTAGATACGGTCGGGATGACATTTTATAGAATTGTGTTTCATGAATGAGTAATATCAATATATTTAATCATAGTGAAGTTCCAATAAAATGCATCTAGTATGAGTAAACCAATTATTGGTGTTATGGGTCCCGGTGAGGGAGCCTTTCCAAAAGATTTAGAACAAGTCTATGAACTGGGGAAATTAATTGCCGAGCAGAATTGGATTCTCTTAACAGGCGGTAGAAATGTGGGCGTAATGGATGCCGCCTCCAAAGGAGCAAAAAGTTCGGGAGGATTAACAATTGGTATCCTGCCCTCCGAAAACAAAGGCGATATGTCTGAATTTGTTGACATCCCTATCTGTACGGGAATGGGCAGTGCACGCAATAACATCAACGTACTTTCATCAGATGTAGTGGTCGCGTGTGGAACAGGCGCAGGAACATTCTCTGAAATAACGCTTGCACTAAAAGCTCAAAAACCTATAGTCCTGTTAAATCCTTCGGAAAATTTGGTAAAGCTGCTGGACGAACTCCCTTATCCTAAACCAGATATCGCCTCTTCTCCCCAGAATGCTATAACCCTAATTCATCAAATTATTTAGATAATTCTCGTTGCGAGTTTGACAAAAAGATTAATACTATTATATTAGTATTAACTGATTAGGACTTAGCATCAAATAGAATATATCACTCATAGTTCAACAATTACAAGATGAAAAAATCACTGACGCCACTTGGAGAAACCGAAATGGAAGTACTCAATCATGTTTGGGATTTGGGCGAAGCTACAGTAAAACAGGTCCGTAAACGAATTTTAGAAGATCGGGAAGTAGCTTATACCACGATCATGACTGTTATGAAAAACCTGGCTGAGAAAGATTTGCTTAAATATCGAAAAGACGGAGTTACATATGTTTACAGTCCTGCCCAAAAACCAGAGTCCGTCCGTTCAAATCTTATCAGTGATTTAATGAAGAAAGCATTTAAGGGTTCTCCCAAAGAACTAGTTCAAGCATTGGTAAACAGTGATGACTTGACTTCGGAGGACTTAAATGAAATTAAATCTATGATTGATAACATGGAGGACAATCAATAATGGAATACATTAACCTACTTCAATCGTTTGGCGATCAAATGATCGGACATTTATGGCTTCCGGTGGTAGTTTGGACTTTGTTAGCAACTCCCATTGCGTTGTTTTTACATAAAAACGAATCGCTACAGCCCATCTATCACTATCACAGCCGCACCGCCCTTCTCTTGGTGCTTCCACTCGGGGTGCTGGGAGCTTACCTAATGGATTTTATCAGCAGTGCCACACAGGCAACGGGTGAGGGCATGTTCATTGTCGTTCAAAACCCAATAACTGTTTCCGGGACGGCTTCAGACCCTTCTATACTTCATGTATTGAGCAATCCCAATTTTTGGATAGGCGCTGGTAGCATAATTGTCGGATCAGTTGCAACGTTACTCGTGCTTAAACTTATTTTCGATTTTGTTCAACTCAAAAATATGGAGCGAGAATTAAATTTCTCTCCACTTACCAGTGACAAAGACTTGATGGGAAATCTTCCATCCGAAAGTAAGAAGTACCGAAATACATTAATCGCCTATTCTGATGGTGTAAACATTCCATTTACTTACGGATGGCTGAATACCAAAATTGTTATCCCGGCTGATCTAAAAAAACAACCCTCTTCACTCGCTATGGCCGTGCAGCATGAGTTGGTACACATTAAAAACCGTGATTTTCTACTGAATAGCCTTCTTATAGTTATAAAATCTCTTTTCTGGTTTCATCCACTAATCTATAGCCTCTATACGTCACGCGAAGAATACAGAGAAGTAATATGCGACAGCGAGGTTTTATCCAACAAAGAATTTTCACAAAAGAAGTATGCCTCTCTCCTCTTTGATCTTGCGAAGCGAGATCATCAGCAAAAATTGGCCCTGAGTATGGCTGTTAATCCTTCTTCACTTAAAAAGCGTATTCAAATCATGTCTAACCAAAATAGTCTATCTATGAATTTTCGATCGAGTTTTCTAATTACTTTTTTCGCTGCGTCACTGTTAACACTTACTATCTCTTGTACTGATATGTCGCAAGACGGCATTACCAACAGTGAAGTTGAACAAACGCAATCACAAATAGCTAATACACCGCCTACACCAAAGCAGCCACTATACATCGTAAATGGCGAAGAATGGGACAATGATGAATCTTCCATTCCAAAATTATCTCGTTTAAAGACCAAATACATAGAATCGATAGATGTATTGAAGGGAGAAAAAGCCAAACAGGAATATGGAAAAAAAGGGGGAAATGGTGTTATTAAGATAAATGTGTTAAATCCCGATAAAGCATTTTCTGATCTAAAAGAAGAAGTTCGCATGGATCCCCCTCCCCCACCTGTTTCTGGTTCTAAATCAGACGAGGGTGATTACTACGTAACTGCTGAGAAAATGCCAGAATTGGTCGGTGGACTAGGCTCCCTACAGCAAATGATCAACTATCCCGAGGAAGCTCGCAATGCAGGTGAACAAGGGCGAGTAATAGTACAATTTATTGTAAACGAACAAGGAGTGGTTGAAGATACAGAAGTTGTGAAAGGTGTAAGTGAAGCGCTTGATCAAGAAGCCATTAGAGTCGTAAAACAAGCACAATTTAAACCGGGTATGCAAGATGGCAAGCCGGTAAAAGTCCAATATTCTTTGCCAATCTCCTATAAGCTACCCGATAGCGGACAAGGTTCCTAGGTCACTGTTATCTATATGTAAAAACTTACATTATTTTACTATGCTAAAAGCGGGACTTCATAGGTTCCGCTTTTTTTATTTTATTAAGGGTGATTAAAAGAAGGATATCATTAACTACATAAACTGTTTGTGAAAAAAGCAGCAGCGTACGGGGTCCATTTATTTACTGCTTTAGGTGCAGGACTTGGCTTGTGGGCACTCATATTAACATATAATGGGTTTTATAAAGAAACGGTTTGGGTTCTTGCCGTAGCTGCCATCGTTGATTCTGTTGATGGAGCATTAGCACGACTAACGCAAACCAAAGAACATGCACCGGCGATTGACGGTGCCCTGATGGATAACATTGTTGATTTTATCACCTGGACTATTGCTCCCCTGCTCTGGATTTTTGCAACAATGAGTATCCCCACGTGGGTACTCGTAATTTGTGCCATCGCCAGCATCTTTGGATTTTCCAATACCAAAGCTAAAACGGATGATCACTTTTTTCTGGGCTTCCCATCATACTGGAATATTGTTGTATTCTACATTTTTCTACTTGAACTGCCCGTTACCTTTGCTTCCGCAATCCTAGTGATATTTGCAATCGTAACATTTTTGCCCGTCAAGTTTGTATATCCATCCAGAACAGAATATTTACGTCCCTTTACGCTGATCCTCGGAGGCATTTTTACGCTCCAGCTAATTGCATTGCTGTATTATTTTGATCAGTCCCCGCCGTGGCTAATTTATAGTTCCTTTTTGTTCCCGTTCTACTACTTTGGACTTTCCTTTTATATGAATATCAAATCGACTGAAACATCCCACTGACTCTACCGTATTATCTCTATATAAAGAAAGATAAAACCATTAACTGATATTACTTATGGGAGCTCGATTAAAGAAATCTCGAACTGATAAAATGATCACCGGTGTCTGCGGAGGCATTGCTGAATATCTTGGATGGGATCCTACCATCGTGAGAATTATTTTTGTAATAACTACCTTTCTTGGATGGGGTAGCCCGGTTCTCCTTTATTTCATTCTTGCCTTGGTGATGCCGGAATAACTCTCTATAAGCATTGGAATCGGTTTTGAAATGATAGCCCTATTTCATAACTATGGATAGTTATTCACTTTAATAAATAATCCAGTTATGAGAATAGGCATCGTAGGTCCCGCCGATCGAGCAGTTGCCTGGGAAAAACATTTACGCCCTCATCGCACTGTCTCAGAAGTAGTCATTGCCGGCAAACTATCTGAAATTGGTGATGTTGATGCGTGCCTATTGATGGATGAGCAAACCGAGAATTTAGACCATTTACTTAAGGCCGTAAAGGCAGGATATCATACGTTTCTAATTGCTCCCATCCCCACCAATACAAAGAAGGTTGAAAAAATTTACCACGCTGCTGAAGAATCGAATGTTCTGGTACAATTTTCTCACTGGCCCACTCTTGCTCCGGCCTCAAAATGGATGGCAAAAAGGATCGAAAAGCCGACTTTTCTGCAAATTAACCGCGAGCTAAACTACTCTGAATTTGCAGAATCCAATCATCCTTTTGAGTACTACTGGATTGATGAGCTTGCTTTTTGCCTACGCTGGGTAAATGGCTCAGTTCATCACATTGATTTAAAAACAGTTGAGCTTTCCGAAGAACATCTTTATGCACTGCATATGATGTTACGATTCGAGAGCGGTGCAACGGCAAATATTTTTATCAATGTGACAGCAAACAACTCTCGGCATCAACGTATGGCTGCCAATAATCACTTTATTGTAAATTGTAACGTTCTGGAACAGTCTGTGCGGCTGGGAGAAGAGAATGGGAATAGGCACCTTTTCTTCAACAGCAAGTCTTTCGATGCCAGTAAGTCAGCTGAATTAGCCGCGCTGGAGTTTCTAAAATCAATTCAACTTAAGCGGGAGACAATTTATAATGCTTATCAGCTTTGGAAGCTGAATAAAACGATAGACAAAATTAAAAAAAGACTTGCCAGGGTTTAGTCTCCTTTCTTGTGCATCATCTTAAAAAATCCCTTTAACTCTTCACGCGATCCCAGTCTATCAATAAAGTTAAACTGACCGGCTGACAAACGTTCCCCGCCATCAATTACTACGCATTCTCCGGTGATATAGGGAGCCATATCTGACATCAAAAATGTAGCAAGATTGGCTAATTCTTCTTTATCTCCGTATCGGCCAGCTGGAATTTTAGATAAAAATTTCTTTTCAGCACTTTCATCCGGAACCAACCGCTCCCATGCACCTTTGGTGGGAAATGGTCCGGGCGCTATAGCATTCAAACGAATGTCATACGTTGCCCATTCGTAAGCTAGCGATCGCGTCATAGCCAGTACGCCTGCTTTTCCACATGCGGATGGAAGCACAAATGCCGAACCCGTATCCTCTGAATAAGTCGTTACCATATTCAGAATATTACCTTTCTTCTTTTCATCAATTAGATAGTTCCCAAAAACGTGTGTGCAGTTGAATGAACCGTGTAAAACGATATCGACCACGGCTTTGAAACCACCGGGACTCAGATCTTCGGAGGCCGACAAAAAGTTCCCGGCCGCATTGTTAACGAGTCCGGTCATCGTCCCAAAATCTGATACAATTTCTGCGATCATTTTCTCGACACGATCATAGTCACGGACATCAGCCACATAATACCTCACAGTACTATCTTGACCTTCTCCCTCAACCTCTTTTACGGCCTTTTGGAGTTTTTCTTCAGTCCGACCACAAATTGCAATATTACTACCCAGTGAAGCAAACTTCTTAGCCATAGCCAACCCTAATCCACTGCCACCGCCGGTAATTAAAATCGTTTGATCTGCTAACGTATCTGATGTAAACATGATTATCTTTTCTAAAATTAGGAAGTACTATCCTGAAACAAATTCAGATGAAATAGGTTACGCTAAGTTTTCAAAAATACCGGCGGCCCCCATACCTCCACCTACACACATTGTCACCATACCAAACTGTTTATCCAGTCGCTTTAAATCGTGCAGGATCTGTGTGGTCAGCTTCGCACCGGTACAGCCGAGGGGATGTCCCATAGCAATAGCTCCACCGTTTATATTGACAATATCTTCGTCCAGCCCAAGCTCGCGAATTACTGCCAACGATTGAGCCGCAAAAGCTTCGTTTAATTCGATTAGATCAATATTCCCTAAATCAAACCCGGTTTGTTTGAGCACTTTTGGTACTGCCTCAACCGGACCAATACCCATAATTTCCGGGGGAACTCCTGCTACCGAAAAACCATGATATTTGGCTATGGGTTCAAGCCCTAATTCATCGGCTTTTTCACGGCTCATAACTATCACAGCTGCCGCGGCATCATTCATCTGAGAGGAATTTCCAGCTGTCACAGAGCCACCTTGCTTAAAGGCAGGATTCAGCTTAGCTAAAATTTCCTTTGAAGTATCGCGCCGTGGACCTTCATCGGTGTCGAAGATAAATTCATTCTCCTCAACTTGTCCCTCTGCTGTCACTTTCTTCTCTTTCACTTGGATAGGGACAATCTGATCATCAAAATAGCCTTCATCCCATGCCTTGAGCGCCCGCTGATGACTGCGATAGGCAAAGGCATCCTGATCCTCGCGATTTATGCCATATTTATCAGCTACGTTTTCAGCTGTCAATCCCATATTGATATAAATTTCGGGATAATTATCCACAAGCTCGGGATTCAGCCTTGAAACATATCCGCCCATAGGTACAAGCGACATCGACTCTACACCTCCTGCAATAATGACATCCGCACCACCCACCATAATACGTTCGGCGGCTTGGGCAATGGTCTGTAGTCCCGAGGAACAGAATCTATTCATCGTAGCAGCCGGGACCGAAGGTGGCAATCCACCCAGTGCAGCACACTGACGTGCGATATTTAGTCCCTGTGCCGCTTCGGGAAACGCACAACCCATAATTACGTCTTCGACCTGTTCGGGCTGAAGATTCGGAGCTCGCTCCAATAAATTTTTGATCACTTCCCCACCCAGTGTATCAGGGGAAGTAAAACGCAGTGATCCTTTATTTGCTTTTCCAGTTGGCGTTCGGGCAGCAGCAACAATTACAGCTTCTTTCATAATGTATATACCTTAAATTAATAGAACACGGTTACAGCTAATTTAACAGATTACCATTGTCAGCTTGATCCGTGTCATCAGTATTCTAATTTCTAAGTGGTTTACCTTTCTTAAGCATGTGCTCGATGCGAGCCTGGGTTCGTTCATCTTCCAACAGTTCCATAAAAGCTTCACGTTCGAGTCTTAGTAAGTAATCTTCAGGCACTTCCTGAGGTTCGCTCAGATCACCACCGCTCATCACATATGCTACTTTTTCGGCCACAACCCTGTCATAATCAGTAATAAAATTGGCCTGATGCATAATATGGAGCATCATTTTCAAAGAACTCAAAGCTTCATTTCCGAGCACTTTTATCATTGGTTTTTCAGGTGGATAATATCCGGTATCAGCCATCCGACGAGCTTCTTCTTTGGCATTAGCAATAAGCAGATCCCGGTTCATAATTATAGAATCCGAATCCCGTAAATAGCCATACTCTCTGGCTTTGGGGGCTCCGTCAGATACTTTAGCCATGCCGATTGTCTTAAATTTCTCTTTAATATTTGGCATAGGATCAACCTGCTCATCATCTAATATCTGCTGCATTGTACGATACAGCATCTCTTTGGTCCCTCCCCCGGCTGGGAGCAACCCAACGCCGACCTCTACCAAACCTGCATATAATTCATGGTGAGCCACTACTTTATCTGCATGTAAAATAAACTCAACACCACCACCAAGGGAACGACCAAATGGGGCTACAATCACAGGAAACTGCTGATATCGCAATCCAACAACCACATCCTGAAAATTTTTAGCAGCTTTTCGGACTCGCTCTTTGTCCCCTTTTTCCCAAGCCCCCATTGCTTCCATCAGGTTGGCACCATACGTAAAATTATCGCCGTCGTGACTAATTACCAACGCATCAAAGTTATTTCCCACAATGGTACAGGCCTTATCCAGCGACTCGATGAGCTCGAATCCAAGCGTGTATTTTCGGGTTCGGAACTCAAAAAGAGCAATGCCATCCCCGAGGTCATACAGCCCGGCGCTATCGTTCATAAAGACATCACTATTATCCGCTTTAAGATTGGCAACCTGAATTGACCCTTCGGCCTGCGGACTCAGCTGTTCGACTTCTCCCGTGGCCAGATTATAAACCGTGCCTTTCTGTTTATCGTAAAATCGCTCGTGACCGCTGTTAAGCATATCAAGCACATTTTTCGGCACATCCAAGCCTTCTTCCTGCATACGATCCACCGACTCTTTAACACCAATAGCATCCCAGCGCTCAAACGGACCTAACTCCCAGTTAAAGCCCCACTTCATCGCACGATCGATGGATTCTACGGATTCAGTAATCTCAGGTATTCGATTAGCGGCATACAGCAACAAATCACAATGCACTCTCCATAAAAAATCCCCTACTTCCGTATCTTGGTTGATCAAAAATTTGAGCCGCTCTTCAGGCGTGCTAAACTTCTTTTGGGCCTCTTTAGCACTTTCAAATTCAGGATCAATCTGCGATTCGTATTCACCTGATTCAGGATTAATAACTTTGTACTCCTTACCGGAATCCGTTCGCACTTTCCTGTAAAAACCTTTGCCCGCTTTGTTGCCGAATTTACCCTCCTCTACCATTTGCTCAAAAAACTCAGGCAGATCGAACACTTCACGCCGTTCGTCATCCGGAATGGCGGGATACAAATTAGAAGCTACGTGATGAATCACATCCAGTCCCGACATATCAGCAGTCCGAAAGGTAGCTGCTTTGGAATAACCCGTAAGGGTGCCAAGCAAATAGTCGATTTCCTCAGCTCGAAAATCCCCGTTAAAGAAGTGAGGCATAATACTAGCCATCGAAAAAATACCGATGCGATTGGCAATAAAATTGGGCGTATCCTTGCACTGCACCACCCCCTTACCCAGATCACGTTCACAGAATTGGGACATATAATCAACAACATCATCTGCGGTTGATTTCGTAGGGATAACTTCCAACAACTTCATGTATCGCGGGGGATTGAAAAAGTGTGTACCCAGAAAATGTGCTTTTAATTCATCCGAACAATCCTCACTGATCTCCCCAATGGGTAATCCCGATGTATTCGAACTGACGATGGTTCCTTCCGTCCTGATATCATCAATCTTTGCCATCATCTCCTTTTTGATATCCATCTTTTCAATAATGGCCTCACAAACCCAATCAACTTCTTTTATAATATCCAGATCATCTGTAAAGTTACCGGGCTTGATGCGGTCAGCATATTCCGGTAATCCCAGCGGAGATGGATTCATCTTTTTGAGCTTATCAATATTATCCAGTACCTGCTGATCGGGATTATCGCTCTCCTCATCTTTTAGATCAAGCAGCCAAACCTCTAGCCCCGCGTTTACACAGTGTGCAGCAATTTGACTGCCCATGGTTCCCGACCCAAGTACCGCAACTTTCTGAATATCGTATTTGCTTGTGGACATAAATATTATCGTATAGAATTTTAATTACGACTGTTAAGTTAATCACGCAACATCGCAGAGAAACCGAATTAATTTAGGTAGTTATTTTTCAGCTTCAGCCTTCTGCTCGTCATCTTGATACATCGACTCTATTTCATCTTCATAACGTTCTTTTACAACCGGTCGTTTAACTTTTAGGGTTGGCGTAAGTTCACCGGACTCAATTGAGAAAGGCGTATCCAGCAGAACAAATTTCTTAACTGTCTCCCAAGGTGAAAGCTGTCTATTCACTTTATCAACCTCGCGCTGTATAAGCCTCCGAATTTCCGGATCCTCATTCTCGGGATCCGAAACGGATTTTCCACGTCCCTTCAACCATTTTTTTACATTGTCATAATCGGGAACAATCAAAGCCGAACAGAATTTTCGCTGGTATCCAATCACCATTGTTTGATCAATAAATCCACTTTCAGTTAAAAGATTCTCAATAATTTGTGGGGCCACATATTTTCCTGTAGAAAGTTTAAAAACTGACTTCTTACGATCGGTTATAAACAGATAGTTATCTTTAAGCTTACCCACATCACCGGTCATAAACCAGCCGTCATCTGTAAATACCTCGTCTGTTTTTTCCGGATTGTTGTAATAGCCTCCCATCACATTGGGACCTTTCGCAAGAATCTCACCATCATCGGCAATTTTAATATCTACATTTGAAAGCGGCGTTCCTGAACTCCCTACGCGCATATGATCCTTATCATTAACTGAGAGCACCGGCGACGTTTCGGTAAGTCCGTATCCCTGCATGCAAATAAGCCCCATAGCATTCATAAATCGGAATAGATTGGGTGACAGCGCTGCCCCACCACTCACCATACCGAGAAGGTTTCCACCGAATAACTCACGAATTTTTGAATAGACCAGCTTATCAGCAATTTTGTGCTTAATAGCATCTAATCCGCTCGGTGGGTTTTCCGGATCATATTCTTCTGCTCTGTTTATCGCCCAGTAATACAACTGCTTTTTGAGCCCGCTCATCTCCTGTCCCTTTACTTTGATTCCCGTATGGATTTTCTCCAGCAGCCGTGGCACTGTAGCAAAGTAATAAGGTTTCACATAGTCAAAGTCGTCGCGTATCTCATCCACATCTTCAATGTAGTAAATGGGATATCCCATGCTTAGATACATATAGGTAATCATCCGCTCGAAGACATGCGAAAGCGGTAGATACGACAGCATTTGTTCATGCTCTCGGACCGTCTCATCAAAAGGTACACGCTCCAAGGAGGCCAGCAGGTTTGAAGCAATATTATTGTGCGAAAGCATCACGCCCTTGGGATCTCCTGTTGTGCCGGAAGTATAAATCAGGGAAGCCAAATCATCTGGCTGCACCTTTGATCGCAGCTCGTCGAAGAGCTCAGGGCTTTCCTGATCCTTCTTTGCTCCCATTTCCAGGATATCCACAAACTCTTTAAGCTTGCCATGTTTCGATCCGAAAATTGAAATTATCGCTTTAACATTGGTAACTTCTTTAATGATGGGCTTTGTATCAGCAAAAAGTTCATCATTCGAAACAATATGCACTTTGGTTTCAGAGTTCTCGAGGATATACTTAATCTGTTCTCCGGGTTGTGTAGTATAAATGGGGACATTTACCGCTCCAAGAGAAAGAATGGCCTGATCACAAATTACCCATTCAGCACTGTTCTCGGAGTGTAGGCTCACCTTATCACCGGCACGTACCCCAAGCTCATATAATCCCAGTGCCAGCTTCCGCACTTTTTCCTGAAATTCAGCTTTACTCGTTTCTATCCATTCCCCATTTCTCTTCGTAGAAATGAATACATCTTTATCATGCTTTTGAATACCTTTTTCAATCTCAGTTATAATAGTGGTCGGATCGTAAGCCATAACAGTACGCTATTTTATTGTTGATGACGTTCTTTACCAATAATTTAAACGATTGTGGATGATTTAAAAGTCTATTTAAATTTTTTCTTCCAATTTTATAATTAACTTCGCACCCACTAATCAATTGTAAGAGAATCATTTATGTATATCCAACCGAATATTGAAAAACGAGTAGAAAAATTTCTTTCGGTCTCTGAAAAAAATATGGGAGACACCCTCGGAATTTCCTTCACTTCCTTTAAGTCTGATGAAGTAAAAGCCACGATGCCGGTCAATGAAAATACTATTCAACCCTTTGGATTACTCCACGGCGGAGCCTCTGTTGCTCTGGCCGAAACACTGGCATCCATCGGGGCTTGGCTAAATATTGATGAAGAGGGAAAAACAGCAGTGGGTGTTGAAATTAATGCCAATCATGTACGCGCCGCAAAAAAAGGAGAGACCGTTCACGGTATTTCCAGACCTACCCATACCGGTCGTCAAACGCAGATTTGGGAGACCAAGATTTTTAACGAAGATGAAAATTTAGTATGCATATCTCGGTGTACACTGGCTATTGTAGATATTTAGTAGTGAGTAATGAGATGTGAGATTTGAAACTTAGCAACAATTTCTGCAAAAATGCTTGTAAGGATTACCCAACTATTCGGTCATACTATTATAAAATATCAATTAAGTCTTTTACTTTGCACCGATATAAAAAGTTAGATATCTGGAAACGATCCATCTCTTTAGCCACTGAAATATATGAGGTAACTACCAACTTTCCGATTGAAGAAAAATATGGATTAGTTTCTCAACTCCGAAGGTGTGTTGTATCTATTGGATCAAACATTGCAGAAGGAGCTGGACGAAATACGAATAAAGATTTTAAACGCTTCTTAAGTATCGCATACGCTTCATCATGCGAATTAGAAACACAACTAATAATTGCAAATAACTTAGATTTACTTCCTGAAAATACTATTAATATACTATCAAGTGAGATCAATCAACTTCAAAAAATGATGTTCACCTTCTCCCAAAAGCTATCTCCCAAGTAAAAATTTACTTTCCAATAATCTCAATACTCACCTCTCACTACCAAATACTATAACCTATTCATACAGCTGCTGCAATAACTTACGTTTGGTAACAGGGAAAATGGTTTCCCGAAATGGAAAGTCCAGATCAGTATTGAATGCGAAGGTAGCCGGATTGGGTAATTCTTTATTTTCATCAATCAGGTCCAACTTGATGGCATTCGGTGATCGATAAGCATCGCCCTGTTCTAATCCTTTTAAAAAGGCTGTCTTAAGCGATCGATATTTATCCTGTGAGCTTTCAAAAACGGTAAGCTCATATTGGTAAAGCAGTAATTTTGACTCCTCGTTATCGGGCACAAAAAAGTAGCCCTCATCCGTATAATTAGGGATAATCCCAACTTCTTGGAGCTTAATTTCATCGTTTACAAACTCATAAATCGCTTTCCCTTCCTCGATTTTTGCTTTGATTAATGGCAGTCCCCATTCAATCAGATCTTCCACTTTAGCTAGATCTGAGCCATCCACAAACACCACCTCGTGTTCAATAACCTCATTTACAAAGTCGATCTTTTTGATACGCTTTGGAAATTCATCCCGCAAATCCCGCAGTCGATTCAAGATATCATCCAGCGTAGTATAGAGTTCTACCAAATGACTCAGATGCGGATAAATTTTATTCATCTGAAAATCATCAGAAATAGATTTTAATCCCGCTAATATCTTGTACTGCTGAGATTCCAAGTCAGACTGAAGATGTGTAAACAGATCAAGATCCAGTGAATGAGCCATAGTGACCTCCTGCGTTTGTACCGTGATGTAGATGATCCCTTTTTTCAACCTTAATTAATAACGAATAGAGGAGCAAGTATTATTGTGTAACTGGGTTAAGGTTTGATTTTCCAGATTGTCCAAATCCTTTCATCGTCGAGCTTCACCTGCTAACTTTTTCTAAACTGGGTGTCTTTCCACTGTTCAAAATGGTGCGTTACTTTCCGGCGTTGATACTTACCCGTTGAGGTAACAGGTATTTTATCCCCAAAGACAACAACTTTAGGTGATTTCGAAAATGGCAGGTGCTCTCTGCAAAACTCTAAAATTGCTTCTTCATCTTCTTCCGCTCCATCTTTAAGCTGTACATAGGCCCCGACCTCTTCGCCGTACCAGTTATTTTCAAATCCCACGGCAATGCCTGCCTTCACGCCCGGGGCTTTATTGATCACCTCGTCAATTTCAAGGGGGGCCAGGTTTACTCCACCACGAATGATTAACTCTTTTAGTCGACCAGTAATAAAAAAGTAGGAACGTCCTTGCTCATCATTGACATAAAATCCCTCATCTCCACTTCGAAACCAACCATTTTTAAAGGTCTTTTCATTGGCTTTTCGGTTATTGTGATATTCCAGCATCACGTTCACGCCCCGAATCACAATTTCGCCACGCTCCTCTTCTTCTAACTCATTCCCGTCTTCGTCATGGATAGCCATTTCATTGGCCGGTATCGGCACACCGATACTGGGATACCCGTAATCAGAAAGCCACTTTCTGTGTTCTTCTTCATCCAGATCAACAGGAAGAAAGCAGGAATAGCAAGTAGTTTCCGAAAGACCGTAGCCGTGAATTATGGGAATATCAAACCGCTCTTCAAAGGTTGTCGCTACTTTAACGGTCAACGGCCCGGCTCCGCAAATTACGTGCGTTAAGGTTGAGGTATCGGGCATTTCTTTATCTGAGTAATAATTGTTTAGATACTGCAGCAACGTAGGAACAACACTGACGATATGAACGCCCTCTTTTTTGATGGTAGGAAAAAAGCGGCTGGTCCTGAACTTTTGATTAAGGACCGTAGATCCCCCAGCAAAAAACGGGGTGAGTAACGTAACTACGGTACCGTTTACATGATGAATCGGCAGCACGCACATCATACGCGTTTGATCGTCAATATTGTGCCAGTCAGCAATGCCTCGAGCATCTTCAAGCAAATTACGCTGACTCAGCACCACTCCTTTGGGTGCACCGGTAGTTCCTGAAGTAAAGACAATCAGCGCTTCGGAATCCCTCAAATTATCGTCAGGAAGGTCAAGATCTCCCTTCTCACTGGTAAAATTCTCGATATCTCCTTCACAGACAATCCACTCAACATTTTTTAAATACTTGTACGATTCCAGAATTCCCCTAAATCGATCGCGGTATTCGGTGCGGACAAATGCCAACTCGACTTCTCCATTTTCAAGGATATAGGCAATGCGCTCATCATCTTCCCCCAAATTGATCGGCACAACCACTAATCCCAACAGCCAGGCGGCAAAATACTGCACAACGGTATGCCAGTGATTATGTGAGATCGTTGCAATACGATCGCCGTGACTAAGTCCGTGGTTCTGCAGAAACCGCGCACAGTTTATCACATGCTGACAAAAATCAACATAGCTAACCTCGGTTCTGTTATCATTTTCATCAATATAGGTCAAGTAGTTAGCCTCCTTATCCAAACGTTGCTGTAATAATTCAGGGATATCCGAAACCGCCAAAGGAGGTAACTGTTTAGAAGTATCACGAGCGTAGTCGATTTTTTGCTGAAGTTCTTGAAAATCCATAAAGCACTTGTTTATTACCCATTGAGCTGTGCTCAATTTTAGGTTTTGAAGGGCGGAAAGGCAAATAGCTTCCCTATTTTGAACGGATTGTAGAGGATAGTATGTTCTTTTGATACGGATAAAAGAATACCACTTTTATGAAAACACTAAATCGTTTTCTGGTTTTCCTGATAGCATCAGCAGGAATATGGCTTACATGTGATGATCCTATTCCTCTGTCAGCCGCCGATTTACTATTTCCACATGATACAGATACTGTTGTAGCTGATACGGTGCAATGGGAACGTCCTCGTTTCGATCAGCGCCAGAAGGAACGGTACGAGATGGTCAACAAAGGCATTGAAGACCGTGGTATTATTAATGATCCAACAGTACTGGATGCGATGCGCCATGTTCCGCGTCACTTTTTTGTGCCGAAAAACTATCAGGAACATGCCTATGCAAATCGTCCCCTTCCGATCGGATATAACCAGACGATTTCACAACCGTTAATTGTAGCCTATATGTCTGATCTGTTGGATATTGAAGCGGGCGAAAAAGTACTGGAAATTGGCACGGGCAGCGGCTATCAGGCGGCGGTTTTATCCGAACTCACTCCGCATGTTTATACCATAGAAATTGTGAAACCACTGGCTGACCAAGCCATAAAGCGATTTGAGATACTAGGTTATAATACTATCACCACAAAAGTTGGTGATGGGTATAAAGGATGGCCGGAACACGCTCCATTTGATGCTATTATTTTAACAGCAGCCCCTGAAGAAATTCCTCAACCGCTCATTAATCAGCTGGCTCCTGAAGGAATATTGGTAGCTCCGGTTGGCAATGTTAATGACAACCAGGTTTTGACCAAAATCACAAAAACAAAAGACGGCAACATAAAAAGAGAACAAAAAATGCCGGTTCGGTTTGTTCCCATGACTGGGAAAAGTCAAAAACAGTAAATAAATCTACATCCTTTACTGGCTATCATAACCCAGCATTCTTTCTTCTTTCTCTAATATTCGCGCGGAAGTAAGCTCGATATCAGCATATTTCCAAGCTTCATCAAACTGATTCTTAATTTCTTGTGCTTCATTTTCAAGTCCCTGAGCCAATAAACTCTGATGTAAACCAAAGAGCGCCCAGCCATTTTTAGGAAACTCTTTGAGGTCATCACGAAAGACCTGTTCGGCTTCCAAAGGTTTTTTTGCATCTAGCAAAACGGTACCGAGATTGTGACGCACGGGGAAGAACCAATCCGGCGGCTCATTATACAGCAATTCATCTTCAATCGTGATCGCCTCTTTTAAAAATGCTACAGCTTGGTCGTATTCGTTATTTTTTGCAGCAATTTCTCCCTCTAATACACGCGTAGCTATCTGCATGAGATCGTAGGCGTGATTCATAATAATCACCTCTTTTAATAAATCATTAGCTGCTAGAATTTTTAGCTCATCCAGATGTTGCCGTGCACTATCAACTTGATTGTTGGCCAAAAACGCCATTCCTCGAGCATAATGCCAAACGCCGAGAGGATAAAGCAGTTCCCGGTCAGGTTTTGGAGTAACCAGAATTTTATCCCATTCACCGAACCGTACATTTCCATACATTGGGATCGTCCAAAAATGCTGCAAGAGTCCCATTCCCGGCTCACGCATCATGGTGGTATCAACATGCTCAAAAGTACTTTGGGCAGCCGCTAAACTACGTTTTTTTCGCCCTTCTAAAGTAGCCGTTGCCCACAAAAAGTGATGGTTATGCGGCATATATCCCAGTGGATACATGCCCTGCTGATGGCATTGCGCAACATATTCATTATCGGATTCAATCGCTCGTTCATTTGCTTCTGATCCCTCATGATACATCCCTATGCGTATATAAGTATGGGCTGGCATATGAACCAGGTGTCCCGCTCCGGGAACGGCATTACTTAATCGCTTCGCACTTTCCAAAGCTTTTTCGGGATTGGGCGAAGCTTCGGAAGCATGAATGTACAAGTGGTTAGCCATTGGATGATCCGGTTCTTTCTCAAAAATACGCTCCAGTACCGCCATAATTTTAGGCGTCCACGGTTGGGCCTCTCCCTCTTTTGTCCAAAAATCCCATGGGTGCAGATTCATTAAGGCCTCAGCATATAACACCTGCGCATCCATATCATCGGGATATTTTTCAGCTAATTTTCCCATCGCCTCGGCATAGGCGATATCAAGTGGGGTGCGATCTTCGGGCAGTTGTTTAGCATATCGCTTTGCCAACGCATTAATATAATCTTGCTCCCGTTGCGTACCGTTGGACTTTAATTCCTGAGCTTGCTGCATAGCTTCCCATGCTATCGGAACTGCATCAGGCAGCATAGGCAGATTCAAATTTGGTCCCTGTACCAATGCAATGCCCCACCAAGCCATTGGATGATCAGGCTGAAGCTCAACAACCTGCCGAAACGAACGCTCCGCTTCTTTATGGTTAAAACCGTATGTCAATATTATGGCTTGATCAAAATATCGAGTTGCAAGGGTATCATTTAACGAAACATCAAAATGATGATCTCCCATCCCCTCAAATAAAGGTGCTGTTTGATCAGCAAACAAATTTCGGTCATCAGCCTTGTCGGTACAACCAGCAGTTAGAAAAAGGCTGCCTATTATCATCCCTATAAAATAATGGCTAGGTACAAATGAACACTGTTTTCTTTTCAGCATTACTCCCTCAGAATTAAAAATTAATAGAATAATTGTTTATACCTCTAAAGGTGAATTTAGATCCCCATTTATTCAATTAATGTGACGAGAGGCTAAGGCTCTTTCTTGATTTCTTTAAGTCAGTAGTAGCAGATTGATTAACTCTAACTCAACAAAAGTGGGGAACTGTTAAAGCTGTTTAAATACCACAGAATTGATAGTAAAAGCGCTATTAAAAGTATACCCGCCGTCTGAGAGATGAGTTTTTATATTATTGATAAAAACCTTATTGAACGGGCTCCCAAGAGTTGAAATACGATGGGGAGTCTTTTTTATCAAAGGAAAACTCTAAGTTTACAGCTTCTTCCTGCTCCTGATCTTGGACGCGGTGTAACTCGGTATTAAGCTGTTTCGTAAGTTTTCTAATCAGTGTGCCATCCAATGAATCGGCAACTGCAATCTCAAATGGTTTAGAAATTCCTTGGAATTTGGCGTGTACCAGTTTTTCAGTTCCTTCAACTCTAATTGTAATTTCAGTATTGTTACTGGTATGACTGAATTCATGTTTACAAATAAGAGTCAACAGCTCGTTGAGTAGTAATCCAAAGGTTACAGCCTGGCTGATGGTTAGTTTAAAAGAAGAACATTCCAAGATAAACCGCGTTCCGTCAATTTCTCCAAAATTGGCTTCTACTTGTTTTACAATGCTTTCGACATAAATATCCATTTTAACATCAGCAGCATCTTCGTGCTGATAGGTTTGTTCATGAACTTTACCCATCGAATAAATACGGGAATGACTCTTGCGTAACTCCTTTTGTACATTCTGATTTTCTGAGTTTTGAAGCTGAAGCTCAATCAGTCCTGAGACTAACTGCATATTATTTTTTACCCGGTGATGGATTTCTGCTATGAGCGATCTTTTTACTCGCACCTGTTCTTTTAATGTTTTATTCCACCCTTCAACCAACCGAATACCACCTAATCCGGCAGCCAGCAAGATCACTATGGCAATCCAAGCAGTCAATTCAAACGTTTGTGAAGCACTTAGAATCTCATTTGCAAAACTGGAAGACGTATTTTTTAGTGCTTCTTGTATTCTCAGGGTACCCAATTGTTCAGCTGAAAGTATAAAAATAACCAGAACAGTTACTACAGATATAATGGCACTGTATACCCATCCCAGTGAAATTTCGGGACGCTCGGGTACATCAAAATATTTATCCTTTACACGTTCAATTTTATTTCCAACCAGAAAAAGAATGGGAGCATTAATGAGAACAAGCTGAAGAAATGTACCGGTCCACCAGCTTTGCCAGGCAATAAGTGTTTCTTCAATGGTTAGGCCTTGAACATGGCTCCAGATTAAAGACCCCAACGAAGAAGCCATAGATGCTACCAGTGCAACGCCCACAAAAAAGGCAAAATGAGTAATACTGTCTATGGTATAATGAAAATGGGTACTGTAATATACGACCGCAAAAATAGCCATACCCAAAACAACTGCGATGCCGAAAAGTATTGACCACTGGGTTGGCATATTAAAAGCCAGCGCAACCATAAAAGTAGAGAGGTATGCAGGAATAAATCCCCATTCAAATCCTAACCAAAACAGTAATAAGTTTGATATTAAAAGCGGCGGATAAAACAGCAGAAAAAGCGAAATCGCCTGGCTCGTACTTGCTAAGGTGTCCCAATCGGAAGGAATCCAATAAATAACAGAAAGAAAACTGAGAACAAATAAGACAAGCCATAAAAAAAGTATTAGTACTACTTTTTTACTAAACAACCCATATTCTTCCAGTAAATATCCCAATGGCAGGGGACGCCAGTAACCACTATCTCGTTCGCTCGTCTTCCCTCTTTCTTCTTTCATCTAAAAATAATCCTTTTATATTTCAACTTATCCAGAGTAATCTAACCGCCTTTCCAAATTTCCTTGATCACATATTGAATTATCAATCTTAGTTTGATTCTACCATAAGTTTTGATTAACACAAAAAAATCGGTCTTCGATTAAAAAAAATTAACATCCACCAAATAAGCTGAAACTTTTGAGCGTTAAAAATTATCGTTAGCTTATTTTCTAAAATATTTATCACCTCATTTATTTCCATCAATTATAAAATCATGACATATTCGCGGTTAACGATTTTTATTTTTTGCCTCTTATTTCCCTTTCTGGGTATAGCTCAAGATTCTTCGAATGCCAAAGATAGCACCGATATCGATCGGATTTTTAACTTGGTGCCGGTCAAACAAACATTAACTGAGCTTCCAAAAGATCTTAAAAGCCAATTTTCACAGAATCCGTTTCAAATACCTGCTTCAAAAAACAGCAAGCTTCTACAACTTTACGGTGAAGCATATCACGCTGATTCCCTCTTAAAAATGGCACGCAAAAGTTTTAAAGAAAATTTTGATGCCAATTATGCTGATTCAGTCCTCACTACCCTGGAATCTGATAAGGTAAAACCTGTCCTAAATGCAGAGGCTGAATTTTATACCTTACAGGGTACTCGAAAACAGATTGTTACAAAATATGAGCTTGAACAGGATCAGCCATCTGAAGAACATATTTCAATTATCAAAGACCTTATTGAACACCGCTCGGCAAAAAAATCTGCCCTAGGGTCTCAGACTATCCTTTTCCGCTCTTTGGTTATTGGCACCGATGCAATCAGCAATAATTTAAACGTAAGTGAAACGCAGATTAACAGCATTGTAAACAATTTTAAAAATCGCCTGCAGATGCAGTTAGAAGATGAGTTGGTTAATAATTATTTAGTTATGTACCATGGATTAGATAATAATCGAATTAGACACTATGCAAACTTTTATGCTACCGAAGCGGGAACTGAATTCAAAGAGTCCCTGAATGAAGCGGTTCTTACGGCTTTCAAAAAAGCTTCTGAACAACTTATCTCCAGTATTGAATCGTTGTAAGTAAATATCAAATCTAGTTGTAATCATTTATAACCTTTACCTGTATGAAAAAGCGACTACTAATTATACTGGCTTTTGCTCTTTCCTTTTATAGCTGCTCAACAACCCAACAAACGGTTTCTGATGATGAAGCCATTAAACAAAGTGAACGATATGTGCAGGAGGAGGCTCCAGATTCAGTAAATTTTGAAACGATGCTGGAACCGCCCGAAGGATGGCATCACTGGGATGAGGAAGTCACCCAATTCCGCGGCATAAGCAGTGACCGTGCTTACCACGAGTTACTAGGTGATAAAGTCCCACAAAAAACAGTTACTGTGGCCGTTATAGACGGTGGCGTGGATACCGACCACGAGGATCTCAATGATGTTATTTGGATAAATGAAGATGAAGTGCCGGATAATGGCAAAGACGATGATAATAATGGCTATGTGGATGATATTAACGGATGGAATTTTATCGGCGGTGCTGACGGTGAGAATGTTAATCACGATACCTTTGAATTAACCCGTCTTTATCGAAAGCTGAAGGAGAAGTACGGTCAAAAAATGAAATCATCTGCTTTAACCGCCGAAGAAAAAGAAGAATACCTTTATTACCGGGAAATAAAATCGGATTACGAAGACAAAATACAAGAGTTAAGTCAACAGTACCAGAATATTCAGAACATAGCACAGAGCAAGGCACAAGCTGAAAAGATACTAAATAACCATTTTGCCGACTCGTCTTATTCCTACAAAGACCTCCAAAACCTTCAGCCTACCAGTCAGGACCTTAACTTTGCCAAAAATGTGATGATTTATGTTATGGAAAATGACATTGACTCCACGGTCATTGCCGATCAGAAAAAACAAATTTATGAGTTCGCAAAATACGGTTATAACCCTGATTTTAATCCCCGCGATATTGTGGGTGATGATTATGATGATAAATCAGAGCAATACTACGGCAATAACGATGTAGCGGGACCTGATCCCTCCCACGGAACACACGTGGCCGGAATTATTGGAGCCGAACGCAATAATGGAATTGGGGTAGACGGTGTTGCTTCAAACGTACAAATTATGGCGATTCGCGCCGTTCCCAATGGCGATGAACGCGACAAAGATGTAGCGAATGCCATCCGTTATGCCGTGGATAACGGGGCTGATATTATCAATATGAGCTTTGGAAAAAGTTACTCTCCCTATAAAGAGGTGGTTGATAAAGCCGTGGCTCACGCCGATAAAAACAATGTACTGATGGTGCACGGAGCGGGTAACAGTGCACAAAATGTCGATACAACGGCCAATTATCCCACAGATAAATATAGCAGCACCATGAGTGATTCTACTGCCACGCTTTGGCTTAGTGTGGGAGCAACAAGCTGGAAACCAAATCAAGAGTTTGTTGCTAACTTCAGTAATTATGGAAACCAAACAGTAGATCTATTTGCCCCCGGCGTAGATATTTACTCCACCATGCCCGATAATGAGTACCAATTTCAGGAGGGTACTAGTATGGCATCACCGGTTGTTGCAGGAACTGCAGCATTGATTATGGCTTATTATCCGGAATTGACTGCCAAGCAGGTTCGGCAGATTATCCTCGATAACACCATCCAATATCCCAACCAGCAAGTAACCGTACCAAGTGAAGGAAATCCACAGGATGCCCAGCAGGCTGCCTTTGCAGAACTATCGGTGTCTGATGGTGTGGTCAATGTTTATAAAGCGCTGCAGGCGGCAGGGCAAATGAGTATGAAATAGTTAATTGATACGTGAAATTATAGCGGGATCATTCTTCCTTTTTCACGCACATAATCTACGAAATGCTTGTAGATTTTATGAGCTGTTATTGTATCGCTGTCGCCTACCACAATAAGCTTTCGTTTTGCTCGGGTCAACGATACGTTGAGTCTTCTGACATCCTCAAGAAAACCGATACGCCTATTTTTATTGCTCCGTGTCAGTGACATGATCACCACTTCTTTCTCGCGCCCCTGGAAACCATCAACCGATTTTATCTCCAGATTTTCCGTATCAATTTTACGATCCAGCAAATCAACCTGATCCTTATACGGACTGATAACAGCAATATCCTCAGGCGGCAACCCCGATCTCAGTAAATTATCCACCATCTGTGCAACCAACAACGCTTCCTCGGGATTTTCTTTGGATGTAGACCCCTGCCGTATTCGTTCGGCGGCGTCACGTCCGGCCGTATCCACAAATATGACCGGCGTATGTGGTTCCAGAATATCTGTCAGATTGTTGTCAAATACATTGACATCCAGCTGGAAGTCTTCGAGAGTATGCTCCTGTACGCTTTCATCGGCAGTAAGGATGCCATCATAGAACTGCTCATTTGAAAATGCCATTATGTTTTCGTTCATCCGATACTGTATCTCCAGCGTATTTTTGCTTGCGGGATGCTTTTCAGCGAGACGTTCAAAAAGTGTGTCCTCCAACCCTTTGTTAGCAGCTTTACGATTCTTAACTGTGGGCGGCAGCTGACGATGATCTCCGGCCATAACTACCTTCTTGCCGTGGGTAATAGGTATTAAACAGCTCGGTTCCGTTGATTGCGTAGCCTCGTCAATCACAACAAGATCAAACTCACGGTTTGCTATGAGATCACTGCCAGCTGTACTGTTGGTTGAGCAAATAACCTGCTTGGACTCCAAAATTTCATTAACGGCTTCCTCGCGCAGCTGATCCGCTTCCTCAAATAAATCTTCGACCTCATCCTGGAGCTCAATCCAACGGGCCATATCTTGAATTTTATCTTCTGAAACGCCCCGCGAGCCGCGCCCTTCTTCAGCAAGCTCTTTGATCTTGGTATTACTCATACCTCTTCTAAATTTCCCGGATGGATGCGTAAATTCTTCCTGCTCCTCTTTTTTCTCAAATGCCTGAGAGCGTAGATCTTCTGACTTGCGATAGAGTTCGTTTTCCTCGATCAGGCTGTCCAAAGTATGCTCTTTTAGTTGTGATGTCACCCGCGCCGGATGCCCTACTCGGACTGCTTTTACACCACGATCAAGCAGAAAATCGAGCATATTATCAACAGCAATATTTGATGCAGCCGTAGCAAGCACTTTCTGTCCATTCGCCACCGATTGTTCAATTACTTCTATGGCTGTTGTTGTCTTGCCGGTACCCGGTGGACCGTGAATTAAGTGAATATCATCAGCACCCAGACTATAGGCCACTGCTTCTTTTTGTGACTCATTTAGCTCGTTATTGAACCACTCAACGCCCTCTGCTTTCTCCGGCTCTTCTGGCGAATCCAGACCCACTATAATATTTCTAAGTTCCGCCAACCTTCCGGTTGCTTCTTCTACTTCAGTCAACGCATCCTTCATCCGCTGATAGGTAATATCATTGACATAGAGATCCATGCGCAATCCCTTACCAAAAATGAAGCTGCGGGGCTGATCAAAAGCAACGGTAACAGAATAGTTGGTTTTTTGTACGACCGTACCGGTAGGATTGTCGCTAAGTAAAGGGTCTCTGCGCGAAACCATTACCAAATCGCCAACAGCTATTTCTGTCTCCGGAAGTGGCTCACCCTTGTGCTGACGCATAAACTTCACCAGCTTGCCTTCGAGCGCATTGCCTTCGTCACGGCCTCTCAAATGTAGAATAGCTTTTCCTTCGGCCTCGCGCTGTTGGCCAGAAAGCGACCGAATGCTTTCCTCGTGCTCTCGCATTTCCTCTTCACGCTCCAGCTCTACCAATCGCTTGAATCGGTTCACGTAATCATAAATCGTTTCAATTTCTTCAAAATCCTCCTCTTCAATATTTCGAACCGAGACCCTGGAATGGCCAACTTTTTTTCCATTCAGTTGGCTTGCAAGCTCTTCTGCTTTTCCATCATTAACTTCTACAAAAGCTTTCGAGCCATTAATATTAATATTTCCGATAATTGCGGGATCAATGTCCGTTTCTCCACCAATAGCACCAAGAATATCGCCCGGACCTTGACCATCTAATTCAGTAATCAAGATATTGCTCATAGTCTTATTCTAATCTCTGCTTTCCTTCTTTTTTAATTTGATTTAGCTTCATTTAAACACAAAAAAAAGTGGTTTAAATTCCAAGTCTAACCAGAAAGCCCCAAGATCCATCTCAGTGAAACAAATATCCATATTGAAAGTCGATAATACCGCTAAAAAATAGATGAGACTAAAATTAGTCTATACCCTCCCATGAAAGCCCAGGTGTAAAACCAGCTTCCCCAGAGTTCTGATTAAGCACATTCTCAGCAGAATTCAAGCAAAAAATAAAGAAAAATTTATGACTGAATTGTTATTTCTCAGCAGTGAGCGGCTCCATAATGTAATCTATCTTCGTAATTTTATTGGCTGGAAAGCCGCTGCGCTCTGCGTGCTCTTTAATTAGCTCCTCATTTTTAGCAAGATACACGCAGTGCGTTTTATTTTCACTCACATACGAATGAATCCACTGGATATCGGGACCTATATCTTTAAGCGCGTGCACTGATTTCATGGCCGCGGCTTTTCTATCCCGGTGGTTTAGTTTACCAACTCCCGGTACATTTCGTTCGATTACATATTTGGGCATGATGTTCCTCCATTTATGTTAAATAACTTTTCTGTACTTATTTTCTACCGGATACAATCACAAATTCTCCCGGAATTTCGTATCCGCTCCCATTTTTAAATGGCATTATAGACTCGATGTATTCGGTGTGAACCGCATCTTTCGTTTGCTCATCAAACTTTCGATACGCCAAGGCCACCGCCCCACCCTGGAACGCACCGATAAGGGCTTCCTCATCCGATTCGTAGGGCAGCGGAACCTCAAATCGATCTAACTCCACATCCTCAAAACCGGCGTTTTCAAACTCTTGGGCCAGTGTATTTCCCGTGCCAAGCTGGAAGAAAAGCGGACACACATCCGTTTCCACGCGTGCATCCACGATGGGAAAAATTCCAGCCCAACCACAAGCACTGCGACGTCCCCACACCAAAGCCGCAGTTCGTCCGCCTGGGCTCGTAACCCGATACATTTCCTGTATCGCTTTATCGGGATTAGGGTAATACATCAGTCCCAGCGAATTTACAGCCACATCAAAAGACCGATCCTCAAATTTCAACTCCTCGGCATCCATGTGCATAAATTTAACATTGGATGCATCCAAGTCCTGAAAGATATCCCTAGCTTCATCGATCATCTTTTCAGATAAATCAATGCCAACAATTTCACCTTCTTCTCCAACCGTTTTTGCCATGGGAAAAGTCACTAACCCCGTTCCACAAGAAATATCCAGAACCCTTTCGCTGGGTTGCAAATCAATCTTTCTCAACAATTTTTCTTGTGCAGGTTGTAGCTGACGTTCCCACCCTTTCTGATAATACGGTGATGAGTAATCCCAGCCATATCGCTGTACCCTGCGTTGTAATGCCGGTTTCATACTTCCTCCCTTTCTTTAGATTCAATCATGACTTCTCGCTTAACGGGAATGGCACGACTAAAATCATCCAACACCGGACTGTGCCTATCGGCTTCTTCGATCATCTGCATTATTTCGTTTTCTGGTGCTGGACTTTCGATATGTACTCTATATCGAATGGCATTAAAGCCGGGCGGATCATCACTAAGATGCAACATGCTGCGAGCATCAAAATCTGACTCGACATCAATCTCAAGGTTATCTATTGGGATACCCAACACGGCTGCTCGCTGCGAATAAGCGATTGCCAGACAGCTACCCAGCGCGCCGCGCTCCAGAATACCGGGACCCGGTCCAGCGTCGTTACCACCCTCGGATTTTCCGATATCAACGTTAAATTTCCAGTGCTTATGCTCCACTTCACAGGTCGTTCCGTCGAATAATCGTACTTTTGTTGTTGCCGTACTCTTTGCTTTTGACGGACGCATCTGCAACGCCTTTTGATTCCGTTCAAAGGCTTCCTTAACGGTTTTTGAATCAGCCATAATAACTGCTCTTTTAGTGTTATTTGTTCACTACAAGAAAGCTTTGTACGTCTTTAAACAATGGTCGCTCCACTTCTTCGGCTGATGTGACAGCAACCAATGCTTTGTAGTGTTCTTTAGCTTTATCCATATAACCGGCCAACTCGGCAGCACGTCCGGCACCATATAAACTTCGGAAACGATTGGCAGATATTTCCAAGCTTTTCTCGTATGCTGTCAAAGCTTCCTCAGGACGATCCATTTCCAACAGCATATCTCCCAGCAATTCTCTTGCCGGCAAAATATGTCCCGGTGTGATGGGATGCTTATCCACAGAATACTCGGTATCAGCCGCTTTGTTCATGAGTGTAAGTGCTTCTCGCTGATCTCCATTCTCAAAAGTCATCCACGATTCAACTGCCTTGCGCTGTGCATCGGTTAATACAGCCCAGTAGTTTTCTTCTTTTTCTTTTAGCACATCATAAATATTGTCCAACTCCTTTTGGGCTTCACGAGCACCATCTAAATCACCGGATCGTGCCGCCCCAATTCCCCGTGCAAAATAGATCATTGATTGCGTAGCTGGGTACTTTTTATGTGAAAAGTTATTGGGTGACTCCAGATCAATTTGTGCTGCTTTATCCCACTCCTCCCGCTCAAGATTATAGCGAGCTTGGGCAGCAGCAACGGCATAGGCCGAGCCCAAATGATTTTGCAGATTCTGGACCTCAATGGTTTTCTGCGCAGCCTTTTTCGCTTTCTCATCTTCACCACGCTGCAAGTGCGCATAGGTCAGATAGTCCAATGCATGCACATAATGCATCGACACCTCATCTTCGGATGACTGGCGCAGCGCAGCCTCGGCTGAACGTTCATTCCATTCAATGACATCCGACCAAATACCCTGCCGGACAAAAATATGGCTTGGCATGTGAAGGGCATGAGGCACATCAGGGGCAACCTTATCGTAGGCCCGGGCCACATCAACAGCTCGCTCGGCTAGTTTTGGATTATCATAGGCGTGGATGATGTAATGAAACAGACCGGGATGCTCGGGATACTGCTTGTGCAGTTCTTCGAGCATGGCACCTGCTTTTTGCTGATGGCTAAGCGACTCATCATCGGGCGGTGCCATTGCCAGATGTCCGAGCGCATAAAATGCAGCCGCATCTTCATCCTCGGGATACTGTTCGTGCAATGCCCGATAGCCTTCCTCAAAAATAGCAAGCTGATCGCGATAGGCCGTCTCTTCCCAATCTTCAAAAAATGGCTCCACCGCATTGATAAACGCCATTTCTCGTTCATCAAAATCACCTCTTTCTTTTGCTTTTACTAAGGCTTTGCTGCCGGCTTCAAAATCGGCATCCGATGGGCGCTGCCCCCAAAGCGGGTGAATATAACTCATGGCAATGCCCCACTGCGCTATGGAGCACTCGGTATCCTGTTCGGTGGCTTCTTTGAATTTACTACGGGCCTGCTCATACATCATGTGATGCATCAGGGCCAACCCAGAGTGAAATGTGTTATCTGCGGATTCATTACAGGATGTTTCAAAATTCACGGTCCCATATTCCAGTTGATGCTGGGCGTTCAAATCTTGTCCTGTAAAAACCAAAAGAAGTGCGATTCCCAATACGAAAACAATCAGATTTCTCTCATTCATAATAATTCCCCTCATTTGTAAAGTTTTCTCCCTGACTACCAAACGCTACTTTATCTTGGGATACTCCCTAAATAAATAGAAATCTATCCTCCACAATCCATACCCTGAAATACAACAGAAAGTAAATTACTAATTTTATTGAACTTAGGATAAATTTATTTGATTTTTTTTATATCAACAAAACCTTCCACCAAATAAAAACCCTGTCAGGATTTTTAATCCTAACAGGGTTCACAAATTAGCTTATCAAAAGGATTATTCTTCGGCTTCCACCTTCTCTTTTTCGACATCCTCATTCCAGGAATATGGATAACTTTCATCATCCAGTTTCTTGGCTTCGGTTGTCAAATGCAGCGGATGGAAGGTATCAATCATTACAGCATATTCTTCAGTACCCTCCTTGCCGATGCTTCCTTCATATTTCCCAGGATGCGGACCGTGCGGAATACCACCGGGATGCTGCGTGATACTTGCTTCTTCCACGCCCTTACGACTCATAAAGTCTCCTTTCACATAGTAGAGCACCTCATCAGAATCTACATTTGAGTGCGCATAAGGTGCCGGAATTGATTTGGGATGGTAGTCGTATTTGCGCGGACAGAATGAACACACCACGTAATTATTGCCTTTAAACGTCTGATGTACGGGCGGCGGCTGGTGGACACGTCCAGTAATGGGTTCAAAATCCTTGATGTTAAAAATCCACGGGTACAGGTATCCATCCCAGCCTACGATATCAAAGGGATGGTGCTCGTACCAATAGGAGGTGTATCGACCCTGTTTTTTGATTCGAACCTCAAATTCGCCCTGTTTATTGACAAAAATCGGTCCCTCGGGACGACGAATATCGCGTTCGCAAAAGGGACTATTTTCGAGGAACTGTCCCTTGTCAGAAAGATAGCGATCCGGAATATCCACCGGACCGGTGGAATCTACCGTGAGCATGCGGTTTTTCTCCGTCTCAAAAACGACCTGATAAATCGTGCCACGTGGAATGTAAATATAATCGCCCCAACCAAATTCGAGTTTCCCAAACATGGTATGCACATACCCTTCCCCCTCGTGGATAAACAGCAGCTCATCATGCTCCCCGTTTTTATAGAAATAATCCATGGGTTCGGTTGGACGCACAGCTCCAATCTGTACATCATTGTTATAAAGCAATACTTTCCGTCCCATGACCGGATCACCGCCTTCCTCAATATTGGCCGTCCGCAGGTGATGATGGCGAAGCATGCCTTCATCCCACTTCTCAATCTTTACCTCTTCCCTCTTTTCCACCTTGAATGTTTTTGTTGGTGGATTATGGTGATACATTAACGACGACAGCCCGTGAAATCCCTCGGCACCGAACAGATGCTCTTGATAAAGCTCTCCATCCGGTCGACGAAATTGCGTGTGGCGCTTATGTGGAATCTTTCCTAACTGATGATAAATCATAATTGATACCTCATTAGATTTGAGTAGTGAGATATGAGTAATGAGACCATCTCAATACTCACTACTCGTTACTATCATTTATAAATTTCCTCGTTTTTCTTGCTCCCGTTCAATAGCTTCAAACAGCGCTTTGAAGTTTCCTTTTCCAAATCCGCGAGCTCCTTTTCGCTGAATAATCTCAAAGAAGAAGGTCGGTCGATCTACCACCGGCTTGCTAAAAATCTGCAGCAAGTACCCTTCATCATCCCGGTCAACAAGAATACCCAACTCCTCAAGCTGATCGATGGGTTCATCAATTTTTCCAACGCGATTCTCCAACTCCTCATAGTAAGTAGTTGGCACGTGCAAAAACTCCAATCCGCGCCCTTTCAGCTCCTTCACTGTTTTAATAATATCACCCGTCAACAGTGCAACATGCTGTACACCCGGGCCTTCATAAAAATCAAGGAATTCCTCAATCTGGGATTTCTTTTTCCCTTCTGCCGGCTCATTTATCGGAAACTTGATCATCCCGCGCCCACCCGCCATCACTTTCGACATTAAGGCCGAATACTCCGTTGATATATCATTATCATCAAAATGAATGTACTGCGTAAAGCCCATCACATCGCGATAGAAATCAACCCAATCGTTCATTTTTCCTTTCTCCACATTGCCCACGCAGTGATCTACATACTGTACACCTACCGGTTCAATCTTTTTTATGGGGGATTCTGCAGGTTCAAAACCTGGCATAAATATGCCATCATAATTCGACCGATTAATTAAGGTATGAATAGTATCACCATAAGTAGCAATTGCGGCTTTACGAATGGTTCCGTGCTTATCTTCCAGATTGTGAGGATCTTCAACGCCTTCTGCTCCGCGTTTGACGGTTTCTTTATAAGCACGATCTACATCTTCTACATCCATGGCAATATCATGAATACCATCTCCATGCTTGGCAATATGGGCGCCAATGGGTGATTTACTATTGAGCGATGAGGTAATTAAAAAGCGTATGTTACCCTGCTGCAACAAATAGGAAACCCGATCTCGATTTCCAGTTTCCAACCCACTGTACGCTTTAAGCTCAAACCCAAAAATCGTTTGATAAAAATGACTGGCCTGTTTGGCATTACCAACATAATGCTCTACAAAATCAACATCCTGAAGTCCAAGATGGTCATCAAATTCTTCTTCGACAGGTCGTTTTAATGTCGCGGTATGATCTGCTTGTGCCCCCATCTTGTACTACACCTCAATATATTTGTTAATGTTTAACATAAGTTAATATAGTATCCAACGGTTTACGTCTCAAATTATTTAATTACACTTGCATTTTACTTATAAGATTAATGAGTTCAATGCGTTTTATTGAATGTATTTGTTTAATTTGATGTTCATGTATATGTTCGGGTGAAACCGGTTTCATTAAAGCGATAATTATTGAGTAATCAAACCAAGATGAAAACATTCCAGGAACGCATCGACAATGGAGAAACGATTGAACCCAAAGACGATATGCCGGATCGCTATCGACAACAACTTATCCGGATGATGTCGCAACACGCCCATTCCGAAGTTGTGGGTATGTTACCCGAAGGAAACTGGATTACCCGTGCTCCGTCGCTTCGTCGTAAAATGATTCTTCTTTCCAAGGTGCAAGATGAAGCAGGTCACGGCCTTTATCTCTATAGTGCTACCGAAACGCTGGGCGCTAGCCGGCAAGAAGTAATTGACCAACTGTTGGAAGGCAAAGCAAAATATTCGAGTATTTTCAACTATCCCACCTTATCGTGGGCCGATGTAGCCGTAATAGGCTGGCTTGTGGATGGTGCTGCTATCATCAATCAAACAATGCTGGCGCGAAGCTCCTACGGTCCCTATTCACGTGCCATGGTGCGTATTTGTAAAGAGGAAAGTTTCCATAAGAAACAAGGATACGAAATGGTTGCTAAAATGGCGGATGGCACTCCTGAGCAACAGGAGATGATTCAAGATGCGGTAAACCGCTGGTGGTGGCCAACGCTAATGATGTTTGGCCCACACGACGACGACTCACCTAATAGTGCTGAGCTTATTAAATGGGGCGTCAAGTCAAAAACCAACGACGAACTTCGACAAAGCTTTGTAGATCGCCATGTTGCAGAAGCTCATGAGGTAGGTATCGAAATTCCCGACCCGGATTTGGAATATAATGAAGAAACCGGACACTGGGAGTTTGGTGAAATTGACTGGGATGAGTTTTGGAATGTTGTGAAGGGCAATGGACCTATGAATAAGGAACGCATGAGAGCGCGTCGGGAAGCGCATGAAAATGGTAAATGGGTCCGCGAAGCGGCAGAAGAATACGCCCGAAAACAGAAATTGAGTAAAGAAAAAGCGAGTTAAAAGGTTATTTGGCTCTTTCAAGCAATCAATAATAACTACAGCATTGCCTTTAAAAATTAAATTATATTCTGAATAACAGTCTAAGATGAGCAACGATAAAAAATCTGAAAACGAAGATACACAATGGCCGCTTTGGGAAGTCTTTACCCAACCCAGAGACGGAAAACCCCATGAACATGCCGGTAGCCTGCATGCCCCTGATGCGGAAAAAGCCTTGGAAAATGCCCGAGATGTATACGCGCGACGCAGGGAAGCCGTCAATATTTGGGTGGTTCCAAGCGACCAGATAGTAGCTTCCAAAGGGGAAGATGCCGGACCATTTTTTGATCCGGCCGATGACAAACCCTATCGGCATCCGCAATTTTACAGTGTACCCCGAGTTTCAAAACGACGATCATGAGTACAGCTACAAAAGAATTAACGAAACAAGAAGCACTTTTTGAATACCTGGTCCGCTTGGCTGATGACCGCCTGATTCTTGGCCATCGCCTCTCAGAATGGTGTGGCCACGGTCCCATCTTGGAAGAAGATATTGCCTTGGCGAACATCGCTTTGGATTATATTGGTCACGCTGCCAATCTTTATGAATATGCCGCTGAAATCGAGGGAGAAGGACGTCACCGTGACGATTTAGTTTACTTCCGCAATGATGTTGAGTACAAAAATCTAAAAATTACGGAATTGCCAAAAGGTGATTTCGGCTTTACTATTGCTCGACAGTTTCTGTTTTCATCGTACAGCTATTATTTATACCAGTTATTGTCGGACGTTGAGGATGAACAGTTCCGCGGAATGGTTGAAAAACATTTTAAAGAAGTAAAATATCACCTGCGTCACAGCCGTGAATGGATATTACGACTCGGCGATGGCACGGAAGAAAGCCACGAGCGCATCCAGGATGCTTTTAATGACATATGGACCTATACAGGAGAATTATTCCATCAGGATGAAGTCGATGAATTTTTGCAGGATAGAAATCTGGCTGCCAATACCGAAACCTTCAAATCAGACTGGAAAAATTTGGTTTCAGATACACTGGCCGAAGCAACATTGGAAGCTCCGGATTTTGATCAATTTATGGTAGAAGGCAGTCGCAAAGGATTACATACTGAACATTTGGGGCATCTGCTGGCAGAAATGCAGCACTTGCGTCGTTCGTATCCCGATGCAGACTGGGAGTAACTATTGGTTTTTAGTTTATTATTAATAGGGATTCCCAAGCAAACAGCTCGTTAATAAAATGTTATGGCTACTAAAATAACGTATAACAAAGATGAAATCTGGGATCTGCTTGCGGATGTCAAAGACCCGGAAATCCCCGTACTATCTATTATCGATCTCGGGATTGCTAGAGAGGTTACCGTTGAAGAAGAAAAAGTAATTGTCCGCATAACCCCCACCTATTCCGGATGTCCTGCAATGAAAGCTATCGAACAAGAGATCGAGAAAACACTTAAAATAAACGGCATACAAAATTTCGAGGTGAAGAAGGATTTTTCTGAGACTTGGACTACGGATTGGATGTCGGATGAAGCCAAGAGGAAGCTGAAAGACTATGGAATTGCTCCTCCCGGCACAACCGAAAAAGATGACGATTTTCTGAAAACACTCAAAGGTTCGAGCCGGGTTATTCCTTGTCCGTATTGCGATTCCACAAATACCGAGCTGCAAAGTGGGTTTGGCTCTACAGCATGTAAGTCACAATATTACTGTCACGATTGCGAAGAACCCTTTGAACATTTTAAGTGTATATAAGCCGCCGACAAACTCAAGGTATATCTGTTTCAATCCGTGTAAATCCGCGGCCTAAAATTATTTAATTATGAGTGAATATATTTCTACCTCTCTTGAAAACAAGATTTTGACAATTTCCTTGGACCGTCCTGATAAGCTCAATAGCTTTATTGAACCAATGGCAAAAGAGTTGCAACAGGAATTAACCAATGCAACAAGAAATGAAGGCGTTCGCTGTGTGTTACTTACAGGAAAAGGTAAGGCTTTTTGCGCGGGGCAAGATCTGCCGGAAGTTGTCGACAAAGGAGATGATTATGAACTCGGAGAAACTGTACGCAAAAGCTACAATCCTATCATCAATGCCATTCGAGAACTGGACAAACCTGTGGTCTGCGCCGTTAACGGAACAGCAGCAGGCGCGGGAGCTAACATAGCACTAGCCTGTGATCTTGTGTTGGCTTCAAAACAATCCGTTTTCGTTCAGTCGTTCAGTAAAATCGGACTCATTCCCGACAGCGGCGGCACTTTTTTCCTGCCGCGTCTGGTCGGACTTCAACGAGCTAATGCGATGTATCTGCTGGACGAAAAAATCACTCCCGAAAAAGCCGAAGAAATTGGTCTCATTTATAAAGCAATAGAAGCTGATAAGCTGATAGAAGAAGCCCAATCTATTTGTCAGAAGTTAGCCCAAATGCCTACTAAAGGGTTTGCACTTTACAAAGAGGCTATTAATCAATCCCTATCTAATAAATTAGACGAGCACCTTGAACTGGAGGCTGATCTTCAAACCGAGGCCGGTAAAACCGAGGATTATCACGAAGGAGTACAGGCATTTCTGGAGAAGCGAAAACCAGAGTTTAAGGGAAAATGATATCGTTCTCTAACAAATGAACTTGAGTTGGTTTTAGGATTGAATTCATTATTTTCAGAGTGCAAGAATTTGAAATAATTACCGCAAAAAATGAAAGATGAGATTATTGGTGTAGTAGGCGCTGGCACTATGGGACAAGGCATTGCTCAGATAGCATCCCAAAACAATCACAAAGTTTATTTATATGATGCCTATCCCGATCAGTTGGGCAAAGCCAAACACGCCCTCCGAAAAATTCTGCAACGCCAGGTCGAAAAAGAACGCATGAGCCAGGAAGAAGTGGACGGAATTTTGAATCGTATCCACTTTGTAGAAGATCTCACCAATTACGATGAATGTAGTCTCGTTATCGAAGCTGTTGTTGAAGATATTGATATTAAACAAGATGTCTTCCAGCGCCTGGAGGGTATTGTTTCGCATGATTGCATTTTAGCAACAAACACTTCTTCCCTATCGATTGCCTCCATCTCATCGGCACTAAAAAAACCTAAGCGTTTTCTGGGAATTCACTTTTTTAATCCCGCTCCCATTATGCCACTCGTAGAGATTGTGCGGGGCATTGCTACTTCTGATGAAATTACGCAAGCCGCCCGACAACAAATTGACGAATGGGGAAAAACGACGGTTTTAGCCAAAGATACACCCGGCTTTATCGTAAATCGTGTAGCCCGTCCGTTTTACAGCGAGGCCATTCGTCAGTACGAGGAGGGCGTTGCTGATGTCTCGACTATTGACTGGGCGATGAAGGAGATTGGCGGATTTCGGATGGGTCCTTTTGAATTAATGGATTTTATCGGTCACGATGTGAATTACAAGGTCACCGAAACTGTTTTCGAAGAATTTTTCTATGATCCACGATTTAAGCCGTCTTTTACACAAAAACGGATGGTCGAGGCCGGCTGGTTGGGCAAAAAGTCTGGCAAAGGCTTCTATGAGTATGGAGATGAGGCCGATAATCCCAAGCCAACAAAGGATAGAGAATTGGGCCAGCAAATAGTAGATCGCATTGTGGCTATGCTAATTAACGAAGCAGCCGATGCGGTATTTATGAATATCGCCACCGTTGAGGATGTGGATTTGGCTATGACCAAAGGGGTCAACTATCCTAAAGGATTGCTGAAATGGGCAGACGAGATTGGCTTACAAAAAGTGCTTGATCGTATTACGCGTTTACAGACTGAATATCGCGAAGATCGCTATCGCCCAAATCCATTATTAAAACGCAAAGTTCGTAACGGAGAAACATTTCATTAACCACAGATCTTCACGGATGCTAGGCTATTTATTCCGTATCAACCTTTGTAAAACTGCCGCTTATGGAAAAACAAAAACTTGCTGAAAAAGTGGTTGATAAAATGTTGACGGATGATGCCTTTAGTCGGTGGCTGGGCATTGATGTCGTTGATATAAACCCCGGTTATGCAAAACTGGAAATGAGAATCCGAGAAAACATGGTAAATGGATTTAAGGTCTCGCACGGCGGAATTGCTTTTTCACTGGCCGATAGTGCCCTGGCTTTTGCCTCTAACAGTTATGGTAGGATAGCCGTAGCAATGGAGAACAATATTTCATTTATGAAAAAAGTTGTTTCCGGTGATACACTAATCGCGGAAACTGAAGAACTCAGCATTGGCCGACGCATCGGCGTCTATAACATAAGTATTACCAATCAGGATGATGAACAAGTCGCCTTGTTTCGCGGAACGGTTTTCAGAACCCAAGAATATCATTTTAAGGAAAATAATTAGAACTTAGTTTTGAGTAACAAGAGATTCAGAATAAAATCTGACCTATTGCTGCTCAATACTTACAACTCACTACTAATTTATGTCTGAAGCTTACATTATTGATGCCATTCGAACTCCCATCGGCAAATATCGTGGCGCCCTGTCTCCCATTCGGGCAGATGATTTGGCCGCATTGACAATCGAAGAACTGATGAACCGAAATTCAAACATCGATCCTGAGCGTATAGAAGATGTGATCTTTGGATGCGCTAATCAGGCAGGCGAAGACAATCGCAATGTAGCTCGTATGGCAGCACTGCTGGCGGGACTTCCGGTATCGGTTCCCGGCGAAACGATCAATCGACTTTGCGCGTCTGGAATGAGCAGCGCCGTGATGGCCTATAAATCGATCAACGTGGGCGAAGGCGATTTGTTCATAACCGGTGGCATGGAACATATGACCCGTGGGCCAATGGTACTTGGTAAAGGAGAAGCACCCTATTCAGGAAATACCGAAATGCATGACACTACTTTTGGCTGGCGATTTGTAAATCCTAAAATGGATGAGCAGTATGGCAGTGAGGCAATGGGCCAAACGGCTGAAAATATCGTAGAGAAGTTCGATGTGAGCCGCGAGGATCAAGACAAGTTTGCGGCATGGTCGCAACAAAAAGCAACTCAAGCAACCAAAAGCGGACGCATGGCCAAGGAGATCATGCCCGTTGAGATCCCCCGGAAAAAAAGTGATCCTAAAATATTTGATGAAGATGAGTTTATCCGTCCCGAAACTACGGTAGAAATTCTTAGCAAATTGCCGGCTGTTTTTCGGGATGACGGAACCGTAACTCCGGGAAACGCCAGCGGAATTAATGACGGTTCATGCGGAATGCTACTAGCCGGTGATACAGCCATCAAGGATTTTGGCCTTGAGCCGATGACACGCATTGTAGCTTCGGCAGTAGTCGGTGTAGAACCCCGTATTATGGGGATGGGGCCAGTGGACGCAACCAGAAAAGTATTAAGCCGGACTTCCCTAACCCTTGACGACATGGATATTATCGAATTGAACGAAGCTTTTGCAGCACAGAGTCTGGCGGTGTTGCGTGAGCTGGGCATCGAAGATGATGATCCGCGCGTGAATCCGCATGGCGGAGCTATCGCACTCGGACATCCGTTGGGTATGTCAGGTGCAAGGTTATTGCAAACGGCATCCATAGAACTACATGAACAAAATAAACAATATGCACTCTGTACACTCTGTGTTGGAGTTGGGCAAGGTATGGCCGTAATTCTAGAAAAAGTGTAGTTTTAACAATCACAAAGTCACTTAGAAACTTGAACATTAATTATTTTGATCTTAATGACTTTGTGAAAACTTAAATCCATTATGGCAATCTATCAGTTTGAAAGATATAAACCGGTTGTAGATGAAAGTGCTTTTGTACACCCACAGGCAGCGGTAACGGGTAATGTGATTATCGGCAAAGATGTCTATATAGCGCCGGGAGCAGCCATCCGCGGTGACTGGGGAAAAATTGTGATCAAGGATGGATGCAATGTGCAAGAAAATTGTACGATCCACATGTTTCCTGGCGTGACAGTAGTACTTGAAGAAAGTGCACATATCGGTCACGGCGCCATTATTCATGGTGGTCATATCGGGCGCAACTGCCTTGTTGGGATGAATTCTGTAGTAATGGACAATGTAGAATTAGGTGATGAATGTATCGTCGGAGCCATGTCATTTTTAAGGGAAGGGATGAAAGTCCCCAAGCGAAAATTAGTAATAGGAAACCCGGCAAAAATTGTGAGAGATGTTTCCGATGAAATGATCGAATGGAAAACGAAAGGCACCGAATTGTATCAGCAGCTTCCCGGACAACTTCATAATTCATTGAAAGAGTGCAAACCGCTTCGGGAGGAACCGGAAGATCAACCAAGCCAGTCAAAAAAGTACAAAACGTGGGGAAATAGGAAAGATAAATAGCTGCAGATGTGCACAGATAAAAACTAATTTATTAACAAATATCTGTGAGAATAAGCGGCCTAAATTGAATTTACTATGAAAGTAAAAAGCTATTCCAAAGGTCAATGGATTGAAGATGGAAAAGAAACGGATCTTATCAGTGCTGTAACGGGGAATCCTGTTGCCCAGCTAGTCGAAGCAGACCTCGACTATAAGGGAATGTGCGAGTACGCCCGACAGCAGGCAGGTCCAAAGCTTCGATCTATGTCTATCCATGAGCGGGCGTTCAAAATTAAATTTTTGGCCCAATACCTCTTGGAACGAAAGGAAGATTATTACGAACTCTCGACACACACCGGTGCTACGCGACAGGATTCGTGGATTGATATCGAAGGAGGTATCGGCAGTATGTTTACGCTTTCCAGCAAGTCACGTATCGAACTTTCGGATCTGCCCTATCATGTGGAAGGCAGTCACGAACGGCTGTCACGCGAAGGAACGTTTGTGGGACAACATATCTGTGTTCCGCGTCACGGTGTGGCGGCACATATAAATGCCTTTAACTTTCCGGTCTGGGGCATGTTGGAAAAACTGGCTCCTTGCATAATTTCCGGGATGCCGGCCATCATCAAGCCTTCACCCACAGGCTCTTACCTGGCCTATAAGGTTTTTGAAGATATGCTGAAATCAAATCTACTTCCGGAAGGAGCTATTCAATTTATTGCTGCCGATGTTCCTGGCGATCTATTGAACCATCTTAGCAGTCAAGATTCTGTTTCTTTTACCGGATCAGCAGAAACGGGACAGAAACTAAAAGCGCATCCCAACATCGTGGCCAACAACGTACGGTTCAACCTGGAAGCCGATTCGCTGAACTGCTCGATTTTAGGTGCTGATGTGACTCCCGACATGGAAGAGTTCGACCTTTTTGTTGATGAGGTTGCTGAAGAAATGACCGTAAAAACGGGACAAAAGTGTACTGCTATTCGCCGGACAATTGTCCCAAAAGAACGTATCGAAGATGTGATCGAAGCATTGAAAGAACGATTGAATAAAACTCCCATCGGCGATCCCGGACAAAAAAAGACGAAAATGGGTCCGTTGGCCAGCACCACACAGGCCAAACGATTCGAAGAACAGGTTTCGTCCCTGTTGCAAACAACCGAATCCATATACAGCAACGGTAATGGAAAGCATAAAGGAGCTTTTACCAGTCCCAAAGTACTGCTTTGCCATAAACCAATGGAAGTTGATGAGGTTCATAAAATTGAAGCTTTTGGACCTATGACTACCGTAATGCCCTACGAATCAAATGAAGAGGCAATAAAACTGGCTAACAAAGCCGACGGATCTCTGGTGGGATCACTTTTTACAGCGGATGACCACATTGCCCGTGAAATTACGCTGGGATGCGCTCCCTATCACGGACGATTTATGGTGGTTAACCGTGATTGTGCAAAAGAGTCTACCGGACACGGTTCCCCGATGCCACATATGATCCATGGCGGACCGGGCCATGCCGGCGGTGGTGAAGAGCTGGGCGGAGCACGAGCAGTCATCCATAATATGCAGCGCGTAGCTCTACAGGGATCTCCCACTACCCTTACCAATATCACCAATCAATACATCAAAGGTGCCGAAACCAAAGAGGCCGATGTACATCCCTTCCAGCAGTATTTTGAAGATCTCGAAGTCGGGGAGGCTCGTACCACGGACACTCATACGGTAACTGAAGAAGATATCGAACGATTTGCAGATCTGTCCGGCGATGAATTTTATGCACATACTGATCCAGACGCGGCCGAGCGGTCCCTATTCGGTAAAATTGTAGCACACGGCTATTTTATACTTTCTCGGGCAGCCGGGTTGTTTGTCCATCCCGATGAGGGACCGGTTATTCTCAATTATGGATTGGAAAACCTCCGGTTTGTTGCTCCCGTTGCACCCGGTGATACCATCCAGGCTAAGCTGATCGTGAAAAGCAAAAAGGTTCGCCAGAAAAAGGCCAAAGACAAGTTTCCATTTGGTATCATTTACTGGGATGTGGAAGTCACGAACCAAGATGAGGAACTGGTTGCAGAATATACGATTCTGACACTCATCAAACGTCGTGAAGTTTTGGATATGGATATTTTTGAAGAAGAAAATTAATCAGTCACAGATTTAAACGAATACATAAATATAGATCCACGTTCATCCGTGGCAAATAAATTCACGAATATGTCTGAAAACGGAGAAATTACGACCAACATTAAAAATAACATTGGAACTATTGAATTTTATCATCCCAAAGGGAACTCCCTGCCAGGACAAATACTGCGGAATTTGGCAAATACTATAACTGATATGGGCAACAATCCCGATGCGCACGTACTGGTATTGAAAAGTCGTGGGGATGGTGCTTTTTGTGCCGGAGCTTCTTTTGATGAGCTCATTGCCATTGATGATTACGAAGAAGGGAAGCATTTCTTTATGGGATTTGCACTGGTGCTTAACGCCATGCGCCAGTGCCCTAAGCTTATTATCGTCCGCGTACAAGGCAAAACGGTAGGTGGTGGAGTTGGCATTGCATCAGCAGGAGATTACACTATAGCACACGAATCTGCAGCTATTAAGCTAAGTGAACTCGCTTTGGGTATCGGTCCTTTTGTAGTTGGTCCTGCCGTTGAACGGAAAGTAGGTACCTCAGCATTTAGCACCCTCTCTGTAGATGCTTCAAGTTGGAACTCCGCCAAGTGGGCTCGGGAAAACGGGCTGTTTTCAAAAATCTGCGAAAATCATTTTGACCTGGATGAAGAAGTGGACTCGTTGGCAAAGCAGCTTGCCGCTTATAGTCCCGATGCAATGAGAGAACTGAAGAAGGTACTCTGGAAAGGAACGGAAGACTGGGACGAGCTTCTTGAAAAACGAGCGGAAATAAGTGGTCGACTGGTTCTTTCTGATTTTACCAAAAACTTTATCGAGGAATTCAAAAGCAAGTGATTCTATTTAATCGAAGATCAACGAAAGGGATTTCTTTTTCAACCTTAGTGCAAAATATTAGTCTGAGTCCTTTTCGTTTTCTCCCAGATTATACCTCCATTAAGCTGGGAGCTCAACAAGTTTCGTTAAACTTTCATAACCGAATTCTTGATATTTTAGCAGCTCCTCACCTTCATCCTTAACAGTGAGGATCACCTTTTATCAGAAATGACAATATTAATTGTACTTGTAGATGTGCTCAACGAGAGGAAGCAATTTTCGGACAGAGAATATTAATTACGTCGTATTCGATACCCCTTCAGGAGTAAATCTAAATTCGATATGCGCCCCATCCTGGTTATAAAGTTTGAGATCTCCATTCAATTGCTCAACCAATGTATCAACGAGCTCTAAGCCCAAAGATTGAGCATTGCCTAACTCATCAGATTCAGCAAATCCGTGGCCATTATCACTTACCTTTACCAATACCTGGTGTTCATTTTTTTGGACCTCAATATTAATCGTTCCCCCGTCAATATTTTCAAAGGCATATTTAAATGCATTAATGACCAATTCGTTGATTAATAATGCGCAGGGAATAGCCTGATTTACATTAAGAGTAAGAGCATTAAGATTCGAGTTAATATCAATATCAGATTCATCACCAATATATATATCTGCAATGGTGTGCAGTAAATCTTTTAAATAACGGTCAAACTGGATATACGATAGCGATTCTGATTGATAGAGTTTCTCGTGTACCAAGGCAATGCTTTGTACCCTCAAATGACTCTGTTGAAGAGCAGATTTGGCATTTTCGTTTTCTGATTCCCACATCTGCATTTGAAGCAGTCCCGAAATAACAGCTAAATTATTCTTTACGCGGTGATGGATTTCTGCCAATAGAACTTCTTTTTCACGCAGAGATTCTGAGATTTTTTGCTGGGCTTTCTTTTCCGAACTTATATCACTGGCAACAAATACATATCCCTCAACCGATCTTTCTTTACCGCTTATTTTTCCTCTGGATATGCTAACCGGAATAGCATTCTCATTTTTTCCAATTAGTTCACCGGTATACGTTTTGTTGCTATCCGTATATTGTTTGGTAAAAGTTTCATCAGGAATTTCATTGAATAATATATCAATCGGTTGACCAAGCAACTCATCCTCTGTGTACCCTAAAATCGCTGACACTGCCGAATTAACTCTCGTAATGTGTAAATCTTCATCGGTTACAACCAGCAGATCTGCCATAGCTTCTATAATGCTATCCACATAGTCCCGAGACACCGTCGTCTTGCTAAGGTTTTCTGCCATCTGATCAAAAGTAGAACTCAGCTGTCCCAACTCATCGTTGGAGTCGTAGCCAATCCGATTCTGTAAATTTCCCTGCCCCACACTTTGGGCTGCATCTGCAATTTTTGCAATAGGGTTTGCTATCGATCGGTAAATAAACAGAGAAAGAATAATTGCAATAACTAGAGCTATACCGGTGGCAATCACCAAAATATACCCTACCTTGTCAAGCTGACTATTTAAACCGGCAATTTGCTGCCGATGGTTTTGTTGGATGTGATTTCGAAGCTGATCTATCTTAGGCAATAAATTGGATCGAAAGTATGGCTCTATAGTCACCGTAAAAAACTCTTTGCGGTCCTGATAGTTTTCGGTACTGATATTTTGGAATTGAGTAAGTAGCGCCGAATAATTTCTGTACTTTTTTTCCAAGTTCTCTAACAAGCTGAGAACTTTCGCAGAATCTAAGGTAGGTTCAAAAATACCTTTCTGATTTGACTTCACCAGTGTTCTCAACTCTTCCAGGCTCTTTTCAAACTCTGCAAGAGATTTATCAATCTCTGCAATTTGAACCTCTTTGGTTCTATTACTCCTGCTGTAATCCATCGAGAGACTTTCACGATAGCTATCCTCCAGCAAATATTGCGTTCTGGTCAAGCTTTTAAAAAGCTGTAACCCCAGTTCGCCGGCTAAAGTAACCTCCTGAATCGCCTTCTCGCTTTCGAATGTCACTTGGTCTTTAACCGCATGATTAAAATATGATGCGGTTAAACCAATACCCCCCATAAAGAGGACTACTATTGAAAAGCTACCTATTAACTTGGTACTAAGCTTCATAAAAGTTAAAAGATTAACTGTATACCCATTTTATAAGAACAAAGGCAGATAAACCAATGTCAGCAAACTTGCTCTATTCCCAACCCATCAAATGTGTAAATTAATCAACTGCATGACGTCAACCAGTACAATGTTTTTTAAAGGAAGTCAATCTAAACCATTTTTGAAAGTTATACCCTAAAAAGCTACCAAAGCTTTAACTTTCTCAATAATTTTTTCGGATGTTGGCAACACAGCATCCATTAATTCAACATTATATGGAACAGGTATATCAGGCATGGTAAGCCGTTCAATAGGAGCATCTAAGTATGTAAATGCCTCTTGAGACAAAACTGCACTTATTTCAGCACCAAAACCGGCTGTTTTTGTATCCTCATGGACAATCAAACAGCGGTTAGTCTTTTGGACAGATTCTAATACAGCTTCTTTATCCCATGGCATAATAGAGCGAAGATCCAAGATATCAGCAGAGATATCCATTTCGTTTAAAGCAATTTCTACCTGTTCACACATGGCCCCCCATGTTACAATCGTAAGATCTTCTCCCTCCTGTAATTTGTTAGCTTTTCCAATGGGTACCAAATATTCATCACCTGGATAAGGTTTACGCGCATATTTGGCATCCAACAAATTACGGTGCTCAAAAAAGATAGTCGGATTATTGCTACGCATAGCGGAGCGCAAGAGTCCAACAGCATCCTGTGCATTACTGGGCATTACAATTTCCCATCCGACCGCATGAGCAAAAAAGACTTCGTTGCTAAGGCTGTGCCATGGATCACCACACTTTGCAAAACCACCGGGCATACGCACTACAATAGGTGCTGCAAATTGATTGGCAGTACGCCAGCGGATCGTACCGCAATTATTAAGCTGCTCGGTAGCCGGATCAGCGTACTTACGAAACTGAATTTCTGCTACGGGCATCAATCCCTGATAGGCCAATCCTACCGATCGACCGATGATTCCCTCTTCGGAAAGACTGGTATCAAAAACACGCGATTCGCCGTGCTTGGTCTGGAGTCCCATCGTCACAGCATGAACCCCTCCTTTTGCTCCCACATCTTCACCGAAAACCATCAGCTTGGGATTGGTTTCAAGTTCGTAATCCAGTGTTTTACGTATAGCTTCTACAATATTAATGCGCTGCTTACCGGCTTTGGGCGTTTCAGAGCTTTTAGGGAAAGTATGATCTGAGGGCGCCAGTCCACCAATGAGCTGAGTATCCAAGTTTCCATTTGCATCCGTTTCCGAAAAAGCATAACGCTCTGTTTCCTGAAGGTCGGGTTCGGGACGCGCCAAGGCCGCCTCAGCAGCTTCTTCAATATCTTTGTCAGCCTGTTTTTCCAGCTCCTTCCAATCATCGTCAGAAATCCGATCAGGAACTAAGAACGTTTTTACATAATCCAACGGATCATTCTGCTCTTCCTCTTCGATCAAATCATCCGGTTTATAGGCTTGATTATCCTGGTAAGAGTGTCCATTCAAGCGCGGCATGGTAAGATGAATTAATGCCGGACCTTTTCTATCCCGCACATAATTCACCGATTGACTAATAAGATCAGCCGCTTCCACAGGATCTGTACCGTCTCCGTCAAAAATTCTGATGTTTTTAAAAGAATACAGGTTTTTTGCAATGTTACCGCCTGGTGTTTGAAATTCTCCCGGGACTGAAATCCCATATCCATTATCTTCAACATAAAATAGCACGGGTAAATCCTGCGTTGTAGCAATGGTCAAGGCTGACCAGAATCCATTTGTAGCAACCGAGCCCTCTCCCCCCAAAACCACAGAAATGGCTCGTTCATATTCTTCCTCATCTAATTGGTTTTGATGATACCGGATGCCCTGTGCCCAGCCGATTGCGGGTGTATACTGTGATCCCACATCACCGGCCATAGGCAACACCGTAGGTCCATCGATACCTGGTTTATTGCAAACCACTCCAATATCGCGCCCGTCACTGTATCCGCCCGACTTTGCCATAGGCGCTGCCATAGCATCCTCCAAGCTTAATCCCAGTGAAAGCATTAGTGGACGTGAACGATAATATGCACTGGCTGCATCATGCTTGTGTGTAAGCTGTGATCCCAATAAAATCTGTCCGAGCTCATGACCCCGGGCCGAAAATTGATACAGCACATCTTTATTAGGGACGAGCTCATTCTCTTCTTTATTGTCCATAGCTCGGGAGGCCATCATCAGCTTTGCCAACCAACTCCAATCGATCGACGATATTACTTCGGGCATTTCTTTCTGTTGCTCTTCTTTAGTGGGCATAACTGTCAATTTATTATGAGATTATTTCAATAATTTCTATGCGTTCATCACTTTTTCAAAACTATGCTCAAAGTGCTTCATCTCTTTTTTACGTCCGATGGTTATCCGTACACAATGTGGCAATCCAAAAGCATTGATTCGCCGCAAAATAACACCCTCTTCCAGCATCGCCTGTGTAAAGTCGATAGCCTGCTGTTCATCAGGTAAAATCATCATCACCGAGTTGGAAATAGAAGGGACATAATTGACATTGTGTTTTTCAAAAAACTGGTAAAGCCTATTCCTTCCCTCTTCAACTACATCTTTTGTCTTTTTCAGAAACTGCTGATCTCCAAGTGCTGCCAGTGCCGCTGCCTGGGCCGGAGTAGTAGGTTCAAAAGTCAACTTTGTTTTCATCATCTCGCTGATAATTCTCTCAGATGCAATCGCATAACCGATCCGAAATCCCGCTAGTCCGTATGCTTTAGAAAAAGTGCGAAGTGTAATCACATTATCATAATCATAGTCAAGTGAATGCGGGTAATCCGCCACCTCTTTTGCATATTCATAGTAAGCCTCATCCATAACAACCAATACATCGCTCGGCACCTTTCGCATAAAACGTTCAAACTCTGAATCAGTAATATAGGTACCTGTCGGATTATTCGGATTGGCAATGTATATCATTTTCGTGCGGTTGGTGATGCGCTCTGCCATTGCATCAAGATCAAACCGATAGTCATTCGTCACCGGCACCTTGTCGATAGAAACTCCTCGAATATTCGCCTGAACAAAAAAACCGACGAAGGTTGCGTCGGCGGTAATAGCTTCCTCATGATTCAGAAAAAAAGTGCGGCAGAGATTTGCAATGACACTTTCAGATCCTGCAGCAATCATTATATTGTCCGGCTGTACATTATTCTCCTCCGCCAGAACTTCGCGAAGCTGTCTGGAAATCGGATCCGGGTAATCTTGAATCTCCTGCATCGCCTTTACAACTTCGTGCTTCACCTTTGGACTGCATCCCAATCTATTTTCGTTAGATGCCAGCTTAGATATTTGCGGTGGCTGATATTCTTCTTCGACTTCTGTAATGGTTTTACCTGCCACATAAGGAGATAAATCTCGAATGTTTACGGGCACTAAGGGACGCTCAGTTGAATCAGCCATAACTACCAAATTAGTGACTAAATTTTAAACTTCAATTTCGTATGATATACGCATATTTTCGGCTATAAATATGAATAAATTAGGTCACTTTAACAACGCAATGAGGTCAAAACTTTTAAAATGAAGATCTACGTTGTAAGGTCTAATTTGGATTTGTACATTCATTAAAAAATTAAACTGTTGTTATGTCAAAAGTTGCTGTTGTAACTGGTGCAAGTCGTGGTATAGGTCGTGAAACTTGTATTGATCTTGCTGATAAAGGACATCATGCTATAGCCGTTGCCCGATCTGAGCAACCGTTAAACGAGTTAGCCAATAGTTCCCCAAACATTTCTGCCAATCCCACTGATCTTAGGGATCAAAGAGATGTTGATAAACTAATAAATCAACTGCAAAAAGGTTTTAACACCGTTGATATTCTCATCAACAATGCGGGAGCCTTAATTAATAAATCATTCGAGGAACTTACACTGGATGATTGGCGATCACAGCTGGAAAGTAATCTGATCAGTGCTGTACATATTACAAAAAAAATGCTCTCTTTATTTAGCAAGGATGCTCATATTGTGAACATCAGCAGTATGGGAGGGTTTCAAGGCAGTGCTAAATTTCCAGGTCTTGCAGCATACAGCGTCGCAAAGGGAGCTCTCAGCATCTTAACGGAGTGCCTTTCAGTTGAATTATCGGATAAGAATATTAAAGCAAATGCTTTGTGTCTCGGAGCGGTACAAACCAAAATGCTCGAAGAAGCTTTTCCTGGAATCGAGGCCCCATTAACTGCTAAAGAAATGGGAAGTTATATCGCAAATTTTGCCATAGAAGGATCTACGTTTTATAATGGAAAAATTCTACCTGTAGCGCTCAAAGATCCCGAGTAATATAAACTGGACTCTTAACCAATATTTTCTACATTTACGCTGCAATTTTAATTACATAGCACTCAAGGATCGTGAAAAAATATTTCGTTCTATTACTTGCCATTATTTTCGGTATTACCCTATCACAAAACATCCTTAAAGCACAATCCATTGAAATATTAGGCAGTAGCACGCTAAATGGAGCTATGAACGGCGTACTGCTCGGCGGAGCAACTATGGCGCTTCAAAACTCTAATGACTATAGACCGGTTGAAGTCGGGCTTGGCGCAGGAACCCTTTATGGCATTGGCATGGGCGCTTATGATATGTCCCAAGTTGAAAAGGGAGAACAATTTTATATTTCCGGCACCTTTAATGATGGTACAAACCGATCAATTCTCGTATTACTCGATACTATTTATGGAGCAGTCGGTGGGATGCTTGTGGGGTCTTCCGTCACCTTAATCCTGCAAGAAAGAATTGAACAGGGGTTGCAATACGGTGCAGGTGCCGGGGCATGGCTTGGTATGGGATTCGGGCTAATCGATGCTTTCACGCTTGCTGAAAAACCTGCTAATCTACAGGCTTCTACGTTGTCTTCCCAACAACACGTCAATGGCCTCATAACCTATAGCAACGCCGATCAAACGATACAAGTTGGAATGGTTAATCCTGAACTTATCGAACAGAAACAGCTTTCCAGTAAACGTTTTAGCACCAGTTACAAACCTTCGTTAAATGTTCTCGAACTGAAGGTAACCCTCTAATCATCGTCCACTTCCGCATCATAATCATCGGGAGTTTCAAACTGAGCACCTTCTTCAGGTTCTTTTGCCAGAGCTAAATACCGAATAAGCTCTTTTACGGTATTTGAATGACCGGAAAGTGACGGATGTAGACCATCACTCAAATAATTCCAAGCAGCCGGGCCCGGCTCTTCCTCTTCCTGATCCTCTACGCTGTCATCTTTATCTTTCATCCGTTCTCCAAGAGGATCGACTATGTATCCTTTTTTGCCGGTTAATATTTCACGATACTGACTCAAATCTTCCTCAAAAAGATCGAAATGGAAAAGTCTCATCTGCTGCTGCATTTCAGTAATAACCGGGGGAGGCGTAAGCCAGATTAACGGGTTATCAGTCACCTCACTAACCACGGTTTCAATAGTATTGAGATTTTCCCAGAAATCGGCCAATGATACCAATGTACGATCCGGCGATACATGTAAGCGCTGGGCATCAAACGTGCCTAAGGCCACAATAACCCAGTCCGGATCGTGATCTAATACATCACGGTTTAATCGTTTAAGTGCATCAGTCGAGGTATTGTAGGATACGCCACTGTTCACAAAGGTCAAATCTGCATCTTCGAGCCCAATCTCCAATACATGTTGGAAGATGTTAAACCAGCTTTGCAGATCATCCGTCAACGAATCTCCAATAGCAACAATGGTGTCTCCCTGTTCAAAGGGTAGTTCTTCGATCCATTCTGCTACTTCTCCATCTTCTAATAATTCAATTGCCGCTTCTTTGGCATTAGAAGAAAAACGATCGCGAAGCTCTTTCAGCTCCTCTTTTTCTAATCCCATCAACCCGGCCATAGCTTCTTCATTTTCAATACCGGGAAGTAACGGATATCGTTTTTCCAGGTTTAAAAATTGTAATAAATAATTCTCTAAAACTTCTTTCTCTTCTTTACTTGCTTTATGGTCACTCATAAAATTATATCAAAAATTATTTTTCTAATTCTCTAATAAATCCTGAATCAATTTTGGGGTTCCTTCTGCTGCACGCTCCTGAACATGCTCCCATCCTTTAAACGTTCGAAGTTCGGGAGTGGCAGGATCAATAATATATTTTGGGATATTTTGGTCTGCTAAATCAACTAGCCCCGCTGCAGGATAAACGACAAGCGAAGTACCAATCACAATTAATATGTCAGCCTTAGATACAGTTTTGGCAGCTTTTCGCATGTTTGGAACCGGTTCTCCAAACCAGACAACATGAGGCCTTAACTGTGCCCCATCCTCAGCAGTATCTCCCACTTCAATAGTATCACCACCGATATCATATATCAGTGATGGATCTTCTTCGCTGCGAACCTTCGAAAGCTCTCCGTGTAAATGTATCACATCCGATGAGCCGGCACGTTCATGCAAATCATCCACATTTTGTGTGATAATGGTTACATCATACTGCTCTTCTAACTCGGCCAGTGCTTGATGTCCGGAATTGGGATCTACCGAATGTAATTGCTGACGGCGCTCATTGTAAAATTCTAAAACAAGTTCTTTATCTCTTTGCCATGCCTGCGGTGTTGCCACTTCTTGAACATCATGACCTTCCCATAGGCCATCAGAGTCACGGAAGGTTTTTAACCCACTATCGGCACTCATGCCAGCACCGGTCAAAACTACAACCTTCTCCATAGCGCTTGTGTTAGATTGGCAGAACGCTTATTGACTGTGAGCGTGTTGGGGCAAAATCGATTCCAACCAAGAACTTGATTCTTCATAATTCTCAACAACACTGGGGGCTTTCTCGTTTGTAAAAGAGGCCACCATTCTTTCTACATCTGTTTTGAGAACTGTTATGGCATTATTTATGAGATCTTTATTAAAACCTTTGTCACCAAGACGTAACGTAAACTCAAGAGAAATTACACGACTTAATATTTTTCCAAGTTCAACTAACCGATCTTGGGCTAAAGTATGATCAATTTTAAAATCTAACAGATCAGAAAAATAATCCGAAGCACGTTCTGTAAGTTTAAACTCACTCAAAAACTTGTGGAGGTTTTTGAGTTTCAGCTTACGCATATTTTTTAAAACTGATTCTGAAATTTGCTGGTATAAAATATCATTTGAGCCTTCAAAAATCTGGAATGGACGACTGTCAATAAGTGCTCGTCCGGCAATATGATCCAATCGATATCCTTTGGCACCGGTTAACTGCAATAAAGATTGTGCAGCTTGTTGCATCAGATCCGTAGTATACGTTTTAATGGCATTAGCCGTAAGATCCATGTTCGATACATCTTTGGTAAGGGGTACATTTGAACTGGTAAATGCACACATCGCAGAACACACCGTAAAGGAAGATTGCAATCTGTTTAATCGCTTCTTGACCTGATCATAATTAAACAGACTTTGTCCTCCAACATAGCGCTCTTTGCAATGTGTTATGGCCTCGTCCATTAGTCGCTTCAAAAAGCCAATGCCCATACCCGGGAATTGCAACCGACTACGATGCAGTACATCCAACATCATCTTAATACCGATAGATTTAGGCTGTAATTTATATTCTTCAGGTACCGTAATGTTAATTTTATTCCTTCCATACGGCAGCATATATAACCCTAAATTCTTATAGTATTCTTCTACTTCAATGCCTCCGCGTTTACTATCATGAATAAAGAAACCTATATCACGTCCTAGATCACCGCTACTGTTTTCTTTGCGAGCCGTAATCAACCAAAAATCTGCAGCGCCTGTTAAACCCGCCCAATGCTTTGTTCCACTGACCTTAAAAGCATCACCTTTGTCTGAGTTAATCTTCTTAAAAGAAGTCTCCATGTGCAGGGCATCAGAACCAAAATCAGGCTCTGTAATCATTAGTCCACCCATATTTTTTTCATACAAAAATCTATCAAAAATAGATTGTTTAACTTCTTCACGGCCGTAATTGGCTACTGGCTGTAGAAAAAGCGCCCCATTGATACCCATCATTAACGAAAGAGGAAGCGACTCGTATGAACTGGCTTCTAACATTGCCAGTGCCTCATGTGTTTCTGCCCCTCGACCTCCATATTCTTCAGGAATAAATACACTCAGCGGTTTGCAATCCATAACTTGATTAAATATCTCATCAGGCAAACCACGGCTTAAGCTTAACTCATCAATATCACTTTTAATATTGAAGAGATTGTGCAGCTTATCTTTATATCGATTGATAAAATCAGAAAAGTCCATAACCACTAACAAATTTTGAGAGAGTTTATAACAACTATACCCTTTAAAAACAAAATGTCCTTATAAGCCTATAATATACCGAATAATATACCTTGGTAAAAACGTATAAGGGGACTTATTCATTGATTATACACCAAGATTTAAGACCCAAAACAAAAAAAACGGTGACCCCGCGTGGGATCACCGTTAGGTAATAAAAAAAGAGCGGG